>NZ_CP017580.1:1897974-2530632 GCF_001806325.1 Curtobacterium sp. BH-2-1-1
GAACAGACCGATGCCGACGGTGATGGCCGCCTTGAGCTGCGCCGGCACGGCCGTGAAGATCATCGTCCGGATGCCCGTCAACGCCAGGATCACGATCACGACGCCGTTGATGACGACGAGGCCCATCGCCTCGGCCCAGGTGACCTGGTGCACGACGCTGACGGCGAGGAACGAGTTGATCCCGAGCCCCGCGGCGATGCCGAACGGCAGGTTCGCGATGAGGCCCATCGCGATCGTCATGAGCCCGGCGACGAGTCCGGTGGCCGCGGCGACCTGGGCGTTCTGCAGCCAGCCGCCGAGGACGTCCTGCGGCGCCTGGTCCTGGCTGAACCCGCCGAGGATGAGCGGGTTGAGGATGACGATGTAGGCCATCGTCACGAAGGAGACGAGGCCGCCCCGGATCTCGCGGGGGATCGTCGATCCGCGGTGCGTGATGGAGAAGAAGCGGTCGAGGCCGGTCGCGAAGCGGTTCCGGGGCGTGGTGTCGGTCTGCGGGGCGCTCACCGAACAAGCTTAAAGGGCGCTGGGTTTCCGGCACGTCACAGCTTCCTTCCAGGGGATTTCCTGGAGGCGCGGCTCGCCTCGACGGGGTACGTCACGCCCGGTGGCCGGTCGCGTTCTGCGGCCAGGGCTGGTGTTGGATGGACGAGTGAACCAACGTCTGGACCGTGCGCGCATCGAGTCCGCCGTGCGGGAGCTCCTGCTCGCGATCGGCGAGGATCCCGACCGCGCGGAACTCGCCCGCACGCCCGCTCGTGTGGCCGAGTCGTACGCCGAGTTCTTCTCCGGCATCGGGACGGACGCGGTGGCGATCGCCCGCGACGGCACGGTCCACGCCGAACCGGGCGACCGCGGGCAGCTCGTCATCGTGCGCGACGTGAAGTTCCGGTCCGTGTGCGAGCACCACCTGCTCCCGTTCCTCGGTGTGGCGCACCTCGCGTACGCGCCGGGGGACCGGCTCATCGGCCTCGGCACGCTGTCGCGCGTGCTCGACGCGGTGGCCTCCCGTCCGCAGCTGCAGGAGCGGCTCGGCGAGCAGGTCGCAGCGACCATCGCCGAGGGGCTCGGGGCCGCCGGCGTCCTCGTGGTCCTCGACGCGCAGCACCAGTGCGTGACGACCCGTGGGGAGCGGCAGACCGGGTCGACGACCGTGACCGTGGCAGCGACCGGCACCCTGGCCGAGGCCGCCGGTCGGGCCGAGGCGATCGCCCTGATCGGTGCCGGTGCCGGTGCCGGCGCGGACGTCGGAGCCGGCCGCGGGGCGGACGCGTGACGACCGAGCGAGGCGGGGCGCGCCAGGGCCCTGCTGCCACCGCACCCGGGTGGGTCGTCCCCGACCTGCGCGAGCCCGTGCGCACCATCGGCCGCCGGACCTTCGACTTCGACCACCGCATCGCCGTCATGGCGATCGTGAACCGCACGCCCGACTCGTTCCACGACCGCGGCGCGACGTTCGCACTCGACCGTGCCGTCGAGGCCGCCGTGCACGCGGCCGAGCAGGGAGCGGACTGGGTCGACATCGGCGGCGTGAAGTTCGCGCCGGGGCCGGAGCTGCCCGCCGCCGACGAGATCGACCGCGTCGTGCCCGTCGTCCGGCAGCTCGCGCAGGAGTCCGACGTGACGATCAGCGTCGACACCTTCCGGCCCGAGGTCGCCGCAGCGGCCATCGAGGCCGGTGCGAGCGTCGTCAACGACACGACCGGGCTGTCCGACCCCCGGATGGCGGCCGTCGTGGCGGACTCCGACGCGACGATCGTGATCACGCACTCGCTGGCGGAGCCCCGTCGTCCGCTGCCGGCCCCGCCGCAGTACGGCGACGTGACGACCGAGGTCGTCGGGTTCCTGCGCGAGCGGGTCGACCGGGCCCTCGCGGCTGGCATCCCGGAGTCGCGGATCATCGTCGACCCGGGGCACGACCTCAACAAGAACACGGTGCACACGCTCGAGCTCACCCGACGCCTGCCCGAGGTGGTCGCGCTCGGCTACCCGGTGCTCGCGGCGGTCTCGAACAAGGACTTCGTGGGGGAGTCGCTCGGGCGTCCCCGCGGTGAGCGACTGGCGGGGTCGTTGGCGGTCGCGACCGTGAGCGCGATGCTCGGCGCGCGGATCGTCCGGATGCACGACGTCGCCGAGAGCGTGGACGCGATGCGCATGGTCGAGGCGACGCTCGGCTGGCGGGCACCGGTGGAAGCGCGGCACAACACGTGAGCGTCCTCCCGCCGTCGATCGCCGACCTGTCCGACGACGAGCTGCTCGAGCTGTACACGGCGGGGGCGGTCGCACCCTGGCTGCGCGTGAACTTCGTGACGACGCTCGACGGCTCGGCGACGGCCGCGGGCGACGGGGTCTCGGGTTCGCTCGGCGGGCCGGACGACCTGCGCGTGTTCGACCTGCTGCGCCGGGTGGCCGACGCGGTGCTGGTGGCCGCGGGGACCGTCCGTGACGAGGGCTACGGGCCGATGGTGCTGCACGACGCCGACGTGGCCTGGCGGCGGGCACACGGGCTGTCAGACCACCCGGTGTTCGCGATCGTCTCGGGCTCGCTGTCCCTCGACCCGGCGTCCCGGGTGTTCACCGAGGCGCCGGTGCGTCCGATCGTCCTCACCTCGACGACCGCAGCGTCGTCGCCCCGGGCCGCGGCGCTCGCGGCGGTCGCGGACGTCGTACCGTGCAGCTCCGACGACGACCCGGACACGGTCGACCCCGTCACCCTGCGGGACGCCCTGGTGTCGCGCGGCTTCGGCACGGTGCACTGCGAGGGCGGACCGACGTTCTTCGGGGCGCTCGTGGCGGCGGACCTCGTGGACGAACTCACGCTGACGGTCGACCCGTCGCTCGAGGGTGGCGCCGGCCCACGCATCACCCACGGCGGTTCGCTCGACCTCCGGCGCTTCCGGCCGGCCCACGTGCTCCTCGGGCGTGACGGTGTGCTGCTCACCCGGTACCTGCGGGCACCCGACCCCGGGGAGTGACCGGCACCGCGCGCCGGACCCCGGCGAGTGACCGGCACCGGGTGCCGGACCCCGGCGAGCGACCGGGGTGGCACGCTAGGGTCGGGCGCGTGATCGACATCGTGGCGTCCGGGGTGCTCTTCGACATGGACGGGACGCTCGTCGACTCGACCGCCGTGGTCGAGGCGACCTGGACCCGGTTCGGCGTCGAGCACGGCATCGACCCCGCAGAGATCCTCGCCTTCTCGCACGGCCGCCAGGCGATCAGCACGATCCAGCGCTTCCTGCCCGACCTCGACCACGACGAGCAGCTGCGGATCGCCGCCGGGCTCGTCGCCGAGGAGCGCGAGAGCATCGAGGGCATCTCGGAGGTCCCGGGCGCCGGGGCGTTCGTGTCCCGCCTGGTCGACGCCGGGGTGCCGGTCGCGATCGTCACGAGTGCGCCCCGCGACCTCGCGGTGGAGCGGATGCAGGCCGCCGGGGTGCACGTGCCCGAGGCGCTCGTCGCCTCCGAGGACGTCGAGCACGGCAAGCCGCACCCGGACGGGTACCTGCGCGGTGCGGCGCTGCTCGGTGTCGACGCCGCCGACTGCGTGGCCTTCGAGGACGCACCCGCCGGGCTCGAGGCCGCCATCGCCTCTGGGGCGACCACGGTCGTCGTGGGGACGCTCGAGGCCGACGTCACCGCGGGGTTGTACCGGGTGGGCGGCTACGACGGCATCTCCGTGGAGCGCGAGGGAACGGCCTTCCGCATCCGCGGCTGACCCGACCGCCGCCCACGGCTGTCCACCTGCGGACGCTTCCAGCGCTCCCCGACGACGCTGGTCGTGCGGCCGGAACGACCGGGCCGCGGAAGGAACGACCATGGCAGCACTCGACGGCAAGAAGATCCTCGTCATCGCGACGAACTACGGCGTGGAGCAGGACGAGATCGTCGTCCCGATCGACCAGCTCCGCGAGCGCGGCGCGACCGTGACGGTGGCGGCGCAGGAGACCGGGGCGATCGCGACCCTCGTCGGCGACAAGGACCCGGGCCAGCACGTCGACCCGGACACCACCATCGCCGGTGTCAACGCCGGCTCGTTCGACGCGCTCGTCGTCCCCGGGGGCACGATCAACGCCGACACCCTCCGCACCGACCAGCAGGCGGTCTCCCTCGTGCAGGCGTTCGCGGAGGCCGGCAAGCCCGTCGCCGCGATCTGCCACGGGCCGTGGACCCTCATCGAGGCCGGTGTCGTGTCGGGGAAGACGATCACGTCGTTCCCGTCGCTGCAGACCGACGTGCGGAACGCCGGGGCCGAGTGGGTCGACCAGGAGGTCCAGGTCGACGGCGGGCTCATCACCTCGCGGAACCCGGACGACCTGCCGGCGTTCGTCGACGCCATCGAGTCCGCACTGACCGCCTGACCGGCACTGCGCCCACTCGCGATCGAGTCCGCACTGACGGCGTAGGAGGCTGGGCCGAGTCTCGGCTCGGCGGACTCGGCGTGGGCTGCGGCAGCGCGAAAGAGTCCGCGGGCCCGAGTCTCGGCACGCTGGCGCGGCGAGCGCGCCGCGCGCGCCGCGCGTCAGGGGAGCGCGACGGGGCGGGCCGTGCGGAGCACCGCGGGACCGAGGGCGAGGACGCCGTCGGACTCCGGGTCACACCGCACCCCGCCCCGCCCGCGCATCGCCCGGAACGCCCCCGGGGCCACCTCGTGGTCCATCCAGGCGCACGGGTTCGCCGGCCGGTACCCGCGGAAGCGGACCACCCCCTGCCCGGAGTCGAGGGAGAACGGCTCGCCCCGGAGCGCCTCGACGTCCACCCCGCGGAGGAACACGTTCCGCCGGGTCGCGACCGGGTCCACGGCCGCACCGAGTTCGGCGGCGACGGCGTCGAGCCCCTCGAGACCGATCACGGTCACCGAGGCGTGCACGTGCGCCCGCGACGCGAAGTACCGGTCGCCGACGATCCCGAGCCCCGCGCGCAGCTCGACGCGCTCGCGCAGGTCGTCCGGCTCGTCGTCCAGGGCGGGCAGCGCCCCGTCCGCCGGTCGCCCCTCGTACCGGTGCCGCCGGGACACCAGCAGCAGCGCGATCTCGACGTCGGTCCGGAAGGGCAGGTCGCCGGAGCCGGCCACGTCGTCCACGTCGGTCACGCATCCCACGCTAGCCGCGCCTCCAGGCCGCCGTCCCCGCGCCGACGGACGTCCGCTGCCCTGTCTGATTTCCGCCAGTCGATGTCGGTGAGCCGTGTCAGGCTGTGGGCATGTCCACCGCACCAGACGCACTGCACGCCGAGCGCTACCGTGTCGTCGCCTCCCGCGATGCCCGGTTCGACGGGCAGTTCGTCACCGCCGTGCACTCCACCGGTATCTACTGCCGCCCGTCGTGCCCGGCCCGGACGCCCCGGGAGTCCGGCGTCACCTTCTACCGCACCAGTGCCGCCGCGCACCTCGCCGGCTTCCGCGCCTGCAAGCGCTGCCTGCCCGAGGCCACACCGGGCAGCCCCGAGTGGGACCTCCGCGAGGACGTCGCCGGACGCGCCATGCGCCTCGTCCTGGACGGCGTCGTCGAACGCGACGGCGTGCCCGGCCTCGCCGCCCGCGTCGGGTACTCCGAGCGGCAGCTCAACCGCATCATGACCGCCGAGCTCGGTGCCGGGCCCAAGGCGCTCAGCCGGGCGCACCGTGCACAGACCGCGCGGACGCTGCTCACCTCGTCCGACCTGCCCGTCGCGGACGTCGCGTTCGCCGCCGGGTTCGCGAGCGTCCGCCAGTTCAACGAGACCGTGCGCGAGGTCTTCGCGGTCACGCCGACCGAGCTCCGCGCACGCCGCACGCTCGAACCGGTCGCGGACGGGGCGCTGCACGTGCACCTGCCGGCGCGCGCGCCGTTCGACGCGCAGGGGCTCCTCGACTGGCACGCGCTGCACGCACTGGCGGGCATGGAGCAGGTGGAGGTCGACGACACCGGGCGGGTCACGTCGTACGGACGGGTGCTCGACCTGCCAGGAGGCGCGGCCTGGTTCAGCGCCTCGGCTTCCGTCCCCGGGGCGGCCGGGCGGGGGACCGGGATCGACCTGCGCGTGCGGGTCACGGACCTCTCCGACCTCCCGACGCTCGTGGCGCGGGTGCGCTCGTACTTCGACCTCGACGCCGATCCGGAAGCCGTCGACGCCGTGCTCGGCGCGGTGCCCGAGCTGGCCGACGCCGTCGCCCGGGTCCCCGGCATCCGGCTGCCCGGCGCCGTGGACCCGCACGAGATCGTCGTCCGGACCCTCATCGGCCAGCAGGTGTCCGTCGCGGCGGCCCGGACGGCGCAGACGCGGTTGGTCGCGGCGCTCGGTGCGCCCGTACCGTCCGCGATCGCGCCGGACGGCCTGCTGTTCCCGTCCGCCGCCGTCATCGCGGCCCGCGGGCACGAGGTGCTCCGTGGCCCGGCTGCCCGCGTCGACACGATCCTCCGGGTGGCCGCCGCGCTCGCCGACGGGTCGCTCGTGGTCGACGGCGGGCAGTCGCTCGACGAGCTGCGCGCCGGACTCCTCGCGGTGAAGGGCATCGGGCCCTGGACCGCCGACTACGTGGCGCTCCGGGTCCGCCACCATCCGGACGTCTTCCTCCACAGCGACCTCGCCGTGCGCAACGGTGCACAGGAACTCGGGCTGCCCGGTTCGGCGCGCGAGCTCTCCCTATGGTCGGAGCAGGTGGCGCCGTGGCGGAGCTACCTCACGATGCACTGCTGGCGACCGATCATCGACCGCGCGACGGCGACGACCGGTGCGACCCACATGACCGCGGCTCCGGCCGCCCGGAAGGACGAACGATGACCGATGCGACGATCCAGACGCTGGACACCCCCGACGGCCCCTTCACCGTGCTCGAGGACACCGAGGGCCGTGTCCTCGCCTCGGGCTGGACGGACGACGCGGAGCGCATCCTCGCGCGCCTCGCCGACCGGCACCGGCCGGAACGCGTGGTCGACGGGCGGGTGGCCTCGGCGGACGCCGTCGACGCGTTCTACGCGGGCGAGGTCGAGCACGCGATGCAGGTGCCGGTGCGTCAGTTCGGCACCGAGCTCTTCGCCGAGGGGTGGCGGCAGCTCCGGTTGATCCCCGCCGGTGGGACGTTGACCTACACCGGGTTCGCCGCCGCGATGGGGCGACCCGACGCCGTCCGGGCCGCGGCGAGCGTGTGTGCGCGGAACGCCCCGGCGCTGTTCGTGCCGTGCCACCGCGTGCTGCGGACCGACGGCACGCTCGGCGGCTTCGCGTGGGGGCTCGACGTGAAGCGGTCCCTGCTCGAGCGGGAGTCGGTGGGCACGACGGCCCTGGTCTGAGTCGAGAGCGGCCGGACCGGTGTTCTCCCCCTGGTTGCGGGTGTCGACGCGGGGGCACGGGGCTGTCATGCTCGACACAACCGACCCGCCAAGGACCAGACCCGAAGGACCCCACGCGCGCCAGCGGCGCACCGCGGTCGACCCACCTTCGAGGACCCCATGGACCAGCACGTCGACCGCACGGTCGTCTCCGCGGACGGCACGGTGCTCGCCGTGTCCGACGCCGGGACGGGCCCCGCGCTCGTCGTCGTCGGCGGGGCGTTCGACCACCACGGCACCCCGTTCGTCACCGGCCTGACCGCGGCCCTGCAGGACCGCTACCGGGTCATCACCTACGACCGACGCGGCCGCGGCGCGAGCGGCGACACCGACCAGTGGGCGATCGAGCGCGAGGTCGAGGACCTCGCGGCCGTCGTCGCCGACGTCGAGGGCCCCGTCACGGCGGTGGGCCTCTGCGTGGGCGCGGGCGTGGTGCTGCACGGCCTCGCGGGCGGGGTCCGACTCGACGCCGCCGTGCTCTGGGAACCGCCCTACCGCGCCACCGTCGACCCGCACGCCGACGACGTCGTCTTCGCGGACGTCCTCGACGAGCACGTCGCGGTCGGGCGTCGCGCCCAGGCCGTCCGGGCGTTCCTCGCGCACGTCCTCGGCGTCCCCATGGGCCAGATCACCGCACTCCGGCTGAAGGGTGCGCTGTGGCGGTCCCTCGTGGTCGACGCGCACGTGCTGAGCCGTGACGTCCGGGTCCTCAACGGTCTCGCGATCCCCGAGCGGGTGGCTGCAGCCGTGGGCGTGCCCGTCCTCGTCGCGGCCGGTGGTGACGGCCTCGAGTGGATGCGGCAGGCGGCCCGGGCGGTCGTCGAGGCCGTCCCGGGATCGGAGTACGCCGAGGTGCCGGGGCAGGGACACGTGCCCGCGCCCGTGGCCCTCGGCCAGCTGCTCGACCGCTTCACCGCGCGGACGGCCGCACGGCGCTGACCACCGGGGCTGCAAGGATGGTCGTCGTGAACGCACCTCGCCTCGGACTCCTGCTCGACGTCGACGGGCCCATCGCCAGCCCCGTCTCGCGCACCATCGCGATCCCGAGCATCATCGAGGACCTCGTCGCGCTCGCGGCCGAGGGGATCCCCGTCGTGTTCAACACGGGGCGGAGCGACGCCTTCATCCGGCAGGAGGTCGTCGGACCGCTGCTCGCCGGCGGTCTCGCGGCGGGCGGCCGCGTGCACGCCGTGTGCGAGAAGGGCGCCGTCTGGTGCTCGATCGGCCCGCAGTACGAGGGCGGCATGGGCGAGCTGACCGTCGCCGAGGACCTGGCGCTGCCGCGGGACTACGCCGACGAGATGCGCGAGCTCGTCCGCGACGAGTACGCCGACCTGGTCTTCTTCGACGAGACGAAGCGCGCGATGGTCTCGATCGAGCAGCGCGTCGAGGTGCCGAACGCCACCTACCTCGCCCGCCAGCCGGAGTTCGACGCGAAGGCCATGGCCGCGCTCCAGCGCCGCGGGCTCGGGGTCCGCCGGCTCGACGACGTCCGCCCCGACGCCGACGGTGCCGTGCAGTGGCGCATCGACCCGACGATCATCTCGACCGACGTCGAGTCCGACCGCAGCGGCAAGGACATGGGCGCCGAACGGTCGCTCGAGCTCCTCGCGCAGGACGGCGAGCTGCCCCTGGCGTGGCGGACGATGGGCGACTCCCGGAGCGACTACGCGATGGCGGACTGGCTGCACGCGAACGGCCACGAGGTGGCGCACGTCGACGTCCGCCCGTCCGACGGGGTCCCGGCGACGCCCTACCCGGTGCTCACGGCACCCGACGGCGTGATCCACGACGACGCCGGAGCGCGCTTCCTGTCGGACTGGCGCCGGTCCGTCTGAGCCGAGCCGCGCCTCCCGGGCCCCGGACCACGCGCAGTCGCGGGCCGCGCTGCCGGGCCACACCCGTCCGCGGTGTTTGCGTGTCGGGGTGGTACACCAGTAATGTCGCGGGGTCCGCCGCCAGCCGATGACGGGATCCACCCCATGGCACAGAAGCTCCGCATCAAGTCGATCGAGGCCTCACTGGCCGACTCCGAGGAGCAGGGCCGGTCCCTGAAACGCTCCCTGAAGACGTTCGACATCGCCGCGATGGGGATCGCGGTCGCCGTCGGCGCCGGCATCTTCTCGGTCGGTGCGAACGCCGCCGCGAACTTCGCCGGGCCCGGCGTCATCATCTCGTTCCTGCTCGCCGCCGTCACCTGCGGCCTCGCGATCATGTGCTACGCCGAGTTCGCCTCGACGATCCCCGTCGCCGGCTCCGCGTACACGTTCACCTACGCCACGATGGGCGAGCTGCTCGCCTGGATCGTCGGGTGGGACCTCATCCTCGAGACCCTCACCGCCAGCGCCGTCATCGCGAAGTACTGGGGCATCTACCTCAGCACCGCGTTCGAGGTGTTCGGCGTCGACCTGCCGAGCACGATCCAGCTCGGGCCGATCCCGTTCACCTGGGGCCCGGTCCTGATCGTCGGCATCTTCACGGTGCTGCTCGCGTTCGGCACCCGCCTGTCGTCGCGGGTCTCGGCCGTCATCACGGTCATCAAGGTCGCCATCGTCGTGTTCGTCATCGTCGCCGGTGCGTTCTTCGTCAAGGCCGCGAACTTCACCCCCTTCATCCCGCCGGCGTCGCCCGCCCGCGGCTCGGAGGGGAGTGTCTGGACCCAGTCGCTCGTGTCCTGGTTCACCGGCTCGGAGCCCGCCCAGTACGGCGTCTTCGGCCTGCTCGCCGCGGCCTCCCTCGTGTTCTTCGCGTTCATCGGCTTCGACGTCGTCGCGACCAGCGCGGAGGAGACCGAGAACCCGCAGAAGACCCTGCCGCGCGGCATCTTCATCGGCCTCGGCATCGTGACGCTGCTCTACGTCGGCGTCAGTGTCGTCATCACGGGCATGGTGTCGTACCAGCGCCTGGCCGAGGAGAAGACGCCGTCGCTGGCATCGGCCTTCGACATCGTCGGACTGCCGTGGGCCGCCGGCATCATCGCGATCGGCTCCCTGATCGGTCTGACCACGGTCGTCATGGTGCTGCTGCTCGGCCTGTCCCGCATCGTCTTCGCGATGAGCCGTGACGGCCTGCTGCCGCGCTGGTTCTCGAAGACGAACGAGAAGACGCAGACGCCGGTGCGCGTGCAGGTCGTCGCGGGTGTCGTCGTCGCGCTGCTCGCCGGCTTCACCGCGGTCGACAAGCTCGAGGGCATGATCAACATCGGCACCCTGTCCGCGTTCGTGCTCGTGTCGATCGGGATCATCGTGCTCCGTCGTTCGCGTCCCGACGCGCCGCGTGCCTTCCGCGTGCCGTGGTCGCCGGTGCTGCCGATCGTCTCGGCGGTGCTGTGCTTCTGGTTGATGTTGAACCTCGAGGTCGAGACGTGGCTCCGGTTCGTCATCTGGCTCGTGGTCGGGTTCGCGATCTACTTCGGGTACAGCCGTCGCAACAGCCGGGTGGGCAAGGGCCTGCAGTAGCGCGGGCGCGCGCTCTGGCGCCGGCGCTGGCGCGGGCGCTGGCGCTGGCGGGCGGGTCGAACCACGTTTCCGACACCGAACCACGCGCGGGGGCTGGTTCGGTGTCGGAAACGTGGTTCCACGCGGGCGTGGGCGCGGCCACCCGCCGCGCGCCGCGTCAGGCGCCCAGTGCGAGCGCCGCGCCGAACCCGAGCATGACGAGCGCGACGAGCCCGTCGAACACGCGCCACGTCAGCGGCTTCGCGAACAACGGTCGCAGCAGCCGTCCGCCGAACCCGAGCGCGCCGAACCACAGGCAGCTCGCGAGGACCGCCCCCACCGTCCACCACCACCGCTCCGCCGGCCCCTGCTGGTTCGCGACGGACCCGAGGAACACGAGCGTGTCCAGGTAGACGTGCGGGTTGGCCCACGTGAACAGGAGCATCGTCACGACGGCCGTCCGCAGGGTGACGGTGCGGTCGGTTCGTCGGGGTCCTGGAGGCGCGGTGCGCGTCCGTCCCGCACCCACCGTCGCTGAGATGTCCCGTCTCGCCGCCGCGGTCGCCACCGGCACGCCGTCGTCCGCCGCCGCCGACTCCACCCGCATCGCCGCGCCGGACGGCCACAGCGCCCGCCGAGCCGCGAGCACCCCGTAGGTCACCAGGAACGCCGCACCGACGAAGCGGATCACCACGAGCGCCACCGGGAACCGCTCGACCACGACCCCGACGCCGAGCACCCCCGCGAGGATCAGCACGGCATCCGAGAGCGCGCAGACCACCACCGCGGCCGCGACGACCCGCACCGACGAGGTCACCGCGAGCCGGAGCAGGTACGTGTTCTGCACACCGATCGCCACGATGAGCGCGAGCCCGGTACCGAGGCCGGCGAGCAGGGGGAGGAGTGTGGTCACGGTCCGACCGTACGGCCGCGGCCACGTGCAGTACAGCTCACGTTCCTGATGCTGCGTAAGCTCACCTGCATGCCACGACTGCAGCGCGAACACCTCGAGACCCTGCTCGCCGCGGTCGACCACGGGACGCTCGACGCCGCGGCCAGAGCACTGTCGATCACGCCTTCGGCGGTGTCGCAGCGGATCAAGTCGATGGAGCAGCAGGTGGGCCGGGTGCTCCTGCAGCGGACGACGCCGGTCCGCCCGACCCCCGACGGCGAGGTCGTCCTCCGTCACGCACGACAGGCCCGGCTGCTCGACGAGGAGACCACCCGGGCGCTCGGCGGCGGCGACTCGGTCGTCCCCTCGATCCCGCTCGCGGTGAACGCCGACTCGCTGGGCACCTGGTTCCTCGACGCGCTCGCCCTCGTGCGTGCCGACACCGAGGTCGTGTTCGACCTCCACCGCGAGGACCAGGACCGCACCGCCGAACTCCTCCGCGCGGGCACGGTGATGGCGGCGGTCACGGCCGAGGCCGAGCCGGTGCAGGGGTGCTCCTCGGTGCCGCTGGGGATCGACCGGTACCGGGCCGTCGCCTCCCCGTCGTTCGTCGCCCGGTACCTGCCGGGTGTCGACAGCGAGCAGCGGATGACACGGCTCCTCGACCGGGTGCCCCTCGTGGACTACGACCGCGACGACGACCTGCAGCAGGGGTACCTGCGGCGGGTGCTCGGCCACGCACCGTCCGGGCCGCGGCACTTCGTCCCGACCTCGGCGGACTTCGCCCGTGCGGTGTCGCTCGGCTTCGGTTGGGGGATGCTGCCGGAGGCCCAGTGCCTCGATGCCCTCGACCGGGGTGACCTCGTCGAGCTCACTCCCGGGCGTCGGGCGGACGTGGCGCTCTGGTGGCAGCGCTGGAACCTGGCCTCACCGCTGCTCGAGCGCGTGACCGAGGCCGTCCGGGCGACCGCGGCCGAGCGGCTCCACCCCGCCGGTCAGGCCGTCGCGCGGTAGCGGAGCCCGTCCACGAGCAGCCCGACGAGCAGCTGGCTCTGCTCGATCGTCGGAGCCCCGTGGCACAGGTCGGCCACCGCGTGCAGGAGCTGCTGCGCGTCGACGTCGGGGCGGATCGTCCCCGCAGCCGCCGCGGCGTCGAGGAGTCCACCGAGGGCGCCACCGAGCCGCGCGAGGAAGTAGTCCGGCAGCGCCTCGAACGCCGGGTCGCCCGAGTGCAGGGCGGCGGCGAGCCCGCGCTTCGTCGCGACGAACTCGGTGAACCGCTGCAGCCACAGGGCGAGCGCCTCGTCGGGAGCGTGCGCGGCGGCGAGCTCGTCCGCGGCGGCCGCCGTCGACTCGACCGCCCGCTGGAACACCGCGACGACGAGGTCCGAGCGCTGCGGGAACCGCCGGTACAGCGTGCCGACGCCGACCCCGGCCCGGTCCGCGATCAGCTTCGCGGGGGCGTCCACCCCGTCGGTCGCGAAGACGGCCTTGGCGGCGTCGGTCAGGGCGTCGGCATTGCGTCGGGCGTCGGCGCGCACGGAGTCCTCCTCTTGCGTAAACGGAAAGTCATTCCGTATAGTTCCGGAAGAGCGTTCCACTTCGGGCCACGATACGGCACCGACACCCGGGACGCCATCGACAGGAGGAACCGCACATGCAGTACCGCACCCTCGGCCGCACCGGCATCCAGGTCAGCCCCTTCGCCCTCGGCGCCATGATGCTCGGCACCGACGGCAGCATCGGCAACGGCGACGAGCAGGACTCGATCCGCATCGTCCACCGCGCACTCGACGCGGGCATCAACTTCATCGACACCGCCGACCGCTACTCGCAGGGCGGCTCCGAGGAACTGCTCGGCAAGGCGCTCGCCGGCCGCCGGGACGACGTCGTCATCGCCACCAAGTTCAACGGCCCGATGGGCGACGACCCGAACCGGCGCGGCAACTCCCGGCGGTGGATCACGCAGGCCGTCGAGGGGTCGCTGCGGCGCCTCCGGACCGACCACATCGACCTGTACCAGGCGCACCGACCCGACGACACGGTCGACCTCGAGGAGACCCTGTCCGCCCTGACCGACCTGATCCGCAGCGGCAAGGTCCGGGCGATCGGCAGCTCGGACTTCCCCGCGTCGATGCAGGTCGAGGCGCAGTGGACGTCGGAGCGCCGCGGGCTCGAGCGCTTCCGGACGGAGCAGCCCACGTACTCGATCCTCAACCGCGGCATCGAGCGCGAGGTCCTCCCGGTCGTCCAGCGGTACGGCATGGGGTCCCTCGTGTGGAGTCCCCTCGCCGGCGGCATGCTGACCGGCCGCTTCCGGAAGGGCCAGGACACCGACCTCGCCCGCGCGACCATGTTCCGGCACAACCGCGACGAGCGACGGATCGACGCCGTGGAACAGGTGGTCGCACTGTCCGAGGAGACCGGCATCCGGATGACCCACCTCGCGATGGCCTTCGCGATCGCGCACCCCGGCGTCACGAGCGCCCTGATCGGCCCGCGCTCCGTGGAGCAACTCGACGACCTGCTCGCCGGCGCCGACGTGGTGCTCTCCGACGAGGTCCTCGACCGCATCGACGCGATCGTCCCGCCGGGCACTGACGTCGGACGGCTCGACCAGCAGTACCAGCCGCCGGCCGTGCTCGACGCCACCCTGCGCCGACGCCCCGCCGCGGGACGCTCCGCGGCCTGACGTCGCGTCGGGGGCGGCCGCTTGCGGGAAACCGCACGATCGCCGCCCCCGAGACTTGTTCACACGTTCGTCACGAACCAGCACCACCGTCGGACCTACGCTCGCAACACCGACGGCGACGGGCCGTCGACAGCACGACCGCACCACGACACGACACACCGAACACCGCGACCGCACCCACGGTCGCGAGCACCGCCGGCGCAGGATCCCTAGTCCCTCGCCGGCCGGACCTCCCGAGGGTCCGGATCCATGTCGCCGCAGCCGCCGACGCCCGTCTCACGATGCGTCGGCGCCTGCGCTCGACCACGCGTGAGTCCTCTCCGAACCCGACAGGAGACCACGCCATGTCCGCACCACCCGACGTTCGTCGTACCCAGACGCCACTCCGAGCACCAGAGGCGACCGACGAGCTGCAGTCCTTCGACTTCCAGCTCCCGGCCCCGCTCACGCCGCGCGACCGCGAGCGCGCCCGACGTCGCCGGCAGACCGAGCCGGTGCCCTACGTCCGACCGCGTGCCGAGAGCCGGGCGCACAGCCCCGTGATGGTCCTCATCGTGCTCGTCGCCACGCTCGGCGTGATGGCGTACGCGGTGTTCCTCCTCGACCCGGCGAACCGGGGCGACTTCCTGCCGTACGGACTCGTGATCGTCGCCGAGAGCGTGCTCGTGGGGCAGGCGCTCCTGTCCATGTGGACGATCCTGTCCGGCGGCTCCGACCCCCGGGACTTCGCGTTCCACCACACCCAGGACACCCTGTTCGACCGCGACACCATCGCCCGCAGCGGCGCCGCCGACCAGCCCCACCGCTGGCCGATGCACGTGCGCGGACGCCGGGTGGACGTCGACGTCTTCATCACCGTCTACGGCGAGGAGCTCACCAAGGTGGCCGCGACCGTGCAGGCCGCGGTGGCCATGCGCGGTGAGCACCGCACGTGGGTGCTCGACGACGGGCGGAGCGACGAGGTGCGGGCGCTCGCCGAGGAGCTCGGCGCCCGGTACGTCCGTCGGCTGTCGTCGCACGGCGCGAAGGCGGGCAACATCAACCACGCGCTGACGCTCGCCAAGGGCGACTACTTCGCGGTCTTCGACGCGGACTTCGTGCCGAAGCCGGACTTCCTGTTCGAGACCGTGCCGTTCTTCGCCGACGACGGGATCGCCTTCGTGCAGACCCCGCAGTCGTACGGCAACCTCCACAACCTCGTCTCGCGGGGTGCCGGCTACATGCAGACGGTGTTCTACCGGTTCATCCAGCCCGGCCGGAACCGGTTCAACGCGGCGTTCTGCGTCGGGACGAACGTCATCTTCCGCCGCGAGGCCATCGACGAGATCGGCGGCATGTACACCGACTCGAATTCCGAGGACGTCTGGACGAGCCTGATGCTCCACGAGCGCGGCTGGAAGACCGTCTTCATCCCGATGACCCTCGCCGTCGGCGACGCCCCGGAGACCATCGAGGGCTTCACCAAGCAGCAGCTCCGGTGGGCCGCGGGCGGCTTCGAGATCCTGCTCACGCACTTCCCGTTCCGCCCGAAGCACCGGCTGACGATGGACCAGCGACTGCAGTACCTCGTCACCGCGAGCTTCTACCTGACGGGCATCGTCCCCGGCCTCCTCCTGCTCGTGCCGCCGCTCGAGATCTACTTCGACCTGCGCCCGATGAACCTGACGATCGGGGCCGGCGAGTGGGTGCTGTTCTACCTCGGCTTCTACGGCGCGCAGGTGCTCCTCGCGTTCTACGCCCTCGGGTCGTTCCGGTACGAGACGCTCCTGCTCGCCGCGGTCTCGTTCCCGATCTACGCGAGCGCGCTCTGGAACGTCGTCTGCGGCAAGGAGCAGGCGTGGCACGTCACCGGCGCCTCCCGTGGTCGGACGCCCTCCCCGTTCAACTTCATCGTCCCGCAGGTGCTCGTGTTCGTGTTCCTGGCGTTGACGAGCGTCGTGGCGGTCTGGCGTGACCTCGACAACGGGCAGCTGACGCTCGCGACGGCCTGGAACACCACGAACACCCTCGTGTTCCTCGCGTTCATCATCGCCGCGTTCCGCGAACAGGCGCGGAACCGCGTGACGGACCGGCTGACCGCGATGCTGGACGGGGTGACGGCATGACCTGGACGAACCGACTCCGGCTGTTCGCGGGACTCATCGTGGTGCTCGTCGTCGTGGCGGCGTTCACGCTCGTCTTCAACCAGCGGCAGAGCGCCGTGGCGAGCACCTCGGCGGCGATCGCCGCGCAGGAGTACGCCGTCGGCACCGACTACGGCGGGACCGTCACCGAGGAGTACGTCGAGGAGGGCGACACCGTCCGGAAGGGCGACCAGCTCCTGCAGGTGCAGAGCCTCCAGCTCGCGCAGGACATCCGGAAGGGCGTCGTGGGCGCGAACACGCAGACGAGCGCGTACGACATCGGCGCCGACGGCTTCATCACGTTCAAGGCCGAGGTCTCCGGCACCGTCGCCAAGGTCGACGTGAAGACCGGCGGATACGTGCAGGCCGGCTCCGAGCTCGGCACGATCCACAAGGAGGACAGCCTCTTCGTCACCTCGAGCTTCATCGTGACGGCCCGGGACTACGGGCGGATCCGGAACGGCGCCGCGGTCGACCTCGTGCTCCCGAACGACACGACGATCCGGGGGACCGTGAAGAGCGTCAGCGTCGAGACCAACGACCAGGGACAGGCGAAGACCACGGTCGACGTCGAGAGCCCCGAGCTCTCCGCGTCGCCGTCGAGCGGGATCACGAGCCCCGGGACGCCGGTGGACGCCACCCTGCACCTGCGGGACGACGGCCGGCTCGCGGGCGTCACGGACCTCGTCCGTGACTTCGCGCGGCAGATCGGACTGTAGCCCCATGCTCCGGCTGCCTCGGTCTGCCCGTCGCGACCAGGCGCCGGACGCGCGCCGTCGGGTCGGCGTGCGCCGTGCCTCCAGGCTGTCCACCAGCGTCACCGTCGTGACGGCCGTCGCGATGCTCGTGACCGCGTGCACCGGTCCTGGAGGCACGGATCACCCCGGCGAGACCACCTCGCCCACCACGAACGGGGCGGCACAGGCGCGCGCGGTCGCCGCTCTCGGCGACGTCGCGTCGTCGAAGGCGGGCGCGATGCGCCTCGCCGACGGCTTGCTGGCGCCGACGAACCGCTGGTTCTCGGGACTCGTCTTCGGCGCGGCACCGCAGCCGGTGTTCCCGAGCCCGATCTCGTGGCAGGTGACCGACGACGGCTTCGCGGCCGGGCTCCCCACCGTCACGGCCACCGAGAAGACCATCGCCGGCGGCACGACGCAGCAGGTCGGACTCGACCTCGGTGCGACCTCGACCCTGGTGTCCGACTACGACTCGGTGTCCGTGACCGTCGAGCACCGTGACGGCTCCACCGTCCTCGGGCACACGGTGGTCGCCGAGGGCTCGCCGCTCGTGACGTACACCGCCGCGCGTGCCGGCACCGTCACCGCGACCTCGCCGATCGACGGCACCGGGGACGGTACCGGGACCGTCACCAGCGGTGGCCGGACCTGGCAGCTCGTCGTCCGCGACGGGACGATCGACGGCGACACGATCGACGTGCGGTCCGGCGGCAGCGTCGTGCTCCTGCCGGTCCCGGACGGCGCGACCGCGGCACAGACGGCCCGGCTCGTCGCCGCCGCCCGTCCGCTCACGGGGGTCGCGCTCGACCGCAGCGCCTCGCGGGGGAAGCAGCGCACGACGCTCACGTACGACTTCGGCTCCGGCGACCGGGGCGTGCTCGTCCCGCAGCCGGGGCAGGGCACGACCGGCCTGGAGTGCACCGGCCTGCACTACGAGAC
Source organism: Curtobacterium sp. BH-2-1-1 (assembly GCF_001806325.1). Lineage (NCBI taxonomy): Bacteria > Bacillati > Actinomycetota > Actinomycetes > Micrococcales > Microbacteriaceae > Curtobacterium > Curtobacterium sp. BH-2-1-1. The sequence continues at coordinate 1,916,102 of NZ_CP017580.1, forward strand.
CGTCCAGGGACCGGCCCCGGTCTGCACCGGCACCGCCCTGCGGTTCGCGGTCGACACGGTCCGGCCCTCGGACACCCTCGACCTGTCGGGGCTGTCGTCCGCGGAGCGAGCGGCGCTCGTCACCCAGGTCCGCGCCGACGCTTCCACGGTGGATGCCTCGTCGTACGCCGCGGACAGCTACGGCGGTGGGAAGGACCTGTACCGCGTCGCGAACCTGTACCGGCTCGCGACGCAGCTCGACCTCTCGTCGGTGGCGGACGCGCTGAAGACCTCGGTCGTCGACGAGCTCGACCAGTGGTTCGACCCCGCCGGGTGCGGGACCCGCACGGCGCGGTGCTTCGCCTACGACCCCACGCTGCACGGGCTCGTCGGGCAGGAGGCCTCGTTCGGCTCCGACGAGTTCAACGACCACCACTTCCACTACGGCTACGTGCTGTCCGCAGCCGCCGTCCTCGCCGCCGACGACCCGGCGCTCGTCAGCCGGTGGCGGACCGTGGCCGACCTCGTCGCGGTGGACATCGCCTCGCCGGAGGCCACCGCCTCGTTCCCGGCGCTCCGCGTCTACGACCCGTACGCGCAGCACTCGTGGGCGTCCGGGTTCTCGCCGTTCGCGGACGGCAACAACCAGGAGTCGTCGTCCGAGGCCGTCTCGGCGTGGAACGGCGTCGCGCTGTGGGGAGCGGTGTCGGGGTCGTCCTCGGGGTCGTCGTCGCTCCGGTCCGTCGGGACCTGGCTGCTCTCCAACGAGGCGGCTTCGGCCGCACGGGACGTGCTCGACCCGGACCTCTCCGCGTTCCCGGAGTTCCGGCACCGGGTGGTCTCGCTGACCTGGGGCGGCAAGCGCGACCACGCGACCTGGTTCAGCGCCGCGGCGGCCGCGCCCGCGGGGATCGAGCTCATCCCGATGCCGGCCGTGGCGGCCTCGTACGTCGATGCCGGCGGTTCGGCGCAGATCCGCCGGGTGCTGGCCGAGGCCGTGCCGGACGGCAGGTACGACGTCCAGTTCGGCGACTACCTGCTCATGTACCGGGCGCTGGCGTCGCGGGCCGATGCGGCCACGGCGCTGCGGGAGGCGCGGGCGTTGCCGGACGCGGTGGTCGACTCGGCGAACTCACGGTCGTACATGCTGGCGTGGATCATGTCGCGCGCGTAGCGCCGGCGCGGTGGCCGCGCCCCGTCAGGTCTGGCAGCGCGGGCACCAGTAGGTGTCGCGCAGGGTCAGCTCCGACTCACCGAGCTCCCCGTACCGGATCGGCGTGCCGCAGCGCAGGCACGGCTTCCCCGCCCGGCCGTACACCCAGAAGCGCCGACCGGGCCGATCGACCCCGGTGGTCACACGGGCACTGCGGTCACGGTTGGCGAGGATGAGCCGGCTCGCCAGGGCGATCATCCGCGCCGGGTCGTGCACCTCGCGCACCGGACGGGTCGGCAGGACACCGCGCAGGAAGCACAGTTCGTTCCGGTAGACGTTCCCGAGGCCGGCGAGCACCCGCTGGTCGAGCAGTGCGAGGCCGACCGGACGATCGGGGTCCCGCGTCAGGTTCGCCAGCGCGAGGTCGGCGTCCCAGTCGGGTCCGAGCAGGTCGGGGCCGAGGTACCCGACGATCTCGGACTCCTGGTCGCGGGGGACGACCTCGAGCACCCCGAGCGCGAAGCCCACCGTCGAGACCTCCGCAGCGTCGAGCACCACCCGTGCCTGGTGCGCCGGGCGACGCCAGCGGTCCCCGGGCGCGTAGACGTCCCACCGCCCCTCCATCTTGAGGTGCGAGTGCACGGTCAGGTCGCCGATCCGGTGCAGCAGGTGCTTGCCACGCGGGACGACCTCGTCCACCGTGCGGCCGACGAGGTCGAGCGTGGCGAACGCCGGCACCCGGAAGTCGCTGCGGGTGAGGACCTTCCCCGCCAGTGCGGCGTGGAGCCGACGGGCGGCCCGGAAGACGGTGTCGCCCTCAGGCACCGGGCACCCCCGTCGTGCGCTCAGACACGGAGACGCAGCCCCTGCGGCGTGGCGGTGAAGCCGACTTCGCGCAGCGCCGAACCGAGCGGCGTCTCGAGGACGAAGTCGCCGTCCACCCGCTCGACCGAGAGCTTCCGCAGGCCGCTCCGCACGGTCGCGGCGATCGACGCTGCCGCCACGGCGAGGTCCGCCGGGTCGTCGGTGAAGGTCAGCACCGACTTGCCACCGCGTTCGACGTACACCGCGAGGTGCCCGTCGACCGTCGTGACGAGGGCGCCCGCCTTGCGCCCGGGCCGGTGCCCGCGGCCCGGCGTCTTCGCGGGAGCGGAGTCGGCGGGCGCACCGGAACGACCAGCGGGACCGTCGGCGCTGCCCGGACCGTCGTCGTCGGGCCCGGCGGCAGTGTCGGACGGCCACGGCAGCGATGCCCCGTACGCGTTCGCCGGGTCGGTCGCCGCGAGGGTCAGGGCATCACGCGATCGGTCCGGATCGGCCCGTTCGTCGTCGTCGATGTCGCGCGCGTACGTGCGGAGCCGGTCGACGGTGGGCCCCGTCGCGAACTGCGCGGCGCCGAGGCCCTCGACGAAGTAGCCCCGGCGTGCCCGGCCGGACTCCTCGAAGCGGGAGAGCACCCGGTACACGCCGGCGAACCCGCCCCGGACGCCCTCGACCTGCACGGCGCCGCGGGTGACGACGCCGTACCGCTCGAGCAGCTGTTCGGCGGTCGCGGCGGCACGGACGGTCGCGTCGGACTCGGCGAGGGGGAGCAGGGACCATCGGCCGCCGACGGACGGCGGGCCGGACTGGGTCGGCATCGTCGGCCGACGACGGCCGCGGTACGCCCGTGCGCGGGGTGCGCTCGAGCTCTTCGCCTTCCCGCCGAGCATCGCGCGCAACGGCGCGAAGGTGTCGTTCGTGATCTGTCCGGCCCACACCAGGTCCCACAGTGCGGTCGACAGGGCGGCGTCGTCGGTGCTGCCCACGGCCTGCCCGAGCTGCCGGAAGAAGTACGCGCCGCCGCCCGCGAGCGCACCGAGCACGTCCCGCTGGAGCTCGGTCGTCTCGTCGCCGGAGGGCTCGGCCAGGGTCGTGGCCGCGGTGTCGGCGAGGTGCAGGCGGATCCAGCCGTCGTTGCCCGGCAGGGTGCCGCCGCCGGACCAGAGGACCTCGCCCGTGGCGGTGAGCTCGTCGAGCATGCTCGGCGCGTAGTCGCCGACGCGTGCCGGCAGCACGAGGGTCTCCCACGCGCTCGCGGGCAGTGCCACCCCGGCGAGCTGGTCGACGACCTGGAGCACCCCGTCGACGCCGCGCAGCCCACCGCGGGTGCCGGCGGTCCGGACGTGCTGCCACGCGGGCAGGAACCGCGCGAGGGCGTCCGGCGCGACCGGCTCGACCTCGTGCCGGAGCGCCGCGAGCGACTTCGTGCGGATGCGGCGGAGCACCTCGGCGTCGCACCACTCCGCACCCTGGCGATCGGGACGGAACTCGCCCTCGACCACGCGACGGTCGGCGACGAGGCGGCGCAGGGTGTCCTGCACGACGGCGATCCCGAGCCCCAGCCGTCCGGCGGCGTCCTGCGCGGAGAACGGCCCGTGCGACCGGGCGTACCGGCCGACCAGGTCGCCGAGCGGGTCGGCCACCGGTTCGACGAACGCCGTCGGCACGCCGATCGGCAGGGGCACCCCGAGGGCGTCGCGTAGGCGGGAGGCGTCCTCGATCACGGCCCAGCGGGTCGCGCCGGCGTGCGAGAACGCGAGCACGCGGCGGTCTCGCTCGAGCGCGGCGAGCACGGTCTGCACCTCGGTCGTCGCTGCGGCGCGGTCGTCCGCCTCCGCCAGCCAGCTCCGGTCCACGATCTCGTCGAGGTCGAGCGCGCCCACGAGCCGCAGGACGTCGACGATCCCCTCGGCGTCGCGCGCCCGGCGGTCCGGCGAGAGCCGCTGCAGGTCACGCTCGACCGAGGCGATCACCGCCGGGTCGAGCAGCTCGCGGAGCTCGGCACGACCGAGCAGCTCGCCGAGCAGCGTCGAGTCGAGGGACAGTGCGGCCGCCCGACGCTCGGCGAGGGGGGAGTCCCCCTCGTACATGAACGCGGCGACGTACCCGAAGAGCAGCGAGCGCGCGAACGGCGACGGCGTCTCCGTCTCGGTCTCGACCAACCGGATGCGCCGGCCCGCGATGTCGTCGGCGATCCCCAGCAGGGCGGGCACGTCGTACACGTCCTGGAGGACCTCGCGCACGGTCTCGAGCACGATCGGGAAGGTCGGGTACTTCTGGGCGACCTCGAGCAGCTGGGAGGCCCGCTGCCGTTGCTGCCAGAGCGGGGACCGCTGCCCGGGGTTCCGGCGGGGCAGCAGGAGCGCCCGCGCGGCGCACTCACGGAAGCGCGCGGCGAACAGCGCCGACGCCCCGACCTCGTCCGTCACGAGCGCTTCGAGGTCGTCCCGCTCGAACACGAACAGGTCGGCGCCGGGAGGCTCGGCATCGGTCTCGGGGATGCGCACGACGATCCCGTCGTCGGCGGCCATGGCGTCGCCGTCGATCCCGTGGCGCTCGCGGAGTCGTGCGGCGACCGCCAAGGCCCACGGCGCGTGCACCTGCATGCCGTACGGCGAGTGCAGGATGAGCCGCCAGTCGCCGAGCTCGTCACGGAAGCGCTCGATCACGAGGGTCGTGTCGTTCGGCACGTGTCCGGTCGCGGCGCGCTGGTCGCGGAGGAAGGTGAGCAGGTTCGTCACGGCCCGTTCGTCGAGCCCGCCGGCGGCGACCCTGGCGCGTGCGTCGTCGTCGGAAGCCCCCTCGACCTCGCGCACGAAGGCCCCGGTGGCGCGGCCGAGTTCCGCGGGGCGACCGATGCCGTCGCCCTTCCAGAACGGCACGCGGCCCGGCTGCCCGAACGCGGGGCTGACGATCACCCGGTCGTGGGTGATCTCCTCGATGCGCCAGCTCGTCGCACCCAGCGCGAAGACGTCACCGACGCGGGACTCGTAGACCATCTCCTCGTCGAGCTCGCCGACGCGCGAGGCCTTCTCGCCGACCATGAACACGCCGAACATGCCGCGGTCGGGGATCGTCCCGCCGCTGGTGACCGCGAGCCGCTGGGCACCCGGACGCCCGGTCAGGGTGCCGTGCACGCGGTCCCACACCAGGCGCGGGCGGAGCTCGGCGAACTCGTCGCTCGGGTAGCGCCCGGTCACGAGGTCGAGCGTGGCCTCGAACGCGGAGCGGGGCAGACCGCTGAACGGGGCGCTCCGCCGCACGAGCTCGAACCAGTGCTCGACGTCGACCGTGTCGATCGCCCCCGCTGCCACGGTGTGCTGCGCGAGCACGTCGAGCGGGTTCGCCGGCACCGAGATCGACTCGATCTGCCCGGCCACCATCCGCTCGACCGTCACGGCGCTGTTCACCAGGTCGGCGCGGTGCTTCGGGAACAGCACGCCGCGCGAGATCTCGCCGACCTGGTGCCCGGCGCGACCGACGCGCTGGAGACCGCTCGCGACCGAGGGTGGCGCCTCGACCTGCACGACGAGGTCGACCTCGCCCATGTCGATGCCGAGCTCGAGCGAACTCGTCGCGACGACGCAGCGCAGTCGACCGGACTTCAGGTCGTCCTCGATGATGGCGCGCTGGTCCTTCGAGACGGAACCGTGGTGGGCGCGGGCGAGCACCGGCACGGCGGCGTCGGAGCCCCCGCCACCGGTCTGCCCGGACGCGCCGATCACCTGCGCCGGGGGCCGCTTCGTGCCCTGCGGGGCGACGGCGTGCGCCGAGGTCCGTGCCGGCGACTGCGGACGCCCGCGCGCGACCGGCAGCCCGTCGTCGGCGGGGGAGGCGCCGGCCGGCACCAGCGCCCCGTCGCCGACCGAGCCCGCCGCCGCGAGCACGCGTTCTTCGTGGATCTCGTTCAGCCGTGCCGTCAACCGCTCGGCCAGGCGGCGGGAGTTCGCGAACACGATGGTCGACCGGTGTTCCTCGACCAGGTCGACCACGCGTTCCTCGACGTGGGGCCAGATCGACCCGTTCGTCGGTGACTCGGTCGCGTCCGCACCGACGGGCGGTGCACCGAGCTCGGCCATGTCGTCGACCGGCACGACGACCCGCAGGTCGAACGTCTTCTGCGCCGGCGGGGCGATGATCGACACCGGTGCGCGTCCGCCGAGGAACCGCGCCACCTCTTCCGGGGGGCGCACCGTCGCCGACAGCCCGATCCGCTGCACGGGCTTCTCGAGCAGGTCGTCGAGTCGTTCGAGCGAGACCGCCAGGTGGGCGCCGCGCTTGGTGGACGCGACGGCGTGCACCTCGTCCACGATGACGGTGTCGACGTTCACCAGGGTCTCGCGCGCCTGCGAGGTGAGCATGAGGTACAGCGACTCCGGCGTCGTGATGAGGATGTCCGGCGGCTGCCGCAGCAGCTTCTGCCGATCGGACGACGGGGTGTCACCGCTGCGGACCCCGACCGTGACGTCGGGCGGTTCGAGCCCGAGGCGCCGCGCGGTCTGGGTGATGCCGACGAGCGGGCTGCGCAGGTTCCGTTCGACGTCGACGCCGAGGGCCTTCAGCGGGGACACGTAGAGCACCCGGGTGCGCTGCTTCGCGGGCGGACGGTCGGTCGAGCTGATGAGTCGGTCGATCGACCACAGGAACGATGCCAGCGTCTTGCCGGACCCCGTCGGGGCGATCACGAGCGCGTGCTGCCCGGTGGAGACGGCGTCCCACGCACCGGCCTGCGCCGGGGTCGGTGCAGCGAAGGCGCCGCGGAACCACTCCGCGGTGGCGGGGGAGAAGCGCTCGAGGACGTCCGTCATGGTCCGTCCCATCCTGCCCGCCACCACCGACAGCGGCCCGTGCGGACGTACCCCTTGACAGAGCGATAGTTACCGATCTATCGTTAATACATCGCGATACGACGAAGACGACTCCGGTCGGACCGTTCGCGAGCCGACTCAGCACGACGGAAGGACGCATCATGCGACCCATGCACAACGACTTCGACACCACCCAGCACCCGCGCGGCCCCCGCTTCGGCGGCCCGCGGCAGCACCACGGCGCCGGCTTCCCCGGTCGCGACCGCGGTGACCACGACCACGGCGGACGCGGCGGTTTCGGCCCCGGCTTCGGTCGCGGCTTCGGACCCGGCTTCGGCGGTCCGGGGTTCGGCGGTCCCGGCTTCGGCCGCGAACGCCGTCGCCGCGGCGACGTCCGCCTCGCGATCCTCGGCCTGCTGGCCGAGGGCCCGCAGAACGGCTACGCCGTCATCAAGACCATCGCCGAACGCACCGGCGGCGCCTGGAAGCCGAGCCCTGGTTCGGTCTACCCGACGCTCCAGCAGCTCGTGGACGAGGACCTCGTCGTCTCCACGGGTGACGGCCGGAAGACGCTCTTCGAGCTCACCGACGCCGGCAAGGCCGAGGCAGAGGCGAAGGCGGACGAGATCGCGGCGGCCTTCGACGCGCCGGGTCTCCCGGACTCGTCCCGCGAGTTCATCGAGGCGCTCCGGAAGACCATGGGCGTCCTGCACATGTACCGCACCAGCGCGACGGAGGAGCAGGCGAAGGCGGCGACCGCCAAGATCGACCAGCTCCGCAAGGACCTCCTGCAGATCCTCGCCGACTGAAGTCGGAACCCGTGACGGGAGGCGCGGTGCCAGCTGGCACCGCGCCTCCCGTCCGCATCGTGAGCAGCAATGGTCGGGTCCGCACGTCGGACCCGACCATGTCTGCTCACCAAGCGCGCCGCGGGACGCGCCGAGCGCGCCTACGCCCCGATGAAAGCGGCCACGTCCGCCAGCTCCGCTGCGGACACCGCGTGGGGCAGGCCCTCGTACGTGCGATCCGTGACGGTGGTGTTCGTCGCCGCCCACGCCTGCGTCCGGGCGGTGGCCTCGCCGGGGATCACCGGGTCGAGGTCGCCGTGCCCGAGGAACACCCGGGGCCGGACGGCGGCGACGGCCTCGTCACGGGAGTCCGTCACGCCCGGCACGACGAAGCCTGACAGCGACACCGCGAACGCGAACGCAGCAGGCCGTGCCCGGAGCAGCTGCAGCGCCATCGATCCACCCTGCGAGAACCCGAGCAGCCCGATCCGCGGGTGCTCGGCCGCGACCGAGTCGATCCACTCGAGGACACCGGCGACGGACTCGTCGACGGGCCCGAGTGCCGGGGAGCCCGGCGTCCCGAGCGGGTACCAGCTGTACCCCTGCCCGAACGGCATCGGCGCACGCAGCGACGCCATGGTCCACGAGGAAGGCAGCGCCGGGGCGAGTCCGAGCAGGTCGCGTTCGTTCGACCCCACCCCGTGCATCGTCACGAGCAGCGGGGTCCCCGCACGCTCGGAGGGGCTCCGGGTCCACTGCAGGGCATCGCGATCGATCATGTGGACGACAGTAGTTGACGCATCAACCATCCCCAACCCCCGCGCCTTCCGCCGAACTCGCCACAGTGACTGGTAGACACGGTGCATGGCCTCGCTGCGCACCCCCGACCCCGACTCCGGCTGGCTGTCCGACGAGGAGCTCGCGAACGTCCGCCGTCGACTGCCGATCTGCTACGTCGAAGCGGTGCCCGTCCGCACCGACGGCCTCGGCGTCGTCACCGAGGTGGGCGTGCTGCTGCGCGTCGCCCCGAGCGGTTCCATCGCCCGCACCCTCGTGTCCGGGCGCGTGATGTTCGGCGAGTCGATCCGGACCGCACTGTTCCGGCACCTCGAGAAGGACCTCGGGCCGATGGCGTTCCCGCAGCTGCCGTCGAGCCCGACCCCCTTCACCGTGGCCGAGTACTTCCCGCTGCCCGGCGCGTCCGTCTACACGGACGAACGGCAGCACGCGATCTCCCTCGCGTACGTCGTCCCCGTGACCGGCACGTGCGAGCCCCGGCAGGACGCCCTCGAGCTGACCTGGATGAGCCCGATGGAGGCAGCTTCCGACGCCGTCGCCGACGAGATGGAGGGCGGTCGCGGAGCGCTCCTCCGCGCCGGACTCGCATCGGTCGGCGCCCTCATGTAGCAGCCGACGCCACCCGCACACGACGAAGCCCCCGGATCCGAATCGGACCCGGGGGCTTCGCAGCGCGGTACTGGACCGGCTTACTTGTTGTCGTTCTTGAGGCTGTCGGCCACGCCTGAAGCGGCGTCCTTGACGTTCGTACCTGCCTGCTTGGTGTCGGCCTTGACCTGATCGGTCTTGCCTTCAGCCTTGAGGCGGTCGTTGTCCGTCACGTTCCCGACGGCTTCCTTGGCCTTGCCAGCTGCCTTCGCAGCGGCGTTCTTGACGTCTTCGATCCCAGCCATAGGCTCTCCTTCCGACAGCGGACAGTTCCCCGTCAGCCGCTCGCGCGGCATCCGGTGAAGGAGAACCTACGCCCGTGGAGTGCGTCCGTGCTCAGGCGGCGTGGAGGTTCCCCACGCCGACAGGATCAGCGCGCGGAACCCGCCGGACCGCGGTTGGTCGACGCTGTGCGCGGCGCGAGCCGTCAGCGCGCGGATCCGGCGGGACGGGAGGCGCGGCGCGAGCCACCACGACGGTTGCCGCCCGACTCGGTGCCGGACCCACGACCGGCGGCGTAGCCGCCCTCCGAGGACCAGACCGGAGCGGACCCGCCGCGGACGGTGTCGCTCGACGCACGACGGCTGCCACCACTGCGGCGACCGCCGGACGCGGCACCCGAGCGCTGCCCACCGGCGGAGCCGGTCGACGCGCCGGCGCCGGCCTCGGCGGGACGACCGCCGCGACGCCCTGCACCGGACGACCCGGAAGCCGAGCCGGTACGCGCGGGCTGCGCCGCGCCTCCGGTACGACCGCCGCGACCACGGCGACGACCGCCGCCCGCGTTGTCGGACTCGGCGGTGCGCTGCTTGGGCTGGCGCTGCTGCTGTGCCGGCTGCTCCGGGGCGACGTGGCGGACCGGAGCGACCTCGCCGACGAGCTCCGTGACGGCGGGGGAGTTCGCCGTGACCTGCTGCGGCGTGACCTTGATCGCGGCCGCACGCATCATCTGCGCGACGTCGCGACGCTCGGCGGGCATCGTCACGGTGACGACGTCGCCGGACGAACCGGCGCGGGCGGTGCGGCCCGAGCGGTGCAGGTACGCCTTGTGCTCGGTCGGCGGGTCGACGTGGACGACGAGCTCGACGTGGTCGACGTGCACACCGCGGGCGGCGACGTCGGTGGCGACGAGCACGAGGGCCTCGCCGGAGGAGAACTTCGCGAGGTTCCGCTCACGGGCACCCTGCGACAGGTTGCCCTGCAGGTCGACGGCCGGGATGCCCTGGCTGCTGAGCTGCTTGGCGAGGCGCTTGGCGTGGTGCTTCGTGCGCATGAAGAGGATGCGACGACCGGTGCCGCTCGCGAGCGTCCGGACGAGGTCCTTCTTCGCGTCGGCGTCGGCGACCTCGAACAGGTGGTGGGTCATCGCCTCGACGGGGCTGTTCGCCTCGTCGACCGAGTGCATGACCGGGTTGTGCAGGAACTTCTTGACGAGCTTGTCCACGCCGTTGTCGAGCGTGGCGGAGAACAGCAGACGCTGCCCCTGCTCGGGCGTGGCCTGCATGATCTTGGTCACACCGGGGAGGAAGCCCATGTCGGCCATGTGGTCGGCCTCGTCGAGGACCGTCACCTCGATGTCGCCGAGGTTGACGTGGCCCTGCTGCATGAGGTCGGCGAGACGGCCGGGGCACGCCACGACCACGTCGACGCCGCCGCGCAGGGCGTCGACCTGACGACCCTGCCCGACGCCGCCGAAGACGGTCGTGGTGTTCAGGCCCATGGCCTTGGCGAGCGGGGCGAGGGCGACGTCGATCTGGGTCGCGAGCTCACGGGTGGGGGCGAGCACCAGGGCACGGGGCCGGCCGGCGCGGCGCTTGCGGCCACTCGCGGCGAGGCGGGCGACGAGCGGGATCGCGAACGCGATCGTCTTGCCGGAGCCGGTGCGGCCACGGCCGAGCACGTCCTTGCCCTGCAGGGAGTCGGGGAGCGTGTCCTCCTGGATGGGGAACGCGGTCTCCTTGCCCTGGTCGGCGAGGACGGCGACCATCGGCGCGGGGACGCCGAGGTCGGAGAAACGGATGTCTTCGTTGGTCATGGTGACCTTTCCAACCGGAGTGCTCCGGCTGTGGTCGCGCTTGCGAGGCAGCGCGCGGGCGGGATGCGCGCCAACGGGTGTGGCTGGCGCAGTCGCCGCAGCAGAGAAGCCTGGCACCTTCGGGAGGTGCTCGATCATCGGTCCGTGGACCGGGAGTTCGGGGGCGTCCGTACGACGCACGAGGCGATCGGCGCCTCGAGTACGTCCAGCATAGCGTGCGCGGGTCGGATCCCCCAGGCCGAGGTGTCCGCCGGCTCGTGCGAGGATGCACCGGTGCGCACCAGAACCGTCCTGCTGACCGTCGCGACGGCCCTCGTCGCCGTCCTGGGGACGGCGTCCTGCGCCGCCGCGGTGCCCACCGCGTCGTACCGGAACCTGCCCACCTCGGGCGTCCCCGACTACCAGCTGGGCGGCTCGTACGCGCCGCCGGCAGGTGTCACGATCGTCGAGCGCGACAGCACCGCACGACCAGCGGCGGGGAAGTACTCGATCTGCTACGTCAACGGCTTCCAGACCCAGCCGGAGGACGCCGCGATGTGGAAGCGGGACCACCCGACGGCGATCCTCCGCGACCGATCGGGCAAGCCGGTGTCCGACCCGGGCTGGCCGGACGAGATGTTGCTCGACACGACGACCGCTGCGAAGCGCGCGACGATCGTGCGGGTCCTCACGAAGTCCGTCGCCCGGTGCGCCGATCGCGGGTTCGACGCCGTCGAGTTCGACAACCTCGATTCGTGGACGCGCTCGAAGGGGAAGCTGACGCGGTCCGGGAACCTCGCCCTCGCCGCCGCGCTCGTCCGTCTCGGGCACGGCGAGGGGCTCGCGGTCGGGCAGAAGAACACGCCGCAGCTCGGGGCGTCCGGGCGGAAGCAGACCGGCTTCGACTTCGTGGTCGCCGAGGAGTGCTTCGTCTACCAGGAGTGCGGCGAGTACACGAAGGCGTACGGGAAGCGGGTGATCGACGTCGAGTACTCGGACAACAGCGAGCAGCCGTGGTCGTCGGTGTGCGCCTCGGCGAAGCGGCCGGCGATGACGATCCTGCGCGACCGGGACCTCGTGACGCCGGCGGCCGACGACTACGTGTTCGAGCGCTGCTGACGCGCGCCCGCGTCAGGCGGGCCAGGCGTCCCGCAGCGCGCCAGCGGCCTGGTCGGCGGACAGCCCCGCGGCCCGTGCGGCGGCAGCGAGGGCACGGGCGGCATCGGTCACCGTCGACGGCACCTCGGCCGGTCGGATCACCCGGGTTCCGGCGCCGCGTGCGGTCTGCACGAGCCCGGCCTCTTCGAGCAACTGGTACGCCCGCGCCACCGTCCCGGCGGCGAGCCCGAGCTCGTCCGCGAGTCCACGGACGCTCGGCAGCCGTTCACCGTCCACGAGGTACCCGGCGCTGATCTGCGCGGCGATCTGGGACCGGACCTGCTCGAACGGCGGGATGCGCCCTCCGGCGTCGATCGCGACGAGACCCGACATGTGCTCCACCCTAGAAGTCGTACTGCTCGCCGACGGGGATCGGGACCGCGACGGTGTTGCCCGGAGGCGCGAGCGGGCACGCCCACGCCGGGTCGTACGCGCACGACGGGTTGTAAGCGAAGTTGAAGTCGAGGACGAGCTCGCCGTCGTCGCCCCCGAGGTCCGCGCCCTTGATCGTGTCGACGAGGTAGCGTCCGCCGCCGTAGGTCCCGCGGGCCTTGCCGGCGCTCGAGTCCTTGACGGGGATGAACACGCCGCCCGCGTAGCCGCCGTGCGACCACACGTCGAGCGAACCGATGCCGGCCAGGGTCACGACACCGAGCCGGTCGAAGTGCACGATGCCGTCGGTACCCGTCTCGACGTCCATCGCGAGGGGCTCCGCCGGCTCGATCCGGGCCCGGAAGCGCCACGACGGGTCGTAGTCCGGGACGGGCAGGGACTCGAAGTCGGGGGCGTCCTCGTCGAGGAGCGGGCTGGCCGGGTGCTCGCCGAACATCGCGTCACGAGTCTCGCGCCACAGCGCGTGGGCGGTCTCCGGGTCGTTCGTCGCCCGCACCCGTCGGTACAGGTCGAAGGTCATCCGCCGCCAGTCCACGGTGGCGAGCGTGCTGTGCACGCGGTCGTCGGTTGCCGGCTCATGCGTCTGGCTCACGGTACGAGCGTACGCCCTGCCTGGAGGAACGGCGCGGCTCCGGCGGTCAGGCCGCGGCTCGTCGGGCGCGCCGCCAACCGGGCGCGAGGGCGCGCATCCGCAGCGCGCGCCACTGCCAGATCACCCACATCCCCGGCCAGAGCAGGACTCCGAGCACCGCGGGCCGCATCCGGTACGAGAGCCGGTCGACGAGGAGCGTCCGACCGTCCCCGAGGTCGACGGTCGCCATCCGGTGCTGCATCGACATCCGTCCGAACAGCCCGCTCGTGCCACCGCCGTTGTCGCGTTGCACGGGCACACCGCGCACCTCGTACAGGTCGAGGTCGACGTGCGTGTCGCCGCTCGGGACCACGCCGAAGGCGCTCGCGGTGATCGGGTGCGGCTCGCCCGGCACCCAGCGCACCGGGAACCCCTGCGGATCGCGCGACCGGTAGACCAGGAACGGCTTCGTCACGGCGACCATCACCGCCGGGGACAGCAGGGCGTCACGCACGGCCTCGACCGGTGCGTCAAGGGTGATCCGGATGCCCACGTGCATGCCGCGAACGCTACTCGGACCCGGTGGACGAGCGGCGGGCCCGGCGGCAGGCGTGCCGGACGGCACCGGGTCAGGCGTGCCGGGCGGCTCGGCGTCGAGCGCCCTCGGCGCGGTCGTGCCGACGGAGCCGTTCGGCGAGGGACAACCGCACGGTCGGCCACTCCGACGCGATGACGGAGAACACCACGGTGTCCCGCAGCGTGCCGTCACGGCCGATCGAGTGGTTCCGGAGCACCCCGTCCTGCTTCGCACCGAGTGCCGCGATGGCCGTGCGGGACTGGAGGTTGTGCCAGTGGGTCCGGAACTCGACCGCGATGCACTGCCAGACGTCGAACGCGTGCGAGAGCATGAGCAGCTTCGCCTCGGTGTTGATGCCCGTGCGCTGCGTCGACCGCGACAGGAACGTCGCACCGATCTCGACCCGGCGGTTGCCCGTGTCGGGGTTGAGGAACGTCGTCGACCCCACGACCCGGCCGGTCGGGCGGTCGCGCACCGCGAACGGCACCATCCGTCCCGCTGCCTGCTCGGCGAGCCGTCGGTCGATCTCGTCGTCGACCTGTGCCGGAGCGGGGATCGAGGTGTACCAGGTGCGCCACAGATCGCCGTCCGCGACCGCCGCCCGCAGGTCGTCCGCGTGCTCGGAGCCGAGGGGCTCGAGCGTCACGCGGTCGCCGGTCAAGGTGGGTGCGGGGGCGATCTCCATGGCACCAGATCCTACGGTCGCCGACCCTGACGAACCCCGGACGGCGGAGCACCTGTGGAAAGGATCAGGGACCCGCCGACGGCTATCGTGTCGCAGGTGGCAGCACGCACGCAGGAGAAGTACCAGGTCCGCTTCGCATGGGGGACCGGCGGCGCGGCGCGGATCGCCCCGGGGACGCACCTGGTCGTCTGGGTCGACGTCCTCCCGGCGTCCGCGGCGCACGACGGACCCGCCCGCCGACGGGCGCTCCGCGCGGTCGCCGCGCAGGTGCCGGACGGTCCGGAGGTCGTGCTCGGCCACCTCGGCAACGCGACGGCGGTCGCGGAACGCGTGACGCGCCTCCAGGCCGAACGCGGTGACCGCTGCGTCGTCGCGATCGTCGCCGCCGGACGCCACCACGCACCCGGTGACGACGCCGCGGAAGCGGCGGGCGAGGCCGCGGACGTGCCGGACGCACCGGACTTCGCGGTCGAGGACCTGCTCGCGGCCGGCGCCGTGGTCGACGCGCTCGCCGAGGTCGGGATCGACCACACCTCGCCCGAGGCGGCGGCCGCCTGTGCGGCGTACACGGGACTGCGGCGGGCGGTGAAGCACCTGGTCAGCGCCTCCGAGGCGGCCGCGGCGCTCGAGCCCGCCGACGTGCACGCGGCGCTCGCGGTGGACGGCCAGCTGGAGACCCTGCGGGAATCGAGTTCGCGCGCGTAGCGTTCGACCTCCACATCCGGTACCCCGCCGGACCGCAGAGCGAAGGAGCGTGCCGTGAAGGCAGTCGTCGGAGACACCGTGATCGCCGAGGCCCCGCAGGAGGACCTCATCCAGATCGAGGGCAACTGGTACTTCCCGCCGTCGAGCGTGAAGAGCGAGCTGTTCACCGAGAGCCCCACCCAGTACCACTGCCCGTGGAAGGGCGACACGCAGTACTACACGGTGAACGTCGACGGGCAGGCGCTGCAGGACAACGCCTGGTCGTACCCGACGCCCATCCCGTCGTCGTTCGACCGCGTCGGCAAGGACTACTCGGGCTACGTGGCGTTCTGGAAGGGCGTGCGCGTCGTCGACTAACCGGCGCCGACCCGCTCAGCCGGCCAGCGTGAGCACGATGAGCGCCACGTTGAGCGCGACGATCACCAACGCGATGACCCCCGCGACGACGCGGGTGGTCATCGCGTTGACGTCTGCACCCATCACGCTGCGGCGGGACGTGTAGACGACCAGCGGCACGATCGCGAAGGCGATCCCGAAGCTCAGCACGACCTGGCTCACCACGAGCAGCATCGTCGCGTCGGCGTTCACCGCGAGCAGGACGATGGCGGGCACGAGCGTGACCAGCCGTCGGGCCAGCAGTGGGATCCGCACGTGCAGCAGTCCCTTCATGATCTCGGCGCCGGCCATGCAGCCCACCGAGGTCGAGGCGAGTCCCGACGCCAGCAGCCCCACCGCGAAGAGCACGCCCACGACGGGGCCGACGTGCTCGGCGATCGCCCGCTGCGCTCCGGGGATCGAGTCCGTGTCGGCGACCCCGGGCAGCGTCGCCGCCGCGAGGACGAGCATGCAGATGTTCACCCCGCCGGCCACCAGGAGCGCCAGCCCGACGTCCCAGCGCGTCGCGACGAGCACCCGACGGCGCTCCGGGCCCGCCGGGATGTCGCCGTGCCGGTCGCGCGCCAGGGCGGAGTGCAGGTAGACCGCGTGCGGCATCACCGTCGCGCCGAGCATCGAGGCGGCGAGCATCACCGACTCGGACCCCTCGAACCGCGGGACGAGCCCGGAGACGAGCTCGCCCGGTGACACCTGCGCGAACAGCAGCCCGGCGCAGAACCCCACCGTGAGGATCGCGAGCATCGCCGTCACCACGGCCTCGAACGTCCGGGTGCCGCGGTGGCTCTGCAGGGTGAGGATCGCCATCGAGACCACGCCGGTGATCACCCCGCCGGCGACGAGCGGCAGCCCGAAGAGCAGGTGCAGCGCGAGTGCGCCGCCGATGACCTCGGCGATGTCGGTCGCGGCGGCCACGACCTCGGCCTGCGCCCAGAACAGCAGCCGGGGCGTGCGCTTCATCCGCAGGCCGAGGTGCTCCGGCAGGGACTTGCCGGTGACGACGCCGAGCTTGGCGGAGAGGTACTGCACGACGACCGCGCTGGCGTTCGCGGCGACGAGGACCCAGAGCAGCAGGTAGCCGTACTTCGCGCCCGCGGTGAGGTTCGCGGCGACGTTGCCGGGGTCGACGTAGGCGATGGCGGCCACGAACGCGGGGCCGAGCAGGGTCAGGCCGGCCGCGCGCTTCCGAGGCGTCGTCGTCTCGGCGGGACGGGCAGCGGTGTCGGTCATGCAGACAGCATGCCAGAGGATTCGGCGCGCCGAATCCTTGTTTTCGTGTTGCACGTGAATCGGCCCGGGCCGGAGCCACGAGCAGGCCAGGAGGCGCGGGTCGGCTCAGACCGCCGCGCGTCGGGCCCGGTGCGCCCGCACCTTCGCCCGGTTGCCGCACCGCTGCATCGAGCACCACCGGCGTGTGCCCCCGCGCGACGAGTCGTAGAAGACGAGGCCGCAGTCGTCTGCCGAGCACCGGCTCAACCGCGTCGGCTGTCCGTCCGCGGCGACGTCGTCGAAGCCGACCTCGGTGAACAGGGCCACGGCGTCCCGTGCGACGCTCGACAGCGCCTGGGCGAGCCGCACCCGGTTCGCGCCGGCGCGACGACGACCACCGGGGAGGCTCGGCGGCACGTCCGGCAGCGCGGCGAACAGGTTGACCGTGTCGATGTCGTCCGGTGCCGGGCGCGTGCGACCCGTCCCGGCGCGGAGGCCGGCAGCCACCGCGGTCCGTTCCGCCGCGGTCGAGGCCGGACCCGGAGCCGCGGCGACGGCCAGCCGGGCGATCGCTGCGCGGAGGGCACGGGCGTCCTGCAGCTCGCGGGCGGTCGCGCCGACGTCGATCGGCTCGGTGTGGTCGCTCAGCCACTCGTCGAGGTCGGCCGGTGTCGCGAGCAGTTCGCCGAGCTGCGCCCGCGGACGTCGGCCGTCCGGATCGTCGGCGAACCCGCCGGTGTGTGCGAAGTCGAGGGCGATCCGTCCGGCGTCGAAGAACCACGTGGAACCGGTGTCCGTGCGGATGTGCTGCCCCGTGTGCATCCGCCCAGGCTAACGGGTTACCGGCGCGCCTCCGCATGCGATCGGCATCATGCGGTAGCTCGGCTGGCCTCCGCCGCTCGGCGCTCCCACGCGATGACGTTCCGGGGGTCGAACCGGCGGGAGCACTTCGCGCACGCCAGCGGCCGGGTCGGGGTGCGGTAGCGGAAGTGCTCGTGCCCGGCCGGACACGTGCCGATCCACGGTGCGAGTTCGCTCGCCACGGGGCCGTCGTACAGGCGTGAGCCCGTGTAGCCGAGTGCCTTCGCCGTCCGGCGCCACGTGGGTCCGTGGCCGGCGCGGGCCCCGGCCACCGCGTGCGCGATCTCGTGCAGGAGCACCTGGTCGACGTCGTCCTCGGAGAACCGCACGGCGAGGTGGCGGCTCACCGTGATGCGCTTGCGGGCGAAGTCGCACTGGCCCGCCCGGGTCTTGGCGTGGTCGAACCCGAACGACCAGCTGCCCGCCCCGAGGTGTGCCGTCATCAGGTGTTCGGCGCGGGACCGGACGGCCTCGAGCGTCGTCACCGTTCGTCGTCGCCGGGTTCGTCGCGCCCGGCCTGGCCCTTCTGCGCGGCACGAGCGGCGATGCGGCCCCAGAGTTCGTCCGCCTCGGTCCGGGCGGCGTCCGGCGCACCGAGGACCCGGCGGCGCACCGTCGGGGTCTGCTGCACGGGCTCCGGAGCGCGGGGTGCGGCCGGTTCGTCCTCGTCCGCGCGACGTGCGGCGACGTCGCGGGCGGTGCGCGGCTTGTCCTCGGCCGGGGGCTGCGCGACCGAGGCCCGGAGCGCTGCCTCGACCGCCGTGCGGAGCGCCTCGGTGCGCTCCGACGGCGCACCGGCCTGGCGGAACGCCTGGTACGCCCGGGACAGCGCGGCACGGGCCTCGTCGAAGCGGGAGAGCTCGAACAGCGACCAGCCCTCGAGCTCGGCCGCTGCGCCCTCGAGCTCCGGCCACTCCTCGGTCCGGGCGGTGTCCCGCGCCAGGGCCGACTCGGTCGCGGCACGCTCGTACCGCCCCAGGTCGTGCAGGACATGCGCGCGACGGATCCGTGCGGAGACCTTGTCCGAGCGCTCCCCCGTGAACATCGTCAGGCGGAAGACCTCCTCGGCGATGACGAGCGACTCGTCGAGCCGACCGAGCAGGCGGAGGAGCTCGGCACGCTCCGCGAGCGCGTCGGTGCTGCGGCTCTGCCCGAGGTCGCGCAGCCGCTGCTGGACGGCGTCGGCGTCGACCGCGGGGCGCAGGCTGATCGGAGCGAAGGTGCTGCCGGGGCTCACGCCGGCCGTCACGGGCGCCGCATGACGCGGTTCCCGGGCGCGGTCGGTGCGGTCGGGCTGCTGGCGGTCGTCGGGCGGGAGGGACATCGGTTCGAGGGTAACCGCGCCGCCCCGAGAGCGAGCGGTGCCACGCGCACGGGGGTCACGCTCGTGTCGCCCGCGGGGACGAGGACGGCCCGCCGCGCAGGTGCACGACGGGCCGTCCGGGACGATCTGGTCGGGTCAGGACATCCCGCTGGCCGAGACGGCCGAGATGAGGATGGCCACCACGAACGCGATCGCCGCGACGACCGCGAGGATGATCGCGAAGACACCCCAGCCGCGTCCGCGCTTCGTGACCGCGGCGACGATGCCCTGCACGATCGCCCACAGGCCGAGCGCCGAGCCGAGGTAGAACAGCAGCGACCCGGTGACGGCGCTCGACGACGTGGTGAGCGCCATGATGTCGGAGTCGCTCGGGGTCGCCCCGCCGTTCTGCACGGACTCGCGGAAGGCCTCGGAGCCGCCGAAGACGCCGCCGAACAGCGCACCGCCGATGATGCCGACCACGAGCGCGGCGACGGCCACGACGAACGCGATGACGCCGACGGTCTTCTTCTTGGCCTTCGGCTCCTCGTAGCCCTGCCACGAGGGAGCACCGGCGCTCGCCGGAGCCGCCGCGTAGGGCTGCTGGCCGTACTGGGGCTGCCCGTGCTGCGGCTGCCCGTACTGGCCCTGCTGCTCGGCGTACTGGGTCGACCCGTACTGCGGGGTCTCGCCCTGCGGTGCCTGGTACTGCTGGGCCTGTTCGCCCCAGCGCGGCGCGTCGGCCTGTGGGGCCGGCTCGCCGTACTGCGGCGTGGAGGCGGGAGCGGGGTCGACCCGCTCGCCGTAGCGCGGCTCGTCGGCCGAGGGAGCGGGCTGCTGCGGCGCTCCGCCCCAGCTCGGCGCCTGGCCGTCGCCCGTCCGGTCCTCGTTGCTCCGGTCGTCGTTCGTCATCAGGGATCCCCTTGCTCGGTCGCGCACCTGCGCGGTCGTTCAGACCCATCCTGGCAGGCGGACCCTCCGCGTGCGCGGCATCCGCCCGATCGCACGGCGACCGTCGGCCCGGCCCACGGTCGCGCGTCAGCCGCCGAAGACGCTCCGGTTCGGCTCCGGCGACGCCACCGCGGTCTGGTCGGTGACGATCGGCGCCCCGGCGATGAACGCCCGCAGCTCCGCCCCGTGCACGACCTTCGCCGGCATCGGGTCGGAGGAGTACCGACGAGGCATCTCCGCCACGGGCAGGTCCGTCGGCGACCCGAGCAGCACGATGTTCCCGAACCGTCGGCCCTTGAGCATCCCGGTGTCCGCGACGGCCGCCACCGACGGCAGCACCGCCTGCAGCGTCGACGCCTGCCCCCGGGCGAACGCGAGCCCGGCCCCGTCCGCCACGTTCACGGCCACGATGCCGGTGGGCGACAGGAACTCCGCGACCTCGCGGTAGAACTCGATGCTCGTCACGTGCGCGGGGATCTGCGAGCCGCCGAACACGTCCACCACGGCCAGGTCCACCGTGCCGCGCAGTCCGGCGGGGAGCTTGCCGAGGACCTCGCGGGCGTCGCCGTACCGCACCCGGATCGAGGCCCCGCGGGGGAAGGGCAGCGCGTCCCGCACGTGGTCGACGAGGTCCCGCTCCAGCTCGATGACCTGCTGCCGGGAGCCCGGCCGCGTGACCGCGACGTACCGGGGGAGCGTCAGGGCCCCGGCGCCGAGGTGCAGCGCCGTGACCGGGCCGTCCGGGAGCAGGTCGATGGCGTGCCCGATCCGCCGGATGTACTCGAACGCCAGGTGCGTCGGGTCCTCGAGGTCGACGTGCGACTGCGGCGTCCCGTCGACGACGAGTGTGAACGACCCCGGGCGATGCCGGTCCGGCTCGACCACCGCGTACCCCGCACCGATCCGGAACCCGTCGAACGCATCAGCCATGGCACCAATCGAACACCACCACGATCACCACCCGCGTCCCCACCCCTGGTTGGTGTGCCCGCCGACGCCGTCGAACGAGGCTGGTACCACCGGCCGGGAGACGCCCGCCGGACCTCCTCGGAAGGCGGACACCATGTCGGTCCAGCTCCTCGTGAACATCCTCGTCGGCATCGCCCTGGTCGCGTTCCTCGGGTACCGCCAGGCGACCTGGCAGTACCTCGACCCGGCGCGCATCTGGCGCACGCCGCTCATCATGGCGATCGTCGGCGTGGTCGTCCTCGCCCAGACGAAGGCGACGATCACGACCACCGACGTCGTGTTCCTCGGGATCGAGGCGCTCATCACGATCGGGGTCGGCCTGACCATGGGCAGCATCACCCGCTTCCGCACGGTCGGCACCCCGGACGCCAAGGGCCGCACGATCCAGTCCCGCACGGGTGCGCTCGGCGCGGTGCTGTGGATCGTCCTCATCGCCGTCCGTGTCGGCCTCGACGTGCTCGGCGGCCACCTCGGCGCGCACCTGCTCACGTCGACCGGCGCGATCCTGCTCGTCCTCGCACTGAACCGCGCCGCACGCGCCGTCGTCATCGACGGCCGCATCCCCCGCGGCGACCGCCAGCCGCGCGGCATGATGGTCCGGTGACCCTGCTGACCGGCCAGGACGAGACCGACCTCCCCGGAGGCCGGTCCCGTTCCGGCGCCGCCTGGGGGCTCAACGCCCTCGGCATCGCGATCGTCGCGTTCTGGTTCGTGAAGAACGGCATCGCCCTGCAGCACCCCGCGTGGGTGTGGGTGCTCGGCGCGGTGGCGCTCGCCGCGTGGGCGCTCCGCGAGTTCGGCCGCTCACCCCGGCTCCTCGTCGTCGCCGGGGTCCTGATGATCGCCGCGGGCACCCTGACGGTGGTGCCGACGGACTCGCTCATGATCGTCCCCGTGATCGTCGGGATCGTCCTGCTCGGCGCGAACCTCCGCGTCCCGGTCTGGGCGGCATCCGTCGCCGCACTCGCCGCGATCGTGGTCGTCGCGGTGTCCGCCTCGATCGAGCACGCCTCGGTCCAGTTCGTCCTCGGGACGAGCGGCGGCATGCTCCTGGGCGTCCTCATCGGCTTCAGCCGGCGGCAGTTCCGCATCGCGGCGGAACGGGCGCGCGAGGCCGAGCGGGACCAGCAGCGCGCAGAACTCCTCGCGGACCGGTCCCGCGCCGCCCGGGACATCCACGACGTGCTCGCGCACTCCCTCGGCGGCCTGGTGCTCCAGCTCGACGCGGTGGAGGCCCTGCTCGAGGCCGGCCGGGTCGACGACGCCACGAAGCGCGCCGCCGAGGCCCGCGCGCTCGCCGCGGACGGCCTGGCCGAGGCGCGACGTGCGGTGCACGCCCTGCGGGACGACGCCGAGACCGACGCCGAGGCGGACGCGGGCCGGTCCGCGGTCCCGCACCGTGCCTCCCGTCCGACCACCGACCCCGCGACGGGCCTGGCGGCCCTCGTCGACGCGCACCGGTCGTTCGGCGGCGAGATCGTGACGCAGGGCGACACGGCGCTCACCGACCTCGATGCGGCCCACCGCGCCGCCGTGGTCCAGGTGGTCCGGGAGGCGCTCAGCAACGCCCGCAGGCACGCCCCCGGCCGTCCCGTGTCCCTGTCCGTCATCCGGGACGGCGACGCCGTGGACGTCGTGGTCGCGAACCCGCTGTCCGGCGGCGGCCACGGCCTGCTCGGGATGCGCGAACGCTTCGCGGAGCTCGGCAGCGGCGCCGCGGTCGAGGCGGACCGGTCGGACGACGAGTTCGTCGTGGCGATGCACCTGCCGGTCGACGAGCTGGCCGCCGAGGGGGACCGCCCGTGACCATCCGCGTCCTCGTCGTCGACGACCAGGCCATCGTGCGCGACGGGCTGGTGACGGTGCTCTCCCTCGTGGACGACCTCGAGGTCGTCGGTGAGGCGTCGGACGGCGCCGAGGCGGTCGCCGCGGTCGAGCGGGAGTCCCCGGACGTCGTGCTCATGGACCTCCGGATGCCCGGCGTCGACGGCCCGACGGCGACGGCACGCATCACCGAGGGGCACCCCGGGGTCGCCGTGCTCGTCCTCACCACGTTCGCCGACGACGAGTCGATCCTGACCGCGCTGCGGGCCGGCGCGCGCGGGTACCTGACCAAGGACGCCGGCCGTGGCGAGATCGCGACGGCGATCCGTGCGGTGGCGTCGGGGCAGTCGACGTTCGACGCCACCGTGGGCGCCCGGCTCGTCGCCCAGCTGGCCGGCGGCACCGGGCCCGCGCCCGTCGCGACGCCGGACCCGATCGAGTCGCTCCGCGCACGCTTCCCGACGCTCACCCCGCGCGAGGCGGACGTGCTCGGGCGCATCGCCGAGGGTCGGTCGAACCCGCAGATCGCCGCCGAGCTCTTCCTCACCGTGCCCACCGTGAAGTCCTACGTGAACCAGGTGTTCACGAAGCTCGGCGTCCGCACCCGCGCGGAGGCCGTCGCCCTCGTCCTGCGCTGACCCGGGTCCGCGGTCCCGACCGGCCGGTCCACCCGGCGCAGGTGAATGCGTGCACATGCACCACCAGCGGACGCCAAGGGTCGTCGCCTACCGTTCACCGGGTCGTCACCTCGGTGCGTCGATCCGCGCAGTGCCCCACACCTCGCGCGCTTCCGCACCCCGCTCGTGACCGCGGCGCGACCGTCCGGCAACCCCCACTGCCCCTCGTGCGCGCGCCGTCGGCGTGCGCCGGGCTCCCCGCTCTCCTGCGCGCCGCCCGTGGTCCGCCCGCCGCGACCATTGAACACATTGCGTGCGTTATGTAAAATATGAGCACGAACGGACCCGATCCCACGAGGAGTCGACCCGCATGACCGACACCATGAGCGTGCCCACGTACCGCCGCGCCACCGCGAGCCGTCCCGCGGTCGCCACCCGCGCCTCCCGTCCGTCCACCCACACCGAGCGCGAGCACGCGCCGACCTGGATGCGTGCGGTGGGTGCGGTGCTGCTGGTGGGCGGCCTCGGGCTGACCGCAGCGGTGCTCGGCTGGCCGGGCGACGCTCCGGAGACGGCGCTGCTGGTGCCGGCGCTCGTCGGTGTCACGGTCGGGTTCCTGCTCCTCGTCGCCCGATCGGGGTGGACGGTGACGGACACCCACGTCGTCCTGCACTTCCGGCCGCTGCCCGCGCGACGGATCGCCCGCGACCGGATCACCGACGTGCGACTCGTCGAGGCGGACGCGTCGACGTACGGCGGCATCGGGCTCCGGATCGGACGCGGCGTCCGCGCGCTCATCCTCACGCCGGGGCTCGGGATCGAGTTCACCGACGACCGCGGACGTGTCACGTTCGTGCGGACGCGGCGGCCCGAGGCGGCGTTCCGCGCCCTGCGCTGACGGGCGTTGCGCGTCCTGCGCTGGCGGGCGTGGCCGGGCTGCGGAGCAGGGAATACCCACGCTGTCCACCGGCTTATACACGGCACTGCCGAATTCGGTCAAGCCAGGACTGGACATCCGTGACGAGCCCGACCTATGATGGCAGTTCGCGCTCCCTGGCATCCGTGTCGTCATATTGCGGTCGACGCAGCGTTCTTCCAGAACGTGCCCTGGTGGTGCCGGTCCCGTATATGTCGGCGGGTCCCGTCCACCCAGATCATCGCACACGTGCACAGCTCACCGGCCGTCGCGTGATCGCGTGTCTTCGAGGGGTGCGCTGAAGCGTCAATCCACTCACCTACGTGCTGCTCGTCAGTACCGGCCCGACGGGGCCTACCGGAGGTCAAACCCTTGGCTGCTGCGCCCAACGCATCCACCAACCCCAAGAACGGTCGCAACCACTCGCGACTCTCGTTCGCCAAGATCACGGACACCCTCACGGTTCCTGATCTGCTCGCACTCCAGACGGAGAGCTTCGACTGGCTCGTCGGCAACGACGTCTGGAAGGCCCGCCTCGCCGAAGGACAGGAGCAGGGTCGCACCGACCTCGCACTGCACTCCGGGCTCGAGGAGATCTTCGAGGAGATCTCCCCGATCGAGGACCTCGGCGAGACCATGCAGCTCGGCTTCACGTCGCCCGAGCTCGAGGACCCGAAGTACTCGATCGACGAGTGCAAGGAGCGTGGCAAGACCTACGCCGCCCCGCTCTACGTCAACGCCGAGTTCATGAACCACATGACCGGTGAGATCAAGACGCAGACCGTCTTCATGGGCGACTTCCCGCTCATGACCGAGCGCGGCACGTTCATCATCAACGGCACCGAGCGTGTCGTGGTCTCGCAGCTCGTCCGCTCGCCGGGCGTGTACTTCGAGCGTCAGCAGGAGAAGACCTCCGACAAGGACATCTACTCCGCCCGCGTGATCCCGTCGCGTGGTGCCTGGCTCGAGTTCGAGATCGACAAGCGCGACCAGGTGGGCGTGCGCATCGACCGCAAGCGCAAGCAGTCGGTCACCGTGTTCCTCAAGGCGCTCGGCATGACGAGCGAAGAGATCATGGACGAGTTCCAGGGCTTCGCCTCGATCGAGTCGACCCTCGAGAAGGACGCCATCCTCACCAAGGAAGAGGCGCTCAAGGACATCTACCGCAAGCTGCGTCCGGGCGAGCAGGTCGCCGCCGAGGCCGCGCGTGCGCTCCTCGACAACTTCTACTTCAACCCGAAGCGCTACGACCTCGCGAAGGTCGGTCGCTACAAGGTCAACCGCAAGCTCGGCATCGACGCGCCGCTCAGCGACTCGGTCCTGACCGTGCAGGACATCGTCCGCACGATCAAGTACCTGGTCTCGCTGCACGCCGAGAAGACCACGCTCGACGGTGTCCGTGACGGCGAGCCGGTGCAGCTGCGCCTCGACGTGGACGACATCGACCACTTCGGCAACCGTCGCATCCGCGCCGTCGGCGAGCTCATCCAGAACCAGGTCCGCACGGGTCTGTCCCGCATGGAGCGCGTCGTCCGCGAGCGCATGACCACGCAGGACATCGAGGCGATCACCCCGCAGACCCTGATCAACGTGCGCCCCGTCGTCGCCGCGATCAAGGAGTTCTTCGGGACGTCCCAGCTGTCGCAGTTCATGGACCAGAACAACCCGCTCGCGGGCCTGACGCACAAGCGTCGCCTCTCGGCCCTCGGCCCGGGTGGTCTGTCCCGTGAGCGTGCCGGCGTCGAGGTCCGTGACGTCCACCCGTCGCACTACGGCCGCATGTGCCCGATCGAGACCCCGGAAGGCCCGAACATCGGCCTGATCGGCTCGCTCGCTTCGTTCGGTCGGATCAACTCCTTCGGCTTCATCGAGACGCCGTACCGCCGCGTCGTGAACGGTCAGGTCACCACGACCATCGACTACCTCACGGCCTCGGAAGAGGACGACTTCGTCGTCGCGCAGGCGAACGCCCCGCTCACCGACTCCTTCCACTTCCAGGACGACAAGGTGCTCGTCCGGAAGAAGGGCGGCGAGGTCGAGCTCGTCGGCAAGGACGAGGTCGACTACATGGACGTCTCCCCGCGCCAGATGGTGTCGGTCGCGACGTCGCTCATCCCGTTCCTCGAGCACGACGACGCGAACCGCGCCCTCATGGGTGCGAACATGCAGCGTCAGGCAGTCCCGCTGCTCCGCTCCGAGTCGCCGCTCGTCGGCACCGGGATGGAGGGCTACACCGCCATCGACGCCGGCGACGTCGTCACCGCCGACAAGGCCGGTGTCGTCTCCGAGGTCTCGGCCGACGCCGTGACCCTGCAGCTCGACGAGGGCGGCACGCAGACCTACTACCTGCGCAAGTTCGACCGCTCGAACCAGGGCACGAGCTACAACCACCGCGTGGTCGTCTCGGCCGGTGAGCGTGTGGAGCAGGGCGAGGTCATCGCCGACGGCCCCGCGACGGAGAACGGCGAGCTCGCGCTCGGCAAGAACCTCCTCGTCGCGTTCATGCCGTGGGAGGGCTACAACTACGAGGACGCGATGATCCTGTCGCAGAACCTCGTGAAGGACGACACCCTCTCCTCGATCCACATCGAGGAGTACGAGGTCGACGCCCGCGACACGAAGCTCGGCAAGGAAGAGATCACCCGCGACCTCCCGAACGTCAGCCCGGACCTCCTGGCCGACCTCGACGAGCGCGGCATCATCCGCATCGGTGCCGAGGTCCGCCCCGGCGACATCCTGGTCGGCAAGGTCACGCCGAAGGGCGAGACCGAGCTCAGCGCCGAAGAGCGCCTCCTCCGCGCCATCTTCAACGAGAAGTCGCGCGAAGTCCGCGACACCTCGCTCAAGGTGCCCCACGGTGAAGAGGGCACGATCATCGGCGTCAAGGTGTTCGACTCGCAGGACGGCGACGACGAGCTCGGCTCGGGCGTCAACCAGCGCGTGGTCGTGTACATCGCCCAGAAGCGCAAGATCACCGCGGGCGACAAGCTCGCCGGTCGTCACGGCAACAAGGGCGTCATCTCGACCATCCTCCCGGTCGAGGACATGCCGTTCCTCGCCGACGGCACCCCCGTCGACATCGTGCTCAACCCGCTCGGCGTCCCCGGCCGCATGAACTTCGGCCAGGTCCTCGAGATCCACCTCGGGTGGCTCGCGAAGCAGGGCTGGAACGTCGAGGGCATCCAGGAGTGGGCTTCTGCCCTCCCCGAGGCAGCCCGCAGCGCGGAGCCCGGCACGAAGGTCGCCACCCCGGTGTTCGACGGTGCCTACGAGCGCGAGATCGAGGGTCTCCTCGACTCGACCCTCCCGAACCGCGACGGCGAGCGCCTGATCGGTTCGTCCGGCAAGGCGCAGCTCTTCGACGGCCGCTCCGGCGAGCCGTTCCCGGAGCCCGTGTCGGTCGGCTACATGTACATCCTCAAGCTGCACCACCTGGTCGACGACAAGATCCACGCCCGTTCGACCGGTCCGTACTCGATGATCACGCAGCAGCCGCTGGGTGGTAAGGCGCAGTTCGGTGGACAGCGCTTCGGCGAGATGGAGGTGTGGGCGCTCGAGGCATACGGCGCCGCCTACGCCCTCCAGGAGCTCCTGACGATCAAGTCCGACGACATCCTCGGCCGCGTGAAGGTCTACGAGGCGATCGTCAAGGGCGAGAACATCCAGGAGCCGGGTATCCCGGAGTCGTTCAAGGTCCTCATGAAGGAGATGCAGTCGCTCTGCCTGAACGTCGAGGTCCTCTCGGCCGACGGCCAGGCGGTCAGCCTCCGCGACACGGACGACGAGGTCTTCCGTGCCGCTGAAGAGCTCGGCATCAACATCTCCTCGCGGTTCGAGTCGTCGTCCGTCGACGACATCTGATCCCGCCCGTACTCGTAACGAATCCAGCTAGAGAGAAGAACATTGCTCGAAGCAACTTCATTTGACGCACTGCGGATCGGTCTCGCCACGGCCGAGGACATCCGCCAGTGGTCGTACGGCGAGGTCAAGAAGCCGGAGACCATCAACTACCGCACCCTCAAGCCCGAGAAGGACGGTCTGTTCGGCGAGCAGATCTTCGGTCCGTCCCGCGATTGGGAGTGCGCCTGCGGCAAGTACAAGCGTGTCCGGTTCAAGGGCATCGTCTGCGAGCGCTGCGGCGTCGAGGTCACCAAGTCCTCGGTCCGCCGTGAGCGCATGGGCCACATCGAGCTCGCCGCGCCCGTCACGCACATCTGGTACTTCAAGGGCGTCCCGTCGCGCCTCGGTTACCTCCTCGACATGGCGCCGAAGGACCTCGAGAAGGTCATCTACTTCGCGGCGTACATGATCATCGACATCGATGAAGAGGGCCGTCACGCGGACATGCCGGGTCTCGAGAACGAGATGCGCCTCGAGATCAAGAACCTCGAGGGGCAGCGCGACTCGATCATCGCCGACCGCCTCAAGAAGCTCGAGGACGACCTCGCAGCGCTCGAGGAAGAGGGCGCCAAGGCCGACGTCAAGCGCCGCACCAAGGACACCGCCGAGAAGGAGATGTCCCAGGTCCGCAAGTCGTTCGACGAGGACATCACCCGCCTCGAGCGCGTGTGGGAGGACTTCCGCAACCTCAAGGTGGGCGACCTCAAGCCCGAGGACGCCGTGTTCCACGAGCTCCAGGACCGCTTCGGGATCTACTTCGACGCCTACATGGGCGCCGAGGCGATCAAGCTGCGGCTCGAGGCGTTCGACCTGGCCGCCGAGGCCGAGGCACTGCGCCTGCAGATCGCCGAGGGCAAGGGCCAGAAGAAGATCCGCGCGATCAAGCGTCTGCGCGTCGTCAGCTCCTTCCTCGCCACCGGCAACTCGCCGGCCGCGATGGTGCTCGACGTCGTGCCGGTCATCCCGCCGGAGCTGCGCCCGATGGTGCAGCTCGACGGTGGCCGCTTCGCCACGAGTGACCTCAACGACCTCTACCGTCGTGTGATCAACCGCAACAACCGTCTCCGCCGCCTGCTCGACCTCGGTGCCCCCGAGATCATCGTGAACAACGAGAAGCGCATGCTGCAGGAAGCGGTCGACGCGCTGTTCGACAACGGTCGTCGTGGTCGTCCGGTCACGGGTACCGGCAACCGCGCCCTGAAGTCCCTGAGCGACATGCTCAAGGGAAAGCAGGGTCGTTTCCGCCAGAACCTGCTCGGCAAGCGCGTCGACTACTCGGGCCGTTCGGTCATCATCGTCGGCCCGCAGCTGAAGCTGCACCAGTGCGGTCTGCCCAAGCAGATGGCGCTCGAGCTCTTCAAGCCGTTCGTGATCAAGCGCCTGATCGACCTGTCGCACGCGCAGAACATCAAGTCGGCCAAGCGCATGGTCGAGCGTTCGCGTCCGCAGGTGTGGGACGTGCTCGAGGAGATCATCCGCGAGCGCCCCGTGCTGCTGAACCGTGCGCCGACGCTGCACCGTCTGGGCATCCAGGCGTTCGAGCCGCAGCTCGTCGAGGGCAAGGCCATCCAGCTCCACCCGCTCGTGTGTGCTGCGTTCAACGCGGACTTCGACGGTGACCAGATGGCCGTGCACCTGCCGCTGTCGGTCGAGGCCCAGGCCGAGGCCCGCATCCTGATGCTCGCCTCGAACAACATCCTGAAGCCGTCCGACGGCCGTCCGGTGACCCTGCCCGCACAGGACATGATCATCGGTCTGCACCACCTCACGACCGTCCGCGAGGGCGCCGTGGGTGAAGGCCGTGCGTTCTCCTCCGTCGCCGAGGCCATCCTCGCGAAGGACCAGGGCACGCTGCACCTCAACGCGCTCGTGAAGATCCGCATGGCGGACGTCCACTTCGCCGAGGGTGAAGCACCCGAGGGCTACGAGCAGGGCGACACCGTGCTGCTCGAGACGACCCTGGGCCGTGCGCTCTTCAACGAGACCCTCCCGGCGAACTACCCGTTCGTCCAGAAGGTCACCGACAAGGGCGTGCTCTCCGCGATCGTCAACGACCTCGCCGAGCGTTACTCCAAGACCGAGACGGCCGCCGCGCTGGACCGGATCAAGGACGCGGGCTTCTACTGGGGCACGCGCTCCGGTGTGACCGTGGCGCTCTCCGACGTCGTGACGCCTCCTCGCAAGAAGGAGATCATCGCGGGCTACGAGGTCCAGGCCGCCAAGGTGCAGGGCGAGTTCGACAAGGGTCTGATCACCGACGCCGAGCGTCGCGCCGACCTGATCAAGATCTGGACCGAGGCCACGAACGAGATCGCGCAGGAGATGCGCGACAACTTCCCGGTCGACAACACCATCAACCGCATGGTGTCGTCCGGTGCTCGTGGTAACTGGCTCCAGGTCCGCAACATCGCCGGTATGCGTGGTCTGGTGAACAACCCGAAGGGCGAGATCATCGCCCGCCCGATCATCAACTCGTACCGCGAGGGCCTGACCGTGGCGGAGTACTTCATCGCCACGCACGGTGCTCGCAAGGGTCTTGCCGACACCGCGCTCCGTACCGCGGACTCCGGGTACCTCACCCGTCGTCTCGTGGACGTCTCGCAGGACGTCATCATCCGCGAGGACGACTGCGGCACGACCCGGGGCCTCGAGCTCCCGATCGCGACCGTGGGCGCCGACGGCAAGCTCGTGCGCGACCCGCGCGTCGAGAACACCGTGTACTCCCGCACCCTGGCCACCCCGGCCGTGGACGCGAAGGGCACGGTCGTCGCCGAGGCTGGCGAGGACGTCGGTGACGTCCTCATCGACAAGCTGCTCGCGGCCGGTGTCGAGAGCATCAAGGTGCGCTCGGTCCTGACCTGCGAGTCGAGCGTCGGTGTCTGCGCGAAGTGCTACGGCCGTTCGCTCGCCACGGGCAACCTCGTCGACATCGGCGAGGCGGTCGGCATCATCGCCGCCCAGTCCATCGGTGAGCCCGGTACCCAGCTGACGATGCGTACCTTCCACACGGGTGGTTCGGCCTCGGCCGACGACATCACCCAGGGTCTGCCGCGTGTCACGGAGCTCTTCGAGGCGCGTACCCCCAAGGGCGCGTCCCCGATCGCCGAGGCCCCCGGCCGCGCCACGATCGAGGACACCGACAAGGGTCGTCGCATCATCCTCACGCCGGACAACGGTGACGAGCCGTTCATCTACCCGGTGCTGAAGCGTGCGACGCTCCTCATCGAGGACGGCCAGCACGTCGAGCTCGGCGAGCAGTTCATCGCCGGCACCGTCGACCCGAAGGAAGTCCTCCGCGTCAAGGGTGTCCGTGAGGTCCAGAAGCACCTCGTCAACGGTGTGCAGGACGTGTACGGCTCGCAGGGCGTGCCGATCCACGACAAGCACATCGAGGTCATCGTGCGCCAGATGCTCCGCAAGGTCACCGTCGTCGACCACGGCGACACCGACCTGCTCCCGG
The DNA here is from genome assembly GCF_001806325.1 of Curtobacterium sp. BH-2-1-1. Classification (NCBI taxonomy): domain Bacteria; kingdom Bacillati; phylum Actinomycetota; class Actinomycetes; order Micrococcales; family Microbacteriaceae; genus Curtobacterium; species Curtobacterium sp. BH-2-1-1. The sequence goes on from NZ_CP017580.1 coordinate 1,947,604, forward strand.
GCGAGCTCGTGGACCGTTCGCGGTACAACGAGCTCAACCGTGCGGCGCTGCAGGAGGGTCGCAAGACCGCTTCCGCTCGCCAGGAGGTTATGGGCATCACGAAGGCGTCCCTCGCGACCGAGTCGTGGCTGTCCGCCGCGTCCTTCCAGGAGACCACCCGCGTGCTCACGCAGGCGGCCATGGAGGGCAAGCAGGACCACCTCGTCGGCCTCAAGGAGAACGTCATCATCGGTAAGCTCATCCCCGCCGGGACGGGTCTCAGCCGGTACCGCGACGTGGACGTGAACGCGACGGAAGAAGCGAAGGCGGAGCGGTACCCGAACCGCATCTTCGCGGACGACTCGTCGTTCTCGGACGCCGACCTGAGCTTCGTCGACTTCGACAGCTTCTCGTCGGACGACTTCACGCCGGGCACCTACAACTGAGCCTGAGCTCCACCGGAACGGCCCCCGCATCCTCGGATGCGGGGGCCGTTCCCGTTGGCACACCCCACTGTGCGTTCGCTGATATTGTGACATGAAAGACAACGATCGGCGTTCGTGAAGGGGTGCGATGCATCGTTCCGCCCGACTTCGCGTCACGTCAGCCCGTTCGCTCGCGACGCTCTCCGTCGTCGTCGGCTGCGCCTCCGTCATCGCGGTCCTGGTCCACGGGCCCGCGCTGCTCTTCGGTGCGATGTCGCTGGGTTCCGCGACGACCGCGGGGACGATCCACGAGAAGAGTCGGCTCGCGCCCGCGGTGTTCCTGGTCGACCTCGTGCTGGTCGTCGTCGCTGCGGTGCTGTTCTTCGTGTCCGAGGGGTGACCGTGTTCGATCCGGTGGGCGTTTCGAAGTGGTGTGGTCCGGAGCCGACCGCGATCGTGGGTCCTGAACGCGGTCGTGCTCGCGCAACGCCGCTGACGGACTGGAGGCGCGGTGCAGGCCCGCACCGCGCCTCCAGTCCGTCAGGCGCTGGCGTGACGGCTCAGACCGCGCGGTCCGCCCCGTTGTCGCGTCCGGTGCCCCGGCCGGTCTCGTCGACCAGGGAGAACAGGCTCAGGACGTTGCCGTCGGGATCGCGGACGTCGAACCAGTCGACTGCTCCGTCGACGCACTCGACCGGGCCGATGTCGATCCCGAGTGCGCCGATACGTGCGTGCTGGGCGGCGACGTCGTCGACGCCGAAGCGGACGCTCACGGGGTTCTCCTCGGCGTCGGCGTCCTCGTAGAGCTGGATCCAGATGCCGCCGACCTCGTACTCGGCGATGCCCTCGTCGGGCTCGAGGTCCGGTTCGGCACGTTCGAACACGGCGCCGTACCAGAGGCAGGACGCCTCGATGTCGGTGACGGGCAGCCCCACGGTCACGCTCGTGATGTCCATGACTCATCATGTCCCGGAGCAGGGCTGCGCGTCGAGCACTTTCCGCTGCCGCGCCCGTGACCGCTGGCAGGCTGGTCGGATGGCAACGCTGCGCGAACGGATCACCGCCCCGGCCCACCTCGAGCTCCCGGCCCCGATCGCCGGGCTGCCCTTCCGGGCGGCGACCCGGGACGACCTGGCGGCCGTGCACGCCCTCGCCGTGGCGGCTGCCGCGGTGGACGACCCACACGCTCGTCCCTCCACAGCGAGCCTGGAGCGGACGTTCTCCACCGAAGGGCTCGACCTCGCTCGGGACACCCTCGTCGGCGTCGATGCTGAGGGGCATGTGCAGGCGTACGGCATCGTCATCGACGTCCCCTCTCGCGTCACCGCTGCTCGGGTGGTGCTCGAGGGGGCGGTCCACCCCGCGCTGCGCGGCCGGGGCATCGGCCGTCGTGTGCTCGCGTGGCTCATCGGGCGCGCGCGGCAGCGACTCGCCGCGCTCGACCTCGACCTCCCGGCGACGATCGAGGTCGGCGCCGCGCAGGGGACCGGTCCGCTACGTCTGGCGGCCCACTTCGAGTTCGAGCCGGTCCGGCACTGGGTGGACATGCGGGCGGTGCTCGACGAGCGCACCCGGCCCGCGATCCCGCAGTTGCCGGACGGGTACAGCGTGCGTGCGACGACGCCCGACGACATCGAGCCGCTGCGGATCGCGAAGAACGACGCCTTCCGCGACCACTGGGGATCGCAACCGATGGTCGAGTCCGACTGGCGCGGGTTCCTCACCGCGGCGACGGCCCGGCTCGATCTCGGCCGCGTCGTCGTCGACCCCGCGGGCAGGATCGTGGCGTTCGCGCTCGTCGAGGTGGACCCGGACGGCTTCGCCGCTCGCGGCCGGTCGTTCGGGTACGTGCACTGGGTCGGTGTCGTGCGGGCGGCACGTGGGACGGGACTCGCGCCGATCGTCCTCGACGCCGCGCTGCAGGGGATGCGTGCCGAGGGGCTGTCCGCCGCGGTCCTGCACGTCGACGCCGAGAACCCGACCGGCGCCGGACGCATCTACGAGCGGCTCGGGTTCGTCCCGGGGCCGGTGCACGTCACCGCGTCGACGACCCTCTGACGGGGGTCGTCGCGGCCCTCGGCGCGCACGCCGTCGGCGGTGTCGATACCCGCGGGTACCCCTGCACTGGGGCCACCGAACACCCCCTCGCCCCCTCGTTGTGGGACTGCGGTGGCCGTTCCGTGCGGACGTAGCGTGGTCGGGCGTCGAACCCCTGCGGCGCTCGTCCCCACGAACCGCGCGCGACCCGAAGGAGGCTCCGCAGCTCATGGCCACGCTGTCCGAGATCCTCATCCTCAACGGAGCCCTGCCGATCGAGCACCTCGACTCGATGACCGGCGACGAGGAGATCGACGACCGTTCGATCCGCTCGCTCGTCGACCAGGGCCTCGTCAGCGAGGCGCAGTACATCACCGCGCGCGCTGCGTCGAACAACTCCAAGACCGTCCCGCTCACGGACTACCCGGTCGACGGCACCGCGGTGTCGATGCTCCCGGCGGCCCTGTGCCGTCGGCACGGCGTGCTCGGCGTCGGGTTCGAGGGCGACGTCCTCGTCCTCGCGATGGTGAACCCGACGAACGTGCTGGCGATCGACGACGCCCGGACCGCCTCCGGACGCCCCGTGAAGCCGCTGCAGGTCGACGAGCGCGACCTCGCCGCAGCACTCGACCGCTACCTGCGTGCCGACGACGAGCTGAACGACCTGACCTCCTCGCTCGAGGAAGAGGCATCGGCGCAGACCCAGCAGCAGGTCGACCTCACCGACGGCGCGCTCGACGACGTCCCGATCGTCCGGTTCGTCAACCTGCTCGTGTCCCAGGCCATCCAGGACCACGCGTCCGACATCCACATCGAGCCCGGCGAGCACGAGGTCCGGGTGCGCTACCGCATCGACGGCGTGCTGCACGAGATGGCCCCGGCGCCGAAGAACATCCAGAACGGCGTCATCAGCCGGCTCAAGATCATGAGCGACATCGACATCGCCGAGCGTCGGAAGCCGCAGGACGGCCGCATGTCGGTGCGCCACGGTGGCCGGCAGATCGACCTCCGCGTCGCGACGCTCCCCACCGTGTGGGGCGAGAAGGTCGTCATGCGGATCCTCGACAACACGAACACGTCGATGTCCCTCAAGGACCTCAACCTGCTCGAGCAGAACTTCCAGGCGTACCAGCGCTCCTACTCGAAGCCGTACGGCATGATCCTCGTCACCGGTCCCACCGGGTCCGGCAAGTCGACGACGCTCTACACGACCCTCAACGCGGTCGCCCGTCCCGAGATCAACGTCATCACCGTCGAGGACCCGGTCGAGTACCGGATGGCCGGCATCAACCAGGTGCAGGTCAACCCGAAGGCCGGACTCACGTTCGCGTCGGCCCTGCGGTCGATCCTCCGGTCCGACCCCGACGTCGTGCTCCTCGGCGAGATCCGAGACCACGAGACCGCGCAGATCGCGATCGAAGCCTCGCTCACCGGCCACCTCGTGCTGTCCACGCTGCACACGAACGACGCCCCGTCGGCCGTCACGCGACTGACGGAGATGGACATCGAGCCGTTCCTCGTCGGGTCCGCACTCGACTCCGTGGTCGCCCAGCGTCTGGCACGACGGCTCTGCGACCGCTGCAAGGCCCCGGCGCAGTACACGCCGGCGCAGCTCGTGGCGCTCGGCTTCGTGGGCACCGAGGACGCCGCCGTGCCGGAGTTCTTCGGCCCGGTCGGCTGCGCCGTCTGCTCGAACACCGGGTACCGCGGCCGCATCGCCCTGCACGAGGTCATGACCGTGACCGAGGAGATCGAGCGTCTCGCCGTCTCGCGTGCCTCGAGCGCCGAGATCGGCCGCGTCGCCCAGCAGCAGGGCATGCTCACCCTCCGCCAGGACGGGTGGGAGAAGGTCAAGCTCGGCATGACGAGCATCGACGAGATCCTGCGCGTGGTCGCGTAGGCGTGGGAGTGGAACGATGACCGATTCCGTCTACGACATCTCCGTGCCCGGCGACGAGCCGGTCGCGGGGTGGCACCCGGGCCGTCCCGGCCACGAGGTCGGTGGTCGCCGCGCCGCCCGGCGCGCGGCCGCAGCGGCGCAGCAGCCGACGTCGCCGGCCGTGGAGGCGCAGATCGCCCCCGCCTCGGCCGCGCCGGTCTACGACCTGTCGGGTGACACCGCCTGGCCGGCTCCGGCTGCGCCCGTCCCCGGTGCTGCCGCGCCCTCCGCGAACGTCCCGAGCGGGTCCTGGCCGGCGCCGTCCGGCGACCCCGTCGCCGTGCCGGTCGCGCAGCCGCACGCCCGCCCCGCGACGCCGTCCGCAGCCGTCCCGCCGTCGACCGCGTCCTACGGCTACGCCGACGCGGTGACCCAGCACCTGCCGGTCGTGCCTGCGGAACCGACCACGATCCTCCCGACCGTCGCCCACGTCGCGGCCACCCACGTGCCCGCGCCCGCCGGCCACGACGAGATCAACTTCACCCGCCACGCGCGTGAGGTCGCCGACCCCGACCTCATCACCGCGCTCGCCCAGGTCGTCTACCAGGGTGCGTCGGACCTCCACCTCACCGCGGACGCGGCCCCGACCGTGCGCGTCGACGGATCCCTGCGGCCGGCGGTCCCCGGTGGGCCGTGGGCGCGGAACAAGGTGATCGCCGCCCTCAAGACCCTGCTCTCGGTGGAGCAGGCCGGGCAGTTCGACCACGAGCAGGAACTCGACTTCGCGTACTCGCTGTCGCCCGAGTACCGCTTCCGCGTGAACTACTACCAGCAGCGCGGGAACTGGGGCGCGGCCTTCCGCATCATCCCGACCAAGATCAAGACCCTCAAGCAGCTCGGCATCCCCGAGCACGTGGGAGAGTTCGCCAAGCTGCCGCGCGGACTCGTGCTCGTGACCGGGCCGACCGGTTCCGGCAAGTCGACCACGCTCGCCGCGCTCATCGACCTCGTCAACGAGACCCGGGCCGACCACATCGTGACGGTCGAGGACCCGATCGAGTTCATGCACGACCACAAGAAGGCGATCATCAACCAGCGCGAGGTCGGGGCCGACACGCACTCGTTCGCCGCCGCCCTGAAGCACGTGCTGCGCCAGGACCCGGACGTCATCCTGATCGGCGAGCTCCGCGACCTCGAGACGATCTCCGTCGCCCTCACCGCGGCCGAGACCGGCCACCTCGTGTTCGCCACCCTGCACACGCAGAGCGCTCCCGGCACGATCGACCGCGTCATCGACGTCTTCCCGCCGCACCAGCAGGGGCAGATCCGGACGCAGCTCGCCTCGACGCTCGAGGGTGTCGTCTGCCAGACGCTCGTGCCGAAGGCGAACGGTGCCGGCCGGGTCGTCGCCACCGAGATCATGAGGACCACCCCGGCCATCGGGAACCTCGTGCGCGAGGGCAAGACGTACCAGATCACCTCCGCCATGCAGGCCGGACGTGACATGGGGATGCACACGATGGACCAGGACCTCGCCGAGCTCGTCAACGTCGGCACCGTAACGCGGGCTGCCGCGATGGAGAAGGTGCACGACCACGAGGGCTTCGACCGCCTCGTGCAGCGCGTCGAGTCCCCGTCCGACTCTTCGGCCGCCGCGATCGCCGCGTCCGAGATCGACTTCGGCGACAAGTACTCAGGAGGCCACTGATGTCGCTCGCCTACGACTACCGGGGGCGCGACGGCGCCGGGAAGCTCGTCAAGGGACGGCTCGACGCGTCCTCCGAAGGAGCGGTCGTCCAGCGTCTGCGGGGCATGGGCGTCTCGCCGATCGCCATCACCGAGGCGAAGCCCGGCACCGGGTTGCAGACCGAGATCAAGATCCCGGGGTTCGAGAAGGGTGTGGGGCTCAAGGACCTGGCGATCATGTCGCGTCAGGCGTCGACCATGCTGACGTCGGGGCTCTCCCTGCTCCGCGCGCTGTCGATCCTCGCCGACCAGACGGAGAACAAGAAGCTCAAGGTGATCCTCGGCAAGGTCCGGGACGACGTCGAGCGCGGTGTCTCCTTCTCCGACGCCGTGGCGAAGTACCCGGTCGACTTCCCCCCGATCATGATCAACATGATCCGGGCGGGTGAGACCGGCGGCTTCCTCGACCAGGCGATGGACTCCATCGCGACGAACTTCGAGAAGGAGCACAAGCTCCGGTCGACCATCAAGTCGGCGATGACCTACCCGGTCGTCGTGCTGGTGATGTCGCTGCTCGCGGTCGTCATCATGCTCATCTTCATCGTGCCGATCTTCCAGGACATGTTCTCGAGCCTCGGCGGGCAGCTGCCGGTGCCGACGCAGATCCTCGTGACGATGTCCCACGCGATGCGGTGGCTCGGACCCGTGCTGGCCGTCGCGGTCGTCGTCGGGTGGCTCTGGTTCCGCGCCAACAAGAACACCGATCGCTTCCGCGCCGTCCGTGACCCGCTGATGATGCGTCTGCCGGTGTTCGGCCCGCTGACGAAGAAGATCGTCATCGCGCGGTTCGCACGCAATTTCTCGAACATGATCGGGGCTGGCGTCCCCATTCTGCAGGCATTACAGATCGTCGGTGAAGTCTCGAACAATTTCGTCGTGCAGAAAGCACTCGAACGGGTTGCGGAAAGCGTTCGGAAAGGCGAGTCGATATCCGCGCCGCTCGCGAACGAGAAAGTATTCCCGAGCATGGTCTCGCAGATGATGGCGGTCGGTGAGGACGCGGGTTCGCTCGAGGTCATGCTCGAGAAGATCGCGATCTTCTACGACGCCGAGGTCGAGGCGACCACAGAGTCCCTGACTGCCCTCATCGAGCCGTTGCTCATCGCGTTCCTGGGCGTGGTGGTCGGCGGGATGATCGTGGCTCTCTACCTGCCGATCTTCCAGATCACGTCGCTCGTCAAGTAGGAGCGACTTTCCGCTACCCCTCGTGCGGGGGAGGAATTACCCCCACTGCCCCCGGGAGTGGGGGTATTTCGCTCCCCACTTGCCCCCCGTTCTCGGGATTCCGCCCCGAATTGGCCCTGAATACTCTTGTCAGCGGCGGCGAGCACGCCCCGAACAATCTTCCCATCGCATTCCCGAAAGAATGGAAACACCATGTACTTCGCTCTCATGGGCAAGCTCGAGGCTCGCCGCAAGGGACTCCTCGAAGAGGACGAGAAGGGCTTCACGCTCATCGAGCTCCTCGTCGTCGTGATCATCATCGGCATCCTCGCCGCGATCGCCATCCCGGTGTACCTCAACGTGCAGAACAACGCGAAGGACGCCTCGGTGAAGTCGGACCTCGCCAACGCGAAGACCGCGGTGATCGCGTACCAGACCGACAAGAACGGCGCCCTGCCGGCCACGACCGACTTCAACTCGTCGACGCTCGGTCAGTACGGCTGGACGCAGAGCACGGACAACAACCTGGTCTACAAGACCACCGGCTCGGGAACGACCGCTGGCTTCTGCATCAACGGCACCGGCGCGACGAAGAACCCGTTCAACATCACGGACAAGACGTCTGCAGCCACCGGGTCCTGCTGATCCAGTTGATCGCGTGAAGGGCGGTCCGTCGTCGGACGGACCGCCCTTTCGCTCACCCGAACACCGACCAGGAGGTGACCATGATCCAACGACTGCGGAACGCCCTCAGCCCGCGCGACGAGCGCGACGCCGAGGCCGGCTTCTCGATCATCGAGGTCATGGTCGCGATGATGGTGTTCGCGGTGATGTCGGTGGGCATCGCCTACGGCATCGCGAACACCCTGCAGCTCACCCAGACGACCCGTGGCCGAGAGACCGCGGTGGCGCTGGCGTCGCAGGACATCGACACCCTCCGGCAGACCGCCGCGGCGTCGACCGCGGGGATCTTCAAGGTGATCAGCAAGGCGGGGGCCGACAACACGAAGACGGTCGGCAACGTCGAGTACAAGATCGACCGAGCAGTCTCGTGGGTGCAGAGCGACGGTGCGACCGGCGCGTGCGGGTCGTCGACCGGCAAGCTGGCCTACAAGAGCATCGTCGAAACCGTGAGCTGGCCCAGCCCGCGCAGCGGCGGGATGAGCTCCACCTCGGTGACCTCCGCCATCGCGCCGAGCGACGCCGTGACCGACCCCGGGTACGGCACGCTGATCATCTCGGTCGCGACGGCGGCCGGCGCCCCGTACGCGGGCGTCGGCATCACGGTCACGCCGGTCTCCGGCGGCGGTGGCTCCGCGCTCACCACGGCGGTCCAGCCGACCGACGCACAGGGCTGCTCCTACGCGGTCAACGTGGCACCGGGCGACTACACGGTCACCGAGAACACCACCGGTGGGATCGACACGAACCAGGCGCAGCCGTCCTCCCAGTCGCCGATCACCGTCTCCGCCGGTGCGAGCTCACCGGTGCCGTTCGTGTACGACCGCGCGAGCCAGCTGACGCTGCAGTACGCGAAGGGCTACAACGCGACGCTCCCCACGAACATGGTGACGGTGCTCTCCTCGACGGTCGGCGGCCTCGACACGGTCAAGCCGTGGGACGTCACCAGCACCTCGCTCGCCGTCACGTCCGCCTCGACGCCGAGCCTGCCGGTGTTCCCGTTCACCTCGGGCTACACCGTCTACGCGGGTCCGTACTCGAACAGCTCGGCGTCGTCCTCGAGCTGTCTCAGCCCGAACCCGTCGGCATGGTCGACACCGAATCCCTCGGGGGCAGTCGGCTCGGCACCGGGGACGATCGAGACGTCACCGGGGGTGCCGTCCTCGGCGTCCGTGATGATGGGCGTCGCGACGGTGAAGGGGGTCAAGAGCCGCTACGTGACCGCGGTGTCGTCCTCGAACCCCGCTGCCGGTGACCCGGGGTGCTCCGCCGGCATGACGATGAAGTTCCCGCTCTCGTCAGCGGACACGGCGACGATCGCCCTGCCCTTCGGGACCTGGACCCTCTACTCGGGGACGTCCTTCGGCGCGACGACCAAGAACGAGATCGCCTCGAACGCCTCCAACGTGAACGCGGTCACGAGCGGCCGCGTGAACCAGAAGAGCGCGCTCGTGGTCATCAGCTACGACAACACGCTCACGCTCGACCCACGAGGGCAGACGTCGTGACCGGGGCCCTCCGTCGGCTGCACGCCGACCAGTCGGGCGTCACGCTCTCCGAGCTGCTGGTCGCGGTGAGCGTGGCGATGGTCATCCTCGTCGCCGTCGGCGGCTTCTTCACCGCCACGCTCCGGGCCGGTTCGACGAACACGACGTCCGACCAGAACGCACGGTCGGCGTCGATCGTGATGAACTCGCTGACCCGGTACGTCCACGCGGCGAGCCTGTTGCCGAAGGCGGACGGCAGCTACGCCGCGGCGCTGACGGAAGCCGCGCCGACGCGGACGACCTTCTACGCCTACATCAACCTGGACGGCAACAGCACCGACAAGCCCGTCCAGATCCGGTACTCGGTCAACGCTGCGAAGCGGATCGTCCTGGACCAGTGGGACGGCACCGCCAACAACGGCTTCTGGACGTTCCCCGCGACCACGCAGACCCCGACGCGCAGCGTCGTCGTGGGTGGACCAGTCGCGTCCCCCACGGTCGACGGCGACCCGCTGTTCGAGTACCTCGGGGCCAACGGCACGATCGTCCCGACGCAGTCGGACGGCACGCTCGCCGCGACGCAGCTCGGGAACGTCCGTGCCGTGCGCGTGAACCTCGAGCTCGGCTCGTCGACGGCCGGCCTGTCCGGGAACACCCACATCCAGAACACCCTGTACCTCTTCAACGTGGTCTACGGGACGAACACCGGAGGGACCCCGTGAGGCGGATCCACGCACTCCTGGACCGGGCCCAGCGCGACGAGCGGGGCATGATCCTCGCCAACGTGCTCATCTTCGGCACCGTCATGATGCTGCTCGTCGCGACCATGATCGCCGTGTCGATGTCCGGCGCCGTGAAGTCGGCGACCGACCGCAACTTCCAGAACGCGATCGCCGCCGCGTACGCGGGGCTCGCCGACTACCAGTCGAAGCTCTCGAACGACAACGGGTACGCCCTCTACGGCAACGCCGACGCGCAGTTCAGCAAGGACAGCGGGTCGACCTTCAGCGGTCAGAACGGCAACGACGCCTTCTCGAAGTGGGCAGCGGTCGTCGGGTCGACGGACCAGTGGTACCGGTACGAGGTCGACAACTCGAACTACTCGTCGAAGGGCGTCCTGAAGGTCCGCGTGACCGGCAAGTCGGGCGGCAGCGTGCGGTCCCTGGTCGCCAACCTCAAGGGCGACGGCTTCATCAACTACCTCTACTTCACGAACTACGAATCGTCGAACCCGGCGATCTCGGGCAGCTCCTGCACCACCATGTACCAGTGGCAGAGCGGGACGAAGTGCCAGGCGGTGCAGTTCGCCGGGACCGACGTCCTGAACGGTCCCATCCGGACGAACGACGTGTTCACCGCGGCCTGCTCGACGGTGTTCAACGGCACCGTCGAGCAGCACGACACGAGCGTCCGCCCGTCCAGCGGGACGTGCAGCGGCGTGTTCAACGGCGGCGCCGCGACCGCGGTGCCCTACCTCGGGCTCCCCGCGCTGAACTCGAACATGTCGCAGGAGACCCGCACGGACACCCCGACCACGGTCCCTCGTCCCGGCTGCCTCTACACCGGGCCGACGCGGGTGTCGTTCCTCGGCAACGGCAAGATGACCGTCTGGTCGCCGTGGTCCAAGGCGACGCAGATCCAGGTGGTCGCGTCGACCGGTGAGGTCAAGGCGGGGGCCGACCTCGCGAAGTCCGCCGCACTGTGCGGGACCATTTCGGACCTGCAGAGCGCTGCCGGTGCCACCATCACGACCCTCCCGGCGAACCTCATGTACGTCCAGGACGTGCCGACCGCCTCGAACAACGCCAACTCCTGGGCGGCGAACACGTTCCCCTCGAAGTACACGAACACGTACTGCACGACGACGGTCACCGTGCGATCGAACGGGACCACGACGACCACGACGAACCAGCCCTTCAGCAACGGGCAGGGCTTCCCGGCCGCCGGCGAGTGGATCAACGGCGGCACGTCGGGTTCGTACGCACAGACCGGGTCGGCGTCGGACACGTACAGCTGCTCGGCGGGGGACGTGTTCGTCAGCGGCGCGTTCGCCGGTGCCATGACCATCGCGTCGTCCGGCACCATCTGGGTGACGGACGACATCACCTACGTCAGCGCGACGAACGACATCCTCGGACTGGTCGGGCAGAACGCCGTCGAGGTCTACAACCCCGCACGCTGCACCTCCTACCCGACCGTCTACCAGTGGGGTGTCGGCAACGTCACCGACACCACACGCTGCAACCAGAGCGGCGTCCGACTCCTCAACCGCTCCGGCGGAGAGTCCCTGACGATCAGTGCGGCGATCGCGAGCAACGCGGGGACGTTCTGGAACCAGAACTACGACATCGGGTCGAAGCTGGGTGTGCTCAAGGTCATCGGCTCCATCGCGCAGAACTGGCGTGGACCCGTCGCGACCACGGGCAGCACGGGGTTCTCGAAGAACTACGTCTACGACCAGCGCCTGCTGACCACTGCGCCGCCGAAGTTCCTCCAACCCGTGTCGACCTCCTACGGCGTGACCACGCAGGTGGAGGTGCAGGCGGCGTTCAAGGCAGACGGCTCGTGCGCGACGACCAGCACGGGGGCGTGCAGGTGACCGGCGCGGGCGAGGTCCTGCCGATCATCGTCGTCCTCGCCGGCGTGCTCGGCCTGCTCGTCGGCTCCTTCCTGAACGTCGTCGTCCACCGCGTCCCCGCCGGCCTCTCGGTGGTGTCGCCACCGAGCTCCTGCCCCGGGTGCGGACACGCCATCCGGCGTCGGGACAACGTGCCGGTGCTCTCCTGGGTGCTCCTGCGCGGACGGTGCCGGGACTGCGCGGAGCCGATCTCGCCTCGGTACCCGATCGTCGAGCTGTCGACCGCACTGCTGTTCGTCGCGGTCGCGGCCGTCGCGGTCTCCGGACCCGTGGTGATCGGACCCGTCCGTGTCCCTGCAGCCCAGGCGGTCCTCCTCGCGGCTCTGCTGTACCTCATGGCGGTCTCCGTCGCCCTCGCGCTGATCGACCTCGAGACGCACACCCTGCCGAACGCGATCGTCTACCCGTCCGCCGTGGTCCTCGCCGTCCTCCTGGTCGTCGTCTCGGTGCTGAGCGGAGACCTCGCGGCCCTCGGCCGGGCCGGGATCGGGGCGGTGGTCCTCGGCGGCGCCTACCTCGCGCTGGCCGTCGCGGTCCCGGGAGGGATGGGGCTCGGCGACGTGAAACTCGCCGTCGTCCTCGGGCTCGTCCTCGCGTACCTCGGATGGGGACCCCTCGCAGTGGGTGCTTTCGGCGCCTTCGTGGTCGGAGGTACCGTCGCGATCGCGCTGGTCACCACACGACGTGCGCGATGGCGCGGTGGCGTGCCGTTCGGGCCGTCGATGCTGATCGGCGCGTGGATCGGCATCGTCTTCGGACACGCTCTCTGGACCGCCTACCTCGGGGTCCTCGGACTCGCCTGACGCCTTCTCCACCGACCACTCCTCGACGAAAGCAGCAACATGGGCAAGAGCATCGTGGGCATCGACATCGCGGGATCCTCGATCCGCGCGGTCGAGGTCGCGAACGCCGACCGCGCACGCCCGACCGTCCTGCGGTTCGCCGAGGTCCCGACCCCGCCGGACGCCGTCAGCCGTGGCGAGGTGCTCGAGCCCAACACGGTCGCGTCGGCACTGCGTTCCCTGTGGTCCATCGGCCGGTTCCGCTCGAAGGACGTCGTGCTCGGCATGGGCAACCAACGCGTGCTCTCCCGCGACCTGACCGTCCCGGCCGCACCGTTGGCGCAGATCCGCGAGAGCCTGCCGTTCCAGGTGCAGGACATGCTCCCCGTTCCCGTCGGCGACGCGATCCTCGACTTCTACCCGACCGCCGAGGCGATGAGCGACAACGGTCCCGTCGTGCACGGCCTGCTCGTCGCGGCGATCAAGGACGCGGTGCTCGCGAACGTCAAGGCCGCGCAGCTCGCTGGCCTCAACCCGGTCGGCGTCGACCTCATCCCGTTCGCCCTGACCCGCGTCCTCGTGGGCCGGCCGGGGCTGCACGGCACCACGGCGCTGGTCCAGCTCGGCGCCGACACGACGACCGTCGTCCTCGTGAGCGACGGCGTCCCCCAGTTCGTCCGCATCATCCCGACGGGCGGGAACGACGTCACCAAGACGCTCGCGGCAGCGCTCGACATCGAGTTCGGACAGGCCGAGGTCGTGAAGCGGCACCTCGGCATCGGTACGGGCGCTCGCACGCCGGACGACGCGCGCGCCGTGTCGGTCATCGCCGACGCCGTCACGGAGCTCATCGCGAGCCTCCGGAACACGATCAGCTACTTCGTCAACACGCGCCCGGGCGACCACGTCGAGCGCATCGTCCTCGTGGGCGGTGGCGCTCGCCTCGTCGGCCTCCCCGAGGCGCTCGCCGCGCACACCCACCTCCCGGTGCAGCGCGGCTCGGCCTTCGCGGGGGTCGACCTCGCGCGGTCGATCCCGGTGCAGGACGTGACGGACCACGAGGACGCGATCGCCGTCGCCTACGGGCTGGCAGTGGGGAGTCGAGCAGCATGACCGCCACCGACGTCCGGGCCGCAGCGCCCGAGGACACCACCGGACCCGGACGGGGTCGCGCTCCGCGCGGCCCGCGCACGACGGCGTCCACCTCGATCGCGGGGCGTGAGCCGCGCGTCGACCTCCTCCCGCCCGAGGTCCACACGGAGCGCCGCGAACGGGCCATCGCGCGGCGCGCCTGGCTCGGCGTGATCGTCGCCGCCGCGGTCGCGGCCCTGGGCTCCGGCGGCGCGTACGTGCACCAGCTCGACACGGCGCAGTCGTACCTGTCCGCGCAGAACGAGACCACCTCGCTCCTGCAGCAGCAGCAGCGCTACTCGGAGGTCCGTTCGGCCGAGAACGACACGGCCCTGCTCGAGGCCGCCCAGTCCGTCGGCGGCTCCACCGAGATCGACTGGAGCTCGACACTCGCGCAGCTGAAGTCGGTGCTCCCCGCCGGCGTCTCCATCACCGCGATGACGATCGACTCGGCGGACTCCACCGAGTCCTTCGCGCAGTCGACCGTCCCGCTGCAGGGGTCACGAGCAGCGACGATGCAGCTGACGATCCAGAGCCCGAGCATCCCCTCGGTCCCGGACTGGACCGCACGCCTCTCGCAGCTCCGTGGCTACGTCGACTCGACGATCACGTCGGTCGCGCTCGAGGAGGACACGGGGCAGTACTCGGCGACCATCCAGGCGCACCTCGGCGCGAAGGCGTTCGACGGCAAGTACACGAAGGACGGATCGAAGTGAACAAGAACCGTCTGTCCCTCATCATCGCGTTGGCCGCGACGCTGGCCGTCCTCGCGGGCGGATGGTTCCTCGGCGCACAGCCGCAACTCGCACAGGCGTCCGACAACAGCGCCCAGCAGGCCGACATCGACGCGACGAACGCCCGGAACCGCGCCGAGCTCCACCGACTCGAGGAGGCGTACACGTCGCTCGACGCGACGAAGGCCGAGCTGGCTGCCCTGCGGGCCTCGGTCCCGTCCTCGACCGACACCGCCTCGCTGCTGAACCAGTTGAACGGCGCCGGCGCTGCCAGCGGCGTCACGGTCACGTCGATCACCATCGGTGACCCCAAGGCGTACGCCCCAGTGGCCGCGGCGGAACCGGCCCCGTCCGCGAGTGCGTCCCCGTCGTCGACGGCGTCCGCGTCGGCAGCGCCGACAGCCGCAGCGACGCCCGAGGCGCCGGCCCCGCACAGCGACGCCCAGATCACGAGCGCGAACTTCGTGGTCGTGCCCGTGACGGCGGCCGTCAAGGGGTCGTACGACCAGGCACTCGCCTTCACGAAGAACGTGCAGAACGGTCAGCGGCTGTTCCTCGTGAACGGGGTCGCGGCGACGAGTTCCGACTCGGGCGGCGACCCGATGGCCGACCAGTCGTGGTCGCTCTCCGGGTACGTCTACGTGCTCGCGGACCCCTCCACGAACGGCTGATCCGACCCCCACCAACTGGGGTCCGACGCGCCACGCCGCACCCTCTTCCGCACGGCCTCCCGCTGTGCTTACGATGCTCCTGAGCCCGCGCTCGCGGCTGCTCGTCCCTCTCTCGAACGGTCGCTCGAAACGGCCGTTCCTCGTCGTGCCCGGAGTCGCGCGTGTTGGCTGGAATCGTGGAGTTCCTCGGTTGGTTCGGAGCGGTAACCGTCCTTGCTGGTTACTTGCTCTTCTCGATGGGCAAGCTCCCGAACGGCCCCATTTACCAGCTGTTCAACCTCGTGGGCGGGCTCGCCGTGGCGATCAACGTCGCGGCGCACCACGCCGTCCCGTCGACGATCGTGAACGGCATCTGGGCGATCGTCGCGGTCGTCGTGCTCGTCAAGATGGCGAAGGCCCGTCGTGCGGCGAAGCGGGGTGCCCCGTCGACCGAGACGCCGGTCCTCCACGCCGAGCCCCCGGCGACCACGGCGGTCCTGCCGATCGTCGGACCGGCGCTGCGCGACCACGAGGCGGAGGCGACGTTCACCGCGGCACCCGCGCCGCGCCTCCAGGGCCCGGACGCCGACGGCGACGCGACCACCACGCCCGACGCGACGCACGCGACCGACGCGACCAGCACGCCCGACGCGAACAGCACGACCGACGCCCCGACCGCAGCCGCGCCGATGACCGAGTCCATCCCGGTCATCACGGCCACGATCGCCCTCGCGCTCGTCGCCGCAGCGCAGGAGCACGCCGACCAGCAGGAGCTCGCAGCGCAGGAGCACGCCGACCAGGCGACCCACGCCGACCCGATCCACGCCGACCAGGCCCACGCCGACCAGGCGACCCACGCCGACCCGACCCACGCCGACCAGCAGACGCACGCGAACGAGCCGCAGCGCGCAGACGCCACCCCCGCCTGAGCCCCGCCAGCGATACGATCACCGCATGTCCCGGTGGTTGATCGCGACGATGACGTCGATCCTGTTCATCGCGCTCGTCATCGCGGTGACCGGCTTCGAGGCCCTCCTCGCCGACGTCGAGGTCATCTCCCAGCCCGACGCCACCCCGTACCTCGGCCCCGCGATGGTGCTCGGCGGTGCCGTGGTGGTGTTCCTCGCGACCGCGGTCGGCTCCCGCGAGGGCAACCCCGGCGTCACCGGCCTCGTCGCCGCGGCGACCTGCTACCTGGTGATGCTCGGCGTCGGGGCGGTCGGCTACAGCCTGGTCCGCAGCGACCTCACCGAGCTGCTCGTGTTCCCGGCCGGCTACGCACTCGGGCCGTTCGTCGTCGGTTCGGTGGTCGTCGCACTCCTGTGCGTCGTCGGCGGGATCGCCGCGGCACGGCACCAGTCGCGCGCGTCGGGGGTGCGCCCGGAGCCCGGCGATGACGGTGCCCGCCGGTAGTCTTCCTGCAGCACCACAGGACGACGGGGGACCGATGACCGACCAGCACCAGGCCGACGGATGGGGATCCGTCCCGGCCGTGGACTCGATCCGCGGCACGCGGGACGCACCACCGGCGGGGGCGTCCGGACCGCAGCCCCGGCCCCGTCGTCGACTCGGTCGCGGTCGGCTCCTCAGCATCGTCGCGGGTGGCGCGGCCGTCGTGCTGCTCCTGGTCACGGGCGTGGTCGGCTACTCGGTCGGCACCTCGACGCACGCTGCCGATCGTCCGGTCCGTGCCTTCCTCGACGACCTCACGGCGGGTCGGGTGGGCGCCGCGCTCGACGTGGCGGGCATCGAGCACGACGAACGCGACCTGCTCCTCACCAAGGCCGCCTACGCGAAGGCGAAGGACCGCGTCACGGGGTACCGGATCGCCGCCACGCGTACGGACGGCGACACCGCCACGGTGACGGCGTACCTGCGGCAGGCGGGGCGCGACGTCTCGTCCACCTTCACCCTCGACAAGACGGGCACCGACTGGGGCGTGTTCCCGGTCTGGCAGCTCGAGGCACCGCGGCTCGGTGCGGTGGACGTCAGCCTGCGCGGCCCCACGGGCACGAAGGTGTCGGTGGCCGGGCAGTCCGTGGTCACGTCGAAGGACGGCACGGCGACGCTCACGGCCCTCCCCGGCACGTACGACGTGGCGGTGGACGGTGGCGAGTGGTACTCCGCCAAGGCCGCGACGGCGACGGTCACCGGGTTCGGGGGCACCGCCTCGAGCCCCGTCTCGATGACGACGGAGCTCACCGCAGCGGGCAAGCGGTCCGCCCAGGCGGCGGTGGACGCGTGGGTCGACGGCTGCATCGCCTCGACCGAGGCGGCACCGGCCGGGTGCAGCTTCTACGCCTACGGGCAGGACGCCGCGTACACGTACACGAACCAGAAGTGGACGCTGGACACCCGCCCAACCGTGTCGATCGGCGGGTGGGTGTCGAACGGCTGGCTCGTCACGACGACGTCCTTCGGGCGTGCCACGTTCACGGCGGACATCTCCGGCCCGGGCGGGGTGGGCACGGCGTCCGCCGGGCCGATGAACGTCAACGCCAGCGGGTACGTCACGGAGTTCACGGACGCGGGGGCGACGTTCCGCTCGGCGGTGGGCAACGGCTCGTCCGACACGGGCTCCTGACGCCGCGCACGACGGCGCCCCGGTGCGTCCAGGAGGCACGGTGCCGGCCCGCCACGTCCGTCCAGCGGCCGTGGGTCCGGTCCACCGCGCCCGGCCGGCGGCCGTGTGTCCGGTCCACCGCGCCCGGCCGGGCGGAGCGCCCCGCGCCCCGCGTGACCACCCACGCGACGCCTGTTCGCCCAGGGCACTCGTCACGCGCCTCCAGGGCGACGCGCCCGGATTGATTTCGCCGGGTTACGCGGGTAATCTCTTCCGGGTGTGCGCCTTCGGGCGTGCCCGAAAAGTCCGGTCCGACCAACGGTCGGCCGGAACACTCCGTCCCCCACTCGTCATCCGCCGTCAGGCGGTGATCAGCGTGGGACGAGGAAGTCGGCGGACCGCGCCGGCCGGAGAACACGAGCGAAGAACCAGGAGAACAGTTGCCTACTATTCAGCAGCTGGTTCGCAAGGGTCGTACGCCGAAGGTCACCAAGACCAAGGCGCCCGCCCTGAAGGCGAACCCCCAGCAGCGTGGTGTGTGCACCCGCGTCTACACCACCACCCCGAAGAAGCCGAACTCGGCACTGCGCAAGGTCGCTCGTGTCAAGCTCTCGAACGGCACCGAGGTCACGGCCTACATCCCCGGTGAGGGCCACAACCTCCAGGAGCACTCGATGGTGCTCGTGCGCGGCGGTCGTGTGAAGGACCTCCCCGGTGTCCGCTACAAGATCATCCGCGGTGCGCTCGACACGCAGGCCGTGAAGAACCGTAAGCAGGCACGTAGCCGCTACGGCGCGAAGAAGGGTTGAGCCAATGCCTCGTAAGGGTCCCGCCCCCAAGCGTCCCGTCGTCGCAGACCCGGTCTACGGCGCACCGATCGTCTCGCAGCTCGTGAACAAGATCCTGCTCGACGGCAAGAAGGGCCTCGCCGAGCGCATCGTCTACGGTGCCCTCGAAGGCGTTTCCGCCAAGAACCAGCAGGACGCCGTCGCGACGCTCAAGAAGGCGCTCGACAACGTCCGTCCCACCCTCGAGGTCCGTAGCCGCCGCGTCGGTGGCTCGACCTACCAGGTCCCGGTCGAGGTCAAGCCGCACCGCGCGAACACCCTCGCGCTCCGCTGGCTGACCTCGTACGCCAAGGCCCGTCGCGAGAAGACGATGACCGAGCGTCTCATGAACGAGATCCTCGACGCGTCGAACGGTCTCGGTGCCGCGGTCAAGCGCCGTGAGGACACGCACAAGATGGCCGAGTCGAACAAGGCCTTCGCCCACTACCGCTGGTAGTCCCGGCACCGTCCGGGCGCCGGTGGTCATGAACCCCGGCGCCCGCACGGACGCCAACCTCTCCTACAACTCTTCCGGAGGAACCCTGTGGCACAGGACGTGCTCACCGACCTGAACAAGGTCCGCAACATCGGCATCATGGCGCACATCGATGCCGGCAAGACCACGACGACCGAGCGCATCCTGTTCTACACGGGCATCACGCACAAGATCGGTGAGGTCCACGACGGCGCTGCCACGATGGACTGGATGGCGCAGGAGCAGGAGCGCGGCATCACGATCACGTCGGCCGCGACGACCTGCTTCTGGGACAACAACCAGATCAACATCATCGACACCCCCGGTCACGTGGACTTCACGGTCGAGGTGGAGCGTTCGCTCCGCGTGCTCGACGGTGCGGTCGCCGTCTTCGACGGCAAGGAGGGCGTCGAGCCCCAGTCCGAGACCGTCTGGCGTCAGGCCGACAAGTACGACGTCCCGCGCATCTGCTTCGTCAACAAGATGGACAAGCTGGGCGCCGACTTCTACTTCACGGTCGACACCATCATCAACCGCCTCGGCGCGGAGCCTCTCGTGCTCCAGCTCCCGATCGGCGCCGAGAACGACTTCGTCGGGATCGTCGACCTCATCGAGATGCACGCCAAGGTCTGGCCGGGCGACTCCAAGGGTGATGTCACCATGGGCGCCCAGTACGAGGTCCAGGAGATCCCCGCGGACCTCAAGGACCGTGCGGACGAGTACCGCGCCAAGCTGATCGAGCGCGTCGCCGAGACCGACGACGCCCTGCTCGAGAAGTACTTCGGCGGCGAGGAGCTCACCAAGGACGAGATCAAGGCTGCGATCCGCAAGCTCACGATCGCGTCCGAGGTCTACCCCGTCCTGTGCGGCTCGGCCTTCAAGAACCGCGGCGTCCAGCCGATGCTCGACGCCGTCATCGACTACCTCCCGTCCCCGCTCGACGTGCCGCCGATGATCGGCCACGACGTCAAGGACGAGGAGAAGGAGATCATCCGCAAGCCCGACGCGTCGGAGCCGTTCTCGGCCCTCGCGTTCAAGGTCGCGGTGCACCCCTTCTTCGGTCGTCTCACCTACGTCCGCGTCTACTCGGGCTCGATCGAGTCGGGTGCCCAGGTCATCAACTCGACCAAGGGCAAGAAGGAGCGCATCGGGAAGATCTTCCAGATGCACTCCAACAAGGAGAACCCGGTCGACAACGTGACCGCCGGCCACATCTACGCGGTCATCGGTCTCAAGGACACCACCACCGGTGACACCCTGTGCGACCCGACCAACCAGGTCGTCCTCGAGTCGATGACGTTCCCGGAGCCGGTCATCGAGGTCGCCATCGAGCCGAACACGAAGGCCGACCAGGAGAAGCTCTCCACGGCCATCCAGAAGCTCGCCGAAGAGGACCCGACGTTCCGCGTCGAGCTCAACGCCGAGACCGGTCAGACGACGATCAAGGGCATGGGCGAGCTCCACCTCGACATCCTCGTCGACCGCATGAAGCGCGAGTTCAAGGTCGAGGCGTCGGTCGGCAAGCCCCAGGTGGCCTACCGCGAGACCCTGACCAAGGTCGTCGAGCGCTACGACTACACGCACAAGAAGCAGACCGGTGGTTCCGGCCAGTTCGCGAAGGTGCAGATCGCCCTCGAGCCGATGGAAGTCACGGCCGAGAAGGTCTACGAGTTCGAGAACGCCGTCACCGGTGGTCGCGTCCCGCGTGAGTACATCCCGTCGGTCGACGCCGGTATCCAGGACGCCATGCAGGTCGGCATCCTGGCCGGGTACCCGACCGTCGGCGTGAAGGCCATCCTCAAGGACGGCGCGGCGCACGACGTCGACTCGTCTGAGATGGCGTTCAAGATCGCCGGTTCGATCGCCTACAAGGAAGCGGCCCGCAAGGCCGGTCCGGCGATCCTCGAGCCGATCATGGCCGTCGAGGTCCGTACTCCGGAGGAGTACATGGGCGACGTCATCGGTGACCTGAACTCCCGTCGTGGCCAGATCGCTTCGATGGAGGACGCCTCGGGCGTCAAGGTGGTCCGCGCGAGCGTGCCGCTGTCCGAGATGTTCGGCTACGTCGGCGACCTGCGGTCGAAGACCTCTGGTCGTGCGGTCTACTCGATGACCTTCGAGACCTACAGCCAGGTCCCGGCCAAGGTCGCCGAGGAGATCATCGCGAAGAACGCGGGGGAGTGACGCTCCAGCGTCTCTCCACAGGCGGGGGTGCCCGGCGACGGGCCCCTCGCCACCAAGTACAGTAAAGACACACACTGCACGCCAACGGTTCACGAACCGGGGCATGCTCTCCGAGTCCTGAGGAGGACCCACAGTGGCCAAGGCCAAGTTCGAGCGGACCAAGCCGCACGTCAACATCGGAACCATCGGTCACGTCGACCACGGCAAGACCACGCTCACGGCGGCGATCACCAAGGTTCTGCACGACCAGTACCCGGACCTCAACGAGGCCCGTGACTTCGCTCAGATCGACAACGCTCCCGAGGAGCGCGAGCGCGGCATCACGATCAACATCTCGCACGTCGAGTACCAGACCGAGAAGCGCCACTACGCGCACGTCGACGCTCCTGGTCACGCTGACTACGTGAAGAACATGATCACGGGTGCGGCGCAGATGGACGGCGCGATCCTCGTGGTCGCCGCCACCGACGGTCCGATGCCCCAGACGCGTGAGCACGTGCTGCTCGCCCGCCAGGTCGGCGTCCCCTACATCGTCGTCGCGCTGAACAAGTCCGACATGGTGGACGACGAGGAGATCCTGGAGCTCGTCGAGCTCGAGGTCCGTGAGCTCCTCGGCTCGCAGGAGTTCGACGAGGACGCCCCCGTCGTGCAGGTCTCGGCGCTCAAGGCGCTCGAGGGCGACGAGAAGTGGGTCAAGTCCGTCCAGGACCTCATGGCCCAGGTCGACGAGCACGTGCCGGACCCGGTGCGCGCCACCGACCAGCCGTTCCTGATGCCGATCGAGGACGTCTTCACGATCACCGGTCGTGGCACGGTCGTCACCGGTCGTGTCGAGCGTGGCACGCTCGACCTCAACTCCGAGGTCGAGATCGTCGGCATCCGCCCGACGCAGAAGACCACGGTCACGGGCATCGAGATGTTCCGCAAGCTGCTCGACAAGGCCGAGGCTGGTGACAACACCGGTCTGCTCATCCGTGGCCTCAAGCGCGAGGACGTGGAGCGCGGCCAGGTCGTCGTGAAGCCGGGTTCGGTCACGCCGCACACCGAGTTCAAGGCGAACGCCTACATCCTGACCAAGGAAGAGGGCGGGCGTCACAACCCGTTCTACGCGAACTACCGTCCGCAGTTCTACTTCCGCACCACGGACGTCACCGGCGTCATCACGCTGCCCGAGGGCACCGAGATGGTCATGCCCGGCGACACCGTGTCGATGGCCGTCGAGCTGATCCAGCCGATCGCCATGGAGCCGGGTCTCCGTTTCGCCATCCGTGAGGGTGGTCGTACGGTCGGCGCCGGTACGGTCGAGGAGATCGTCAAGTAACTCCGGTTACCACGCGTCAGCGGGGTCGGACCTTCGGGTCCGGCCCCGCTTTCCGTTTCCCGGGAGTTCGCTCGCGTTCGGCGGACAGATCGCGGGGATCGGAGCACGATGTGGGCCAAGCGGCCGGATCGACCGGCCATCGAGCGGCCGGGTCACCTCCGGCCGGCAGGGAGGCAGCATGGCCGGCTTCGACGACATCCAGAAGAACGTCTCCGCCAAGGCGGAGGAGGTCACCGACCGCGCGAAGGCGTTCGTGGACGAGAACAAGGACAAGATCGAGGAGGCGCTGCAGACCGACAAGGCGGAGGACGTCTCCGACAAGATCATCCACGGCCTGGCCGACGGCTTCAAGAAGGTCACGGGCGGCAAGTTCGACGAACAGATCGACAAGACCGCGCAGGGCCTGGACGACAAGATCGGCAACAACGGCGAGTAGGTCCGACGCCGAGGACGGACTGGAGGCGCTGCGCACGACGTGCGCAGCGCCTCCAGTGCCGTCACGGGCCCGGCCCGATCGTCAGGCCGGTTCGACCGTCGTGGTGACGACCCAGCGGTGCTTGCCGATCGCGCGCTGGCGCGCGAACCCGAACTGCTCGAACGTCGAGAGCGCGCCGTGGAAGAGGAAGGCGGCCGGCACCGTCCCGGCGGGTTCCGGGTAGCCCTCGACGGTCCCCCCGCCGGCGGCGGCGATGAGGGCGAGCGCACCGCCGAGCGCCTCGGTGGCGACCCCCTGTCGGCGGTACCCGGCGCGGACGTAGGTGCAGCCGATGCGCCAGGCGGGATCCGGACCGACCTGCGTCCGGTCGTACACGCGACGGTTCTTGATGCGGACGACCTCGGAGACCGGCCCGAACTGGCACCAGCCGACGCACCGCTCCCCGTCGAGGACGAGCGCGGCGTGGGTGGTGCCGGCGAGGACGCGGGCGTGCTTGCGCTCCCGGTTGCACGCGGCGTCCCGTGTCGGCCCCTCGTCGTGGAAGCCGATGCAGAAGCAGCCGCTCGGGAAGCCGTCGCTCGTGCGGCAGAGCTCGTCGAAGGCGTCCCACGTGGACGCGTCGAGAGGACGTACGGTGTACGACGCCATGGCGGCAGCGTAGACGTGCCGTCGGCCTTCCGGAAGTCGGCGTAGTTGTCCCCACAAGGTGGGACGCGATGTACCCCACTCGGGGTGTTGTTGCGGTTTCCCGCGACTCGATACCGTGGAGTCGCGAGGCCGATCCGGCCTCTCGTGGTGACCCGAACACCCACGCACGCGCGCCCAGGGATCCCTGCCCGGACGGTGCCGCATCGCTGCGCTGTGCTCGGCGTCGCCCGACGACGACCCGAGAGCACACCCGATGCGTCCTGCCCTGTTCCCCGCCCGTCCGCGCGCCCTGGCGATGCTCGTCGTGACGGCGCTCCTCGCCGGACTCCTCGCGGTCCTGGCGGTCGCGCAGCCCGCGGCGGCGGACTCGGTCGTGACGGTCACCGCGAAGGCGCCCGCCACGGCGCTGAGCGGGGACCCCGTGAACGTCACGCTCACCGCGACGAACAGCACGCCGGCGTCGGGCGGGACACCGCTCTACAACCTCGGGTACTCCTACCTGCTGCCGGCCGGGGTGACCTACGTCGCCGGTTCGGCGAAGGCATCGGGCGTCGCGCTGCCGGACCCGACCACGAGCACCCCGACGGCAGGCGGGCTGCTCCTGGTCTTCTCGAACGTGTCCGACCTCGTCGCGGGTGACGAGAAGTCGATCACCTTCCTGGTCCAGCCCTCGACGACGACCTACCCGGTGGGTTCGTCGTTCGCCGGGACGGTCCAGGTCGCCGGCAGTGGGAACGCGCGGAACGTGCCGACGTTCGACCCGACGACCGGTGCCCCGGCGACCAACGCGACGAACGCCGCCACGGCGAAGTCGACCACGACCGCGATCGCCGCGATCAAGGTCACGAAGGCCGAGGCCAGCCTGGAGAACGAGCTGGTCCGCGGCGTCCACGACCACCCGACGGTCTACACGCTGACGGTGCAGAACACCTCGACCGCACCGAGCAACGGCGTGACCGTCACGGACTACCTGCCGGCGGGCCTCGAGTTCCTGCAGTGCGGAGCGGTCGACAACACGACCTCCGGGCCGGAGTACGCGGGAGCGCCCGACCTCACGGCAGCGACCGCGGCGAAGGCGTCCGGGACCCTGACGCCGGCGAACTGCCTCACGCCCCAGAGCGTCACGACCGTGAACAACGTCCCGGGCAAGGGGACGGCCGTCTTCACGAAGGTGGTCTGGAACCTCGGCCAGCTGACGAACGCGCCCGTGACGATCCAGTACCTCGCCGCCGTGCCGCTGCGCGAGAACACCATGACCTTCGCCACCGGCAGCCAGACGCCCGCCGCTCCGACCACGGCGGCGCTGGCCAGCACGGCGAACCTCGACAACAACACCGGCGCGTCGACCAGGCAGAACACCGCGGACACGACGTCGAACGGCCGCGGCCAGACGAACACGGTCACCGCTGCCGGCACCTACACCGGCAAGGTCGACGGAACGGCGACGTCGGCGCAGAGCTCGACGGCGTCGATGACCGTCGAGGCGATGGACCTCGCGGTGGCGAAGTCCGTGACCACGCCCGTCGACGGGAACGTCTTCGCCGCGGGCCAGCAGGCCACGTACTCGCTCCTGATCCGCACGAGCGAGTACGAGTCGTCCGCCGGCATCACGCTGACCGACACGATCCCGGACGGACTCTGCCCGGCGTTCCCCGCGGGGACGAAGACCACCGGGACCATCCCCGCGGACTGCGACCCGAACACCGTCAGCGCGCTGAACCAGCCGATGACGAACGGGACGGTCGACCAGGTCGCCTACGACGCCGCGGCGGGTACGTTCACGATGACCTTCCACGTCGCGGACCTGCCCACCGATGGTTCGGTCACGGTCTCGTACAAGGCGCTCATGCGGGACAAGTACTCGGTCACCGGCTCGGGCGGCCCGACCGCCGCCGGCGACGACTTCACGAACAAGGTCCGGATCGCGGGGACCTCGACCGGTGTCCACGGTGACACCGGCTCGACGGCGGTCGTCGACGACTCCGCGGCGACGATCGTGTCGAACTCCCCGAGCATCGCGAAGTCCGTGCTGCCGCGCGCTTCGAGCGACGGCGTGCGGAAGTCCGCCGACTGCACCGCGACGACGCGCACCGGGTACCAGACGACGACCCCCACCGCCCCGTTCCAGCTCGGCGACGTCGTCTGCTTCCGACTGCAGGTGGACTTCCCGGCCGGTGTCCAGAGCCGCAACGCGACGATCACCGACATGCTCCCGGTCGGTACCACCGCGGCCGGTGCGACGTGGACGGAGGGCACCGACTGGACCTACGGGTCGGAGAGCTCCGTCCCCGCATCGGACGTCACGCTGAAGTCGTCGAGCGCGACCACGGCGTCGTTCGCGGTCGGTCACACGATGTCCGGCGCGAGTGGCACCTACGTCGACGGTGACGGCCAGGCGGTGCGCCTCGTCCTCTACGTCGCGGCGACCGTCAGCACGCAGGGGTCGAGCAGCACGAAGGTCGACCTCGTCGACAACCTCATGAAGTTCGCGCAGCAGAACACGAAGGGCTCCGTGACGAGCCTGCGGTCCTCGGTCGGCTACACGGTCGCCGGCACCCCGACCGCGACGCTCGCGAAGGACATCGTCAAGGCGGACGGCACCACGGTGTCCAACCCCACCACCACCACCGAGGGCCAGGTGCTCAGCTACCGGCTGAACGTCGGCAACACCCCGGCCACGGGGACGACGTCGGCCATCGGGAGCGTCACCGTCTGGGACGCCCTGCCGTCGAAGGTGACCTGTGCGATGGTCACGAACCTCTCCGACCAAGGCGCCTGCGGTGGGGCGCCCACTGGGGCGGCGACCAAGTTCACGGGTGTGCAGTACCTCACCTGGACGATCCCGTCGATCGCCGCGAGCACGACGAAGAGCCTGACGTACGACGTCCAGACCCCGTCGCCGGGCTACGTCGGGACCACGTTCCCCAACTACTCCTCCGTCGTCTCCTTCACGACCGCGACGGACTCCGGTGCCACGACCACGTGGATCCCGAAGCGCGGGACCAACGCCACCGCGTCCTCCACCCCCGCGGCCGGTCAGGGCACCGCACCGCAGGCCGACGCGAACCGCTCGGTCGCGATCCCCGGTGTCACGGTCGCGAAGTCCGGGGCAGCGGTCGCCGACTCGACGCTGACGAACCTGTCCGGTGACGCGGCCGCCCCCGGTCAGACGCTCGGGTACAAGTACTCGGCGACGATCGCTGACCGCACGAGCGCCGCGAACGCGACCCTGACCGACCCGCTGCCGACGGGCGTCGGCCGGACGGCTGCCACCTCGTGGACCCTCACCTTCCCGGACGCGACGACCATCACGGTGCCGGCGAGTGCACAGGGCACCGACGTCACCGGGACGTACGGCGGGCAGACGTTCACGCTCACCGGGACCGGCAACGCCAACGGTGCGGGCGCCGTCCTCTTCCCGGCCACGTTCGACAACACGACCGGTGCGCCGGTGAAGTTCGAGGTCGTCGTCACCGGGCTCCGCGCGACCGCGGGCGTCGGGACGTACCCGGCGTCGGACGGCACGGGCTTCACGACCGCGGCACCGAAGAACACGGCCACCTTCACCTCGAAGCCCTCCGGCGTCACCGCGTACACCGCGACCGCGTCGAAGACGGTGACCGTGCAGGCCCCGACCGTCGCGATCGACAAGTCCGACGACCTCGGTGGCCGCACGGTCGCCGGTGGCGACACCGTCACGTGGACCCTGAGGACGACGAACACGGCCACGAGCGCGGACGCACGGTCCACCCTCGTCGGCGACTGCTTCCCGGACGCGTTGACGCTCACGTCGAGCTCGGCGGCCGAGACCACCCCGACCTCCGCGCAGCGCGCAGCGTTCGGCAGCTGCCCGACCGGCACCACGCTGCACGTGTGGAACGCGACGAGCGACGGCGTCCTCGCCGCCGGGGCCTCCGCCACCATCACGGTCGTCGCGACGGTCAAGCAGGACGCTCCCGCCGGCCAGACCTACCGGAACACCGCGCGCGTGCTGGCGTCGAGCCTGACGACCGACTACGCGACGGCGAACAGCTCGTACGTGCAGCTCGCGAGCGACACGGACGACGTCACCGTCACCGGTCCCTCCGTCACCAAGCGGCTGACGGCACCGACGTGGAACCCCGGGACGGGGGCGTCGACCGGCACGGCCAGCACGGATCCGTCGGGCACCGCTGCGCTGCAGGTCCGCCCCGGTGACGGCGCGACCTACACGATCACGACCACCATCCCGGCGAACGTCGCGCTCTACGACGCCCGGATCACGGACGTCCTGCCTGCCGGCACCGCCGCGACCGGCACGCCCACCGCGACGAGCTCCGACGACGCCGTGACCGCGACCCCCTCGGTCGACGGTGCCTCCGTCGTGGTCCGGCTGTCGGACATCCCGACCGGCATCGACCACCCGGTGACGATCACGACGTCGATCCCGGTCACGGTCGGCACCGACCAGGTCGCGGGCACGGGGCTCGCGAACACCGCCACCCTCGCGTGGAACCGCACGAGCAAGGGCGCGGCGCCGACCGACGCGTCGGTCACGTCGAACGCTGCGAACGGCAGTGTCGTCGCGCCGTCGCTCGCGATCGCGAAGACCGCGACGGTGGGCTCGCAGACGTCCACGACGATGAACGTCGAGCCGGGCCAGACGATCACCTACCGGGTGACCGTGACGAACTCGGGCTCGCCGGCATACGGCACCCCGGTCACCGACTGCGTGCCGGACGGCATCACGGTCGACCGCGCGTCGCTCACCGCCGACGGCGCGGAGATCGCCGCCGACGCGGACTGCGGCGGCGGGCGGATCACGTGGCCGACTGCGGTCATCGGAGCCGGCGCGACGGTCACCCACACCTACACGGCGAAGCTCGCCGAGGACGCCACCCTCTCCGGCAGCCCGCTGGTGAACACGGCGTCGACCGGCGTCTACCACTCGCTCGCCTCGGGCGGAGCGGACTACGCCGCGGCGCGGGCGACCGCGAGCGTCACGCCGTCGTTCCCCCGCGTGGCCGTGACGAAGTCGAACGACACGATCGGCGGGTTGTCCTACGTGGGCGTCGCCTCGGACTTCAGCGTGACGTTCTCGAACACCGGGAGCGCTGCCGCGTCGGTGCGCGTGCAGGACGTCCTGCCGGCGAACTGGTCGTACGTGTCCGGCAGCGCGACGGTCGCACGTGACGGCGGTGCCGCGTCCGCCGTGGCCGACCCGACGCGCAGCGGCGGGACGACCCTCACGTGGGCGGACCTCGGCGCGCTCGGTGCCGACCGGTCCCTCGTGCTGCACTACCGCGCCGTCCCCGGCACCGGTGCGACGACGGACCCCGGCGCCGGCACCTCGATCGCCCACACGAACCACGTGACGGCGACGGTGACGAGCGCATCGGGCGGCACCGGTTCGGCGAAGGGCTCCTTCGTCTCGTACCCGAACGGCGGTGACGACGCCACCGCGACCGCACGGATCGCGGCGGCCGACCTCGCCCTGACGAAGACCGCCACGACGTCGAAGGTCGTCGCCGGTGCCACCACCGCGAAGGCCTGGACCATCCGGGTGACCAACACGGGCCCCGACGCCGCGCACGGCACGACCGTCGTGGACGCCCCGACGGGCCTGGCCAGCGGTTCGACGCTGGCCTTCACCGGCAGCGGCTGGACCTGCACGCCGGACGACGGCACGTGGTCCTGCGTCAACGGTGCGACCGTCGCGGCGGGCGACTCGTTCCCCGAGCTCGACGTCGCGCTGACGCTGCCGGCCAACGCGCCGCTCACCGCCGTCCGCAACACCGCCACGATCCACCAGGGCACGGGCCAGACCTTCGACCCGGAGAGCGGGAACGACAGCGACACCGCGAGCGTGACCCCGGTCGCGATCGCCGACCTCGCGATCACGAAGACCGGTCCCTCCGGGAAGGTGCAGGCCGGCCGGACGATCTCGTGGAACCTCTCCGTCGAGAACCGCACCGACCCGACGACCCAGAGCGTCTCGGACGCACGGGGCACGGTGACCGTCACGGACACGCTGCCCGACACGGTGACCCTCGTGGGTGCGACCTCGGACGACCCCGCGTGGACCTGCGCCACGGACGACGACACCGTGACCTGCACGCGCGACGGCCTCGCGAACGGCACCACCGCCGGCGCGATCACCGTCACCGCGACCGTGCACCCGGACGTCACCGCCTCGCAGTCGATCGTGAACACCGCGGCCGTCGCGGTCGACCCGACGCGCACGACGGACCCGACCTCGTCGAACGACGACGCGGAGGCGACCACCGGCGTGGACGACACGACCTCGCTGACGATCGCCAAGGCGTTCGGCTCGACGGCGCAGACCGCGCCGGACGCGACCGACCGCGCGGCCCTGGTCGCGGGCGAGTCCGCGGACTGGACCATCCGGGTCGCCAACACCGGCACGGCCGACGCACGCACGGTCCGGGTCTCGGACACGCTCGAGTCCGGCACGCGGCTCAGCGCCGACGGGCCGGTCGACAAGGCGACCGACACGATCACCCAGACGGACGGCGCCTGGACCTGCACCGCACCCGCCGCCGACGGGAACGACGTGACCTGTGTGCTTGACGGCACCCTGGCCGCCGGGAAGAGCACGACGTTCACCATCACGGTGACGACCCCGTCGTCGATGTCCGGCACCCTGCTGAACACGGCCGTGGTGACCGCCGACAACGCAGCGCCCGCCGAGGCGCAGGGCCGCAGCGACGCCACCCAGACCGCCGGCCTGTCGGTGACGAAGACCGCGGACGTCGAGACGGTCGACGCCGGGAAGGACGTCACCTACACGATCGCGGTCGCGAACCCGACCGGCCCGTCCGACCTGCCCGCCGGTGACGGCACCTCGCCGAGCGTCCGCGTCCAGGACACCCTCCCGGCCGGCGTGGAGTTCCGCGGGCTGACCGCGGCGACCCAGCAGCACTGGACGCTCGAGTCGAACGAGGACGGCGTGCTCACCCTGTCGAGCGCCGACGGGATCGCGGCGGGCGCGACCGACCCGAACACGATCGTCCTGACCGTGCACGTGCCGGCGTCCTTCCGCGGATCGTCGATCGTCAACACCGCGACCGCGGCGCCCGTCACGGCCACCGGCCCGACCGCGCACGACGAGGCGACCGTCGACGTCACCACGCACGCCGACCTGTCGATCTTGAAGCAGCGCACGAGCGCCCCGAGCGCCGACGCCGGCACGACCGTCACCTACGACGTCACCGTGACGAACGACGGCCCCTCGGACGCGCAGGACGTCACGTGGACCGACACCCCGCCCGCGGGGATGACGGTCACGAAGGTCACGACGGACGACACGGCCTGGGAGCAGGGCGCGGATCCGAGCACCCGGTCGACCGACGTGGTCGCGAACGGTGCGACCACGGTGTTCCACGTGACCGCCTCGATCGCGTCCGGCACTCCGGCCGGCACGCTCCGAAACACCGCGGTCGTGTCGAGTGCGACGCCCGACACGGACCCGACGAACGACACCGCCGGTGACGACGTCACGGTGACGACGCACGCTGCGCTCCGCCTGACCAAGACCCCGGTCGAGAAGCCCGGGGCGACGACGGCCGCGAAGCGCGTCACCGCCGGCGCCGAGCAGACCTGGTTGCTCCAGGTCAGCAACGAGGGTCCGTCGGACGAGCAGCCCACCACGGTCGTCACCGACCAACTGCCCGAGGGGCTGACGTTCACCGGCGCCTCGAGCGACGGAGCGGTGTGGACCTGCGACGGCACGACCGACCCGACCCTGGTGACGTGCTCGCTCCCGACGACGATCGTCGCCGGGACGGACGCCCCCGGCCTGTGGATCACCACGAAGCTCGCGTCCGGCCACACCGCCAGCACGATCGAGAACCGCGCGGTGATCACCGGCCAGGGCACCAACCCGCCGGTCGGCACGAACGACGAGCCGGTGACGAGCCCCCTCGACGTCGACGAGGTGGCGAACGTGGCCATCACGATCGGGCACGACGGCACCGCGGTGATCGGCAAGGACCTGCCGGAGACGATCCGGGTCCGGAACGTCGGCCTCTCCGACGCCGCGGCGGTCACCGCGACCTACACGCTGCCGAAGGGCCTGACGTACGTCGGGGCCGAGGCTGACCCCGCGTGGACCGTCACGTCCGTCACGAAGAACGCCGACGGCTCGACCACGGTGTCGTTCGCCCTCGCGGGCACGCTGCCGGCGGGCTCGCTCGCACCGGCGATCACGGTGCACCAGACGCCGACGGCCGCCGCCTACCCGGGCGTGCAGCCGAGCGCGACCGTGGCGACGAGCACGACCGAGACGACGCTCGCCGACAACGACGACTCGGACGAGCTGGCCGTCGACCCCGCGTCGAGCCTGGCGGTCACGAAGACGCACACTGGGCAGCTGGTCCGCGGGGAGACCGTCGGGTACACCATCACGGTGCGCAACGACGGCCCCACCGAGGACCCGGGCCCCGTGGTCGTCACGGACCGTCTGCCGGCCGGCCTCACCCTGGTGAGCGTGAACGACGCGAAGGCCGCGAGCTGCACCACCGGGCAGACCGTCACCTGCACCCTGACGGGTCCGCTCGCCGTCGACGGGAAGGTCGCGTTCCAGGTCACGGCGAAGGTCGCGACGGACGCACCGAACCGCATCACGAACGTCGCCACGGTCGAGTCGCCGACGACGCAGGTGGTGCCGGTCGCGGGATCCGCCAGCCCGACGGACCCGATGCGCGCCAGCGACCCGGCCCCGGTGCGCGAAGCACCGGAGTCGGCGAGCGAGCTCGCCTTCACGGGTGCGGCCGGACTCGGCATCGGTGCGCTGATCGCGCTCCTCGCGATGGCGGCCGGTGGCGTCCTGCTGGTGACGCGCCGACGTCGCCGAGCGTGACCACCTGACGGACGGGAGGCGCGGTGCCGGCTGGCACCGTCCCTCCCGTCTCGGCCGTCACCCCGCTGGCGCGGTGCGCCGGAACCGGCGGGTGGGGCCCACCTCCCGTCCGTCGCCGGGCCGGGTCACAGGCGGTGGCGAGTTGAATCGAGAGCGTGACCCGTCTCCGCCGCTCCGCGACCAACGGTCGCGGCTACCACCGCGTCCGCAGCGGGCGTGGCTTCTCCTACCGCGACCCGGACGGCACCACCGTCACCGACGCCGCGGTCCGGCAGCGTCTCGAGGACCTCGTCATCCCGCCCGCGTGGGACGACGTGTGGATCTCGCCGTACGACAACGGGCACGTGCTCGCGACCGGCGTCGACGGCGCCGGTCGGCGGCAGTACATGTACCACCCGTCCTGGCGCGAACGGATGGACCGCATCAAGTACGACCGTGCGCTGGCGCTCGCCGAATCCCTGCCGGTCGCACGACGCGGGGTCACCATGGACCTCCGGCGGCCGGAGCCAGACCGGCAGCGTGCCCTCGCGGCGGCCTTCCGGATGCTCGACCAGGGTTCCCTGCGGGTCGGGTCGGAGCGGTACGCCACCGAGCACGGCAGCCGTGGTCTGTCCACCCTGCTGTGCGCGCACGCCCACGTCTCCGGCGACGACATCGAGCTCGACTTCCCGGGCAAGAGCGGCCAGGAGTGGTCGTCGTCGATCCACGACCCGGACCTCGCGACCGTCATCGCGGGCATGAAGCGACGCGGACCGAACGCCCGGCTGCTCTCGTTCCGTGCACGCCGCGGCGCCGAGTGGGAGCCCCTCTCCGCCGAGGACATCAACGAGTACGTGAAGGAACGTGCCGGTGACGAGTTCACCGCGAAGGACTTCCGCACCCTGCACGGCACCGTCGCCGCCGCGGTCGACCTCGCGGCGACCGGGCCGCAGTCGTCCGCGGCGAAACGGAAGAAGGCGGTGTCGCACGCGGTGAAGGTCGCGAGCGAGGAACTCGGCAACACCCCGACGGTGTGCCGCCAGAGCTACATCGACCCGCGCCTGCTCGACGCCTACGACCACGGCGAGACCATCGACCCCGACCGCACGCACGCGGCCGAGTCGGAGGTCCGCGCACTGCTCTACCGACAGTGACCGGGAAGGGGCCGGGATGACGTACCGTTGGACCTCGTGCCCGAACACCCCCACCCGGGCACGGAAGGACCCCACCAGTCGTGACTGACGAGTGCATCCACGGATTCCCCACCGAACTCTGCGACATCTGCGCGCCACGGCAGCGCGAGGCAGCAGAGCTCCCCACCACCCCGACCCCGCGTCGCACCCGGATCACCACCTCGCTCCGGACCGTGCCCGGCCAGGCGGCGACCCCGGCGTCCTCGCTGCGGTCCCCGGTGCCCGACCTGCCCGAGGCGCGTGACTTCGCCTCGCTCCGCGCGCACCACGTGACGCACGTGGACAACCTCGACGACATCGTGGGGTCCGGTGCGATCCTCGCGTCGGACGCCGTGACGCCGGTCGTCGACGTCGCCTCCGCCGCTGCCCGGGCCGCACGCGCCGAGGCACACGCCCCCGACGGCTCCCCGGTCGCCGCGCACGTGCCGTTCACGCTGTCGCCCGACGCGACCCGCTGGGACGAGCTGCGCACCGGCGCCGAGGGCGAGCGGTGGTCCGACGCGGCCCGCCGGACCCGGGCGACGGAGTACATCATGCTCGTCGTGCCGGTGTCGGCCTTCGGGGCGTCGGTCATCGTCGCCGACCAGGACGCCGACGCCGAGGACGTCCGGTTCGCGGTCGGGCCCGAGGCCGCGACGAACCTCATCCGTCGCACGGACTTCACCGACCCGGAGATGCTCGGCCTCGAGCTGCTCGCCGGCCCGAGCGTGCCGTTCTCCGCCGTCGCGGTCATCGGCGTCCCCAACGACCGCGTCCGCCAGACGGTCAAGGCCGTGCTCAAGGACCACGGCGGACACGCTCCCCGGGTCGCGGTCTTCCCCCCGTGGTTCGTCCCCCCGGTGGTCGCGGAGTAGTCCCGACCGACCCCTGCGACGTGCCCTCCGGACCGGCTCCGGAGGGCACGTCGTGCGTCGGGGGCGACCCGCGCCTCCTGGCCCTCGATCCGCGTGGATCCGGGGAAGCGGGCCGATCCCGACACGCCCGTGATCCGCGACACGCCCGGGTTGCACGGATGCCGTGCCTATGCGAGACTTGTCCGGTTCCGAAATTCCGCGCGCGTTCGCGTGCGCAGGATCACTGCTCTGGCAGTGCACAACCCCCCTGTCCAGCAGGGCTGGGTTGGGCCGCAGGCAGCAGAACACGATCGACTCCCCACCAAGCGTGACGGGCACTGCTGTGCCCAGAGCGTGCGGGAGACGACATGCCCACGCTGAACGGCCCAGGTCGCTCCGCGCGGTTGACACGAGAACAGCGGTCATCCCCAGCGGATGCGGCCGGTTGGTTCACAGAAAACAGCCAAGCCCTGCAGGAATGCACGGTGGCGGCGGCGTCAGGCGGCCCGAGGGTGCGCGGCGCAGAGAGGACAAAGAGACACATGGCGGGACAGAAGATCCGCATCCGGCTCAAGTCGTACGACCACGAGGTCATCGACACGTCGGCCCGGAAGATCGTCGACACGGTGACCCGTGCCGGTGCGACCGTGGTCGGCCCGGTGCCGCTCCCCACCGAGAAGAACGTGGTCACCGTGATCCGTTCTCCCCACAAGTACAAGGACTCGCGCGAGCACTTCGAGAAGCGCACGCACAAGCGGGTCATCGACATCGTCGACCCGACGCCGAAGGCCGTCGACTCGCTCATGCGACTCGACCTCCCGGCCGACGTCAACATCGAGATCAAGCTGTAAGGGGGCTGGACTGATGGCGAACTCAACCAAGACCGTCAAGGGCCTCCTCGGCAAGAAGCTCGGGATGACCCAGGTGTGGGACGAGAACAACAAGTTCATCCCCGTCACCGTGATCGAGGTCGGCCCGAACGTGGTCACCCAGATCCGCAACGTCGAGCGCGACGGCTACGAGGCGATCCAGATCGCCGCCGGCGCCATCGACCCGCGCAAGGTCAACAAGCCGGCCGCCGGCCACTTCGAGGCAGCCGGGGTCACCCCGCGCCGCACCCTCACGGAGATCCGCACCAACGACTCCGCTGAGTACACGCTCGGCCAGGAGCTCACCGTCGACACGTTCGAGGCGGGCCAGAAGGTCGACGTCGTCGGCACCTCCAAGGGCAAGGGCTTCGCCGGTGTCATGAAGCGCCACGGCTTCGCCGGTGTGTCCGCTTCGCACGGTGCCCACCGCAACCACCGCAAGCCCGGTTCGATCGGTGCTTCGTCGACCCCGTCGCGTGTCTTCAAGGGCATGCGCATGGCGGGTCGCATGGGTGGCGAGCGTGTGACCGTCCTCAACCTCACGGTGCACGCCGTCGACGCCGAGAAGGGTCTGCTGCTCGTCAAGGGCGCGATCCCCGGTGCTCGCGGTCGCTCCGTCTTCGTCCGCACCGCCGTGAAGGGTAAGTGATCATGGCCACCACGACCGCAACCACGATCGACGTCCTCGACGCATCGGGCGTCAAGTCCGGCACCGTCGAGCTCCCCGCCGAGCTCTTCGATGTCGAGACCAACGTCCCGCTGATCCACCAGGTCGTCACCGCGCAGCTCGCAGCCGCGCGTCAGGGCACCCACAAGACCAAGAACCGCGGCGAGGTCCGCGGTGCTGGTCGCAAGCCGTTCAAGCAGAAGGGCACCGGCCGCTCCCGTCAGGGTTCGGTCCGCGCTCCGGAGCACACCGGTGGTGGCGTCGTCCACGGACCGACCCCGCGCGACTACTCGCAGCGCACCCCGAAGAAGATGATCGCCGCTGCTCTGCTCGGCTCGCTCTCGGACCGCGCCCGCGGTGGCCGCATCTCCGCTGTGGAGGGCTTCGTCGCGGCCGAGGTGCCGTCGACCAAGACCGCCCGCACGCTCATCGAGAAGGTCGCGCCCGTCAAGCACGTGCTCGTCGTGCTCGAGCAGGACGACGAGCTCACGCTCAAGTCGATCCGCAACCTGCCGAACGTCCACGCGCTCTCGTACGGCCAGCTCAACGCCTACGACGTGCTCAAGGCCGACGCGCTCGTCTTCAGCAAGAGCGCACTCGACGCCTTCATCGCGTCGAAGACCGCGAAGGAGATCTCCGCATGAGCGGCTTCAACAAGGACCCGCGCGACATCATCATCTCGCCGGTCGTCTCGGAGAAGAGCTACGGCCTGATCGACCAGGGCAAGTACACGTTCATCGTGGACCCCCGTTCGAACAAGACCGAGATCAAGCTCGCCATCGAGAAGATCTTCGACGTCAAGGTCGCGAGCATCAACACGCTGAACCGTCCGGGCAAGACCCGTCGCACGCGCTTCGGCATGGGCAAGCGCAAGGACACCAAGCGTGCCATCGTGACGCTCAAGTCCGGTTCGATCGACATCTTCACGGCTGTCGGCTGAGGACCAGAGGGATAAATCATGGCTATTCGTAACTACAAGCCGACGACCCCCGGTCGTCGCGGCTCGTCGGTCGCCGACTTCGCTGAGATCACCCGTTCGACGCCGGAGAAGTCGCTGCTTCGTCCGCTGCCGAAGACCGGTGGCCGCAACAGCTCCGGCCGCATCACCACCCGTCACATCGGTGGTGGCCACAAGCGTCAGTACCGCGTGATCGACTTCCGTCGTCACGACAAGGACGGCATCGACGCCAAGGTCGCGCACATCGAGTACGACCCGAACCGCACGGCGCGCATCGCGCTCCTGCACTACGTGGACGGCACGAAGCGCTACATCATCGCGCCGAACAAGCTCAAGCAGGGCGACGTCATCGAGCAGGGCGCCGGTGCGGACATCAAGCCGGGCAACAACCTGCCGCTGCGCAACATCCCCGTGGGTACCGTCGTGCACGCGATCGAGCTCCGCCCCGGTGGCGGCGCCAAGCTCGCGCGTTCGGCCGGCGCCTCGGTGCGTCTCGTCGCCAAGGACGGCCCCTACGCGCAGCTCCGTCTGCCGTCGGGCGAGGTCCGCAACGTCGACGCACGCTGCCGCGCCACGATCGGCGAGGTCGGCAACGCCGAGCAGTCGAACATCAACTGGGGCAAGGCCGGCCGCATGCGCTGGAAGGGCGTCCGCCCGACCGTGCGTGGTGTCGCGATGAACCCGGTCGACCACCCGCACGGTGGTGGCGAGGGCAAGACCTCCGGTGGCCGTCACCCGGTCAGCCCGTGGGGTCAGGCCGAGGGTCGCACGCGCAAGCCGAACAAGCCGAGCGACAAGCTCATCGTCCGTCGCCGTAACGCCGGCAAGAAGCGCAAGTAGGAGTTCAGAAGATGCCACGCAGTCTGAAGAAGGGCCCCTTCGTCGACGAGCACCTGCTCCGCAAGGTCGTCACGCAGAACGAGGCCAACACCAAGAACGTGATCCGCACCTGGTCGCGTCGCTCGATGATCATCCCGAACATGCTCGGGCACACGATCGCCGTGCACGACGGCCGCAAGCACATCCCGGTGTTCGTCACCGAGTCGATGGTCGGTCACAAGCTCGGCGAGTTCGCGCCGACCCGCACCTTCCGTGGTCACGTGAAGGACGACAAGAAGGGCCGTCGCCGCTAAGGCGGCGACGCAGAGGAGGAACGAAATGGTGGAGTCGATCGCACGCGTGCGACACATCCGCGTCACGCCTCAGAAGGCCCGTCGCGTCATCGAGCTGATCCGCGGCAAGCAGGCCCACGAGGCCCTCGCCATCCTGAAGTTCGCCCCCCAGGGCGCTTCGGAGCCCGTGTACAAGCTGGTCGCCTCGGCGATCGCGAATGCACGGGTCAAGGCGGACTCGACGAACAGCTTCCTCGACGAGCGCGACCTCTACGTGAGCCGCGTCTTCGTCGACGAAGGTACGACCCTGAAGCGGTTCCAGCCGCGCGCCCAGGGCCGCGCCTTCCGCATCAACAAGCGCACCAGCCACATCACGGTCGTCCTCGCGACGCCGGATGAGGTCGAGGCTGCCGCGACGAGCAAGAAGGCGAGCAAGTAATGGGCCAGAAGGTCAACCCGTACGGCTTCCGTCTCGGGATCACGACGGACCACGTCTCGCACTGGTTCACCGACAGCACGAAGCCGGGTCAGCGCTACGCCGACTACGTGGCCGAGGACATCAAGGTGCGCGAGTACCTGAAGAAGACCCTCGACCGCGCCGGCGTCGCCCGCATCGAGCTCGAGCGCACCCGTGACCGCGTCCGCGTGGACATCCACACCGCGCGTCCGGGCATCGTCATCGGTCGCCGGGGCGCCGAGGCGGAGCGCGTCCGTGGCGAGCTCGAGAAGCTCACCAAGAAGCAGATCCAGCTCAACATCCTCGAGGTCAAGAACCCCGAGACCGAGGCCCAGCTCGTCGCGCAGGGCATCGCCGAGCAGCTCTCCGCTCGTGTCGCGTTCCGTCGCGCCATGCGCAAGGGCCTGCAGGGTGCACAGCGCGCCGGCGCCAAGGGTGTCCGCATCCAGGTGTCGGGTCGTCTCGGCGGCGCCGAGATGTCGCGCTCGGAGTTCTACCGCGAGGGCCGCGTGCCCCTGCACACGCTCCGCGCGAACATCGACTACGGCTTCTACGAGGCCCGGACCACGTTCGGCCGCATCGGCGTGAAGGTCTGGATCTACAAGGGCGACATCACGAACAAGGAGCTCGCTCGCGAGCAGGCGAACCAGCGTTCGTCGCGCCCGGAGCGTCGTGGCGGCCCCCGTGGCGAGCGCGGCGACCGCCGTGGCGGCGACCGTGGCGGCCGTCAGCAGCAGGCCCCGCAGGACGCGCCGGCCGGCGCAGGAGTTGAGGCGTAACCATGCTTATTCCCCGTCGAGTCAAGCACCGCAAGCAGCACCACCCGAAGCGTTCGGGCCAGGCCACCGGTGGCACCAAGGTGTCGTTCGGTGACTACGGCATCCAGGCGCTGACGCCCGCTTACGTGACCAACCGTCAGATCGAGTCCGCTCGTATCGCCATGACGCGTCACATCAAGCGTGGCGGCAAGGTGTGGATCAACATCTACCCGGACCGTCCGCTCACGAAGAAGCCCGCCGAGACCCGCATGGGTTCCGGTAAGGGTTCCCCCGAGTGGTGGGTCGCCAACGTCAAGCCGGGCCGTGTGCTCTTCGAGCTCTCCGGCGTCAACGAGGACATCGCCCGTGAGGCGCTGACCCGTGCAATCCACAAGCTGCCCCTCAAGGCACGCATCATCAAGCGCG
Source organism: Curtobacterium sp. BH-2-1-1 (assembly GCF_001806325.1). Lineage (NCBI taxonomy): Bacteria > Bacillati > Actinomycetota > Actinomycetes > Micrococcales > Microbacteriaceae > Curtobacterium > Curtobacterium sp. BH-2-1-1. Next base: position 1,987,503 of record NZ_CP017580.1, read on the forward strand.
AGGAGGGCGACGCATAATGGCGATCGGTTCCAAGGAGCTCCGTCCGACGGAGCTCGACACGTTCGAGAACGAGCGTCTTGCTGACGAACTGAAGAAGGCCAAGGAGGAGCTCTTCAACCTCCGCTTCCAGTCGGCCACCGGCCAGCTGGAGAGCCACGGTCGTCTCCGTGCCGTCAAGCGCGACATCGCTCGCATCTACACCGTCCTCCGCGAGCGCGAGCTCGGCATCCGTGCCACTCCCGCGCCCGTCGAGACCGCCCCCAAGGCCAAGAAGACGACCAAGAAGGCTGAGAAGCCGGCTGAGTCGGCCGAGGCCGAGACCGCCGAGGAGAAGTAATGGCGAACGAAGAGAAGACCTCCGCCGCCTCCGCTCGCGGCTACCGCAAGACGCGTCGTGGCTACGTCACGAGCGACAAGATGGACAAGACCATCGTGGTCGAGGTCGAGGACCGCGTGAAGCACGCGCTCTACGGCAAGATCATCCGTCGCACGTCCAAGGTGAAGGCCCACGACGAGCTCGGCACCGCTGGTGTCGGCGACCTCGTCGTGATCAGCGAGACCCGTCCCCTCAGCGCTTCCAAGCGCTGGCGCCTGGTCGAGATCCTCGAGAAGGCCAAGTAGGCCCCGGCCTGCTTCGGAATAGGAGACAGCAGTGATTCAGCAGGAATCCCGCCTCAAGGTCGCCGACAACACGGGTGCCAAGGAGATCTTGACCATCCGCGTGCTCGGTGGCTCGGGTCGTCGCTACGCCGGTCTCGGTGACGTCATCGTCGCCACGGTGAAGGACGCCATCCCCGGCGGCAACGTGAAGAAGGGTGACGTCGTCAAGGCGGTCATCGTTCGCACCAAGAAGGAGACCCGTCGTCAGGACGGCTCCTACATCAAGTTCGACGAGAACGCGGCAGTGATCCTCAAGGCTGACGGCGACCCGCGCGGCACGCGCATCTTCGGTCCGGTCGGTCGCGAGCTCCGTGACAAGAAGTTCATGAAGATCATCTCGCTCGCGCCGGAGGTGCTGTAAGCCATGGCGAACATCAAGAAGGGTGACCTGGTCCAGGTCATCACGGGTGCCAAGCAGGAGCGCGGCGGTGACCGTGGCAAGCAGGGCAAGGTCATCGAGGTCCTCAAGGACAAGAACCGCGTCGTCGTCGAGGGCGTGAACTTCGTCACGAAGCACGTCCGCGTCGGCCAGACGCAGCGCGGCTCGAAGACCGGTGGCATCGAGCAGCACGAGGCTCCGATCCACGTGTCGAACGTCGCCATCGTCGACCCGAAGACCAAGAAGCCGACCCGCGTCGGTTTCCGCAACGAAGAGGTGGAGAAGGACGGCGTCAAGAAGACCGTCCGAGTCCGCTACGCCAAGAAGTCGGGTGAGAAGCTCTGATGACCGACACGACTGCCGCGCCGGCGACCAAGGTCGAGCCGCGCCTCAAGCAGAAGTACAAGAACGAGATCAAGGCTGCCCTCACCGAGCAGTTCGGGTACGCGAACGTCAACCAGGTCCCCGGTCTGGTCAAGGTCGTCGTGAACACCGGTGTCGGCGAGGCCGCTCGCGACTCGAAGATCATCGAGGGGGCCATCAAGGACCTCACGGCGATCACGGGTCAGAAGCCCCAGGTCACGAAGGCCCGCAAGTCCATCGCGCAGTTCAAGCTGCGTGAGGGCCAGGCCATCGGCGCGCACGTCACCCTCCGTGGTGACCGCGCGTGGGAGTTCATCGACCGTCTCGTGACCCTCGCACTGCCCCGCATCCGCGACTTCCGCGGTCTCAGCGACAAGCAGTTCGACGGCAACGGCAACTACACGTTCGGTCTCACGGAGCAGTCCGTGTTCCACGAGATCGACCAGGACCGCATCGACCGCGTGCGTGGCTTCGACATCACCGTCGTGACCACCGCGAAGTCGGACGACGAGGGCCGCGCGCTGCTCCGCCAGCTCGGGTTCCCGTTCCGTTCTGCCGAGCAGACGGTCTAAGATACTTCGGGCGGTGCGGGCCGGAGGATTCACGTCCTCCGGCCCGCACGCACGAACACACCGATCCAGGGGAATCGCCCCAGGATCACCCGATCGCTCAGGTCGGCATTCGTGGAACGGGTGTCGAAACCAGGCGAAGAATGGACGACCATCATGACGATGACCGATCCGGTCGCAGACATGCTGACCAGATTGCGGAACGCGAACTCGGCGCACCACGACGCCGTCTCGCTTCCCAGCTCCAAGCTGAAGAAGAACATCGCTGAGATCCTCAAGCGCGAGGGCTACATCAGCGAGTGGAAGATCGAGGACGCCCGCGTGGGCGAGACCCTCACGATCGACCTGAAGTACGGCCCCGAGCGCGAGCGTTCGATCGCCGGCATCAAGCGCGTCTCGAAGCCCGGTCTCCGGGTCTACGCGAAGTCGACGGAGATCCCCCAGGTCCTCGGTGGCCTCGGCGTGGCGATCCTCTCGACCTCGTCGGGACTGCTCACCGACCGTGAAGCCGAGCAGAAGGGCGTGGGTGGGGAAGTCCTCGCCTACGTGTGGTGATCGACAATGTCTCGTATCGGACGTCTTCCCATTGACATCCCCGCTGGCGTGACCGTCTCCATCGATGGTCAGAACGTCGCGGTCAAGGGCCCGAAGGGCGAGCTCGCGCTCGTCGTCGCCGAGCCCATCCAGGCCAAGGTCGAGGAGAACCAGGTCCTCGTCACCCGTCCGGACGACGAGCGCAGCTCGCGTGCGCTGCACGGCCTGACCCGCACCCTCATCGCGAACAACATCGTCGGCGTGACCCAGGGCTACTCCAAGGGCCTCGAGGTCGTCGGCACCGGTTACCGCGTGCAGGCGAAGGGCAACAACGTCGAGTTCGCGCTCGGCTACTCCCACCCGATCACGGTCGAGCCGCCCGCGGGCATCAGCTTCGCCGTCGAGGGCAACAACAAGCTGACCGTCAACGGCATCGACAAGCAGTCCGTCGGCGAGGTCGCTGCAAACATCCGCAAGCTGCGCAAGCCCGAGCCCTACAAGGGCAAGGGTGTCCGCTACGCCGGCGAGATCGTGCGCCGCAAGGCCGGAAAGTCAGGTAAGTGATCATGGGTCTCCTCAAGACACGAGGCAAGAGCAAGTCGGCCGCCAAGGCGCGCCGTCACAACCGCCTCCGCAAGAAGATCACCGGCACCGAGGCCCGTCCGCGTCTCGCTGTCACCCGTTCGGCGCGTCACGTGTTCGTCCAGGTCATCGACGACGCCAAGGGCCACACGCTGGCCAGCGCGTCGACGATGGAGGCCGACCTCCGTACGTTCGACGGCGACAAGACCGCCAAGGCCCGTCGTGTCGGCGAACTCCTCGCCGAGCGCGCGAAGGCCGCTGGCGTCGAGGCCGTGGTCTTCGACCGCGGTGGTAGCAAGTACGCCGGTCGCGTCGCCGCGATCGCCGATGGTGCCCGTGAAGGAGGGCTGAACCTGTGAGCGACATCGCGAACACGAACGAAGACGCCAACGTCGAAACGACCGAGGCCGCTGAGGCGACCGAGGCCGAGGCCACGAGCACCACGGCCCCCGCGGCCAAGGAGCCCGAGGTCCCCGTCGTCGAGCGCCCCGTCGAGACCGCAGCCGGTTCGGCATCGAACAACCGCGACTCCGCCGACAACCGTGGCCGCCGTGGTGGCGGTCGCGACCGTCAGCAGGGTGGCGGCCGTGGCAACGACCGCAACGGTCGGGGTGGCGACAGCCAGTTCCTCGAGCGCGTCGTGACCATCAACCGCGTCTCCAAGGTCGTCAAGGGTGGTCGTCGCTTCAGCTTCACCGCGCTCGTCGTCGTCGGTGACGGCAACGGTCTCGTGGGTGTCGGCTACGGCAAGGCCCGCGAGGTCCCGACCGCCATCTCGAAGGGCGTCGAGGAAGCGAAGAAGAACTTCTTCCGCGTCCCGCGCGTCGGCAACACGATCCCGCACCCGGTGCAGGGCGAGGCCGCTGCCGGCGTCGTGCTCCTCCGTCCGGCCGCTGCCGGTACCGGTGTCATCGCCGGTGGTCCGGTCCGCGCCGTCCTCGAGTGCGCCGGTATCCACGACGTCCTGAGCAAGTCGCTCGGTTCGTCGAACACCATCAACATCGTGCACGCGACCGTCACGGCGCTGCAGCAGCTCGAGGAGCCCCGTGCGGTCGCAAGCCGTCGCGGTCTCCCCGTCGACCGGGTCGTCCCGGACCGTCTGCTCCAGGCCGAGGCCGCTGCTCTGCGTGCCGCGTCCGAGAAGGCAGGTGCGTGATGGCGATGCTGAAGATCACGCAGACGAAGTCCGTTATCAGCGAGAAGCAGTACCAGCGCGACACGCTCCGCAGCCTGGGTCTCAAGCGCATCGGCCGTACGGTCCTGCGTGAGGACAACGCCCAGAACCGCGGGTACGTCGCGACGGTCGCGCACCTCGTGAAGGTCGAGGAGGTCGACGCATGAGCGACGAGAAGAACGAGCGCGTGCAGGTCCTGAAGCTGCACCACCTCCGTCCGGCAGAGGGCGCCAAGAAGGCTCGCACCCGCGTCGGTCGTGGTGAGGGCTCCAAGGGCAAGACCGCCGGCCGTGGTACCAAGGGCCAGAAGGCTCGTTACCAGGTCAAGGTCGGCTTCGAGGGTGGGCAGATGCCGCTGCACATGCGCACCCCGAAGCTCCGCGGGTTCAAGAACCCGTTCCGCGTCGAGTACCAGGTCGTGAACCTGGACAAGATCGCGGAGCTCTACCCCAACGGTGGCGACGTCACCGTCGCGGACCTGGTCGCCAAGGGCGCCGTCCGCAAGAACGAGAAGGTCAAGGTTCTCGGTCAGGGTGACATCAGCGTGAAGCTCACGGTCTCGGTCGACAAGGTCTCGGCGTCCGCCGCCGAGAAGATCGCGGCTGCTGGCGGCACCGTCTCCCAGTAACCCCGTCGGCGGCCCGTGCGTTTGCGCACGGGCCGCCGTTACGGTTTCCTTGACAGTGGTCGGCGTCCGCCGGCCAGGTCGGTCCTGCCGACCACACCGGTGACGGCCCCTCGACGGGCCGCCGGTCCCAGAAGTTCGGAGTCCTCGTGTTCAGAGCGGTCGCGCGCATCATGCGCACCCCAGATCTTCGCAAGAAGATCGGCTTCACCCTCGCGATCATCGCGCTGTTCCGCCTGGGGTCGTACATCCCCGCGCCGTTCGTCGACTACGCATCCGTGCAGACCTGTCTCGCCAGCGCATCGTCGCAGCAGGGTCTGTACGACCTGATCAACCTCTTCTCCGGCGGCGCGCTGCTGAAGCTCTCGGTCTTCGCGCTCGGCATCATGCCGTACATCACGTCGTCGATCATCGTGCAGCTGCTCCGCGTGGTCATCCCGCACTTCGACGCCCTCTACAAGGAGGGGCAGTCCGGTCAGGCGAAGCTGACGCAGTACACGCGCTACCTCACCATCGCGCTCGGCGTGCTGCAGTCCACCACGCTGATCACGGTCGCCCGCTCCGGTGCCCTGTTCGGCACCAACGCCTCGGCCTCCTGCTCGTCGATCATCTCGAACGACAGCTGGTACGCGATCATGCTCATGGTCGTCACCCTGACCGCCGGTACCGGCCTCATCATGTGGATGGGCGAGCTCGTCACCGAGCGCGGCATCGGCAACGGCATGTCGCTCCTCATCTTCACGTCCATCGCGGCGCAGTTCCCCTCGGCGCTCTGGGCGATCGAGCAGTCGAACGGCTTCGAGCTGTTCCTGTTCGTCATCCTCGTCGGCCTGGTGATCATGATGGCCGTCGTGTTCGTCGAGCAGTCGCAGCGGCGCATCCCCGTGCAGTACGCCAAGCGCATGGTCGGTCGCCGCACGTACGGCGGCAACAACACGTACATCCCGATCAAGGTGAACATGGCCGGCGTCGTGCCCGTCATCTTCGCCTCGTCGTTGCTGTACCTGCCGGCCCTGGTCGCGCAGTTCAACCAGCCCTCCGACGGCAGCGAGGCGGCGGCGTGGGTGACCTGGATCCAGAACAACCTGACCTCGGGTGACAACTGGTTCTACATGGTCCTGTACTTCCTGCTCATCGTCGGCTTCACGTACTTCTACGTCGCGATCACCTTCAACCCCGAAGAGGTCGCCGACAACATGAAGAAGTACGGCGGCTTCATCCCGGGCATCCGGGCCGGTCGTCCGACGGCCGAGTACCTCGACTACGTTCTCACCCGGGTGACGTTGCCCGGCTCCCTGTACCTCGGTCTCATCGCCCTGATCCCGCTGGCGGCGCTGGCGTTCTTCGGTGCGAACCAGAACTTCCCGTTCGGCGGCGCGAGCATCCTCATCATCGTGGGTGTCGGCCTCGAGACCGTGAAGCAGATCGACTCGCAGCTGCAGCAGCGTCACTACGAAGGGCTTCTCCGTTGAGCGCACGTCTCATCATCGTCGGACCTCCCGGAGCCGGGAAGGGCACCCAGGCCGGTCGCATCGCCGACGCGTTCGGGATCCCCGCCGTCTCGACGGGTGACATCTTCCGCAAGAACGTCGCAGAGGGCACCCCGCTCGGCGTTCAGGCGAAGGCGATCATGGACGCGGGCGACTACGTCCCCGACTCGCTCACGAACGAGCTCGTGAAGTCGCGCCTGCACGAGGCCGACGCCGAGAACGGCTTCCTGCTCGACGGCTACCCCCGCACGGTCGGGCAGGTCGAGTACCTCGACGCGCTCCTCGCCGAGCAGGGCACCGGCATCGACGCGGTCGTGCAGCTCGTCGCCGACCAGGACGAGCTCGTCGGCCGCCTCCTGAAGCGCGCCGAGGAACAGGGCCGCAGCGACGACAACGAGGAGACCATCCGTCGTCGGCAGCAGGTCTACACCGAGCAGACCGCTCCGATCGTGGCGGCGTACGGCGAGCGTGGGCTCGTCGTCGACGTCGACGGCCTCGGCGGCATCGACGAGGTCGGCGACCGGATCCAGGCCGCGCTGTCCTCGCGTGGGCTGACCGCGGGCGTCTGACGCCAGCGTGGTGCGGTTCCGCAAGCCCTCGATCTACAAGACGCCGGACGAGCTCCACGCCATGGTGCGTCCGGGTCTGCTGACCCACGACGCACTGGCGGCGGTCCGCGACGCGATCCGTCCGGGCATCACCACGGGCGAGCTCGACGCCATCGCCGAGCGGGTCATCCGTGACGGCGGCGGCATCCCGAACTTCCAGCTCGTCCCGGGCTACCGGCACACGCTCTGCGTGTCGGTGAACGACGAGATCGTGCACGGGATCCCGGGGGAGCGTGTGCTCCAGCCCGGTGACGTCGTGTCGGTCGACGCCGGTGCCGAGGTCGACGGCTGGAACGGTGACAGTGCCTTCACGGTCGTCGTCCCGGGTGGTGACGCCGGTGTCAGTGCGGCCCGGCAGACGCTCTCGGACACCACCGAGCGCGCGCTCTGGCACGGCATCGCGGCGCTCGCGCACGCGAAGCACCTGCACGAGGTCGGCGCCGTCATCGAGGACGCCATCGACGAGACCGGCGCGTGGGGCATCGTCGAGGACTACACCGGCCACGGCATCGGCCGCTCGATGCACGAGGACCCGCCCGTCTTCAACTACCGCGTCCGCGGCGCCGGTCCGGCGGTCAAGCCCGGACTCGTGGTCGCGATCGAGCCGATGGTCACGGCCGGCACGATCGACAGCTCGACGGACGACGACGACTGGACCGTCCGCACGCTCGACGGTTCCGACGCGGCGCACTGGGAGCACAGCATCGCGGTGCACGCCGACGGCATCTGGGTGCTGACGGCGGCCGACGGCGGTGCTGCGGGCCTCGCCCCGCTGGGTGTGACGCCGGTCCCGATCCCGTAGGTCGCGCCTTCCCGTCGGTCGCGTCTCCCGCAGGCGGCACTGCCTGACCCGGCGCGTGAGCGCCGTCGCGTCCGGTCCCGTCGGACGGCCAGGAGGCGCGGTGCGGCCCCGCCACGCGCCTCCGGTCCGTCCCTGCGCACGTCCACGACGTCTGCACCGTGTGGACCACGTGCACTCGTCGTCAGCGTGCGCACCCGCGCGCGGCGCGCGACGCGCACCGCGCGACGGGCGCCGCGCCGGGCTCAGTCGTTGCCGACCGAGCAGGTCTCCTCGGACGCGCTCTGTCCGGTGATCGACGAGGGCAGCGGCGTCGCCGAACCGGTCGCGGCGCTCGTGGCGGTGCCGGATGCCGATCCGGACGCCGTGCCGGTGCCGGCCGCGGTACCCGAGGACGTCCCGGCCGAGGACCCACCGGCCGACGAGGTGCCGGTCGAGGTCCCCGTGGACGGAGCAGCGGTCGCCGTCCCGCTCGACCCGGAGGACTCCTCCGACGCGCGCCCCGTGCTCGAGTCGCTCAGCGAGGTCTTCTGGTCGTTCTGCAGCGCGACGTTGAGGGTGTGGGCAGCGTCCTGGTCGACGATCACGCGCGCGCTGTCCTCGGGGTCGTCCGCGACCGGGTACTGCACGAAGAGCATGTTCGCCGTGCTCATCCCGCGCAGGGCCCCGGCCAGTCCGACGAGCGTGCGTGCCTGGGCGAGGCCGTCGGACAGCGTCATGTTCGACAGCGCGGCGCCGGCGAGCTTGTAGAGGGTGATCGGGTTCGAGAGCGTCCCGTCCGAGGTGACCTTGCGCAGCAGGGCCGACAGGAACACCTGCTGCGAGCTGATGCGCGCGAGGTCGCTCCCGTCGCCGACGCCGTGCCGGGTGCGGAGGAACGCGAGCGCGTCCGTGCCCTCGAGCTTGTGCGAGCCGGCCGTCAGGTGCAGGTTCGTGTAGGAGTCGTTGATCGGGTCCGCGACGCACACGTCCACGCCGCCGAGGGCGTTCGACATCTCGATGACGCCGTCGAACGTGATGAGCCCGGCGTACGGGATGCTCAGGCCGGTGAGGTTCTCGACGGTGTCGACGACGCACGAGACCCCGCCGTTCCCGAGTGCCGTGTTGAACTGCGCGGACGTGGCCGCCGGGTACGTGGTCCCGCTCTCGGGGTTCGTGCACGCCGGGATCGGCACCATGAGGTCGCGCGGGAAGCTCACCGCGGTCAGTTGGGTGTGGTCCTGCGAGATGTGGATGAGCATCGTGACGTCGTTGCGGGCGCCCTCGACGTCCTCGTCCGAGTCGAACTGTCCGATGCGGGTGTCGCTGCCGATGAGCAGGATGTTCGCACCGCCCTTGATGGCCGTGATGTCGGCCGTCTGCGCGGTGCTCTGGTCGTCCGTGCTGAGCTTGACCGTCCTCGGCGCCGTGGCGAGCTGCGCACCCGCGATGGCGGCGACGCTCGTCCCGCTCACGAGGACGACGGCGAGGGTGGACGCCACGATCGACGCGAGCGTGCCCCATCCGCGGCGGCGCGGGAGGCGGCCGTGGCGGGCGAACGGGCGTCGGGTGGCGTCGGGCACGTGGTCTCCGTTCGGTGGTCCGTGCGGCGCGGTCTGCACGGGCGGGGGGCGACGGCCACGCTAGGGGCCGGTGACCAACGGGACCCCGGAGCGCGCCGTCAAACCACTGTGGAACGCTCAGACACCGCTGTGAAGCCCCAGACGTGGGGACTTCGCCGTCTCCACTTGGCAATCCTGGGTTTACCACATAGGATCGATCTTTGGTGTGTCATGCCTACTGGGCGTGGCGCCCGACCCGCAGACCGGCTCGGGGATCACACCGGTAATCCAACCAAGCGACAGTGAGGCTATGGCCAAGAAAGACGGCGTCATCGAGATCGAGGGCTCGGTGCTCGAAGCTCTGCCCAACGCGATGTTCCGCGTTGAGCTGACCAACGGACACAAGGTCCTTGCGCACATCTCCGGGAAGATGCGCCAGCACTACATCCGCATCCTCCCCGAGGACCGCGTGATCGTGGAGCTGAGCCCGTACGACCTGACCCGCGGCCGGATCGTCTACCGCTACAAGTGATCCGCGAGCTGGAAAGGAACGGCCCGGCAACCCTGCCGAGCACGAAGCCAGCGAGCACGAGGAAAGAACAATGAAGGTCAACCCCAGCGTCAAGCCCATCTGCGAGCACTGCCGTGTCATTCGCCGCAAGGGCCGCGTCATGGTGATCTGCAAGAGCAACCCGCGTCACAAGCAGCGCCAGGGCTAGTCCCGGCTGCCTGACGCGATCGCCCTCGGGCGGCTGCGAGCAGGATCCACAACTCAACATCGAACGCAGTACCAAGATCCGCGCGAGCGGGGACACCTCGGGTCGGAGGCCCGAGCACCGGTACTGCTCCACACCTCCATCGACAACAGGAGCAGCCATCACATGGCACGTCTAGCAGGCGTCGACATCCCGCGCGAGAAGCGCGTGGAGATCGCACTCACGTACATCTACGGCGTCGGCCGTACCCGCGCGGTCCAGGCACTCGCCGAGACCGGTATCTCCGGTGACATCCGCGTCAAGGACCTGACCGACGACCAGCTCGTCGCCCTCCGTGACTTCATCGAGGGCAACTTCAAGGTGGAGGGTGACCTCCGCCGTGAGGTCGCAGCCGACATCCGCCGCAAGGTCGAGATCGGTAGCTACGAGGGTCTTCGCCACCGTCGTGGTCTCCCGGTGCGCGGTCAGCGCACCAAGACCAACGCGCGTACCCGCAAGGGACCGAAGCGCACCGTGGCAGGCAAGAAGAAGGCTCGATAGGAGACCCCGATGGCTACCCCCAAGACTGCCGCGCGCAAGCCGCGCCGCAAGGAGAAGAAGAACGTCGCCGTGGGCCAGGCCCACATCAAGAGCACGTTCAACAACACGATCGTCAGCATCACCGACCCGTCGGGTGCCGTCCTCAGCTGGGCGTCCTCGGGTGCCGTGGGCTTCAAGGGTTCGCGCAAGTCGACGCCGTTCGCGGCGCAGCTCGCCGCCGAGTCCGCTGCGCGTCAGGCGCAGGAGCACGGCGTCAAGAAGGTCGACGTCTTCGTGAAGGGTCCGGGTTCGGGCCGCGAGACCGCGATCCGCTCGCTCCAGGCCGCTGGCCTCGAGGTGGGTTCGATCAACGACGTCACGCCGCAGGCGCACAACGGGTGCCGCCCGCCCAAGCGCCGTCGCGTCTGACGCGAGGAGCAACCGGCCGCGCCCTGCTCGTCCCCTGACGGGAGCGAGCAGGGCCCGCGGCCATTCCTGGTCGTTCGATCGCGCAGGCCGTGCCGTCCTGGCAAGCGCGTGCGCGTGATCACAACTCAACAGACCCGTCGGGGCCCGGTCGGCCCCGTCGTACCGCCGAGTGTCATATAGCGGACACTCCGCCGAAAGGAATCCCACAGTGCTCATTGCACAGCGCCCCACCCTGACCGAGGAGACGATCTCCGAGTTCCGCTCGCGCTTCGTCATCGAGCCGCTCGAGCCGGGCTTCGGTTACACCCTCGGCAACTCGCTGCGCCGCACGCTCCTCTCCTCGATCCCCGGCGCGGCTGTCACCAGCATCCGCATCGACGGCGTCCTCCACGAGTTCAGCACCGTGCCCGGTGTCAAGGAAGACGTCACCGAGATCATCCTCAACATCAAGAGCCTGGTCGTCTCCAGCGAGCACGACGAGCCGATCACGGCGTACCTGCGCAAGCAGGGTGCCGGTCAGGTCACCGCAGCGGACATCTCCGCTCCGGCCGGCGTCGAGATCCACAACCCGGACCTCGTCATCGCGACCCTGAACGACACCGCGCGCTTCGAGCTCGAGCTGACGATCGAGCGTGGCCGTGGCTACGTCTCGGCGACGCAGAACCGTTCGGAGTTCAGCGAGGCCGGTCAGATCCCGATCGACTCGATCTACTCGCCGGTCCTCAAGGTCACCTACCGCGTCGAGGCGACGCGTGCCGGTGAGCGCACGGACTTCGACCGCCTGGTCGTCGACGTCGAGTCGAAGCCGGCCATCACGCCGCGCGACGCCATCGCGTCGGCAGGTCGGACGCTCGTCGAGCTGTTCGGGCTCGCCCGCGAGCTCAACACCGCGGCCGAGGGCATCGAGATCGGCCCCGCGCCGGTCGACGCCGTGCTCTCGAACGAGCTGCAGACCCCGATCGAGGACCTGGACCTGTCGGTCCGCAGCTACAACTGCCTCAAGCGGGAGGGCATCAACACGGTGTCCGAGCTCGTCGCCCTGTCGGAGACGCAGCTCATGAACATCCGCAACTTCGGTCAGAAGTCGGTGGACGAGGTCAAGGACAAGCTCACCGAGCTCGGCCTGTCCCTCAAGGACACCGTCCCCGGATTCGACGGCGCCCACTTCTACAGCGGGTACGACGAGGACGAGTCCAACAACTGACCTCGCGCTGACGCGCACGCGCGCCGCTGACGCAGCGCGCAACACTTTCACCACTGGAGAACTGACATGCCGAAGCCCACCAAGGGCCCCCGCCTCGGTGGCGGCCCCGCCCACGAGCGCCTGCTCCTGAGCAACCTCGCCAACGCCCTCTTCACGCACGGTCGCATCACGACCACCGAGACGAAGGCCAAGCGCCTCCGTCCCGTCGCCGAGCGTCTCATCACGTTCGCGAAGCGTGGCGACCTGCACGCGCGTCGTCGCGTGATCAGCATCCTGCGCGACAAGTCCGTCGTGCACACGCTGTTCACCGAGATCGCCCCGCAGGTCGAGGACCGTCAGGGCGGCTACACCCGCATCACGAAGCTCGGTTTCCGCAAGGGCGACAACGCTCCCCTCGCGTCGATCGAGCTCGTCCTCGAGCCGGTGTCGAGCACGCCGGCCCCGGTCAAGCGCGACGCGGCCCCGGCCGCTGCTGCTCCGGTCGAGGAGCCTGCCGCCGAGGACACCACCGACGAGGCCCCGGTCGAGGAGACCGAGACCACCGAGGAGTCCGCTCCCGTCGCCGAGGAGACCGAGACCGAGGCAGCTGCCGAGGTCGAGGCCGACGCCGCCGAGAAGTCGGACGACAAGTAGTCACAGCCCACCACGACGAAGCCCCCGCAACACGCGTTGCGGGGGCTTCGTCGCGTCCTGGGGGTGACCGGACGGCGGCCTGGAGGCGCGGTGCGGGCCCCCCCCGTCCCTCCTGGCCCACAGGCGGCCGAGCCGCAGAACGCGGACCGGCTCCGTCTCACAGGCGCGGCACCGTATCGTGACCGGCCGACACGACGAGAGGGACCGATGCAGTTCGAGCACATCGCGGGTGTGGGGACCCGGGTCTGGCGGTGGAGCCGGACCTCCGGGACGCAACCGCGCCTGCTCCACGCCGCGAAGGCCGCCGTCGCGGCGGTCCTCGCGTGGTTCATCGCGCGACACATGCCCGGGGTCGCGGCGGAGTACCCGTACTACGCACCGCTCGGTGCCGTCGTGGCGATGCAGACGACGGTGTTCGCGGGCATCCGGAGCGGGGTCCAGACGCTCGTCGGCATCGCGCTCGGCATCGTCATCGCCGGGTTCACGATGTGGGTCGGTGACCCGGGCTTCCTGGCGATCGCGCTGGCGGTGGGCATCGGGGTGCTCGTGGGCGGGTTCCGCGTCCTCGGCGAGGGCAGCTCCTGGGTGTCCACCGCCGCGCTCTTCGTCCTGCTCGTCGGTGGCGCCCACGCCGAGGGGTACTCGCTCGGGTACCTCGTGCAGATGGCCGTCGGGGTCGTGGTGGGCCTCCTGGTGAACTTCCTCGTCTTCCCGCCCCTGCGATTCTGGGACGCCGAGCACCGGATCGACGCGGTCAACCAGGTGCTCGCGGACCACCTGGACGGGCTCGCCGAGGTCCTCGCAGGGGGCGAGCGCGACGAGAGGGCCTGGGACCGTCAGCAGGACCGACTGGACCGTGCCATCGCCGACGTCCGCTCCCGGGTGTCGATCGCGCACGAGAGCCGCCGGCTGAACCCGCGCGGAGCACTCCGTGGGTCCCAGGCACGGCTCGAGCAGGACGGTGCCCGCTTCCGTGCCCTCGAGCGGGTCGCCTGGTACACGACGGACCTCACCGAGCTCGTCGCCCGGTCGGGTCCGGTGTCGGAGGGGCTCGGGCGACCGGACCCCGAGTTCGCCGAGCCGCTCGCGACGGCCCTCCGTGAGCTCGCGTGCATGGTCCGCGGCGAGCGCCCCGAAGAGGCGGGCGACGACGCGATCGCCGAGGTCGAGCGGGCGCTGGACGCATCGCGCGAGAACCCGTCGCACGTCGCGGTCACGTCCGCCGCACTCGTGGCGATGCGCGGCATCGTGGAGTCCGAGCGCCGGGCGACGAACGACCTGGACACCCGCACGGGGCCGTCCGCCTTCCGGAACGCCCGCGGCTGACGTCCGACGCTCGACCTAGACTCGGGACGTGTCCGAACCGCCACGCGTCGCCGTCCTCGGGGCCGTCACCGTCGCGGACCCGACGGGAGCGCCGACGGCGGTGCCCGGTGCCCTTTCGCGGTCGTTCCTCGTCGCGCTGGTGCTCGCGCGCGGACACGCCGTGACGACCGAGGCGCTCATCGACGAGCTCTGGGGCGACGACCAGCCGCGGGGTGCCCGGGCAGCGCTGCAGACCCTCGTCTCCCGGCTCCGGCGCAGCACGGCCGACGGCGTCGTCGTGTCGACCAGCACCGGGTACGCACTCGGGGTCGACCCCGGCTCGGTCGACCTGACGTCCGCCGAGCGCGCGGCTGCCAGCGAGGACGTCGCGGTGGTCCGGGCAGTACTCGACGGCTGGCGGGGCGACCCCGGCGCGGACGTCGACGGGGACCTCGGCGCCGCGCTCGCCGACAGCGCGGCCACTGCCCGCCGTGCGCTCCGACGCCGGCTGGGCGAACTCCTCCTCGACCGCGGGGACGCGGCCGAGGCGGCAGCGCTGTGGCTCGCCGAGTCCGAGGCGAACCCGTTCGACGAGGTCGCCGTCGCCGGGTGCATGCGCGCGCTGGTCGCCGCCGGCCGGAACGCCGAGGCGCTCGCCGCGTTCGCGACGCACCGCGACCGCCTCGCGGACGAGCTCGGCGCGGACCCCTCGGCCGACCTGGTGCGGCTGAACGCCGACCTGCTCCGCCGGTCCGCCGCCGACTCCGGTCGCGCTCGTCGGGTCGGGCTGCGGGCCGCGCCGAACACGCTCGTCGGGCGGCAGGAGGACCTCGCCGCCGTCACGGACCTCCTGTCCCGCAACCGGCTGGTCACGATCCTCGGTGCGGGTGGGCTCGGCAAGACCCGCCTCGCGCAGGCGGTCGCCGCCGGTGTGCCGCCGACCACCGGCGTGGTGGTGTTCGAGCTCGCGCCGATCGCCACCGCCGAGGACGTCGTCCCCGCGCTCGGTGCCCTGCTCGGGGTGGCCGAGTTCCGGTCCGCCCGGGCGCTGCGGGAGGTCGTCGTCGCCGACCTGCGTGCGCGGGTGGGGCGGGCGCTCGGGGAGGCCCCGACGGTCCTCGTCCTGGACAACTGCGAGCACCTCGTCGGCGACGTCGCCGGGTTCGCCGCCGACCTGCTCGCGAGCATCCCCGACCTCCGGATCCTCACGACCTCGCGCGCACCGCTCGCGATCGCGGGCGAGGTCGTGGCGCCCCTCGCGCCCCTCCCGGTCGAGGCCGACGGCGCCGCGGTCCGGCTGTTCACCGAGCGCGCCCGGGCCGCCCGACCCGGGGCCGTGCTGCCCGTGGACACCGTCCGCCGCATCTGCACGCGGCTCGACGGGTCGCCGCTCGCGATCGAGCTGGCCGCGGCGCGGATCCGGGGGATGAGCATCGACGAGATCGAGCGCCGGCTCGACGACCGGTTCGCGCTGCTCCGCGGCGGCGACCGCAGCGCGCCGGAGCGGCACCGCACGCTCCTGGCGGTCATCGAGTGGAGCTGGCGCCTGCTCGACGCGGGCGCGCAGGACCTCCTGACCCGCCTGGCACTGTTCCCCGACGGCCTGGCGGTCGACGCCGTCGAGGCCGTGGCCGCGCCGGACCGCCGGGACGATGCGCTCGACGACCTCGCCGAGCTCGTCGAGCAGTCCCTCGTGCAGCTCGTCGAGGTCGAGGGGGAGCCGGTCCGCTACCGCCTGCTCGAGACCGTCCGCGAGTTCGGGGCCGCACGGCTCGACGAACGTGGTGCCACCGAGGCCGTGCGCACGGCGATGATCCGCTGGGGGCGGGACTTCGCCGCCGCCAGGAACCTCTTCACGCTCACCGGCCCGGAGCAGCTCGACCGCTTCCACGAGGTCCAGCGCGAGGCCGACAACCTCGTGACCCTGCTCCGCTGGAGCCTCCGCGCCGACGACGCCTCGGCGACCGCGCACGTCTTCGCCGCCCTCGGGGCCTACTGGACGCTCCGGGGTGCCCACGGCGAGGTCACCGCGATCGCGTCCGACGTGGTCGCGGTGCTGCGCTCGGGTCCGCCCGCGGCCGAGGACGTCGCCGCGGTGCACGTCGGACTCGTCGTCGCCGGGGCGTCCTCGGCGTTCGACGACCGTCGGACCGCCGCCTGGGCGATCTCCACGCTCCGGCACCTCCGCCGCGTCGGGACGACGGGGTTCCCGGTGCTCGACGCACAGGTGGCCCTGCTCCTGACGCTCGGGCGTCCGGCGGCGGGCACCGCGCTCCTCGCGCGCCTCCGCGACGACCCCGACGAGGGCGTGGCCGGCACCGCCAACATGCTCAGCGCGCCCCTCGCCGAGAACGACGGCGAGTTCGCGGCGGCCCTCCGGTACGCCACCCGGGCGCAGACGCTCGCGGAGCGCACCGCCGACGCGTGGACGATCGGCACCGTGGCCGTCACCATGACGCAACTCCTCGCCCAGACCGGCCGGTACGCGGACGCCCTCGCGAACGCCGACCGAGCCCGTGAGCAGCTCGAGCGCTTCGGCGCCGAGGACGACCTGTACGAGATCGGCTGGACCGTCGGGCTCTGCTCGGCCGCGACCGGCGCCGTGGACACCGCCCGGTCGATCGCCGCCGAGCTGGAGCACCGACCGGTCGCGGGGCGCGGCGGCTTCGACGGCGACCGCTCCCAGATCGGCGTGCTCGCGGTCGCGATCGGCGCGGAGTGCCTCCGGTTCGAGGGCGACCTCGACGCTGCCGCCGCGCAGTACACGGCCGCGTGGGACTGGGTGCTGCCGCACCGGAAGGCGACACCGCACTGGACCGTGATGGCGGGCGCGGCGCGGATCGCAGCGGTCGACGAGGCGGCGCTCGGCGCGCCCGACGGAGCCGCACCGCGCCTCCAGGCCGACGAGCGCGCGGTCGCTCGCCGCATCCGGAAGGCCGCACTCGTGATGATCCGCGTCCACCCGTGGTGGCTCGACCTGCCCGTCATCGGCACGACGCTGGCGGGACTCGCGGTCGCGGCGGCGCGCAGCGACCGTCCGGCCGAGGCGGCCCGGTGCTGGGGCGCCGCGATGCGGTTCGGCACCCGGCAGGACTTCGCGGTGCTCGCCCACGGACGGCTCCGGCCGCTCCTCGTCGACGCGCTCGGCGCGGCCCGCGTCGCGGACGCCGAGACGGCCTCGGCCGGATGGGACCGGACCGAGGCCGTCGCGCGGGCGAGGACGCTGCTGGAGGACCTCCGCTACGCCTTCCGCATGTAGGCGCGGACCGTCAGCGGCGCGAACACGGCGACCACCACGGCGGCACCGAGCAGGCTGATCCAGAGGTCACCGGTGACGGCGCCGTGGTTGATCAGCTCGCGGACCGCGGTGATGAGGTGCGAGATCGGGTTGACCTCGGTGAACCAGCGCAGCCAGCCGGGCAGGGTGTCCGTGGGGACGAACGCGTTCGACAGGAACGTCAGCGGGAAGAGCACCAGGTTGGCGATGCCGGAGACGCTCGACGCGGTGCGGGCGACCACGCCGAAGTAGGCGAAGATCCAGCTGATCGACCAGGCGACGACGATCACGAGCACGCCGGCCAGCACGACCGCCGCGGCACCGCCCTCGGGACGCAGGCCCATGATGATCCCGACCGTGAACGTGATGGCGGTGGCGATCGCGTACCGGACCGTGTCGGCGAGCAGCGCACCGGCGAGCGGCGCGATGCGGGCGATCGGCAGGGACTTGAAGCGGTCGAACACGCCCTTGTCCATGTCCTCGCGGAGCTGGACACCGGTGACGATCGAGGACGTGATGTTCGTCTGCACGAGGATGCCGGGGATGATGACGGGCAGGTAGCTGGACACGTCGCCGGCGATCGCGCCGCCGAAGATGTACGTGAACATCACGGTGAAGACGATCGGCATGAGCGTCACGTCGAACAGCTGCTCGGGCGTGCGACGGACCTTCACCAGGCCGCGGTACGCCATCGTGAAGGACTGTCGGACGGTCGCGCCGAGTCCGGAGCCGCCGATGCCGGGGCGCGGGGCGACCCGCGGCGCCGAGGTGGGGGTGGGGGCGATGGTGGTCATGCGATGCTCCATTCGGCGGCGGCGGACGCGTCAGCGACCACCGCTTCGCCGGTAATTTGCAGGAACACCTCGTCGAGCGTGGGCTTCTGCACGCTCATCTCGGCGAGGGAGATGCCGGCGTCGCGGAACGACACGAGCAGGTCGGTCACGCGGTCCGGGTCGGACATCGGCGCGGTGAGGCGCGAGCCCTCGGGGCTGGCCACCGCGTCGACGCCGAGGCTGTTCCGCACGATGGTGCGCGCGGCGTCGAGCCGGAGCGGGTCGGCCAGCCGGAGCTGGAGCGAGCTCGACCCGATGGACGCCTTCAGCTCGTCGCCCGTGCCCTCGGCGACGACGCGGCCGTGGTCGATCACGGCGATGCGGTCGGCCAGCTGGTCGGCCTCGTCGAGGTACTGCGTCGTCAGCAGGACGGTGGAGCCGGTCGCGACGAGCTCCCGGATCGTGTCCCACATCTGGGCGCGGGTGCGGGGGTCGAGACCCGTCGTGGGCTCGTCGAGGAACAGCAGCGGGGGCTGTGCGATGAGGCTCGCGGCGAGGTCGAGACGACGACGCATGCCCCCGGAGAAGTTCTTCAACGGACGCGATGCCGCCTCGGTCAGCCCGAAGCGCTCGAGCAGCTCGGCGGCCTTCCGCTTCGACTCGGCGCGGCCCAGGCCGAGCAGGCGCGAGAAGATGACGAGGTTCTCGGTCGCGCTGAGCGTCTCGTCGACGCTCGCGTACTGGCCGGTCACGCCGATGAGGGAGCGGACGGCCTGCGCCTCACGGCGGACGTCCCGCCCGAAGATGCGGGCCTCGCCGGCGTCCGCCTTGAGCAGCGTCGCGAGCATGGAGATGGTGGTGGTCTTGCCGGCGCCGTTGGGGCCGAGCACGCCGTAGACCGTGCCGGCCTCCACGCGGAGGTCGACACCGTCCACTGCGCGGTTCGTCCCGAAGGTCTTCACGAGGCCGGCGGCCTCGACCGCGAGCGGTGTGGTGGTCATTCGCGCAGGTCCTTTCGTGGTGACTCGACGTGGTTCGTCGATGTCGAGCACGATGGTGCCGCGGCCCGCTCACGCGGCACTGACGTGGCACTGACACCGGGGCGGGGCGCGTGTCAGCACGGGGGCCAGGAGGCGCGGTCCGGCCCCGGTACGGTGGCCTGGTGGACGAGACGGCGGGCCCGCAGGGCGGCGGTGACGGTGGCGGCGTGCGGCTGCGGCTGGACATCGCGTACGACGGTGCGGCGTTCTCCGGGTGGGCCCGGCAGCCGGGTCTCCGGACCGTGCAGGGCGCGCTCGAGGCCGCGCTCGCCACCGTCTTCACCCGGTGGGGCGAGCCGCCGCTGCTCACCGTGGCCGGGCGCACCGACGCGGGCGTCCACGCCACGGGGCAGGTCGCCCACCTCGACCTCACACCGGCGCAGTGGGACGCGCTGGCCGCCAAGCGGGGGTCGGGGCGCTCGCCGCTGGACGGGCTCGTCAAGCGCGTGAACGGCATCGCGGCGCCGGAGGGGGACGTCGTCGTCACCCGGGCCTCGGTCGCGCCGGAGGGGTTCGACGCCCGGTTCTCGCCGCTGTGGCGCCGCTACTCGTACCGGATCGCGGACGCCGACGCCTGGCGCGATCCACGTCGACGGGGGCACACGGTCTGGCACCCGACGCGGTTGGACCCGGCGGCGATGGAGCGCGGTGCGCTGCGGCTGCTGGGGCTGCACGACTTCGCGACGTTCTGCAAGCCGCGCGAGGGGGCGACGACCATCCGGACGTTGCAGGAGTTCCGCTGGGACCGCGAGCCGGACGGCGTGCTGGTGGCGCGCCTCCAGGCCGACGCCTTCTGCCACTCGATGGTGCGCGCGATGGTGGGGGCGACGATCGCCGTCGGCGAGGGCCGGTTCGGTGCCGACCGGCTCGAGGAGCTGCGGATCGCCGAGGCCCGGACGAGCGAGTTCAAGGTCGCGCCGGCGAAGGGCCTCACCCTGACCGAGGTCGGGTACCCGGCGGACGACGACCTCGCGGCGCGGGCGGCGCAGACCCGTGCGCGACGCGAAGCGCCCGACGACGGCGGTACCGTCGGGGGATGACCTCCCGCGAACCCCGCTCCGTCGTGTCCGTCGCACCCGGGGTGGTGTTCGTCGAGGGGCCCGTCTCGAACTGGGTGGTCCTCGCCGAGGAGGACGGTGTCGCACTGATCGACGCCGGCTACCCGGCCGACACCGACCTCGTGCTCGACACCGTGCGGTACGCCGGCCACGAGCTCGACGACCTGCGCCGGGTGTACGTCACGCACGGGCACGTCGACCACGTCGGCGGCATCCCCGGCATCCTCGAGCGGTACCCGCACGTCGAGGTGCTCGCCCACGCCGACGAGCTCGACAACGTGCGCGGGCCCGCGCGGCAGCAGGTGACGCCGGCCGAGATCGGCGGACGACTGGCCGCGCCCCGGGTCCTCCGGTGGCTCGCCCGCGCAGTGCGCTCCGACGCGCTGCGACCCACCGCGGTGCCGACCGCCCGCGCGCTCACGGGTGCGGACTTCGTCGGCCGGGCGATCGCGCCGCTGCCGGCCACCGGGCACACCGACGGGTCCACGGCCTACCTGCTGCCCGCCGCGAACGCGATCGTCACCGGGGACGCCGTCGTCAGCCGGCACGACACGCAGCCGTCGTCGTGGGAGCCGCGGCCGCGCATGATCACGTCGTTCTTCACGGCCGACCAGGAACGAGCGCTCGAGTCCGCGCGGGCGCTGCCGATCCCGGACGTCCTGCTCCCCGGACACGGGCCGGCCGTGCACCGCGTCGGGTCCACCTGGCGGCCGATCGGGTCCTGATCCCCGGGCATCGCCCACCGCCGCCGCCTGCACCCCGATCAGGGGTGGAACGGATCGTTCACCCGCCGGAAACCTGAGGGGCCCCGCAGGTCGGTACCGTGCGACCATGCACAGATCCGTCGGGCGCACTCTGCTGTGCGCCACCGCTGCAGCCGCGCTCGTCGCCGCTCCGCTCGTCTCCGTCTCCACGGCCACCGCGAACCCCCAGGGCACCGGGCTCGTCATCGCCGAGGCCTACCTCAAGGGCGGCAGCGCGAACCAGCCCTTCACGAACAAGTTCGTCGAACTCGGCAACCCCACCGACAGCCCCGTCAGCGTCGACGGCTGGTCGGTGCAGTACCGCGCGGCGACCGGTACCGGAGCGCCCTCGGTCGGCAAGCTCGCCGGCTCCGTGCCCGCACACGGCACCTACCTCGTGCAGATGGGCTCGAACGGCACGAACGGCGAGGCGCTGCCCGAGCCGGACGCCGTCACCGGGCTGAACCCCTCCGGGTCGACCGGCACCCTCGTCCTCGCCGACCAGGCGACGGCGCTGACACTCCCCGCCGGCGCCGTGACGACGGGCACACCCGGCGTCGTCGACCTGCTCGGCTACGGCACGTCGAACACCTTCGAGACCGCGGTCGCACCGACCGGCACGGCGAACGCCGTCCCGGACGCGCTCACCCGTCAGGGCACGACCGACACCGACTCGAACGCCGCCGACTTCCGGGTGACGACGACCGTCACGCCGGAGAACGCCGCGGGCGAGACCACGCAGCCGACGGACCCGACCGACCCCACCGACCCCGGTGACGGCGGCACGACCCCGGCCGAACGGGTCACGATCGCGCAGCTGCAGGGCACCGGCGATGCCTCGCCGTTCGCCGGGAAGACCGTCACGACCGACGGCGTCGTCACCGCGGTGTACGCCACCGGCGGCTTCAACGGCTACACGGTCCAGACCGCCGGCACCGGCGGCGCGCTCGACCTCGGGATGCACACCGCCTCCGACGCCGTCTTCGTCTACTCGTCGGCGACCGTCGGCAGCGTGGCGATCGGGGACGCGGTTCGCCTCACCGGCACGGTGTCCGAGTTCAACGGCCTGACCGAGCTGACCGTGCCCACCGCGGCCGGCCTGACGAAGCTCCCCGCCGCGGGGGTCGTCCAGCCGGTCCCGGCCACGCTGACGTTCCCGCGCACCGACGCACAGCGCGAGTCGCTCGAGAGCATGCTCGTGGCGCCGCAGGGCGACTACACCGTCGCGGACAACTACACGACGAACCAGTACGGCGAGGTCGTGCTGGCATCGGGGAAGCAGCGCCTGCTCCAGCCGACCGAGGTCGCTCGTCCGGGCAGTGCCGAGGCCGCCGCCGTGACCGCGGACAACGCGGCGCGCAAGGTCGTCCTCGACGACGGTGCGAGCACGAACTTCCTCAGCGCGGCGAACCAGTCGATCCCGGTGTCGTGGCTCACGCAGGGTCCGGTCACGGTCGGTGCCGCTGCGACCTTCCGCGAGCCGGTCGTCCTCGACTACCGGAACGACTCGTGGAAGTTCCAGCCGACGTCGCCGATCACCGGCGCCACCCCGGCTGCCGACCTGCCGGCGTCGTTCTCGGACGTCCGCACCGCGGCGCCCGAGAACGTCGGCGGTGACATCCGCCTCGCCGGGTTCAACGTCCTGAACTACTTCCCGACGACCGGCGACCAGCTCACCGGTTGCACGTACTACACCGACCGCGACGGCGACCCCGTGACCGTCCGGGGCGGCTGCGACGCCCGCGGTGCCGCGAACGCCGACGACCTCGCCCGCCAGCAGGTGAAGATCGTCAAGGCGATCAACGGCCTCGGCGCCGACGTCGTCTCCCTCGAGGAGATCGAGAACTCGGCGCGCTTCGGCCAGGACCGTGACGCGGCCGTGGCGACCCTCGTGGCCGCGCTCAACGCTGCGACCGGCAAGGACACCTGGGCGTACGCGAAGTCCCCGTCGAAGCTCCCGTCGAGCGAGGACGTCATCCGCCTCGCGCTCATCTACAAGAAGGACCGCGTGCAGCCGGTCGGCTCGTCGACGATCCTCACCGACTCGACGGCGTTCACGAACGCCCGCCAGCCGCTCGCGCAGGCCTTCGCCCCGGTCGTCGCGAAGCCCGGCAAGGGCAAGGGCGCGCAGAAGCCGTCGGCGAAGGACACCTTCCTGGTCATCGCCAACCACTTCAAGTCGAAGGGCTCCGGCGAGGGCGTCGACGCCGACCAGGGCGACGGGCAGGGTGCGTCGAACCACTCGCGCGTCGAGCAGGCGAAGGCGCTCGTGACGTTCTCGACCGCGATGCAGCGCCAGGCGCGGACCGACAAGGTGTTCATGCTCGGCGACTTCAACGCCTACAGCGAGGAGGACCCGGTCGTCGCCCTCGAGGACGCCGGCTACACGGACCTCGGCCCGACCGAGGACGCGTCCGAGTGGTCGTACGTCTTCAGTGGACTGAGCGGCTCGCTCGACCACGTGTTCGCGTCCCCTGCTGCGCTGGAGACCGTCACCGGCGTGGACATCTGGAACATCAACTCGGTTGAGTCTGTGGGCCTCGAGTACAGCCGGTACGACTACAACGTCACGGACCTGTACCAGGACGACGTGTACCGGGCGAGTGACCACGACCCGGTCGTGGTGGGTATCGACCTGCCGGGCGTCGGCACCCCGGGAGGCGGGAACCCCGGCCCCGGCGGCGACCCCGGACACGGCGGCAACCCGGGCCACGGCGGTCCGATCGCGGACGCGCTGGCGGCGCTCGCCGCCCTGCTCGCGTGGTTGCGGAGCCTCTTCGGCTGACGTTCCACCCACGGACGGGAGGCGCGGTGCCAGCCGGCACCGCGCCTCCCGTCCGTCCTGTCTCCGTTTGACCGCCATCACGTGCGTCGGGTAGACTCTCACCTTGGTCTGCGCGCTCTGTGCGCCGGACAGTCAGATGAGCCCTCCACCGGGCCGTTCACACGGGTTCTCCCACGTGAACACCCACCGGAGCGGGATTCACGGACTCCTCACCTCGACACGAAAGCAGCACCACTGTGACTCGTACGTTCTCCCCGAAGCCGGCAGACGTCCAGCACGACTGGATCGTCATCGACGCGACCGACGTCGTCCTCGGCCGCCTCGCCACCCACGCCGCGGCGCTCCTGCGCGGCAAGCACAAGGCCACCTTCGCCCAGCACATGGACATGGGTGACTACGTCATCATCGTGAACGCCGACAAGGTCGCCCTGACCGGTTCGAAGCTCGCGAAGAAGGTCTACTACCGCCACTCGGGCTACCCGGGCGGCCTCACGGCGACCTCCTACCCGGAGATGCTCGAGAAGCACCCGACCCGCGCCGTCGAGAAGGCGATCCGCGGCATGCTCCCGAAGAACACCCTCGGTCGCGAGCAGCTCAAGAAGCTGAAGGTCTACGCCGGCGCGGAGCACCCGCACTCGGCGCAGCAGCCCAAGGCGTACACCTTCGACCAGGTCGCACAGTAGTTCCGGCCACGACGACTTCCAAGGACTAGGTAAAACTCATGGCTCAGATCGCTGACTCCCTCGACCAGACCCCGGAGAGCTTCACCACGGAGAGCGCACCCGCCGCTTCCGAGGCCGCTCCCCGTCAGATCCTCAACGTCTCGGGCGGTGCCGTCGGGCGCCGCAAGGAGGCCATCGCACGCGTCCGTCTCGTCCCGGGCTCCGGCTCGTTCGTCGTGAACGGCCGCTCGCTCGAGGACTACTTCCCGAACAAGCTGCACCAGCAGCTCATCAACGACCCGTTCAAGGTGCTCGAGCTGCTCGGCGCCTACGACGTCGTCGCTCGCATCACCGGTGGTGGCCCCTCGGGTCAGGCTGGTGCGCTCCGTCTCGCAATCGCCCGTTCGCTGAACGAGATCGACCGCGAGAACAACCGCGCCACCCTCAAGAAGGCCGGCTTCCTCACCCGCGACGCCCGCGTCATCGAGCGCAAGAAGGCCGGTCTCAAGAAGGCCCGCAAGGCTTCGCAGTTCTCGAAGCGCTAGTCGTCACCGGCTGAAGATCGCAATGCCGCGTCTGTTCGGTACCGACGGGGTTCGTGGTCTCGCCAACGGCGAGCTGACGGCCGCGCTCGCACTGGGTCTTGCCCAGGCGAGCGCGGCCGTCCTCACACACGGACACCACGCGGACGCCCGCCGGGCGTCCGGTCGACCGCGCCCTCGTGCGGTCCTCGCGCGCGACCCGCGCGTCTCCGGCGAGTTCCTCGGTGCCGCGGTCGCGGCCGGGCTCGCCTCCGCCGGCGTCGACGTACTCGACGCCGGGGTCATCCCCACCCCCGCTGCGGCGTTCCTCGTCGCGGACATCGACGCCGACTTCGGCGTGATGATCTCCGCGTCGCACAACCCCGCTCCCGACAACGGGATCAAGTTCTTCGCCACGGGCGGCCGGAAGCTCCCGGACGAGGTCGAGGACCGCATCGAAGCGGCCATGCACGACCACTCCGCACCGACCCCCACCGGTGGCGACGTCGGCCGGATCACCCGGTTCGCCGACGCCGAGGACCGCTACGTCGTCCACCTGCTCGGCACGCTGCCGCACCGGCTCGACGGCATCCACGTCGTGCTCGACTGCGCGAACGGCGCCGCCGCGGGTGTCTCGCCCGAGGTGTTCGTCAACGCCGGGGCCCGCGTGACCCTGATCGGTGCCGACCCGGACGGCATGAACATCAACGACGGTGTCGGTTCCACCCACATCGACAACCTCGCCCGCGCGGTGCTCTCGCACGGTGCGGACGTCGGCATCGCCCACGACGGTGACGCGGACCGCTGTCTCGCGGTCGACGCCGCCGGCAACGCGATCGACGGCGACCAGATCATGGCGATCCTCGCGCTGTCGCTGCAGGAGCGCGGGCGCCTGGCGTCCGACACCCTCGTCGCGACGGTGATGTCGAACCTCGGGCTGAAGCGGGCCATGGCGGACGCGGGCATCACGATGCTCGAGACCGGTGTCGGCGACCGCTACGTCCTCGAGAAGATGACCGAGGGCGGGTACTCGCTCGGCGGCGAGCAGTCCGGCCACATCATCTTCAACGAGTTCGCGACCACCGGCGACGGCATCCTCACCGGGTTGCACCTCGTCGCCGAGATGGCCCGGACGGGCAAGACGCTCGAGCAGCTCGCGTCGTGCATGACGGTGTTCCCGCAGGTGCTCGTGAACGTGCGCGGGGTGGACCGGCACGGCCTGGCCGACCAGGGCGTGCAGGACGCCGTCGCCGCTGCGACCGCCGCACTCGGCGACGCGGGGCGCGTGCTGCTCCGGCCGTCCGGCACCGAGCCCGTCGTGCGGGTCATGGTCGAGGCGGCCTCCCAGGCCGATGCCGAGCGGATCGCCGAGGAGCTCGCGGCCGTGGTGCGCGAGCGCCTGGCGCTCGACGCGGCGTAGGCGCGCGGCGCGCGCTGGCGCGCGCTCGCCCAACCAAAGCCCGTCGGAACCTCGCAGATGCGTGGTTCCGACGGACTTCGCTTGTGCGGCGGCAGCTCGAGCCGCCCCGCGGCGGCGGCGCGCGGCGCCGGCCGCACCGGCCGAGCCGCGTCGAACCACGGATGCGACATCGCACCAGCCCCCGCGCCCGGTTCCACGTCGGATTCGTGGTTCGGCGCAGCGCCCCGCGGCGCCCGCGCCGCCCCCACCCGCGCGCGTCAGATCTTGCGGAGCAACACCGACGACACCTTGTGGTCCGCCGCCTTCTTCAACACGAGGGTCGCCCGGGAGCGCGTCGGCAACACGTTCTCGATCAGGTTCGGCTCGTTGATCGCCCGCCACACCTCGGTCGCCGTCTGCACGGCATCCGACCGGGAGAGCGAGGCGAACCGGTGGAAGAACGAGTCGGGGCTCGCGAAGGCCTCTTCCTGCAGCGCGAGGAACCGGTCGACGTACCAGGCCTCGATGTCCTTCGTCTTCGCGTCGACGTAGATCGTGAAGTCGAAGAGGTCGGACAACGCCAGCCGCCCGTGCACCGGCGGCGCGAGCACGTTCAGGCCCTCGACGATGAGGATGTCCGGCTGTCGCACCACGATCTCGGCGTCCGGCACGATGTCGTACACGAGGTGCGAGTAGTACGGCGCACGGACCTCGGTTGCCCCGCTCTTCACCTGGCTCACGAAGCGCAGCAGGGCCCGGCGGTCGTAGGACTCCGGGAAGCCCTTGCGGTCCATGATCCCGCGCCGCTCGAGCTCGGCGTTGGAGTAGAGGAACCCGTCGGTGGTCACGAGCTCCACGCGCGGGGTGTCCGGCCAGCGCTTCGTCAGCTCGCGCAGCAGTCGTGCGACGGTCGACTTGCCGACGGCGACCGACCCGGCGACACCGATCACGAACGGCGTCCGCCCGGCTCGGTCACCCAGGAAGGCCGACGTCGACGCGTGCAGGTTCCGTGCGCCCGCCGCGTAGAGCGTCAGCAGGCGGGACAGCGGCAGGTAGACCTCCTGCACCTCCTGCATGTCGAGGCGGTCACCGAGACCGCGCAGCTGCACGATCTCCGTCTCGGTGAGGGACAGGTGCTCCTTCGGAGCGAGCTGCGCCCACTCGCCACGCGGGATCTCCACGAAGGGGGTCGGGTGCGCGACGGTGGTCTCCGGGATCGGCATGGGAACGAGCGTACAGACGGGAGGCGCGGATCACGTGAGCCGACCGGCTCGCGTGATCCGCGCCTCCAGTCCGACGTCCGCGCCCCGGCCCGGCGTGCCCGATCAGGCGGGCAGCGCCGCCTCGATCGCGGCGATCACCTGCGGTGCATCCGGCTTCGTCGTCGGGCGGAACCGCGTGACCGTGCCGTCCGGGGCGACCAGGAACTTCTCGAAGTTCCACGTGACCCGTCCGGCCTTGCCGTCGGCGTCCGGGGTCTCCTTGAGCGCCTGGTAGAGCGGGTGGGCGCTCTTGCCGTTCACCTTGACCTTCTCGGACATCGGGAAGGTGACGCCCCACGTGGTGGAGCAGTACTCGTCGATCGCCTCGGACGAGCCGAGCTCCTGCAGGAATTGGTTGCTCGGGAAGCCCAGGACCGTGAAGCCGCGGGGCCCGTACTCCTTCTGGAGCGCCTCGAGCTGCTCGTACTGCGGAGCGAGGCCACAGCGCGACGCGACGTTCACGACGAGCACCGCCTTGTCCGCGAACGCCCCGAACGTGGTGTCCTCACCGTGCAGCGTCGTGATCGCGATGTCGTCGAAGCGTCCCATGTCCCAAACGTTATCCCCAGCCCTGCTGGTTCGCAGGGTCGTCGTCCAGCCAGACCGTAGGATCGTCCCCATGTGTGGAATCGTCGGCTACGTCGGCAGCAACAGCAGCCAGGACGTCCTCCTCGGTGGTCTCCGTCGGCTCGAGTACCGCGGCTACGACTCGGCGGGCATCGCCGTCGTGGACGGGTCGCACGAGCTCGCATCGGCGAAGAAGGCGGGCAAGCTCCAGGCCCTCGTGGACGAGCTGGAATCGCACCCCATCGCCGACGGCGGGACGGGCATCGGCCACACCCGCTGGGCGACCCACGGTGGCCCGACCGACGGCAACGCGCACCCGCACCTGGCCGACGGCGGCAAGCTCGCCCTCATCCACAACGGCATCATCGAGAACTTCTCCGAGCTCCGCGCCGGGCTCGAGGCCGAGGGCGTCGCGTTCCTCAGCGAAACCGACTCCGAGGTCGCGGCACACCTCGTCGCCCGGTCGTTCCGCGCGACGGGTGACCTGACCGCCGCCATGCAGCAGGCCGTGCAGCGGCTCGAAGGGGCGTTCACGCTCCTCGTCGTGCACGCCGACCAGCCCGGTGTCGTCGTCGGCGCCCGTCGCAACTCCCCCCTCGTGGTCGGCCTCGGCGACGGCGAGAACTTCATGGGCTCGGACGTGGCCGCGTTCGTCGCCTACACGCAGCGCGCCCTCGCCATCGGGCAGGACGAGATCGCCACGATCCGCCCCGACGGCGTCGACGTCATCCACTTCGACGGCACCCCGGCATCACCGAGCGAGTTCGAGGTGAACTGGGACGCCTCGGCGGCCGACAAGGGCGGCTGGACCTCGTTCATGGCGAAGGAGATCAGCGAGGAGCCCGAGGCCGTCGCCAAGACGATCCTCGGCCGCGTGCACGACGGCGCCGTGACGCTGACGGACCTCGACCCGATCGCCGACCGCCTCGCGCAGGTCGACCGGGTCATCGTAATCGCCTGCGGCACCGCGGCCTACGCCGGCATCCTCGGCAAGTACGCGATCGAGCAGTGGGCCCGCGTCCCGGTCGAGGTCGAGCTCGCGCACGAGTTCCGCTACCGCGACCCGGTGCTGAACGACCGCACGCTGGTCGTCTCGATCAGCCAGTCCGGCGAGACCATGGACACGCTCATGGCCGTGAAGTACGCCCGCGAGCAGGGCGCCCAGGTCCTGTCGATCTGCAACACCCAGGGCGCCACGATCCCCCGCGAGTCCGACGCCGTGATCTACACGCACGCCGGGCCCGAGGTCGCCGTCGCGTCGACCAAGGCGTTCATCGCGCAGGGCGTCGCGCTCTACCTGCTCGGGCTGCACCTCGCCACGCTGCGGGGCACGCTCACGGCCGAGCAGATCGCCGAGCAGGTCGCCGAGCTCGAGGGCCTCGCACCGAAGCTGCAGCAGACCATCGACGACGCGTCCGGCATCAAGGACCTCGCCCGCTGGATGGCCGACACCCGGAGCGTCCTCTTCCTCGGCCGCCACGTCGGCTACCCGATCGCGCTCGAGGGTGCCCTCAAGCTCAAGGAACTCGCGTACATCCACGCCGAGGGCTTCGCCGCCGGTGAGCTCAAGCACGGCCCGATCGCCCTGATCGAGCCGGGGCAGATCGTCTTCGTGATCGTCCCGTCGCCGCGCGACCCACGGTCGCTGCACCCCAAGGTCGTCTCGAACATCCAGGAGATCCGCGCCCGCGGCGCCCGGGTGATCGCGATCGCGGAAGAGGGCGACGCCGCCGTGCTGCCCTTCGCCGACGAGGTGCTGCGCATCCCGCTCGCGACGCCGCTGTTCGAGCCGCTGCTCGCGGTCGCACCGCTGCACATGTTCGGTATGGAGCTCGCCGCGGCCAAGGGCCTCGACGTCGACCAGCCGCGCAACCTCGCGAAGTCGGTCACCGTCGAGTAGTCGCACGATGATCATCGGCATCGGTGTCGACGTGGTCGACCTGGAACGGTTCGAGCGGGTGCTCGACCGGACGCCCGCGATGCGCACGCGCCTCTTCACCTCGTCGGAGCTCGTCCGCGACGGGGAACCCCGGCCGATCGCGTCGCTGGCCGCGCGGTTCGCGGCGAAGGAAGCGCTGATCAAGGCGTTCGGGTCGAGCGCCGGGCTGAGCTGGCAGGACCTCGAGGTCGTCTCCGACGACCAGCGGAACCCGTCGCTGACGCTGCGCCAGGGGGCGCGCCAGGTGGCGGACGGGCGCGGGGTGACGAGCGTGCACCTCTCGCTCTCGCACGACGGAGGGATCGCGACGGCGTTCGTGGTCCTCGAAGGAACAGGGGAATCTGCGTGAGCGCGTTCACCGGCATCACGGTCGATCGGGAGGCGCTGATCGCCAACTACGCGACCGTCGCCGAACAGGTGGCTCCGTCCGGCGTCATCGCGGTCGTCAAGGCCAACGGCTACGGCCACGGCGCAGCGGAGTCCGCGCAGGCCTTCGTGGACGCCGGCGCGGAGTGGCTCGGCGTCGCGGACATCGACGAGGGGATCGCCCTCCGTCACGCCGGCATCGACGAGGGCGTCCGGATCCTGGCGTGGCTGCACGCCCCCGACGAGGACTTCCGACGCGCCGCGCAGTACGGCATCACCCCGGCGGTCTCGAGCGTCGACCAGCTCTCCGCCGCCGCCGACTCCGAGGTCCCCGCGGTGCACATCTGCGTCGACACCGGCCTGAGCCGCAACGGCGCGGTCGAGTCCGAGTGGTCCGAGCTCTTCGCCACCGCCGGTCGCCTGGCCCGCAGCGGCAACCGCACCCGCATCGAAGGCCTCATGTCGCACCTGGCGAACGCCTCCCGTGCCGACGACCTCGACCAGGACGCTGCCCTCAAGCGGGCGCTCGACGGTCTCGCTGCGAACGGCATCGTTCCCGACATGGTGCACCTCGCCGCCAGCGCCGCGAGCCTCGCCGTCGCGGAGACCCGGCACGACGTCGCCCGGGTCGGCCTCGCGCTGTACGGCCTCAGCCCGTTCCCCGACCGCACCTCGGCCGACCTCGGGCTCCGCCCCGCGATGCGCGTGACCGCCGCGGTCCTCCGGACGGTCCCGGTCCGCGCGGGCGAGGGCGTCAGCTACGGCTACACCTGGCGTGCGACGACGGACACCCGGCTCGCCGTGATCGGGCTCGGGTACGCGGATGGCTTCGACCGCGACTTCGGCAACCGCGTCTCGGTACGGATCGGCGACCGCACCTTCCCGGTCGTCGGTCGCGTGGCGATGAACGCCATGCACGTCGACATCGGCGACGCCGACGTCCGGATCGGCGACGAGGCCGTGCTCTGGGGCGACCCGGCGAACGGCGACCCCGCGGTCGAGGACTGGGCCGCCGCAGTCGGCACGATCAACTACGAGGTGGTCGCCCGGGTCGGCCGCAGCGTCGAACGGAGGACCTCGTGAACGCGCCGCTGCGCCGAGCCCAGATCGACCTCGACGCCTACCGCGCCAACCTCGACCTGGTCCGCGAGTGGATGGACCCGGTCGAGCTGATGGCGATCATGAAGGCCGACGCCTACGGGCACGGCCTCGAGCCGATCGCCCTCGCCGCGGTGGACGCGGGCATCCGGTGGATCGGCGTGCTCACGGTCCCCGCGGCCCTGCGTCTGCGGTCGATCGGCGTCGGCGAGGACGTCCACCTCTTCACGTGGCAGCACGACCCCGCGCTGGACTTCCGCGACGCGATCGACTCCGCCGTCGACCTCGGCGTCTCGAACGTGCCGGAGCTGCAGCGGGTGATCGACGCCGTCGACCAGCGTCCCGCCCGGGTGCACCTCGGCTTCGACTCCGGCCTGCACCGCGACGGTTCGACGCCGGACCACTGGCCCGCCCTCGTGACCCTCGCCCGTGACGCCCAGCGTGACGGACGCATCGAGGTCGTGGCCGCCTACACGCACCTCGCCGAGTCCTCCGACGACGAGGACGCCTCCGCCGTGGCGCTCTTCGACGACGCGGTCGAGCAGGCCGACGACCTCGGGCTCGACATCCCGACGGAGCACGTCGCCGCCTCGCTCGCCGGGCTCGAGCGCAAGGAGTTCCGCAAGGACATGGTCCGGATGGGCGCGAACCTGTTCGGCATCCCCGGTGCCGACGGCGTCTCGGCGGCCGACCTCGGCCTCGAGCCCGTGATGACCCTGACCGCGTCGGTCGCGAAGACGAAGCGCGTGCCCGTCGACACCGGTGTCTCGTACGACTACACGTACCGCACCACCGCCGAGACCACCCTCGCGCTCGTCCCGGTCGGCTACGCGGACGGCGTCCCGCGGCTCGCACAGGGCCGCATCGAGGTCGCGATCGGCGGCACGCGCTACCCGATCGCCGGTCGCGTCGCGATGGACCAGTTCCTCGTGGACGTCGGCGACGACGACGTCCGGGTCGGTGACACCGTCGTGCTGTTCGGCACGGGTGAGCACGACGAGATGACGGTCCTCGAGTGGGGCGACGCGCTCGGCACCATCGGTGAGGAGATCGTCTGCCGGATCGGCACCCGGGTGCCCCGCGTCTACGAAGGGCACCGGGTCGAGGGCCACGTCGCCGAGTACCTCCGGGGCGAACGGTGACCGACTCCCACGTGCTGCTCGACACCACCGCCCGGACCACCGAGGAGATGGGTGCACTCGGTGCTCGGCTCGCGGCCGTCCTCCGTGCCGGTGACCTCGTCGTCCTGACCGGTCCGCTCGGCGCCGGCAAGACCACCCTGACCCGAGGGCTCGGCGCAGCGCTCGGCGCCCGCGGGCAGGTCTCGAGCCCGACGTTCGTCCTCGCCCGGACACACCCGACCTCGGTCGGGCCGGACCTGGTGCACGTGGACGCCTACCGGCTGTCCGACCCGGTGGAGCTCGACGACCTCGACCTCGACTGGGACGCCTCGATCGTCGTCGTCGAGTGGGGGCGTGGGTTCGTCGACGGCATCTCGGACAGCGTCCTCGACGTCGAGATCGTCCGCGCGACCGGTGCCGACGACGCGGTTGCCGGTGACGACAGCACCCCGGACGACCTCGACCCGGACGACGTCCCCGACGAGCCGCGCCGTGTGGTCGTCACCGCCTCCGGCCCACGCTGGGCGGACGCCGTCCTCTGACCCTGCGGTCTGCCGCCGTCCAGCCGCCCTCGCGAAGATGCAGTGTGCCGACGCTCATCGTGACCGCCCACCCCGACCCCGACTCGTTGACCCACCACGTCGCGCAACGACTGCGGGGCGCGTTGCCCGAGGGGACGGCGGAGATCGCCGACCTCGCCGCCGAGGGCTTCGACCCGCGCTTCACCCTCGCCGACCGCCACACCTACCGGACCGGCGAGGACGCCCCGACGGACGTCGTCACCGAACAGCGGCGCATCGACCGGGCCACCGACCTCGTCCTGGTGTTCCCGGTCTGGTGGTGGTCGCTGCCGGCGCTGCTGAAGGGGTGGATCGACCGTGTCTTCGTGAACGGGTGGGCGTTCGACGTCGGCGGCGACGCGGGCATGCGCCGGAACCTCGGTCGGCTCACCGTCCACCTCGTGCCCGTCGCCGGGGACGATGCCGGTGTCTACGACCGGCACGGGTACCGCGAGGCGCTGCGGACCCAGATCGAGCACGGCGTCATCGACTTCTGCGGAGCGCGCCGCGGTGCCACCGTCTTCGTGCACGAGTCCGAGCACGAGGACCCGGCGGTCCGCGAACGAGGAGTCGCCGCTGCCGTCGAGGATGTCCGGCGCGCGGTCGTCCGGGACGACGAGCACTGACCGGGACCGCCACCAGAGCGGCGCTCGATCGGCATCGAGCAACCGCGCCGCCGCTTACGATGGGACCGTGCTGCTCGCGATCGACACCTCCGCCGGAACCTCGGTCGCCGTCGTCGACCTGGGCAGTGGGCGGGCCCTCGCGACCCGCAGCACCGAGGACAGCCGCCGCCACGCCGAGGTCATCGGCCCGTTCCTCGCCGAGGTCCTCGACGAGGCCGGCATCACCCCCGCCGATGTCTCGGGCGTCATCGCCGGCATGGGGCCGGGGCCGTTCACCGGCCTGCGCGTCGGCATCGCCGCAGCCCGCACCTTCGCCGCTGCACGCGGCGTCCCCGTCCTCCCGCTGGTCAGCCACGACGCGGTCGCGGCCGACCAGGACGGACCCGGTCCGTTCGTCGTCCTGACGGACGCGCGTCGGCGCGAGGTCTACTGGAGCGCCTACGACCAGACCGGCACGCGCGTCGCGGGTCCCGGACTCGCCAAGCCGGCGGACCTCGACGAGGCGATCCGCGCCTCCTGGCCCGACGCCGTGGGCTGGGACCGCGTGACGGCCCTGTCCATCCCGTCCTGGAGGCTCGGCGCGCTCGCCGCAGACCGGCTCACCTCCGGCGCGCCCTTCGCCGAGGACGCGCCCCTCTACCTCCGCGATCCGGACGTCACGATGCCGGGTGCGCCCAAGCGGGTGAAGCAGTGACGCTGCCCGACGGGCTGCGCCTGCGGCGCGCCCACCCGCAGGACCTCGACGACGTGATGTGGCTGGAGCACGCGTCGTTCCCGACCGATGCCTGGTCGGCGTCGCAGATGTCCGGCGAGCTGTACTCGCCGCACGGGTACTACGTCGTCGTCGAGACGACCGAGGGTGGGGCGCCGACGATCGTCGGGTACGCCGGGCTCTCCTCGTTGGCGGGCAACCCCGTGGCGGACATCCAGACGATCGCAGTCGCGGCGGACCAGCGGGGGAAGGGCCTCGGTCGGGTGCTCTTCACCGAGCTCCTCGACGAGGCACGGCGGCGTGGCGTGCACGAGGTCTTCCTCGAGGTGCGCGCCGACAACCCCGTGGCTCAGGCGATGTACACGGCGTTCGGGTTCGAGCGGATCGCCGTCCGCCCCCGCTACTACCAGCCCGACGGTGTGGACGCGTGGGTGATGCGGGCGGAGCTCGCGACGGCTCCCAGCGTCGGGCCGTCCGGCGTCGGCCCGTCCGGCGTCGGCCCCATCGGACAGGAGGCCCTCGATGGCTGAACCACTCGTGCTCGGCATCGAGACGAGCTGCGACGAGACCGGTGTCGGGATCGTGCGCGGCAACACCCTGCTCGCGAACGTCATCGCGTCGAGCATGGAGGAGCACGCGCGGTACGGCGGGGTCGTCCCCGAGGTCGCCGCACGGGCCCACCTCGAGGCGATGACCCCGACGCTGACTGCTGCGCTCGAACAGGCCGGCGTCACCCTCGACGAGCTCGACGCCGTGGCGGTGACCGCCGGGCCGGGCCTCGCCGGGGCGCTCATGGTCGGGGTCGGCGCTGCGAAGGCCCTCGCGGTGGCGACGGGCAAGCCGTTGTACGGCGTGAACCACCTGGTCGGGCACGTCGGCGCCGACGTCCTCCGGTCGGACGGGTCCGAGATCGACCTGCCGACGGTGGCGCTCCTGGTGTCCGGCGGGCACACGTCGCTGCTGCTCGTGGAGGACCTCGTCGGCGACGTGAAACTGCTCGGCGAGACGATCGACGACGCCGCGGGCGAGGCGTTCGACAAGGTCGCGCGGCTCCTGGGGCTGCCGTACCCCGGCGGCCCGCAGATCGACAAGGCCGCGGCGGACGGCGACCCCACCGCGATCCGTTTCCCCCGCGGCTTGACGCTGCCGAAGGACATGGCCGCGCACCGCTACGACTTCTCCTTCTCCGGACTGAAGACCGCCGTCGCCCGGTGGGTCGAGCGCTGCCGTGACGAGGGGCGCGAGGTCCCCGTGGCCGACGTCGCCGCCAGCTTCCGCGAGGCCGTGGTCGACGTGCTCCTGACGAAGGCGCTGCGTGCGTGCGAGGACACCGGCGTGCACCGGCTCCTGCTCGGAGGCGGCGTCGTGGCGAACGCCCGGCTGCGGGCCGTCGCCGAGGAGCGCTGTGCTGCGGCCGGTGTCGAGCTCCGCATCCCGCCGTTCGACCTCTGCACGGACAACGGGGCGATGATCGCGGCGATCGGCGCCCGGCTCGTCGCCGAGGGGCACGCGCCGAGCGACCTCGGGATCGCGGCGGACTCGACGCTGCCGGTGACGACCGTCCAGGTCTGACGCTCGCGGGCCGACGCCGTTCCGCGTCCGGTCTGCGCCGTGCTCGCGTCCGGCCCGCAGGGGAGTGTCTGTGGGAGGATTCACATGAGGCGCCGACGACCGTGGCGCCGAGAGGGGTGGACGGTGTCCGATCAGAACCAGTGGCCGAAGCCGGGCGAGACGCCGGACAGCAACGCATCGTCGGTGCCGTCGAGTGCGGCCCAGCCCGAGTCCGGGCAGCCGCAGCAGTACGGCGCGTCCGCTCCCGAGGCACCGTCGGCAGCGCCGAACGACCCGTGGGGGCAGTCCGGACAGCAGGCGCACCCGGGCTACGGCGCCCCGCAGGGTTCGAACCCCTACGCCGCACCGCAGAACCCGTACGCGGCGCCGCAGCAGCCGCAGAACCCGTACGCCGCGCAGCAGCCGCAGAACCCCTACGGCGCTCCGCAGCAGCAGAACCCGTACGCCGCGCCGCAGAACCCGTACGCGGCCCCCGGCCAGCAGCACCCGTACGCCGCCCCGGGCCAGCAGAACCCCTACGCGGCCGCGGGCTACCAGCCCTACGCGCAGCGTCCGAAGACCAACACGCTGGCGATCCTGTCCATCGTGTTCGGCCTCGGGGCCATCCCGCTGTTCTTCATGGCGATCCTGCTGGGTCCCGCCGGCGCGATCCTCGGCCACCTCGCCCTCGGCCGCATCAAGCAGACCGGTGAGAGCGGGCGCGCTCTGGCGCTCACCGGTGTCATCGCCGGCTGGGTGATGACCGGTGTGTGGATCCTCTGGATCATCGGGCTGTTCGCGTTCGCCTCGATGGGGAGCTCGTACTCGAACTACGACGACTACGGGTCCGGCGCCTTCATCGGCTGACCAGGACCCCGGCGACCCGCTCGCACAACGAGGGTCACCCCGAACCACGGATCGCCGCGGTTCGGGGTGACTTTCGTTGTGCAGAGCGCGAGCGCGCCCGCGCGCCCGCGCCGCCGCCCCGCGGCCTAGCCGGCCACGTCCCCCAGCCGCTCGCACAGGATCGCGGTGTGCCGTCCCTCCAGGCGGGTGAGCACGAGCGTGACGCGCCCCCGTCCGCGCAACCGCAACCGCTTCCGGAACTGCGCCGGGTCCACGTCGACGCCGCGCTTCTTGATCTCGACGGTCCCGATGTCCTCCGCCGCGAGCCGCGCGGCGAGCTGCTTCACGTCGAGCGGCATCGTGTCGAGCACCCGGAAGCCCTGCGCGAACGGTGTCGTGACGGCCCGGTCCGAGGTGACGTACGCGATGCCGTCGGAGAGCATCCGGCCGTCGAGCGACCGGGCGAGGTCGCCGATGAGCCGCGCACGGATGACCGCCCCGTCCGGCTCGTACAGGTACGCGCCGAGCGCGCCGACCTCGACGTCCGCGGCGTCGGCGTCGCCCGTGAGCTCAGCGATCCCGTGCGCCCCGATGACGGTCGCGGCACGGCGGACACCGGGGCGGGCGAGGGGGCCGAACCAGAGGGCGAGCTCGACGACCTCGCGGTCCACGGAGGTCCACTGCGCCTCGGCCGTGTCCGGGATGAGGTCGCGGTCGACGCCCGGCCCGAGCTTCACGCCCGTCGGGGTGGTCGTGGCGGCAGCGAACACGGTGTCGAGCGAGGGGGACCAGTCGTCCGGGTCGGCGAGGCGCTTCGTGTTCGCGTGGCCGGAGGTCCGGCGCGCCGGGTCCATCCAGACCCCGTCGACGCGGGACAGGTCGAACGAAGCGGCGTCGCCGAGCTCCACCCGGGCGGAGTCCCAGAGCGAGAGGTTGTGCGTCGCGACGGCCGCGGTGACCTCGTCACGGTCGACCGCGGTGACCTCGAGGTCGAGCGCCGCCATCGCCATCGCATCCCCGCCGATGCCGCACCCGAGGTCGGCGACCCGGGTGAGCCCCGCGGCGGCGAAGCGTCCGGCGTGCTGGGCGGCGACCTGCAGCCGGGTCGCCTGCTCGAGGCCGGCCTCGGTGAAGAGCATGCGGGAGGCGAAGTCCCCGAACTTCCCACGGGCCTTCTGCCGGAGCTTCGCCTGCGTCAGGACCGCCGCGACGAGGCCCGGATCGTGTCCTTCGGAGCGCAGTCGTGAGACGACCCGGACGATCTCACCACCGTCGGACACGGCCGGGGTACGGTCGAGCAGGGCCATCCCCTCGGGGGTCAGCAACTGGGCGAGATCGGCGGCTTCCACCCGACGATCCTCCCAGGTCGCCGAGAGCCCGGTCGGACGTTGGCACTCGGATTGACCGAGTGCCAACGACGCCCTAGAGTTGGGGCGGTTGGCACTCTCCTGTGCGTAGTGCCAACACGGTTTTCATCTGTACCGAGTCAGTACCGAGAAAGAAGAGGTCACCGTGGCCGTCAGCATCAAGCCGCTCGAGGATCGCATCGTCATCCGCCAGGTCGAGGCGGAGCAGACCACCGCTTCCGGTCTGGTCATCCCGGACACCGCGAAGGAGAAGCCCCAGGAGGGCGAGGTCGTCGCCGTGGGCCCGGGTCGTATCGACGACAACGGCAACCGCGTCCCGCTGGACGTCGCCGTGGGTGACAAGGTCATCTACTCGAAGTACGGCGGCACCGAGGTCAAGTACTCGGGCGAGGACCTCCTCGTCCTCTCGGCGCGCGATGTCCTCGCGGTCATCGTGCACTGAGTCCAGTACACATCGCGAACGCCCCGTTCGGCTCCGGCCGGGCGGGGCGTTCTCGCGTTCCGCGCCGGGTCGGCGGGTCCAGGAGGCGCGGCTCGGCCCCGCGCCGTCGGTGCCCGTTCCTAGGATGGTTCCGTGAGTGAACCGTCCCCGGCGCGCCCGGCCCGCAGCGAGGCATCCGTCGGCGTCGTGCAGGCGATCATCGCGTACGGGCTGTGGGGACTCATGCCGCTGCTCTTCGCGGCGATGGCCCCCGCCGGCGCGTTCGAGATCGTCGCCTGGCGGATCGTCTTCGGGCTGGTGTTCTGCGCGATCGCGATCGCCGTCACCCGCTCCTGGCTCCGGACCCGCACCCTGATGGCCCAGCGTCGGGTGATGCTCGTGATGGGCCTCGCGGCCGTGCTCATCCTGGTGAACTGGACCGTGTACGTCGCGGCGACGACCACGGGCCACACGGTCGAGGCGGCGCTCGGGTACTTCATCAACCCGCTCGTGACGATCGCGCTCGGTGTCGTGGTGCTCCGCGAACGCCTGCGTCCGCTGCAGTGGACCGCCGTCGGCATCAGCATCGTGGCCGTCGTCGTGATCGCGGTGGGCTACGGACAGATGCCGTGGATCTCCCTCGTGCTGGCGTTCTCGTTCGGCCTGTACGGGCTCGTGAAGAAGCGGGTCGGTGGAACGGTGGACGCCCTGAGCGGCCTGACGATCGAGACCGTGTGGCTGCTGCCGATCGCCGTGGTCGCCCTCGTGGTGCTCGGCGCGACCGGCCTCGGCGGCGGGGTGACGTTCACGAGCGAGGGCTGGGTGCACGTCCTCGTGACAGTGCTGACCGGGCCCGCGACGGCCGTGCCGCTGCTGCTGTTCGCGTCGTCCGCCCGTCGGGTGAGCCTGTCCACGCTCGGGCTGACGCAGTACCTCGCGCCGGTGATGCAGCTGCTCGTCGGGGTGGTCGTGCAGCACGAGCCCATGTCGGGTGCCCGGTGGTTCGGCTTCGGGATCGTCTGGCTCGCCCTGGTCATCCTGACGGCCGACTCGTTCCTGGCCGCTCGGGCATCGCGGCGCCGGGCGGTAGCGCCCACCGCGGCCGAGCCGGTCTGACGGGGCCGAGCCGCGCCTCCAGGGCCCGTGTCCTGTCCGCCTGCCTGTCCGCCCGTCAGGCCCCGAGTCTCGGCCCGGCGGACAGTTTCGCGCCGTGTCCGCCACGGAACTGTCCGCGCAGCCGAGTCTCGGCCCGCCGCCGCCGGCCCGCCGCCGCCGGCCCGCCGCCGCCGCCGCACGCGACAGCGCCCCGCGGCCGGGCCGCGAGGCGCTGTCGATCTGGTGCTGCCGACTACTTCTTGACCGAGCCCTGGATCGCGCTCTGGTAGACGGGCTTGTTGTCGCCGTCGAACTTGTAGATGCCGATGTAGGCGCTCGACGGGTCGTTGTTGTCGTCGAACGGACCGATGCCCGACGGACCCGTGTAGTGGATGTCCTCACCCTTGTCGAGCAGGGCGACGCAGTTCTTGAACGTCGAGCACTCCGTGCCGCCGTCGGCACCGGACACCGCGGCCATGTTGGCCTGGATGGTGCCGGAGTCCGTGCCCTTGCCCTTCACCGCGGCCAGGGCGGCGAGGACGGTGGCGTCGTACGACTCGGCCGCGTACGAGTAGTCGGCGAGGTCCTTGCCCGACGACTTCTTGTAGTAGGCGGAGAGCTGGGCCTTGAACTCGTCCTTCGGTGAGGCACCGGGGATGGTGCCCTGCGCGCCGGTGAGCGTGCCCTTGTCGAAGTCCTTCGAGTAGTCGGCGGTGTTGCCGTCGGACATGTAGATCTTCGACATGTCGGCGTCCTGCGACTTCAGCTCCGGGATGATCGACTTCGTCTCGTCGAAGGCCAGGACGACGATGGCGTCCGGCTTCGTGGCGAGCGCCGCGGTCACCTCGGAGGAGAAGGTCGTCTGGCCGGGCGGGAACTCCTGGCCCTTGCCCTTGCCGCCGTAGACGACGGATCCGCCCGAGTCCTCGATCGCCTTCTGCACGGTGTTGCGGAGGCCGGTGCCGTAGGTGTCGTTGAAGACGAGGAACGCGACCTTGGCGTTGCCGTCACCCGTGACGAGCTGGCCGAGCGCCGAACCCTGCACCGAGTCCGGCGGAGCGGTCCGGTAGTAGTACGACGAGTAGCCGGACAGGTCCGACGCGGTGTTCGCGGGGAGATCTCCACGATGCAGTTGCTCGTGAGCTGGTCGATGACGTTGAGCGTGACGCTGGAGGACTCGGCGCCGATCGCGACCGGGACCTTCGCGTTCACGAGCTTCGTCGCCGCGGAGCTCGACACCGTCATGTCGTTGCTGTCACCGGAGTCGGTGGCGGGGTCGATGGTGACGTCCTTGTCGAGCACACCGCCGGCCGCGTTGATGTCCTGCACCGCGAGTCCCACACCGGACTCCGCGGGCGGGTTCAGGTAGGCGAGCGAACCGGTGAGCGGGAGGATCGTGCCGATCTTCAGCGCGTCGGTGCCCGGGGTGTCGGGGGCCTTGCAGCTCGCGGCGGGGTCCTTCTTCGCGCCTCCCGACGCGGAGGAGGACGGTGAGGTGCCGCCGCTGGTGGTGGAACAGGCGGCGAGGAGGAGCGCCGCCGCTCCTGCCACTGCCAGTGCCGTGGTGGCACGGGTGGTTCTGATCATCCGTGGAGCCCTTTCTCTGCGCGGAACCTCAGGTCCCGCTGGGGATGTGAGAGAACGTAGGGTCACGGTGTTTCAGCCGCGTGACGGGGCGGTACGCAAAGTGTTTCGTTACCCAGCCGTGACGCGAGGTCTGCGGAAACCCGCGGGTCTCGAGCCCATGGCCCGGGCGCGGTCGACCGGACCCGCGCAGTCCGGACAGGGACGCCGGCCGCCCGGGTGGGGGCTGGCCGGAGTCAGGCGTCGAGCTCGGCCTGGGACCGGAGGACGCAGAACTCGTTCCCCTCGGGATCGGCGAACACCACCCAGCCGCCGCTCGCCGTGCGTCGGTCGGCCAGTTCGAGCGCACCGATGCCCCGCAGCCGCACGACCTCTTCGTCGCGGGTCCGGTCGGTCGGCCGCAGGTCGAAGTGGATGCGGTTCTTCACGGCCTTCGCTTCCGGCACCTCGATGAAGAGCACGTGGTGCGACCCGTCGGGAGCGACGATCATGCACTCCTCGTGCCCGGGCGCGTTCGGGTCGTCGGCGACGTCGACGTAGCCGAGGACCTGCTTCCACCACTCGGAGAGCGTGTAGGCATCACGGCAGTCGATCGAGGTGTGGGACACGGCGCTGACCATGCCGCGACCCTACTGCCGACCGACGACGAACGCCCCCGCTCCGTCCGGGAGCAGGGGCGTTCGAGGGTGCTGGTCGGGTCAGCGGCTGTAGTTCGGCGCCTCGACGACCATCTGCACGTCGTGCGGGTGCGACTCCTTGAGCCCGGCCGGGGTGATCCGGACGAACTTGCCGCGGGCCTTGAGCTCCGGGACGGTCCGGCCGCCGACGTAGAACATCGACTGCCGCAGGCCGCCGACGAGCTGGTAGACGACGTTCGCCACCGAGCCGCGGTACGGGACCTGGCCCTCGATGCCCTCCGGCACGAGCTTGTCGTCCGAGGGGACGTCGGCCTGGAAGTAGCGGTCCTTCGAGTACGAGGTCTTCTTGCCGCGGGTCTGCAGGGCGCCGAGGGAGCCCATCCCGCGGTAGGCCTTGAACTGCTTGCCGTTGACGAACACCAGGTCACCGGGCGACTCGTCGGTGCCGGCGAGGAGCGAGCCGAGCATCACGGTGTCGGCGCCGGCCACGAGGGCCTTCGCGATGTCGCCCGAGTACTGCAGCCCGCCGTCGGCGATGACCGGCACGCCGGCCTCACGCGCGGCGAGGGAGGCCTCGTACACGGCGGTGACCTGCGGGACGCCGACACCCGCGACGACGCGCGTCGTGCAGATCGATCCCGGGCCGACGCCGACCTTCACGGCGTCGACACCCGCGTCGATGAGCGCCTGGGCGCCCTCGCGCGTGGCTGCCTGCCCGCCGATGACGTCCACCGCGGCGAACGCCGGGTCGGCCTTGAGGCGACGGACCATGTCGAGCACGCCGGCGCTGTGGCCGTTGGCGGTGTCGACGACGAGGACGTCCACGCCGGCCTCGCGCAGCGCGGTCGCGCGCTCCCAGGCGTCGCCGAAGAAGCCGATCGCGGCGCCGACGCGCAGGCGCCCGGCGTCGTCCTTCGTGGCGTCCGGGTACTTCTCGCTCTTGTCGAAGTCCTTGACGGTGATGAGACCGCGGAGCTTGCCGTCCTCGTCGACGAGGGGGAGCTTCTCGATCTTGTGCTCGGCGAAGATCGCGACGGCGTCGTCCGGGTCGATGCCGACCGGGGCAGTGATGAGCGGGGCCTTCGTCATGACGTCGCGCACGAGCGTGGTCTGCTGCTCGAACGGCGCCACGAACCGCATGTCGCGGTTGGTGATGATGCCGACGAGGGTGCCGTCACCCTCGACCACCGGCAGGCCGGAGACGCGGAACTGTCCGCAGAGCGCGTCGACCTCGGCCACGGTGGCGTCCGGGCTGGTGGTCACCGGGTTGGTGATCATGCCCGACTCGCTGCGCTTGACCTTGTCGAC
The DNA here is from genome assembly GCF_001806325.1 of Curtobacterium sp. BH-2-1-1. NCBI lineage: Bacteria > Bacillati > Actinomycetota > Actinomycetes > Micrococcales > Microbacteriaceae > Curtobacterium > Curtobacterium sp. BH-2-1-1. The sequence continues at coordinate 2,030,952 of NZ_CP017580.1, forward strand.
CGCGGCCGCCTGGTCGGCGATCGACATGTTGCGGTGCAGGATCCCGATGCCGCCCTGTCGGGCCATGGCGATCGCCATGCGGGCCTCGGTCACGGTGTCCATCGCCGCGGAGAGCAGCGGGACGTTGACCGTGATGCGCTTGGTGAGCCGGGACGCGGTCGACGCCTCGCTCGGGATGACGTCGGTGTACCCCGGCAGGAGCATGACGTCGTCGTACGTGAGTCCGATGAATCCGAACGGATCCGGCTGGTCCATGGGTCCCCTTCGTGGGCGAGGTGAAGTGGTCGAGACACCGGGAACGCTGCGGCGGGTTCCGGATAGACCATGGTAACGCGCAGGCGCTCTTCCGCATTCCGCCCCGTGGACACCCGTGGGCGGCCAGGAGGCGGGGTGCGGCCCCGTCCCAGGACCTCCGTCCGCCCTTCCTCCACAACGTCACAGTTGCGGCACGAATCACACAGGGAACGTGATGGAAACACGGGTGTCACACAATCCCCCTAGCGTCCTCGTCATCCGAACGAGAGGCTCTTCCGTGGGATCCATCACTCCGCCGGGACCTGCACTGCTGCGCAGGTTCCGCCTCCGCCCTGGACGAAAGCGACCGGTCATCATGGCCGTCCTCGTGCTCGCGTTCCTGGCGACCTTCCTGATCGACTGGGCGGTGACGCTGCCGGCGATCGGCGCCACCTCGGCCCCGACCGCGAGCGCATCGTCGTCCGCGAGCACCGCACCCGCCAGCACCCAGCCGTGCACGGTCAGCCCGACGAACGGCTGCATCCAGGGCACGATCACCGACTCGGACCGCGAACCGGTCCCGGGCGTCGACGTCGACGTCGCCGGGCCGGGTGGCTTCGCGCAGACCGCGACGACGTCCGACGCCGGGCGCTGGTCGGTGAGCGTGACTGAGGCGGGCAGCTACACCGTGAGCGTAGACCAGGACACGTTGCCCAAGGGCCAGTACCTGACGAACGCGGCGGACGCGAAGCGCACCGTGTCGGCGAGCCTCAACGCGAACGTCGGGCAGATCTTCCAGCTGTCCGACCAGCAGGGCGTCGTCACGAACGACGACGCCACGAGCGTCACGCCCCAGCGCGCCTGGCAGCAGTTCGCGTCCGGCATCCGGCTCGGGCTCCTCATCGCGCTGGCGTCGGTGGGCCTCTCGCTCATCTACGGCACGACCGGCCTGTCGAGCTTCTCGCACGGTGAGCAGGTCACCCTCGGCGGGTTGCTCGCCTACCTCTTCGCGAACCAGCTCGGGTGGAACATCTGGCTGACGGGGGTGGTGGTCACGCTGCTGTGCGCGGCGACCGGGTACCTGCAGGACGCCGGCATCTGGCGGCCGTTGCGGCGCAAGCGCATCAGCCTGACGCAGCTCATGATCGTGACGATCGGGTTGTCGATCGCCGCGCAGTACGCGTTCCAGTACTTCTTCGGCGCCTCGACCGTCCGCATCCAGCAGGGCAACCCCGAGACGGTCCGCTTCGCCGGGGTCACGCTCACGGTGCAGTCGTACGTGGCGATGGGCATCGCGCTCGTCGTCCTCGTCGCGACCGGTCTGTTCCTCGCGAAGACGCGCTTCGGCCGCGCGACCCGTGCGGTGTCGGACAACCCGGCACTGGCCAGCGCGTCCGGCATCGACGTCGACCGGGTGATCCGGTTCGTGTGGACGCTCGCCGCCGGCCTCGCGGGGCTCTCCGGCGTGATGCTCGGCCTCGTGCTCAACGGCGTGAACTGGCAGACCGGCCTGCAGCTGCTGCTGCTCATGTTCGCCTCGGTCACGCTCGGTGGCCTCGGGACCGCCTACGGCGCACTCGTCGGCTCGATGATCATCGGCGTCGTCGTGGAGCTCACGAACCTCGTGCTGCCCGGTGACTTCAAGTACGCCACCGCCCTCGTGATCCTCATCCTCATCCTGCTGTTCCGGCCGCAGGGCATCTTCGGCCGCGCCGAGCGGATCGGCTAAGGAGCGCCGCCATGGACTACATCCTCAACCTGCTGTCCTCCCTCACCCAGGAAGCACTCGCCCCGACCACGGCGGCGTTCGCGCTCGCCGCGATCGGCCTCAACGTCCACTTCGGACTCACCGGCCTGGTCAACATGGGCCAGGCGGCGTTCCTGCTGCTCGGCGCCTACGGCTTCGCGATCTCGATCACCAACGGGTTGCCGTTCGTGATGGCCGTCCTGGTCGCGTTGCTCGTGTCGATCGTGTTCGCGATCATCCTCGGCATCCCGACCCTGCGGCTTCGCGGCGACTACCTGGCGATCGTGACGATCTCCGGCGCCGAGATCATCCGCATGGTGGGACGGTCGAGCCTGCTCACCACGACGACCGGCGGCTCGAACGGCATCACCGGGTCGAGCTACCGCGACCCGTTCAACGCCCTCAGCCCGCTCCCCGACGGCACCACCACGATCCTGTGGTTCACGTACTCGAACAACGGCGTCAACGGCTGGTGGATCCGGATCGCGGCGTGGGGGCTCGTCGCCCTGTTCACGCTCGTGCTGTTCCTGCTCATGCGCAGCCCCTGGGGCCGTGTCGTGAAGGCCATCCGCGAGGACGAGGACGCCGTCCGCTCCCTCGGCAAGAACGTCTACTCGTACAAGATGCAGGCGCTCGTGTTCGGCGGTGCGCTCGGGGCCCTGGCCGGGATCATCTACGTCCTGCCGAGTTCGGTGCAACCGGACGCGATGGGTCGCTCGATGACGTTCTTCATCTGGACGGCGCTCATCCTCGGCGGTGCGGCGACGGTGTTCGGACCGGTGCTCGGCGCCGTGCTCTTCTTCGTCGTCCGACTCGCGATCCGCACCCTCGCCGGTGACTTCATCCCGAACTCGATCATGAACGCGCAGCAGGCCGAGCAGTTCTCCTACGTGCTCGTCGGCGTCGCGCTCATGCTCCTCATCGTGTTCCGTCCACAGGGCCTCCTGGGCAACAAGAAGGAGTTGACGTTCAGTGTCTGAGTCGTACGCCCACCCCAAGAACGACCCGATCCTGGTCGTCGACGACGTCACCCGTCGCTTCGGCGGCATGACCGCGGTCGACGTCGACCACCTCGAGGTCCAGCGCGGCTCGATCACCGCCCTCATCGGCCCGAACGGCGCCGGCAAGACGACGTTCTTCAACCTGCTCACCGGGTTCGACAAGCCGAGCCCCGGCGCGACGACCCGGTTCGACGGCAACACCCTGCAGAAGACCAGCGCCACCCACATCGCGAACAAGGGCATGGTCCGCACGTTCCAGCTCACGAAGGCGCTCAGCCGCCTCACCGTGATGCAGAACATGCTCCTCGGCGCCCGCGACCAGCCCGGCGAGAACTTCTTCGTCGGCCTCGTCCCAGCGCTCTGGCGGAAGCGGGAGCGCGAGATCACGGCGAAGGCCGAGGACCTCCTCGCCCGCTTCAAGCTCGACACGAAGGCCGACGACTACGCGGGCTCGCTGTCCGGCGGGCAGCGCAAGCTCCTCGAGATGGCCCGGGCGCTCATGTCCGACCCGACGATGATCATGCTCGACGAGCCGATGGCCGGCGTGAACCCGGCGCTGACCCAGTCGCTGCTCGGGCACATCCAGTCCCTGCGCGACGACGGCATGACCGTGCTCTTCGTCGAGCACGACATGCACATGGTCCGCCACATCTCGGACTGGGTCGTCGTGATGGCCGAGGGCAAGGTCGTCGCCGAGGGCCCGGCCGACACGGTGATGGACGACCGTGCGGTCATCGACGCGTACCTCGGTGCGCACCACGACACCGACCTCGGTGACGACTCGCTCCTCAACGAGGAGACCTACGAGGAACTCGCCGAGGAAGTAGCGGAAGAAGACGAGCAGGAGGCGACCCGATGACCGACGCAAGCGAGCCCACGAACGCGAGCAGCGCCTCCAGTCCGTCGCCGGCGACCGCCGCCCCGGCGGCCACGCTGGAACGCGAGCCCGTGCTCAGCGCGAAGAACCTCGTCGCCGGCTACCTGCCGGGGGTGAACATCCTGAACGGCTGCGACCTAGACTGCTACCCGGGCGAGCTCATCGGCATCATCGGGCCGAACGGCGCCGGCAAGTCGACGCTCCTCAAGGCCCTGTTCGGCCTCGTGTCCATCCGCGAGGGCTCCGTCACCCTGCAGGGCGAGGACATCACCAACCTCAAGGCGAACAAGCTCGTGCAGGCCGGCGTGGGTTTCGTCCCGCAGACGAACAACGTCTTCCCCTCGCTCTCGATCGAGGAGAACCTGCAGATGGGCCTGTACCTGCGACCCCGGAAGTTCGCCGAGCGGCTCGAGGTCATCTACGACCTGTTCCCCGTCCTCGGACAGCGGAAGGGCCAGCGCGCCGGATCGCTGTCCGGCGGTGAGCGGCAGTCGGTCGCGATGGCCCGGGCGCTCATGATGGACCCGAAGGTGCTGCTGCTCGACGAACCCTCCGCGGGGCTGTCGCCCGTGCGCCAGGACGAGACGTTCATCCGCACACGCCGGATCAACAAGGCCGGTGTGTCGATCGTCATGGTGGAGCAGAACGCGCGACGCTGTCTGCAGATCTGCGATCGTGGGTACGTGCTCGACCAGGGGAAGAACGCGTACTCGGGCACCGGGAAGGAGCTCGCCGACGACCCGAAGGTCATCGAGCTGTACCTGGGGACGCTCGCCAAGGACGTCGACTCCGCGCGCTGAGCGAGCGGTGTCGACCGTGGGTGCCGCTGTGGGGGCGGTACCCGCACCGAGTGGGGTCGTGCGTGGACGCTCAGCGCCGCACGGCCCCGCTCCTCATGCGGACCGGTACGCGGCCCACGTCGCCGGGACGGCGCGTCATCGGGACGGCGCGTCGTCGGCCAGGAGGCGCGACCCGCCCCCGCCGGGTCGCTATCGTCGGTCGCGTGCGGACTCCCGGCCCCCTCGTGCTCGACGCCCTCGTGTGGCTGGTGTTCGCCGTGCTCTTCGTCGGGGCGGCGCTGCTCGTGAAGGTCGCCGCGGCGCTGGTCGGCGTGCTGGTGGTGCTCGCGCTGCTGCTCGGGCTCGTCCTGCGGACGCTCCGCAGGCGCCGCGCACGCCGGACGCGCTGACGTCCGCCGCGCGCCCTGCCCGTCGCGCCCGTGTCACCCGGGGGACACGACCGCTAGGCTTGCCGGGTGAGTGAAGTCGAGATCGGTGCTGGCAAGCGCGGACGTCGGGCGTACGCGTTCGACGACATCGCGGTGGTCCCCTCGCGGCGCACGCGTGACCCGCGTGACGTGAGCGTGCAGTGGTCGATCGACGCGTTCACGTTCGAGTCGCCGATCCTCTCGGCCCCGATGGACTCCGTCGCCTCGCCCGCGACGGTCATCCAGATGGGCCGGCTCGGCATGCTCGGCGTCCTCGACCTCGAGGGCCTCTGGACCCGCTACGAGGACCCGACGCCCTACTTCGACGAGATCAAGGCGCTCACCGACGGCAACGTCACGAAGCGCATGCAGGAGATCTACTCCGAGCCGGTCAAGGCCGAGCTGATCACCGCGCGCCTGGCCGAGATCCGCGCCGCCGGTGTCCCGGTCGCCGGGTCGCTCAGCCCCCAGCGCACGCAAGAGTTCTCGCAGACCGTCGTCGACGCCGGTGTCGACCTGTTCGTCATCCGCGGCACGACGGTCTCGGCCGAGCACGTCTCGCAGAGCACCGAGCCGCTCAACCTCAAGAAGTTCATCTACGAGCTCGACGTCCCGGTGATCGTGGGCGGCGCCTCGACCTACACGGCGGCCCTGCACCTCATGCGCACCGGTGCCGCTGGTGTGCTCGTCGGCTTCGGTGGCGGCGCGGCATCGACCACGCGGGCCGCCCTCGGCATCCACGCCCCGATGGCCACGGCCGTCGCGGACATCGCCGGCGCTCGCCGTGACTACATGGACGAGTCCGGCGGCCGCTACGTGCACGTCATCGCGGACGGCGGGCTCGACACCGCCGGCGACGTCGTCAAGGCCATCGCGATGGGCGCCGACGCCGTGATGCTCGGCACCGCACTGGCCCGCGCGACCGAGGCCCCCGGCGGTGGGTTCCACTGGGGTGCCGAGGCGCACCACCCGGAGCTGCCGCGCGGCCGCCGGGTCGAGGTCGGCACGATCGCCCCGCTCGAGAACGTCCTGAACGGCCCCACCCCGACGTGGGACGGCCGCGCGAACATCGTCGGCGCCCTGCGTCGATCAATGGCCACGACCGGATACTCCGACGTCAAGGAGTTCCAGCGAGTAGAAGTGGTCGTGGCGCCGTACCACCGGAACTGACGGTGGCACCCGCACTCCGGCGCGGGTGACGCCCGGCGTCACCGTGACACGGAGGCGACGATGGCGAAGACCAGCACGAGCACGTCCAGCGCGACCCGGCCCGCCCGGCCCGACACCGCCGCCCCGGGGGTGGGGTTCGACCCGTCGGCGAAGCTCGGCCCCGACGAACGCGCGGCCGCCATCGAGACCCTGAAGACCAAGGAGCTCGACGTCCTGGTCGTCGGCGGTGGCATCGTCGGCGGCGGCAGCGCACTCGACGCCGTCACCCGTGGCCTCAGCGTCGGCATCGTCGAGGCCCGCGACTGGGGATCGGGGACCTCGAGCCGCTCGTCGAAGCTCGTCCACGGCGGCATCCGCTACCTCGAGCAGCTCAACTTCGCGCTCGTCCGCGAGGCACTGATCGAACGCGGCCTCCTGCTGCAGCGCATCGCCCCGCACCTCGTGAAGCCCGTCCGCTTTCTCTACCCGCTCAACCACCGCGTGTGGGAACGCTTCTACATCGGCATCGGCATGGCGATGTACGACGTCTTCAGCTGGTCCGGTGGTCGGCCGCCGGGGGTCCCGCACCACCGGCACCTCAGCCGGAGCCAGGTCCTCAAGAACATGCCCGGCCTCAAGAAGGACGCCTTCGTCGGCGGCATGACGTACTACGACGCCCAGGTCGACGACGCCCGGTACGTCGCGTCGCTCGTGCGCACGGCGGCGTCGTACGGCGCCTCCGCCGCGAGCCGCGTGCGCATCGAGGGCTTCATCAAGGTCGGCGAGCGGGTCGTGGGCGCGCACGCGCACGACATCCAGACGGGCGAGAAGTTCGACATCCGGGCCAAGCAGGTCGTCAACGCGACGGGTGTCTGGACGGACGACACCCAGGCGATGGTCGGCACCCGCGGGCAGTTCAAGGTGCGGGCGTCGAAGGGCGTGCACCTGGTCATCCCGCGCGACCGCTTCCAGTCGAACACGGGCATGATCCTCCGCACCGAGAAGAGCGTGCTCTTCGTGATCCCGTGGGGCCGGCACTGGCTGGTCGGCACGACGGACACCGACTGGTACCTCGACAAGGCGCACCCGGCGGCGACCGCGGCGGACATCGACTACATCCTCGAGCACGTGAACAAGGTCCTCGCGGTCCCGCTCACGCGTGAGGACGTCGAGGGCGTGTACGCCGGACTCCGGCCGCTGCTCGCGGGGGAGTCCGACCAGACGTCGAAGCTCAGCCGCGAGCACGTCGTCGCGCACACGGTCCCCGGGCTCGTGGTCGTCGCCGGCGGCAAGTGGACCACCTACCGCGTGATGGGCAAGGACGCCATCGACGAGGCCGTCGCGGCGATGGACGGGAAGATCCCGGGCTCGACCACCGAGGACATCCCACTGCTCGGTGCCGAGGGGTACCCCGCCGCCTGGAACCGACGCGGCCGCACCGCGCGGAGCTTCGGCGTGCACAAGGTCCGCATCGAGCACCTGCTGAACCGCTACGGCACGCTCGCGACCGAGGTGCTGCGGCTCGTGAAGCAGGACCCGTCCCTCGCCGAGCCGCTCCCCGGTGCCGACGACTACATCGGCGCCGAGGTCGTCTACGCGGCCTCGCACGAGGGCGCCCTGCACCTCGAGGACGTCCTCGCCCGCCGCACCCGCATCTCGATCGAGGCGTGGGACCGCGGTGAGTCGGCGGCCCCCGTCGCCGCGAAGCTCATGGCGGACGTGCTCGGCTGGGACCAGGAGACCACCGAGAACGAGGTCTCGAACTACCTCAAGCGCGTCGCCGCGGAACGCGAGTCGCAGCTGCAGCCCGATGACGCCTCGGCGGACCGCGTCCGGCTCGAGGCGCCGGACATCGCGTTCGGCTTCGACGAGGACGACGTGGTGGTCGGCGGTGGCCGGTCGAGCGGCGCCGAGGGTGCCAAGGCGTCCGACGAGCAGGTGGTCGGCGAGAAGACGAGCGAGCCCGAGTAGGACGCGCCCCGTGCCTCCCGGCTCTCGACTGCCTGGAGGCGCGGGTCGGCTCCGTCAGGCAGCGCGCGACCGGTGCGTGGTCCGGCGAACACTGATCGCCTGGCCGATCACGAGGACGAACGGGACCGCGGCCAGCGCGATCGCGCTGGTGACGAGGAGGACACCGGCCCAGGCGGTGTGCGCTCCACCGCCGACGCCGTACGCGTCGGCGACGTCCATGCCGAGCCAGAAGCCGCTCCACCAGGTCATCGGACCGCCGAGCGCGACCACCCCGAGCAGGACCGCGGCGGTGACGTACGGTCGCGCGCGGGTGACGACGAGGGAGCTGCCGAGGCCGATCGCCAGGGCGACGCCGACGACGGCGATCCCGACGACGGCGGCGATGTCGGTGCCGACCGAGAACCCCTCGCGCTCGAGGTGCGCGTGGATGCTGCCGAGCGACGCACCCGGCACCGCGGCGAGCGGATCGAGCACGAGTCCCTGGACGGCGAGCAGCGCGGCGTAGAGTGCCACCACCGCGATCCCGGTGCCGGCCACCAGCCGGTTGGTCCTGTCCTGCTCGTCCACAGCGTTCCCCCTGTCGTCCCCGTCCACCGGACTGTAGCGGAACGGAATGGACGGACCATCGCGGTGGTTATCATCGGGGTACTCGAAAAGGGAGCCATCATGGTCGACGTCCATCGCGTCAAACTCCCCGGAGTCGGCGTGCTGCACAGCTTCTACACCGACGACGGTGGCAAGTGCGGTGTCATCACGCACCGGTCGGGTCACTCCGACCTCATCTCCTTCGCCGACGTCTCGGACGGCGCCGACAAGTCGGAGAAGGTGTCGCTGCGCCTCAGTGAGGACGAGGCGCACACGCTCGCCGAGCTCCTCGGCGGCACGCGCATCACCGAGGGCCTCGACAAGCTCGACGAGATCCCGGGCCTCAGCATCGACTGGTTCTCGGTCGACTACGACGACGCCATCGCCGGCAAGCCCCTCGGCGACCTGCACGACTCGGGCTTCATCGGCCTGACCGTCGTGGCGGTCGTCCGTGGTGACAGCGCCAACCCGGCCCCGTCGTCCGACTTCGTCGTGTTCCCGGGCGACACCATCGTCGTCGCCGGTGCACCCGAGAAGGTCGCGAAGGCGTTCTCGTTCTACCGCAGCGGAGAGCTTGCGGCCGCTGCGGCCGAGGCCCCGCCGAGGAGCTAGCCCGTGCACCTGGGTGGTGAGCTCCTCACCATCGGCATCCTCTTCATCATCGCCTACGTCCTCGGACGACTCGGCAAGACGATCGGGTTGCCCGCGATCCCGATCTACATGGTCGTGGGGCTCATCGCGAGTCCCCACACCCCGTGGATCGGGCTGAACGTCGAGTCGCACACGATCGAGCTGATCGCGACGTTCGGGCTCATCCTGCTGCTGTTCAACCTCGGGTTGGAGTTCGACCAGGAAGAGTTCTACGGCAACGCCGGCAAGCTCCTGGTGTCCGGTGGCACGTACGTCGCCATCAACATGGGCGTCGGGTTCGCCTTCGGGTTCTCGCTCGGGTGGGGCACCCGCGAAGCCCTCATCATCGCCGGCATGACGGCGACCTCGTCGAGCGCGATCGTGACGAAGCTCCTCATCGAGCTCCGTCGCCTGGCGAACGACGAGACCCCGATGATCCTCGGCGTCACCGTGATCGAGGACGTCTTCATCGCGATCTACCTCGCGATCGTCTCGGTGGTCCTCTCCAGCGACACGAACGTGTGGGGCGTCGTCGGCAAGCTCGCGCTCGCGTTCGGGTTCCTCATCGTGATGTTCACGCTGGCCCGGTTCGCCGGCAAGTGGGTGTCCCGGATCTTCGCGACCCGTGACGACGAGCTGTTCACCGTGCTGTTCTTCGGCCTCGCGGTCATGTTCGGCGGCATCGGCGACCTGCTCGGCGTCACGGACGCGATCGGGGCGTTCGTGATCGGCCTGCTCTGCGGCGCCACGCGCTACCGCGACCGCATCGAGCAGCTCGCCCTGCCGATGCGCGACGTGTTCGCGGCGTTCTTCTTCGTGAACTTCGGGCTCGGGCTCGACCTGTCGACCTTCGGCGAGGTGCTCTGGCCGGTGCTCGGTGCGATCGGCATGACCGTCGCGCTGAACGCCATCGCGGGACAGCTCGTCGCGCGCATGAACGGCTTCACCGTCCAGCAGGGGATCAACACCGCCGTCATCCTGGTGAACCGCGGCGAGTTCGCGCTGATCCTCGCGACGCTCTCGGCCGCTGCCGGGCTCGAAGCCCGCATCACCGCCTTCGCGGGTCTGTACGTCCTCGTCATGGCGATCCTCGGGCCGTTGCTCGCGGTCAACTCGGACCGCATCGGTCGGCTCGTGATCCGCCCGGCCCGTCTGGCACGCCTGCGGACGCGTCTCGGTGGCCGTCGAGCGGTCGCAGCGGCTGCCGCGGCCGAGGCGGCAGAGGCCGAGTCGGACGCCGCCGCTGCCGCTCGTCGGGCGGAGCGCGACCGCCAGTTCGCCGAGGAGTTCGCCCTGGTGGAGGCCGCTGGCAGCCAAGAGCGGGAGAATGAGTCTCCGGAGACGGTGTCCGAGCCCCGGACGTCGTCGGTCGAGACCCCCGCCGAGCGCCCCGAGCGCCCGGTCCGCCAGCGCGATCCGGAGTACTGATACAGATGTGGGCCGTAGCCCGACGACCGAGGTGGATTGCGCTGCTGTTGCTGGCGCTCGTGCTCGCGGCGGTGTTCGCCGGGCTGGGCAAGTGGCAGCTCGAGCGGAGCATCGCCAACGGCACCCCCCTCCCCGCGACGACCGAGAACCGGAAGAGCCTCGACGCCGTGACCGGGCCGATGCAGCCCGCGACCGAGAAGATGGCCGGGCAGAAGGTGACGGTCACGGGGACGTTCGTCGCCGGTGACACCACCGTCCTGACCGGCCGGACCGGTGGCGGGACGTACCAGACCGTCGGACACCTGGTGGACGACACGAGCGGCGCGAGCCTCCCGGTGGTGATCGGGTGGTCCGACCAGCGGTCCGCCGCCGTCGCCGGTGGTGCCCGTCTGGCGGACGGCACGCGGCTCACGGTCGAGGGGCGCTACTACCCGGCCGAGTCGCCCGACCAGGACACCTACGACAAGGGCGAGTACTCGGCGGTCGCGCCGGCCCGGTTCGTGAACACGTGGAAGGCGTTCGACGACCGGATGTACCTCGGGTACGTCGTCGCCGACGGCACCACGGCGAAGGCGGCCGACCTCGGCACCATCGCCGACCGTGCGCCCTCGCGCGAGGTCCAGTTCGACTGGCTCAACCTGTTCTACGCGATCGAGTGGGTCGTGTTCGCCGGATTCGCCGTCTTCCTCTGGTACCGGTTCGTGAAGGACGCCTGGGAGCGTGAGGAAGAAGAGCGGCGTGAGGCCGCACTCAGCGTCGACGGTGCCCTCGTCGACCGACGGTAGGATGGCCGATATGGCTCTGACCGTCCGTACCCGCGACATCCCGAAGATCCCGGGCGCGGTGAAGTGGTACCGCGTCTCGGCGTACATAACCGGCGTGCTGCTGCTCGCCCTGGTGGTCGAGATGGTCATCAAGTACACGCCGCTGCACCTCGAGATGCAGCTCGGCGGCGGTGCGTTCTTCGTGCCGGAGGGCACGGCGGGCAAGGAGCCCGGCACCTTCAACCTGTCGATCGGCATCCTCATCGCCCACGGCTGGCTGTACGTGCTCTACCTCTTCACCGACTTCCGTCTGTGGAGCATCATGCGCTGGAAGCCGATCCGCTTCCTGCTCATCGCCCTCGGGGGCATCATCCCGTTCATGTCGTTCGTGGTCGAGCACCGCATGCAGAAGATCGCCATGGACACCTACCACGAGCTGACCGCTGCCCAGCAGCGTGAGAAGGAGGCCGCTCGGTGAGCGAGACCGAACAGCGTCCCGTCCTCGTCGTCGACTTCGGTGCCCAGTACGCGCAGCTCATCGCGCGTCGGGTCCGTGAAGCGAACGTCTACAGCGAGATCGTCCCGCACTCGATCACGGCGGACGAGGTCCGTGCGAAGGACCCCGCGGCCATCGTGCTGTCCGGCGGTCCGTCGTCCGTGTACGAGACCGGTGCGCCCGCGCTCGACGGCGACATCCTCGACCTCGGCGTCCCCGTGCTCGGCATCTGCTACGGCTTCCAGGCTATGGCGACCGCACTCGGTGGCGAGGTGGCGAACACCGGGCTGCGCGAGTACGGCGCGACCGACGTCACGCTCTCGCCCGGCACGAGCACACTTCTCGGCGACCAGCCGGAGTCCCAGGTGACCTGGATGTCCCACGGCGACTCCGTGGCGAAGGCACCCGAGGGCTTCGAGGTCCTCGCGTCCAGCGCCTCGACTCCCGTCGCCGCGTTCGCCTCCGACGAGCGCAAGCTCTACGGCGTGCAGTGGCACCCCGAGGTCAAGCACTCGGTGTACGGCCAGGCCGTGCTCGAGAACTTCCTGCACCGTGCCGCCGGGCTCCCCGGCGACTGGAACTCCGCGAACGTGATCGAGGAGCAGGTCGAACGCATCCGCGCACAGGTCGGTTCCGCCCGGGTCATCGCCGGGCTCTCCGGTGGCGTCGACTCCGCCGTCGCCGCGGCGCTCGTGCACAAGGCCGTCGGCGACCAGCTCACGTGCGTCTTCGTCGACCACGGGCTCCTCCGCGCCGACGAGCGCAAGCAGGTGGAAGAGGACTACGTCGCCTCCACCGGTGTGCGGCTCATCACGATCGACGCCGAGCAGCAGTTCCTCGACGCCCTCGCCGGCGTGAGCGACCCGGAGCAGAAGCGCAAGATCATCGGGCGCGAGTTCATCCGCACGTTCGAGGCCGCGGCCGAGGCCCTCGTGCTCGAGGCCCGCGCCGAGTCGGCCGAGGGGTCGGACGCCGGCGAGGTCGAGTTCCTCGTGCAGGGCACGCTCTACCCGGACGTCGTCGAGTCCGGCGGTGGCTCGGGCACGGCGAACATCAAGTCGCACCACAACGTCGGCGGTCTCCCCGACGACATGACGTTCGAGCTCGTCGAGCCGCTCCGCACCCTGTTCAAGGACGAGGTCCGCGCGGTCGGTCGCGAGCTCGGTCTGCCCGAGGTCGTCGTCGGTCGCCAGCCGTTCCCCGGCCCGGGGCTCGGCATCCGCATCGTCGGCGAGGTCACGAAGGACCGCCTCGAGCTCCTCCGCGCGGCCGACAAGATCGCCCGCGAAGAGCTCACCGCGGCCGGCCTCGACGAGGAGATCTGGCAGTGCCCGGTCGTCTTGCTCGCCGATGTCCGTTCCGTGGGCGTCCAGGGCGACGGTCGCACGTACGGCCACCCCATCGTGCTCCGTCCGGTCTCGTCGGAAGACGCCATGACCGCCGACTGGACGCGCCTGCCGTACGACACCCTCGCGAAGATCTCGAACCGCATCACGAACGAGGTGCCCGACGTGAACCGTGTCGTGCTCGACGTCACGTCGAAGCCGCCGGGGACGATCGAGTGGGAGTAGTCCTCCCGCGCTGACGGCCCGGCACGCGTCCTGCGTGCCGGGCCGTCCTGCGTCCGGGGGCCAGTCGGCGAGGTCGTGCGTGCGGCGAGGTCGTGCGGCACGTTGTGCGACCTCGGCGATGCACGTGCGGCATGTCGTGCGATCTCGGCGTGGGAGGGTCGTCGGCCGCCCCCGAACCGGGAACGACGAAGGGCCCCGGCGTGTTCGCCGGGGCCCTTCGGGTCGTGCCGAGTACTAGTTGCGCTGGCTGCTCGCCACGATGGCGAGGATGCGCAGGATCTCGAGGTACAGCCACACGATCGTGACGATGAGCCCGAACGCCGCCGTCCACGCGTAGATCCGGGGAGCGCCACGACGGACGCCGGTCTGGATCTGGTCGAAGTCGAGGATCAGCGAGTACGCCGCCATGACCACGACGAGGATGCCGATGATCACGCCGAGCGGGATGCCGAAGATCTCGAACCCGAGGGCACCGAACGCGGTCTGCGTCACGCCGGTCCACATGAGGACCAGGTTGATGAGCGAGAACACCAGGTACCCGACCATCGCGACGAGGAAGAAGCGCGTGGCCTTCGGCGTCGCGCGGACCTTGCCGGAGGCGAACAGCGCGAGCGTCACGGCGAAGACACCGAGCGTGCCGAACACGGCCTGCACGACGATGCCCCCGAACGCGTTCTGGTAGTAGTGCGAGATGCCACCGACGAACAGGCCCTGGGCGAAGGAGTACGCCAGGACGAGCCCGGGCGACGGCTTCTTCTTGAACATGTTGACGAGCGCCAGCACGAACCCGGCGACGGCGCCGATGATCCAGACGATCATCGGTGCGTTCCAGCCGGCCACGGCACCCACGACGAGCACGCCGAACGCGAGCAGCGTCTTGACTATGGTGTCCTCGTAGGACATGCGGTCCGTGTCGACCGTGCTGGCCGCCGGGCGGTCGTACATGTACTGCAGCTGCTCGGGGGTCATCCCGCCCTGTGCCTGCTGCGGGGTCTGTCCCCAGCCAGCCTGCTGCTGACCAGCGCCGCGCCCACCCCAGGTGTTGGGCCCCTGGTTGTTGAAGGCGGGGGACTGGTCGAAACCGGGCTTGAAGGCCATGGTGTCCTCTTCCTTGGAGATTCGAGTCCTCTCAGCCTAGGTGGGCTCGGTCGCGGAAGGCTGAGGATTCGCGGCGAGCGGAAGGTTCGTTCCATCGCCGCCTGCGGTGATCGTTGCACCTCCGGCTTCGGATCCGCCGTGCATCGGGACGTCCGCGTGGTGCCACCCGATGTGTCCGACCCACCTGCGTCGGAGCCTCTTGCCCGACCGGACCATCGCTTGCACCCCGGCGTGCGCCCACCGACGGGTGCGGATGAGTCGGCGTCGCGAGATGCCGGTCCCTCGTCGACGCCATCGGCGCCCGCGTGCGTCGGTGAGGTCGACCCAGAGCACGTCGACCGCGATTCCCACCAGCTGTTCGCGGGTGAAGCCGCTCGGCGGATCGTGCAAGAACATCGAGAGCACGAATCCCAGAGCGTCGCCGAGGTCTCTGACCACGGGCTCGTCATCCGTGGTCCATGGGAGTTCCTCCCGGCCTTCCATACCCGGCCAAACGACCCGGACGCCTGCGGCGAACGTCGGTGTCAGTGATTCGGTGTGCAGGTGTCGCCGAGTGGTCCGTCGCCGGAGACCCCGCGACGTCCCCGCACCCGGGACGAGGAACCAGGTGTGCTGGTACTCGTCGTCGCGCGGGTCCAGGTCGATCGCGGCCGTCCACCGGAGCCGGATGTTGTCGATGCGCACGGGGCCGCCGCTGTCGTTCCGCAGGTGGAACACGGGCGCGGCGGTGCGTGCGTAGGGGCTGCCGTCGACGCTGCCCGTGGTCCACCCGCCGATTTCGAGGTCTTCCGGAGAAGCGCGGAGAGGAGAGAATCCGTAGTCCTCGGAGACACACCGGACGTACCGATCGTCCACCCACACGTGGGTGCTCGCCGCCTGGGCGCTCGCCGCGTCGTTGACCGACCGGCGGTAGGTGACGAGTGCTGCGAACCCGCCGACGCCGGTCACCGCGGCAGTCACCCATGTGGCGAGCCCGACCGAAGCGGTGGTCGTCGAGAGCAGCCACGTTCCGAGGTCCATGTTCATGAGCACAGCTCGTATCTGAGCAGATGGGCTGCCGGATGACGGCGAACGACACGCGCCCCGTTCGGGTCACCCGGATTCGACATGAGTCCTGCCGGTACGGTGCACGCATGACCCTGGTGATCGCCCACCGCGGCGCGTCCGGCTACCGTCCCGAGCACTCGCGGAGCGCGTACGAGCTCGCGATCGAACTCGGTGCCGACGCGATCGAGCCGGACCTCGTGCCCACGAAGGACGGCGTGCTGGTGCTGCGGCACGAGAACGAGGTCTCCGGCACGACCGACGTCGCCGACCACCCCGAGTTCCGGCACCTGCGCACGACGAAGACGGTCGACGGGCAGAAGACGACGGGCTGGTTCACCGAGGACTTCACGTGGGCCGAGCTGCGGACGCTGCGGACCCGCGAGCGCCTCCCCGCCCTGCGACCGGGGTCGGCGGAGCACGACGGCGAGGAGCCGGTCCTCCGCCTCGAGGACCTGCTCGCGATCCTCGACGCGGCTCCCCGGCCGGTCGGACTCGTCGCGGAGGTCAAGCACGCCGACTTCTTCGACCGAGCGGGCTTCCCGATGGGGCAACTCCTCGACGGGGTCCTCGCCAAGACCGGGTGGCGCGGGGACGAGCGCCTCACCGTCGAGAGCTTCGAGAAGGGCGTGCTGCGAGACCTCCGGGAGCGCGGGACCGGCGGGCGGCTCGTCTACCTCCAGGAGGCGCGGGGCAGCGCGGCGGACGAGGTCGCGTCCCACGGGTCGTTGGCTCCCACCTACGCGGCCGAGCGGTCCGACGACGCGCTCACGGCCTTCGCGACGGAGTTCCACGGCATCAGCGTCGACCTGGGGACGCTGATGGCCGGGGTGGACAGCGTCGCGCTCGAGGATCCGGCACCCGTGCGGAGCGCCGTCGTCGACCGCGCGCACGAAGCCGGGCTCGCCGTGTACACGTGGACGCTGCGGCCGGAGAACCGCTTCCTGCCGGCGCCGTTGCGTCGCGGCGGCGAGGTCGCGGCGTTCGGCGACTGGGAGCGGTGGTTCACCTCGGTCGTCCGCACCGGCGTCGACGGGGTGTTCGCCGACCACACCGACCTGGCCGTGCTCGCCCGCTCGGCTGTCGGAGGCCCGGCCTAGACTGTCCCGGACATGACGATCGTGCTCGACCCCTTCGACTCGACGCCCGGCCGTGCTGACGGTTCCGGCGCCGGTGACCGCGCCTACGACGACCCCTTCACCGCGGGTCTGAACCCCCAGCAGAAGGAAGCCGTCGAGTACCGCGGCGAGTCCCTGCTCATCGTGGCGGGTGCGGGCTCCGGCAAGACGAGCGTGCTGACCCGCCGCATCGCCCTGCTGCTCGCCAACCGAGAAGCCTGGCCGTCGCAGATCCTGGCGATCACCTTCACGAACAAGGCCGCGGCCGAGATGCGCGAGCGCGTGCGGGCGCTGGTCGGGCAGGCGTCCGAGGGGATGTGGATCTCCACCTTCCACTCGGCGTGCGTGCGGATCCTCCGGCGCGAGGCCGAGCGCTTCGGGTTCGCGCAGTCGTTCACGATCTACGACTCCGCCGACTCGAAGGCCCTGCTCAAGCGGATCATCAAGGAGCTCGAGGCGGACTCGCTCGGGCTGACCGTGGGCGCTGCGGCCTCGAAGATCTCGAAGCTCAAGAACGAGCTGCAGGACATCGACTCCTACGCCCGGAACATCAACGCGAACGACCCGCAAGAAGTCATGTTCACCGAGGTCTTCCGGCGGTACACGAACGAGCTGCGCCGGGCGAACGCGTTCGACTTCGACGACCTCATCGGCCAGACGGTGTTCCTCTTCCGCGCCTTCCCCGAGGTCGCCGCGCTCTACCAGCGCCGGTTCCGGTTCATCCTCGTCGACGAGTACCAGGACACCAACCACGCGCAGTACGCCCTCATCCGCGAGCTCACGCGGCCGGTCCCGGTCGAGCAGGTGGACAAGCTCGAGGACGCCGGGCAGCACGTCGCCCGCATGCGCGAGGCCGACGGGTCGATCGCCCCGGCGTCGCTGACCGTCGTCGGCGACTCCGACCAGTCCATCTACGCCTTCCGCGGGGCGGACATCCGCAACATCGTCGAGTTCGAGCGGGACTTCCCGAACTCGAAGGTCGTCCTGCTCGAGCAGAACTACCGGTCGACGCAGAACATCCTCGACGCCGCGAACGCCGTCATCGCGAACAACTTCGACCGGCAGGCGAAGAACCTGTTCACGGACGTCGGCGCCGGCGACAAGATCGTCGGGTTCACCGGCTACACCGGGCACGACGAGGCCCAGTTCGTCGCCGACGAGATCCAGCGCCTGCACGAGGACGGCATGTCCTACCGCGACATGGCCGTCTTCTACCGGACGAACTCGCAGACCCGTGCGCTGGAGGAGATCTTCATCCGGGCGGCGATCCCGTACCGGGTCCTCGGCGGCACGAAGTTCTACGAGCGCGCCGAGATCAAGGACGCCATGGCGTACCTGATCACCGTCGCCAACCCGGCCGACCCGATGGCACTCCGACGGGTCCTCAACGTCCCGAAGCGCGGCATCGGCGCGGTCACCGAGACCACCCTGCAGCGCTACGCCGACGAGCACGAGACGACGATGCGGGACGCCCTCCGGCACGCTGACGAACTCGGGTTCGGGCCGAAGGTGCGCAACGCGATCACGGCGTTCGCCGCCCTGCTCGACGATGTCTCGTCCCGCGCCGGTACCCAGCCGGTCGTGGACACCCTCACGCAGCTGCTCGACGGCTCGGGGCTGCTCGAGAACCTCCGGAAGTCGCCCGACGCGCAGGACGCCGCCCGTGCGGACAACATCGACGAGCTCGTCGCGGTGACGCGGGAGTTCCAGAAGAACAACCCCGAGGGCACGCTGTCCGACTTCCTGACCGAGGTCTCCCTCGTCGCCGCTGCGGACGAGCTCGACGACTCGTCGGGAACGGTGTCGCTCATGACCCTGCACACGGCGAAGGGGCTCGAGTACGACGCGGTGTTCCTCACCGGCGTCGAGGAAGACCTGCTGCCGCACCGGATGTCGGCGAACGAGCCGGGTGGCCCGTCCGAGGAACGCCGGCTCTTCTACGTGGGGATCACCCGCGCCAAGAAGTCCCTCTTCCTGTCGCTCGCGATGACCCGCGCGCAGTTCGGTGACGTCAACGTGGCGATGCCGTCCCGCTTCCTGCAGGAGATCCCCGAGGGGCTCATCGAGTGGAAGCAGTCTCCCGGCATGGCGAACAGCCGCGGCGGGACCGAACCCCGGGCCCTCAACGCCCGACGGGGCGGCGGGATCGGCGGCTCGGGCGGCGGCGCCGGCGGCGGGTACCGCGGCGGTGGCGGCTGGGGCGGTGGCTCGTACGACCGGGCGGCCGCAGCGCAGAAGACCCGTCCGAAGACCGAGTGGGCGAACCGCGTGTCCGGGCAGGTCCGCGACAACGGCGACATGGAGCTCGTGGCCGGCGACCGCATCAAGCACGTCGACTTCGGCGAGGGGACGGTCTCGGCCGTGACCGGCATCGGCGCCAAGCGCATCGCCGAGATCGCGTTCGACTCCGCGGGCCGCAAGAAGCTCCTCATCAAGATCGCGCCCATCGAGAAGCTCTGAGGCGCTGAGCTCCTGACGCCGACGCGCCCGGCCATGTCGGGAGCGCGCTGCCGCGCGTGACAATCGCCGCGAGGTGAGGTTAGCCTTACCTAACGTGACAGCCCTCATCGAATTGCTGACCTCTGCCAACGCCGAGCGCTACCGGACCACCGTCACCACGACGGTCGACCGGCTCGCGGACCGCATCTCCGACGTCGACCGACCGACGACCGACACCGCCGCGGACGAACTCCGGGCCCGCGTCGCCGCCGTCGACCTCGACGCGGAACCCCTCGGGACGGACCGGGCGCTCGCCGAGCTCGACGACCTGTTCGTCCGCGAGGCCGTCTGGTTCCACGACCCGGCGTACCTCGCCCACCTCAACTGCCCCGTCGCGCTGCCCGCGGTCGCGGCGGAGTCGGTGCTCGCCGCCGTGAACACCTCGGTGGACACCTGGGACCAGTCACGGATCGGGACCGACATCGAGCGGCACGTGGTGGCGTGGCTCGCCGGGCGCATCGGGTTCGCGAGCGGTGACGGGGTGTTCACCTCGGGCGGGTCCCAGTCGAACCTGCAGGCGCTGCTGCTGGCGCGAGAAGCAGTGACGGCAGCGACGGCCGCGACAGCCGCGACGGCCCCGATGCTCACCGTCTTCGCCACCGCCGAGTCCCACTTCAGCGTGCGCAAGTCCGCCCGGCTCCTCGGCCTCGCCGACGACGCCGTCGTCGACGTCCCCACCGACCGAGCTGGCCGGATGCGTCCCGCGGCTCTCGCCGAGGCGATCGCGGCCGCCCGCACGGTCGGCCGCACCCCGATGGCCGTCGTCGCCACGGCGGGCACCACCGACCGCGGCGTGATCGACCCGCTCGAGCCGATCGCCGACGTGTGCGACCTCGAGGACGTCTGGCTCCACGTCGACGCGGCGTACGGCTGCGGCCTGCTCGTGTCCCCGACCCGTCGGCACCTGCTCGACGGGATCGAGCGTGCGCGGAGCGTGACCGCCGACCTGCACAAGTCGTTCTTCCAGCCGGTGTCGTCGAGCGCTCTGGTCGTCCGCGACCCCGCCGACCTCGGCCGCACGGCCTGGTACGCGGACTACCTCAACCCCGAGGACGCCGCCGAGCCGAACCAGGTCGACAAGTCCCTGCAGACCACCAGGCGGTTCGACGCGTTGAAGCTCTGGGCGACCCTCCGAGCGTCCGGCGCCGAGGCCGTCGGGCGGGCGTTCGACGCGGTGATCGACCTCGCGGCGGCGACGCACGCGATCGTCGACGAGCACCCGGACCTCGTGCTCGTCGCGCCGACGCAGCTCAGCACCGTGCTGTTCCGGTGGCAGCCCGCCGGCGTGACCGACGCGGACGCCGACGCACTGGTGGCCCCGATCCGTGCGGCCCTCCTCGCCGAGGGGCGGGTGCTCATCGCGAAGACCGTGATCGACGGGCGCCCCTGCAACAAGCTGACGCTGCTCAACCCGGAGACGACCCCGGCGCAGATGCGCGCCTCGCTCGACCACGTCGCCGCGACGGCAGCGCGCGTCCGCGCGGCCACCTCCGCCCCGGAAGGAGCAACGCGATGACCACCGCCGACGACCTCCGGACCGCCGACCGTCCCGCCGACGAGACCGCCGACCGCCCCGTCCACGACCTGATCGGCATCGGCATCGGGCCGTTCAACCTCGGCCTCGCCTGCCTCACCGACCCGCTCGACGACCTCGACGCGGTGTTCCTCGACGCCGCCGACGGCTTCGCCTGGCACCACGGCATGATGCTCGACGACGCCACGATCCAGGTGCCGTTCATGGCGGACCTCGTGACGATGGCGGACCCGACCTCGCCGTTCTCGTTCCTGGCGTGGCTCAAGGAGACCGGTCGGCTCTACCCGTTCTACATCCGCGAGGACTTCCACCCCCTCCGCAGCGAGTACGACGCGTACTGCCGGTGGGCCGCCGACCGGCTCGACACCCTCCGCTGGGGTCGTCGGGTCACGGCCGTCGAGCACGACATGACGACCGACGTGTTCACGGTGCACGCCGAGACCGATCAGGGTCCCGAGACGTACCGCGCACGCCACGTCGTCGTCGGCATCGGCACGGAGCCGTCCGTCCCCGCACCCCTGCGGGGCATCGACGGGCCGGCGATCCACTCCGCCGAGTTCCTGCCGAACCGTGACGACCTGCGCCGTGCCGGGTCGATCGCGGTGATCGGCAGCGGCCAGTCCGCCGCCGAGGTCTACCGCGAGCTGCTCGAGGACGTCCGGCGGGACGGCTACCGCCTCGACTGGATCACCCGCTCGCCGCGGTTCTTCCCGATGGAGGACACCAAGCTCACGCTCGAGATGACGAGCCCGGAGTACACGGACCACTTCCACGCCCTGCCCGAGGACGTCCGCGACCACCTCGGTCGCGAGCAGCGCGGACTGTACAAGGGCATCAGCGCGGACCTCGTCGACGCGCTCTACGACCAGCTGTACCGGCTCAGCGCCGCGGGACCGGTCCCGACGACGCTCCGCACCGAGACGAGCGTGGTCGACGCCGTGTGGCTGGCGGACCGGGGGACGTACCGGCTGACGCTCCGGCACGAGCAGCTCGGCGAGACGTACGAGCACGAGGTCGAGCGGCTGGTCCTGGCGACCGGGTACCGACCGCGGTCCGCGGCGTTCCTCGCACCGGTCGAGCACCTCGTCGCCCGCGACTCCCAGGGGCGCCTGGCGGTCGCACGCGACCACCACGTCGACCGACTCGGCGGCCGCATCTGGGTGCAGAACGCCGAGGAGCACACGCACGGCCTCACCGCACCCGACCTCGGCATGGGGGCGTGGCGGAACGCGTCGATCATCCGCTCGGTCACGGGTCGGCCCGTGTACGGCCTGGAGGCGCGGATCGCCTTCCAGGAGTTCGGCCTGCCCGCCTCGGCCCGCTCCACGGCACGTGGCAGCACCGCGGACGGCGCGCCGCCCCGGCACGCGGCCGAGCGCGCGGAGGTCTCCGCATGACCGTCGACGCGACCGCCCTGCCGGACGTGACCGAGGTCGGCGGGGCCGAGCCGCGCCTCCTGGCCGTCGAACCCGTGGACCCGGATCGTGACGCCGCCCTCGTGCAGTCGTGGCTCGCGCACCCCGCGTCGTCGTGGTGGGGCATGGGACACCTCGACGTCGACGCGGTGCGGACGTACCTCGCGGACGTACAGGCGGATCCCGCGCAGGCCGCGTGGCTCGGCCTCCGTGACGGCGTCGCGGTGTTCCTCGCGGAGACGTACGACCCGGCACGGGTCCTGCTCACCGACGTGTTCGCCGCCGAACCCGGCGACGTCGGCATGCACCTGCTCGTCGCGCCGCCGCCCGCCGACGGACGGGTGCACGGACTGACGAGCGCCGTCATGCGCACCGTCGTCGAGCACTGCCGCGACGTCCTCGGAGCACGCCGCGTCGTCGTCGAGCCCGACGTCCGGAACACCGCCGTGCACGCGAAGAACGCCGAGGTCGGGTTCCGCGTACTGCGCGAGGTCGACGTCGACATCGACGGCAAGCGCGCCCTGTTGTCCGTGCTCGACACCGACCGGATCGGGCTGCCCGACGGCGACGGGCCCGCGGCGCACCTCCGGCCGGAGCACCTCGAACCGGCCCAGCGGCACCTCGTGGCGAAGGCGATCGCCGAGTTCACGCACGAGCGCCTCGTGGAACCGCAGCCGGACGGCGACGCCTGGCGGCTCGACGCGGGGGAGTCGACCTACCGGTTCCGCGCGCGTCGGCACGTGCTCGAGCACTGGTCGATCGACGAGGCGTCGCTGACCCGCACCCGCGCCGGTGCGGCGGCCCCGCTCAGCGCGCAGGAGCTCGTCCTCGAGCTGCGCGACGGGCTCGGGATCCCCGACGCGCTGCTCGGCACGTACCTCGAGGAGATCGCCTCCACCCTCGCCAGCGCCGCCGCGAAGCACCGTCGCGGTGGGCCGTCCGCAGCGCAGCTCGCACGGGGGCGCACGGAGGGGGCCGACCGCGTCGTCGCGTCGTTCCAGGATGTCGAGTCGGCGATGACCGAGGGGCACCCGGCGTTCGTGGCGGCGAACGGGCGGATCGGGTTCGGGTTGGACGAGTACCGCGCCTACGCTCCCGAGGCCGGCGGTCGGTTCCGCTACCGCTGGCTCGCCGCACGCCGGGCCTGCACACACGTCGCGCTCGCTGCGGACCGCACCGAGCGCGACCACTGGGCGGCCGAGCTCGACCCGGAGACCACCGCCGGGTTCCGGGCCGTGCTCGTGTCCCGGGGACTCGACCCCGACGACTACGTCTGGATGCCCGTGCACCCCTGGCAGTGGCAGCACCGGATCGCCGTCACGTTCGCGCCGGACCTCGGGCGGCAGGACCTGGTCGACCTCGGCGAGGGGCCGGACGAGTACCAGCCGCAGCAGTCGATCCGGACGGCGTTCGACCGCTCCCACCCGGAGCGCTCCTACGTCAAGACAGCGCTCGCCGTGCAGAACATGGGGTTCCTGCGGGGAATGTCGCCCGCGTACATGCGGAACACCCCGGCGGTGAACGACTGGGTCGCGGCGCTCGTGTCCGCGGACGAGACGCTGGCCGGAGCCGGGTTCTCGGTGCTCCGGGAGCACGCGGCCATCGGGTACACCGGGGACGCATACCACCGGGTCGACGTGTCCTCACCGCAGCGGAAGATGCTCGCGGCGCTGTGGCGGGAGAGCCCGCTGCCGCGGGTGACGGACGGCGAGCGACTGCTGACGATGGCCGCCTTGCTGCACCGGGACGCCTCGGGTGACGCCGTCGTGTCGGCGCTGATCGAGGCATCGGGGCTGCCGGCCGACGAGTGGGTGCGGCGCTGGCTCGACGCGTACCTGCTGCCCGTGGTGCACTGCCTGACCGTGCACGACCTGGTGTTCATGCCGCACGGCGAGAACCTCGTGCTCGTCGTCCGTGACGGGGTCGTGGTGCGCGCGGTGATGAAGGACATCGGCGAAGAGGTCGCGGTGCTCGGGCGGCACGCCGACCGCCCGGTGCCCGCCGACATCGAGCGCATCGTGCACCCGGTGGACGACGACGAAGCGGCGCTCGCCGTGTTCACCGACGTGTTCGACGGGGTGCTGCGCTTCGTCGCGGCGATCCTCGACGACGATGGGGTCCTGCCGGAGTCGCGATTCTGGCAGGTGGTGGGGGAGTGCGTCGACGCGCACGCCGCGGCCCACCCGGAGCGCCGGCGGCCGCTGGACCTGCGGGTGCCGGCGTTCGAGCACTCGTGCCTCAACCGGCTGCAGCTGCGGAACACGCTGTCGATGGTGGACCTGGCGGACCAGTCGTCGTCGCTCATCCGGGCGGGGGCGATGTCGAACCCGATCGCGCGGTAGCGCGGGCGCGCGCGGCGCGGCCGCGGCGCGGCGCGGCCGCGGCGCGCGGTCCGGGGCGCGCGGCGCGGCGCCCCGCCCCGCGCGCGCGCGGCGGCTGGGACGGTTCGCGTTCGCACAACGAAAGTGCGCTCGAGCCACGGGATTGCGTGGTTCGAGCGCACTTTGGTTGTGCGGCAGGCAGGCAGGCAGGCGGGCCAGCGGCCGCCCGCCGCCCGCCGCCCGCGCCGCGTTACGGCTGCAGCCGCGCCGACGACCACGCACCGTCGGCGAGCACGTACTGCAACCGCCGGTGCATCCGGTCGCGGCTGCCGTGCCAGAACTCGACGCGGTCCGGCTCGAGTCGCCACGCCACCCAGCCCTCCGGGCGGGGCACGTCGTCCTCGGACTCGTCGAGCAGCGCGTTCGCGTCGTCGATGAGGTCCTGCAACGTCCGGGGCTCGAGCACCGAGGACTGGTCGGCGATCGCGGTGGCGGCGCGGGACTTCGGCGACCGGTCGGCGAACAGCGCGTCGGACTCGGCGTCGGAGAGCTGCACGGCCCGGCCCTCGAACCGCAGCTGCTGCATGGTCTCCCGCCAGTACACCTGGAGCGCGGCGAGCGGGTTGTCGTCGAGTTGCCGGCCCGTCGGGCTGAGCGTCGAGGTCCCGAACACGAGCCCGCGGTCGTCGAGCCGCTTCACGTCCACGGTCCGCGCCGAGACCCGGCCGTCGGACCCCGCGGTGGCGAGCGTCATCGACATCGGCTCGGACACGTCGCCGTCCCGCGCCTCGTCGATCCAGGTGCGGGCGACGTCGAACGGTGATGCTGGCGGGTCGGTGTACTCCGGGAACGCGAACGAGGTGTCACCGGACAGCGGGGCGGAGGGCATGCCCCCACCCAACCGCGATCAGCCCGCCCACGTCCAGGTTGCCGGGGGACGGCCGCCACGGACCGCGGCCGTGGCCGGTGCGTCGGCCCGGACGAGCGCCGGGTTGGTCCGCAGCGCCCGGTTCGTGTTGCCCGGGTCCGGCTGCACGCCCGTCAGTGCGGTCTGCAGCGCGGAGGCGTCGGAGGTGGTGAACACCTCGCCGAGCAACGCGCGCGTGAGCGGCAGGTCGCGCCAGATCCGGGTACGGACGTGGTCGAGGGCGGCTCGGATGATCGCGTCGTGGTCGAACGGGAGGCGCGGGTCGTCTCCCCCGGGCACGCGCCAGACCGCGGGTCCGGCGGCCGAGGGCGGGGCCACCACAGCGGCCGCCGCGGCCGGCGTCGGGGTCGTCACCGCCGGTGCCACGACGGCCAGGAAGGCGACGCTGATCGCGGCGCTCCGCGGGTCGCGGTCGGGTCCGTCGAACGCACCGACCTGCGCGAGGTGCCGGACCGCCGCCGCGTCGATCCCGGTCTTGGTGCGCAGTGCGCGTCGTGCACCGTCGGCGAGGAGTTCCGCACCCTCCAGGAGCACGCCGGGGAGCGCCTCCTGGCCCGCGTACGGCGCGTACTGCCGACGCGCGGTGGCGACCCGCAACCCGTCGCTCGTCGTGAACGACATCGGGACGACGTCGATCGCGATGAGCGGCTGGTCGCGGGCCGCCGAGGTGGCGTCGGTCACGCCGTCGCCCGACGGGCCGCGCGGTCGGCGCGCTCGGTGCGTTCCCGGCGGAGGGTCTCCCGCACGTCCGCGAACGACTGCAGGACCCGGAACCGGCCGTCGACCCACACGGGCTGGAGCAGGCTCGTCGCCTCGTCCTCGGCGGTGGCCTGGTCGGTCTGGCGGATCTCGCCGGTCGCGTCGCGGTGCAGGGCGATCCGGCCCTTCGCGCTCTTCTTGCCGCTGCCCGTCTTCGGGTCCTTCTGGATGTCGACGGGCTCGCCGTCCACCAGCGCCCAGGTGGCCTTGACCGCGCTGCCGAGGTTGTCGCGGGTCATGTACTGGTACGTGTACGAGCCGATGCCGAGCACGATGTTGTCGCTCGCGTAGCCCTTGGCGGCGAGCCGCTCGTAGATGCGGCGGGCACGGTCGAGGGTGATGCTGTCGCCGTAGATCACGCCGATGTGCTGGTCGAGGACCTTGAAGCCCTGGTCGTTCACGGTGTGCCCGAAGATCTCGTCGAGGAGTTCGACGACGCCCTTCTCCTCGTGGCTGCGGGCCGGGTCGGTCAGCGCCGCGGTGTCGACCCCGTGGACGGTGCCGGTGACGATGTCCACCGGGTCGCCCGAGTCCGGGCGGATGACGAGCTTGCCGTCGCGACCCGTGATGCGGTCCTTCAACTGCGGGAGCGTCTCGGTGATCACCTTGAAGAGGTCGAACCCGTCGCTCACGGCCGACACGATGCCCGTCGGGTACACGTCGAGGATCTGCTCGAAGGTCGCCAGCTCGCCCTCGGCGCCGCGCACGCACATCACGCTGTGCTCGGTGGCCGGGACGCTCGCGGCCACCCAGCCGTTGTCACCCGGGTAGTAGCGGTCGATGAAGTCGAGCGACGGCATCGAGTCGGTGCCGAGGAACGAGAGGAGGTGCCCGGCGCCACCGGCCGCGGCCGACTCGATGCTCGACTGTCCCCGGAAGGAGAAGTCGTGCGCGGCGAAGTCGATGCTGGCCGGGTCGGCGCCGGTGCGGGCGGCCCAGTCCTCCATGAGGTCGCGGTACTCGAGCGCCTTCGTCGCGACGGTCGACGGGTGCCAGATCGAGGCCGACAGGGCCGTCTCGATGTAGTTCGGCAGCCAGAAGAACTCGTCGACGGTGTTCTCGACGGTGAGGGTCGCGACACCGATCGGGGCGAGGGTGCCCTCGGGGAGCGCGCGGATCTCGAGCGGGAGGTACCCGAGGCGGTGGAGTGCCCGGACGTGGTCGGTGCCGATGTGGTTCGGGCCGAAGTACCCCTGCAGTGCCTGCTCGAACAGGCCGGCGACCTCGTCCTCGTCCGCGGCGAAGAACGGCGCCCACGCCTCGACGAGGGAGCGCTGGATGAACGCCTGCAGGCCGAACACCACGGCGTGCGTCGACTCGGGCATGTGCGCGTTCGAACGGTTCGTCCAGTTGATGAGGATCCGGGTGGTGCCGGCCGGGTAGACCTGCCGGTGCGAGTGCTTGTAGCCGTCGACGGCGAGGAGCGGGGCGATCGGGCTCTGGGCGGTGAGGCGGGGCGCGATGCCGGTGGTGCCGTCGGTGCCGGTCGTGGTGGTGTCGGTCTGCGTCATCGGATCTGCTCCGTCAGGTAAGGGGTGAGTTCGATCGTGCGCAGGCCCTCGATGGCATTCTGCGCGGGGTAGGAGTCCGTCGTGACGATCTCCCCGAAGTGCTCGGCGAGCTGCGGGGCCCGACCGGAGAAGACGCCGTGCGAGACCCACAGGCCGAGGCGGTCCTTCGTCAGCCCCGTCGCGGTCGCGAGGCCCATGAAAGTGCCGCCGCCGTCGCAGATGTCGTCGACGACGAGCAGGCGACCGGTGTCCGGCAGCGGCTCGCACGTGAAGCCGTCGAGCTTGCCGGTGTCCGGGTTGCGGTGCTTCTCGGCGCGGAACACCGGCAGCCCGCAGGCGTCGGCGACGGCGGAGGCCCGCGCGACCGCGCCCTTGTCGGGGGCGATGATCCCGCTGTAGTCCGAGCCGGCGACGACCTGGTCGCGGACGACGGTCTCGCTCGTGACCACGGTCAGGCGCTCCACCAGGTCGACGATCACCGGCGAGTGCGGGTCGAACGCGATGACCTGGTCGATCCCGAAGCCGTTGATGACGTCCGCGTAGACCTTCGCGCCGAAGGGGAGGCCGCGGTCCTGCCGGGCGCCGGGCAGGTACGGGACGAGGGCGACGGACCGGGATCCGCGCTGCCGGACGGCGTCCGCCCACATGCCGAGCATGAGGAGGTCGTCGCCGTTCGTGCCGCGCAGGGTCGCGATCTCGATGAGGTCCCCCGCGTCGGCGTCGTGTGCGACCTTGACGTGTGCTTCACCGGCGGGGAACCGCATGGTGGAGAACGTCGGTGTCGCCTGGGTGCCCCGGGTGGTCCGGGTGCTGAGTTCGACTGCCATGACCCGACCGTACCACGGTATTTGTCATTTTGACAAGAACTGGAGCGTGGTCACGGGACCGGCACCTGCACCGACACCAGTTCGCCGTCACCGAGGTGCACCAGCGCGGAGCCGACCTGCACCCGTTCGACGATGCTGCTGCGCGGCAGACGCATGCCGAGCAGGTCGCCCTCGGTGATCGCCTGCGGGCTGAGGAGCGCGCCCGAGCGACGTCGCTTCATGTCCACCTGCCAGCCCGTGAACCCGACGCCGAACTCGGCCGTCAACCCCGCCGCGACGATGGCCTGGCCGTTGTCCGCCGCGCTCTTCACGAAGCCCTGCAGCCAGCTCTTCGCGGGTGCGTCCTTGACGAGCTCGGCATCGTCGATGACGAGGACCCGGCGGCCGGGTTGCCCGTCGAACAGCGGCGCGAGGTCGGCCTCGGTGACGTCGACGCCCTCGTGCGCGCCGAGGACGCCGGGCTCGGACGCGAGGGCGCGCAGGGGCGACTGCCGCGGGGTGACGAGCACGATCTCGCCCCCCTCGCGCAGCACCGACCGTGCGATCGACAGCAGGACGGAGCTCCGACCGGACTTCGCGGGACCGCCCACGACGAACGAGCCCGCGGCGGCGAGGTCCGGCCCGATGGCGGTGAGGTCGTCCCCGCCGATGCCGACGAGGCCGAACAGGGCGGCGTCGTCGTCGCGCATCTCCCACGCCCGGTCGAACGGCACGGGCCCGGACAGCTGGTCGACGCGGAACGGCCGACGGGCACGCTCGACCGCGCGGTCGCGCTCGGTCGCGAAGGTCGCGAGGGCGGTGATCGCCGCGGCCTGCGACTGACCGGTGCCGGCGGCGGCGAGCAGGGCGATCTGCGTCTCGGTGGCGGACTCCGACGCGAACGCCCGTCCGTCCGGGACCTGCTCGGGCAGCTTGCGGGGGTTGAGCGACGCGAGGCCGTAGTCGCCGCGGTCGGAGAGCCGGAGGACGAGCTTGTCCTCGACCAGGGTCGCCATCCGGCTCGACAGGAGCTGACGGTCCCCGGTGACCACCAGGTGGATGCCGACGCTCGCCCCTTCGCGCAGGAGGGTCATCACCTGGTCGGTCGGTGCACCGTGGTCGAGTTCGCCGAGCGAGCCGACGAACCCTTCCCACCGGTCGAGCATGAACACGATGTGGGGGAGCCGGTCGGCCGGCACGACCGCGGCCGCGCGCTGCTCGACGATGCTCGCGAACCCGCCGTCGGCGAGGACCTGCTGCCGGCGGGCGAGCTCCTGGGTGAGCTTCGTGAGGAGACGCTGCGCGCGTTCGGTCTGCACGCGCTGCACGACGGCGCCGGCGTGCGGGAGGGCCTGGATCGGCAGCAGCGCTCCGTTGCCGCAGTCGAGCGCGTACACGTGGACGTCGGCTGCCGAGGTGTTCCGGGCGACCGCGGCGGCGATCGTGCGGAGCACCTGCGACCGACCGCTCCGCGGAGCACCCACCACGTAGAGGTGCCCGTCCGAGTCGAGGTCGAGGCTCCGGACCCGCTGCGCCTGCTCGGCCGGGAAGTCCTGCAGCGCGAAGGGCAGCGGGCCGACCCGGGCATCGGTCGTGCTGCTGTCGTCGAGTTCCCACGCCCGGTCGTTCAGGTCGGTGAAGAGCAGCGTCTCCGGCAGGGCGTCGAGCCACGGACGGTAGGGCGCCGGTCCACCGAGCTCGGTCGCCGCCTCGGCCACCGCGCCGACCAGTTCCTGCAGGTCGGTGCGTTCCTCTGCCTGCAGCTCCTTCGACTTCGGTGGCGCCGGTGGGGTGGTGCCGAGCGACGACCACGAGACGGCTCCGGCCCAGACCTGCTTGCGTCCGGTCGACAGCCCCGGACGCCGGCCGCCCACCCGACCGGCTTGGAACGGCAGCAGCGCGCCGGCCCCGAGCCGGATGTACCCGCGGCCGGGCGTGCTCTTCTGGATCTGCGCCGCGTCACCGGCGTCGATGACGTCGGTGCTCTCGCTCGAGTCCGTGACCCGGAGCGCGATCCGGAGGTTGGTGTTGGCGCGGATGTCGTTCGACACGACACCCGTCGGACGCTGCGTGGCGAGGATCAGGTGGATGCCGAGCGACCGTCCCCGCTGTGCGATGTTGACCAGGCCGGTGACGAAGTCCGGGAGTTCGCGCACGAGACTCGCGAACTCGTCGATGACGATGAGCAGACGCGGCATCGGCGGCAGCGGCTCACCGCGGACGAGGCGGTCGACGTAGTCCTCGATGTCCTTCGCGGCGGCGTCGGCCAGCAGGTGCTCGCGGCGACGGAGCTCGGCGCCGAGCGACTCGAGGGCGCGTTCCACCAGGTGCGTGTCGAGGTCCGTCACCATGCCGACCGTGTGCGGCAGCGGCGCGAAGTCGCGGAACGCCGCACCGCCCTTGTAGTCGATGAGGACGAAGTTCATGCCCTCCGGGGTGTTCGTCGCCGCCAGGGACGCGACGATCGTCTGCAGGAGCTCGGACTTCCCCGACCCGGTCGTGCCGGCGACCAGGCCGTGCGGGCCGTCCCTGCGGAGGTCGAACGCGAACGGGCCGTCGAGGCTCTCGCCCACGACCACCTCGGTGGTGCGCGCACGCACGTTCCACTTGCCCGTGATCGCCCGCGCCGTCGGCGGTTCCAGCAGCATCACGTCGAGCAGTCGCGACGACGACGGCAGCCCACCGGCATCGCTCTCGTCGTCGGCGTCGACCATCGGCGCCACCGCCCGGGCGACGGTCTCGAACCAGCCGTCCGGGATGCGGTCCGGTCGGACGTCGGTGACCGTCGCCTGACGCTGGGCGGCGACACGGATGCGCTCCGGACCCACCGTGACGACGACCGAGCACTCCTCGGGCAGCAGGCGTGCCTCTTCCTCGATGCAGATCGCCCGGACACCGACCGCGGGGCCCTCCTTGAGGATGCGGATCAGGCCCGGCAGTGCGCGCAGCCGTCGAGCGCCGTCGAGCACCACGACCACGTCGGGACCGGGGATCCCCCGCACGTTCGACTCGCGCATCGCCCGCTGCCGTGCGTCGATGAGCTGCCCGATCTCGGCGACGCGCGCGCCCAGCGTCTCGGCGTCGTTGCCGATCGCGATGACGGCGTCCTGCCCGAACCCCGGTCGCGCCTGTGGCACCCAGCGCAGCCAGGCCCACTCGTCGGCGGACTGCGCGTCGGTGAGCACCACGAACTGGGTGTCCCGCGGGCTCTGCAGCACCGCGAGCTGCGCCACGAGCCACGACGTGAGGTGCCTGGTGTGCTCGTCGCGTCCGGCGACACCGACCACCCCGTGCTCGCCGAGGTCGACCACGACCGGCACGTCCTCGGCCAGCTTGTCGACCGCCCGCCGGTGCTCCAGCGCTGCCGGGTCCTCGAGCACGACGCCCGACGGCACGTCCGCCGTGCCGACGCGCAGCGTGAGGTAGTCGGGGTCGGTCCGCCGACGCTCCCACAGCCGGGCGCGACGGCGCAGGGCGATGTCGAGCACCGTCGCCGGATCGGGCGCGCTGGTGCGTGACTCGCGCTGGTACCGGACCACTGCCTCCAGGGCGTCCGCCTCGACCGCCTTCTTCGTCTCCTCGTACTCGGCCACCCGCTGCCGGTGCGTCTTCTTGCCGTTGCGGCGGTCCCACCAGGCGTTGCCGAACATGATGATCGGCGACATGAGGCCGAAGGCCAGGTACGCGACGTTGTGGAAGATCGAGATCATCACGGCCGCCATGCCGAGCGGCGCGAGCGCCGCGATGATCGGGATGGAGCGGCGCGACTGCTGCCCCGGCGCGGCCGGCAGCTTGAAGACCGTCGGCGTCTCCTCCGGCAGCAGGCGCGGCGGCCGGGTGTAGTCGAGCGTCCCGCCACCTGGTGTCAGCGTGATCGCCGCCCGGTCGGCGTCCGGGACCGCGACCGACAGCAGCGTGTCGCCGATCGTGACGACGCTGCCGGGCTCGACGGACGTCTCCTCGTCGAGCTCCGTGCCGTCGAGGAGGACGCGCGAGCCGCGCGTCGGGATGATCGAGAACCGCCGGTTGAGGTCGAGGCGCAGGATCGCCGCGTACTCCGGGGCGGTGCGGTCCGGCAGGTGCACCGTGGCGTCCGGAGCGGAACCGACGTGTGCGATGCCCGCGTCCAGCACCACGACCGTGCCGGCTCCGGGCCCGCCCACGATGCGGACGCTCGGCAGGTCGGCCGGCAGCGGGAGGACCGGCGCGGGGGCGCCGAAGGTCAGGCGGGACCCCTCGAGCAGGACACCGTCACCGAGCCGGGCGTGCGGGGTCGTCGGGACGGCGTCGACCGCGACCTCGACGATGGACTCGGCGCTCAGGCCGAAGCGACGGGCGACGATCTCGACGACCCCGCCGAGGACGGTGTCCTCGTCGCACTCGACCACGAAGTCCGCGGTGGCGTCGGTCGGCAGGTGGGTCGCGGTGAACGTCAGGCGCACGCGGCACCTGCCACGTCGTGGGTCCTGGTCGTCGCGGAGCACCCCGTCGAGGCCCCCCGCAGCGTCGTGCTGCCGCTCATGGGTCGATTCTCGCAGGTTCCTGCGACGTGCAGGCCGGGTTGCGTCCGGCTTGTGGATGGGCGGTCGGACTGGAGGCGCGGTGCAGGGGAACGGGCTCTGCTCACCCATGCGTGCGGTTGCGGGCTCAGCGAGGCGGGTCGCTATCCTTCGTGCTGTGCACGGCGCCCCACCGGAGATCCTGGAGTTCAGTCCGGTGCAGCTCTCCAAGTGGCGGATCATCTTCGGCGGTCTGGGGCCGACAGCGCTCTGTGCACTGATCGGCGGCATCGTCGTGCTCTTCCCTGCTGGCAGGAGCGCCGCGATCGGCCTGGCGTTCTACGGTGCGCTCTACGCGGTCATGGTGTGGCCGGCGATCGGCCTCGCCGTGTGGCAACGCAGGGTCGCGACGATCCGGATCACCGACGATGCGGTCGAGTTCCGAGGGATCGTCCGGCGCCGACTCCTCCCGCGGGACGCGGACCTTCGCTGCCTTCGCTCGGCGTTCGACAACTGGCCCGCCAACGAGATCCTCTTCATCGTCCACGGCGGCCGTAGGAGGCGTCGGATCAGGATCGACTCCTGGAACTGGACCACCCCGAGGATCCGCGAGATCAGCGGGGTGCTGCGTGCCCGGACGCGGTTGCCGAGCAAGGGGAAGAAGATCGAGCAGCTGGTACCGGGCGCCACCCGCTACTGGGAGCGGTCGATCGTGAAGCTCTTCGCGCTCATCTTCGCGGGGTGTTTGTTGGCGATCATCGCGGTCGTCATCGTGTTCGGGTTCATCATCCCGATGGGGTGACACCGCACCGCGCAGCGTCTGGACATCTGTCCCGACGGGTCGTCATCGTCCGCCACGCGCTCGACGGGATGACCGCAGGTGGCGGCTCCCGATGCTGACGCCGACGACCAGCGCGAACGCCCACACGATGTACCGGATGAGCCACGCGGTCGGTCCGTCCCAGGGGCCCGTGTCGTACTTGCCTCCTGGGAGGAGTGAGACGCCGACACCGATCGCGAGCACGATCACCGTGTCACGGGCGAATGCGACCCAGCGGCGTCCGGGCGTGAGGGGGCGTCGTCGTGTCATGGCTTCCTTGGTGGTGCGGTTGTCGTCATTGACGTCATTGGGAGTCCGGGTTGAGCACCAGCCCGAGCGCGAACTGATCGACCAGTGGCGCAGCGAACGACTCGTCAGCACGTTTCGGGATGAAGGTGGTCAACACCGCGGTCAGCGGATCGGGCAGCTGCGCGATCGGCTGCACCCAGCGGATCGTCGTGGCCGGGACCGCACGGCGCACGAGTGAGCGTCCTGGTGTTTTCGCCCGGTCGAGGATGCGCGTGGCCGGGCCGAGCGCCGTCACGCAGGTCGACACATCGGGATCGCCGGTTCGTCCGGCGAGCGGGAGCAGTGCGTCGTCGACCGCCTGGGCAGCAGAATCCAACCCAGGGAAGTACTGGATGACCGTGTACGCGAGTACCTCGACCGTCGGAGCGTCCGTCGTCAGGACGAAGAAGTCGTGGGCATCGACCTCGTTCCGCAATTGCGCCAGTTTGGTCATGGTCGATTCGAGCGACGATTCCAGGCGCTTCGGGACCGGCCGCTGGAGGTGACTGATCACGTTCGCTGTCGCGGCGCGCCCGGTGGTGGTCGGGTCGCCCTCGATGAACTTCGTCCAGGCGTTGACGTAGTCGAATTCGAGTCCCATCAGGTGCTCTCCGTCCTCGGTTGCCCGGTCACTTCGGCAGTCCTCAGCGACGACGCTCACGCCCAATCGACACGCACGTCGCGCAGAAGCTCGTCGAGCATGGGCCGAGCGAGGACGCTGTCGTTCTCGTCGCGGACGAAGAACGACACGACCACCGTGAGCTCGTTCAGGCCGTCGACGATGGGGATGATCGCACGAACGACCTGCATCACCGGCCGCCCCCGGCCGCCGGCGCTGCGTTCCCGCATCTCCACGAGCGTTGCTCTGCCGAGGGGCAGATCCAGTGTCCCGACACTGGCGTCGCCGATGCCGGACGCCCGCGGTGCACGAGCGTCGTCGATGAAGGTGTCCGCGCGGTCGACACCGGCGACGGTGTGCACGACCGCGTACGCGATCGCTCGGACCGTCGGTGCCGTGGTCGAGAGCACGAAGCAGGTCTCCGCCTTCGCCGCGGTCTGGAAAGCGGCGATGTCGCGCACGACCGTTCGGAGCACAGTGCGTTCTCGACGCTTCGGCCGCTGCTTCGCCTGCGCGAGAGCGTGCTCCACCGCTGCGTCGGTGACCTCGTCGATCGCACCCTCGTCGTCGAGCAGCGTCCAGGCGCGGTTGTAGTTCCACAGCAAGCGAATCAATCAAGTCCCCTCGTTGCACCGCACGCGACCGCTCGAGGCATCGCGGTCGGTGTTCGGTCTGTGACCCGGACGCCGCCGTGCTCAGCAACCGGACTCATCGCGCCGAGACATCCTGTACGAGCCGATCGATCATCGGCAGCGCGACAGGCAGGTAGAGCTCGTCGGGGATGAAGGACGACTGCGCAACAGCCAGGTCGTGTCCGTGGCTGTCGATCCGGATGATCCACCGCACGATCGTCTGCAGACTGGACTTGCGACCTTCACCGATCCGCTCACGCGTCAGTATGCGGGTTGCTTCCCCGACCGCGAGTTGGTGACGACTCACGTCCGCGTCACCGAGGCCAGAGGGCCTCGAGGCGAGAGCGCTCTCGACGAACTCGTCCACGAGGTGCGCTCCCGGCGACGAGTGCACGAGCGTGTAGGCGATCACCTGCACTCTCGGCGTGGTGCTGCAGAGCGCGAAGCAGGACTCGGCCCGGACCTCGTCCTGCAGCCGCGCCAAGTCTTCCATCCGCGAGCGAACCGATGACCGCTCTCGTCGCGTCACCTTCTGCTGAGCCTGCGCCACGGCTTCGCTCGTGGCCAGATCTGCGACCATCTCAGGATCGCCGTGTTCCAGCAGCGTCCAAGCCCGACTGTATGAGTACAGGACCTCGGTCATTCGTCACCTCTCTGCGCCCCGGTACGAAGCCACCGGACGAATCCGAGCGGCCGGTGGCCGCGTTCGGCCAGCCGCCTTCGGCTCATGAGCCAACTGCCGATGACGAAGGCACCGGCGAAGAGCGCTGCGTCGATGGCGCCCAACCAATTGTCTCTGTGGAGAAACCACCCGAAGAGGGCTCCGCCAGCAAGGACGGCGATCGCAATGTTCCGCTGGCCCCGAGTCGGGAACCGCCCTGGAGTCGGTGCCTGGTCTTGGACGTGTCGGGCGACGGGGATCCGGGTTGCAGACTCGATGATGATGGTCGCGAACACGGCGACGACCACCGCTATCGCGAGCACCCATCCGATGATGCGCAGGGGCAGCGCCTCCTCAGTCATCGGCACGGACGCAACCATTCCGCAGAAGAACGCTGCCCCAGCGACCAGGGGTATCGGCTGGACCCCGAGCCGACCGTTGGCGAGTGACTCGACCGAGATCGACCTGCTCCGTTGCGGATCGAGGCTCCTGCTCGCAGCCCATTCCGTGGTCGAAGTCGAGGAGGTCAGGATTCCGCGACCCGTGAGCCACTCCCACAGCTCCGACCGCCGAACCTCATCCGGGAACCACGCCCACGCCGGAAGTTGCGCGCGGATGGTCCCCGTACCGTCGCGGAGCACGGCGGCAGCGCCGTATTCACCTTGAACGAACTCTGCGCGGCGGAGAGCCGCGTCGCCTGAACCGGCCTGGTCGACCGACAGCAACTGCTCGGCACCTTGACCGTCGCGGAGCACGACGAGCTCGTCCCGGAGACCGATGCAAGCCGTCCTACGGAACCACGAAGGACCGTCCGCCGGTGCGATGCCGTGGTCTTCGACGCGCTTGCGCCGGACACGTCCAGACAACGCGACGAACACTGCCGTCGCGAGCCCCAGGAGGACGGTAGTCTTGATCGCGACCCAGACAGCGTCGGAATCGGGCCCGTTCATCAGCGTGGTGACCAAGGGTCCGTAGACGACGGCGAGGAACGCGAGACCACCGCCGATCACGATGGCCGTCATCAAGGCTGTCGAGCGGGCTGCGCGGTGACCCGCGGGCCGAACCAGATTCGCCTCTCGTACCAGAGCTCCGACACTGCTTTCGTCATGACGCGGGAAACGTTCGAGGAGCACGCTCAGCCCACTTGACCGCAAGGCAAGCTCCCTTGACGTCACCGTGACCGGCTCCATCCACCAGTCGTCGACAGCAAGCAGCCATGATCCGTTGTCACCACTGAGCAGGATGCCTCCGTTGCCAGCTGTCAAGGACACTGTCGGGGGGAGTTCGGTCCAATCGATGAACGTCGCGTTGCGGAGCGTCGAGGTGACGTTCCGGCGGCCCCGGTCCGACTCCGCGACCAAGGCGTCGTCCACCAGCCACAGTTGGCGTGTGTCGAAACGCGCAGCCCATCGATCGCTGGTCAACGCGGCTCGGGCGAGCGGCTCAGTCATCGAACCTGATTATCGCAGCCAGTTGATCGACGATGGCGATCACGGCCTCCACATTGACTGCTTCCATCGACTCCGTCGAGAGGACCGCGATCGAGTCCGCGACGTGCCACGACCAGGAAGCATGCGTTGCGACGACCATCCCACGCTCGGGGAAGGGCTGGGGGAACCGTTGGACGAGCCGGAGAGCGGGGCCGGCGTGAGTCTGGATGATGCGTTCGTCGGGATCTTCGAGCACATCTGAAGCGCGGAGCCCCCGACGCACCTCACCCGGGCTGCGTCCGTCGAGCGGAACGACCCTGCCCACCAGCCATCCGATCGGACCACGGCGTTCGTCCACGACGAGCCATGCGGCGTTCGCTGCGCCGCTCAGAAGCAGTTCGGCGAGCGGATCCAAGTCATGTTCGCCGTCGCGGACGAGTGGAAGTGGAACCAGGGCGGGCGTGTCTGGCCAGCGAATCGAGATCATGCGGTCGTCCAGGCGAATCCGCTCATCAGGATGTCGAAATGTGCCACCCGCTGATCAACGAAGTCGGTGCCGACTCCTCGGAACGAGACGACGACGAATGTCCCTGACTCATCCGGCACTCTGATGAGGTATTCGACGCGAGTCTGGTCGAGCGTTCCTGCTGCGTCCTCATCGCCTCGCAGGGCGCTCGTGTAGGCAAGGAGTCCGTCCGGCGTCGTCGTGTCGCCCGAAGCGCCCGCGAGCGTCGAAGAGATGCTGTCTCGCGTACGGACCGCCGGACCCGCTGGCAGCTCGATCAGATCGCCGCCCAGGCCCGCGGCGAGGTCGTCGGAACGCAGCTCAGCAACCTTCGGCCCGAGGTACGCGGCCGTGACGGTGATCATCATGTTCGCCCGGTAGCCGCCGAACTGCCCATCGAAAAAGAAGACGTCAGCCGTACCGATGTCACGCAGACCGGAGAGGGCGCGTTCGATGTCGCGTTCTGCTCTCTGGCGAGCGACAACCCGATCTCGTTCAGGCAGGTCCGAGCGCTTCGCGAGCATGGGGATGTGCCGCTCGACGAACCGTTGAGCCATCGACGGTCCAGCGTCTGCGGTCCGGTAGCGGTACCACCCGTCAGGCGTCAGGAAGCGGTAGGCCGTCGTCACAGTGACCCGACGTGGATCTCTGTCTTCGAGTGCCAGTAGCTGTTCCAACCGGATTGAAGGTCGGTCTTCACGTCGCCCAGGGTCTGGATCGTCGACATGTTGCCGAGCGCCTGCGTCTCGATCGTCACGAGCGACGGCTTGACTGCCCTGATGTAAGCCTCACGCATGAGCGGTGCATTCCACGCGAGCTTCCGGACCATCACGGCCTCGGCGAGTCCGCCTGAGATCAGGTTGTCCGCGAGCCGGACAGAGCGGCCGTTCTCGACTGCCTTCGCAGCGTCGACTCCTCGAGTCGCCCCTCGGAGGAACGCGTTCGTCTCCTCGGCGACGGACCCGCCCCTTGCCACAACGCCAGCGGCGGCTTCTGAAGCCGTCTTGGTACCCACAGTCGCCCGGAGCATCTGCATTGCTGGCTTGGCTGCCGAGGCCGCTTTCAGCCCGACGGCGGAGAGTGCGAACATCACTGCGTCGTTGGTGACGTCGCCAGCCGTGGCATCACCGGCCACCGCCTGCGCTGAGGTCAGCAGGAGCTTGGTACCCGCTGCCACGAGCCCGATCACCGCGATGGCGAAGAGTGCACCGGGGATGAACAGGGCGGCGAGGACGGTCGCGAGCAGCAGTACCGGGCCGAGGGCGTCCAGGGCGTCCTTGATCACGTTGATGACGCCCCGCGCCCCGTGGATGGCCTGCTTCACGTGGTCGAACCAGCCGTCCTTCAGCCCGTCGTCCGCGCCCTGTCGGATGCGATCGGCGACCCGACCTGCCAGCTCCCCGTACTCGCCCTCTTCGCCGAAGGGCCCGGCGAGCCGGTGGATGATCGCCTTCGCCGCGTCGATGTCGCTCTGCGCCGCACTCAGCGCCCGGTCCTGCGCGTCGACCTGGTCCTGGTGTTCCGGACTGTCGGCCTCGGCCGTGATGGTCTGGTTCGCCGCAGCGCGGTGCGCGTCCCGCGCGTCCTGCGCCTGCAGCAGGGCTGCGTCGGCCTCGCGCTGGAGCCCCTCGAGCCCGTCCGCCCACTGGTCGAGCGCGGCGGCGAGCTCGGTGTAGCGGCCCTTGGCCTTCTCGATGGCACCGGCGAGGTCTCCGGCGGAGTCGCGGAACTTCGTCCCCGACTCGCTCTCCCAGCCCTCGCCGTCCTTCAGGCTGTTGAGGCGGTTGACCTGCTCGGTGATGGCCTGCTCGATCGAACGGGCACCGGAGGCGGACTGCCGGATCTCGGCCGGGTCGCCGGGCACCGGGTCGAGCTGCATGTCGACGGCGCTCCAGTCGCTGGGCCGTGCCATCAGCTGTCCTTCCCGAGGATCTTGTTCGCGAGCTCGACCTCGGTCTGGGTGAAGCCGTCGTGCGCGCTCTCGGCCATCTCGGCCACGGCCTTGATCGACTCCTGGAGGCGCCCGCGCCGGATGTCCCAGTTGCCGGCGAAGTCGTCGATCGCACTGCCGACCGTCATCGAGCCGATGCCGGTCTTGTAGTCGGATGCGGCAGAGGCGACGTGTTGGAAGTCGCCGTGCAGTCTCGAGAGGTCGGATGCGAGATTCCCGATCAGGTCGAGATCGAGCTTGATGGTGCCGGCCACGGTTCCCCCGGTGGATTCCTACTGCTGCTGGTCGTTCGACGCCGCCCCTGCGGCGAGAGCGGTGGCCGGCACCCCCAGGCGCCGGCCACCGTCGTGCTTGTCCTGACTAGCCGATGCTCGAAGCGAGCTGCTCGTCCGTCGACTCGAGCGTGTTCGCCGCGCTCTCGAGGAACCCGGCCATGCCGTCGATCGCCTGGATCGTCTGCGTCGCGCCGGAGTTGAACTCCGAGTACGTCGCGTCGAAGGCCTTGGACGACTTGTCGGTGACGTAGCCCGACGACACGAGGTTGTCGATCTGGCTCTTGAGCTGGCTCAGCTGGTCCTCGATGGACTTCTGGCCGTTGCGCAGCTGCGAAGCCTGGTTGCGGAGATCGTCGTAGGTGACGTTGACGTTTGCCATGTGCATACCCTCCCGATGCGGTATTTGATGTACCGGGAGCCCCCGGCGGTTCGACGATACTTGATTCCGTTGCATCTCGCACCAGGTGGGGACAAGAACCAGAACGAGGGGTACACCGTGGCACGACGTCGCAAGGACGAGGGGACACCGGAGCGTCCGGTCGTCACCCACGCCGAGGTCGAGCGCGATCGACAGGCCGGTCACCTGTCGCGGGCGTGGGTGCTGCCGAGCGCCCCGGTGTCCGACCGCGAGCCGGACGCCGTGGTGCACACCGACCAGCCGCTGCCCACGATCGGCGTGGTGCCGCGGCTCGTGCTCGAGGTCGCACCGGGCAACGTGGTGCCGCTCGACCAGCCGGTGGTCCTGGGGCGCAAGGTCCAGACGGCACCCGGGCGGCGTGCGGTGCTGCTCGACGACCCGGGTCGTTCGGTGTCGCGCGAGCACGCGGCGATCCGGCCGACGGGCGACGGTGGACTCGTGGTCGAGGACCTCGGCTCCGCGAACGGCACGGTCGTGGTCCGGGCGTCCGGGGCGCAGGAGCCGAGCGTGGGTGGCGCGCAGGTCGTGGCCCGACCCGGTGACGTGGTGATGGTCGGCGACTACGCCGTCCGGGTCCTCGCCGGCTGACCACCGGCCGCGTGCCGCCGCATCGCCCGCAGGAGCAGCGGCCCCGGCAACCGCAGCAGCCACCCGGGCAGGATCGCCCGTGCGACCCGCACCCGGCGCACGGTCCGCCGGAAGCGCCGCTGTTCGCGCGGCCCCCACGCGAAGCCGTACTCCGACCGGAGGGCGTCCGGGAGCATCCCGACGGTGACGACCCGCACGAGCGGCATCGCGGCCCGCACCCACAGCGGCGCGAACCGGGGGTGCAGCAGGTCGCGCACGACGCCGCGGGCGTCGTCGGTGACGCGGAGCCCGGCGAGCGTGCGGGTCCAGTACCGGTCGAAGTCCGGCACCGTCGCCGGCCACCGGTCCGCCGGCACGCGCAGCGCCGTGCCGATCGGGGCGTAGGCGTCGAGCACGCGTTCGGCCAGCGCGGGTCCCGCGGGCGTACCGAACAGCTCGTGGGCGCGCATCGCGGAGTCGTACAGGGTCGCGGCCACCCAGAGCTGCCGGTCCACGTCGTCGGCTCCGGCGACCGGCCGGTGGGCGCGGT
Organism: Curtobacterium sp. BH-2-1-1; assembly: GCF_001806325.1. Taxonomy (NCBI): domain Bacteria; kingdom Bacillati; phylum Actinomycetota; class Actinomycetes; order Micrococcales; family Microbacteriaceae; genus Curtobacterium; species Curtobacterium sp. BH-2-1-1. The sequence goes on from NZ_CP017580.1 coordinate 2,072,860, forward strand.
CCACGAAGCCGGCCGCGACGGCAGCGTCGGCGTCGGTGCCGACCACCACCGCGTACACGAACGTGAGGGTGTGGGCGAGCCGTTGCTGCGGCCGTCGAGCGAAGTCCGAGTGCCGCCGGACCCCCGCGGCGACCACGGGGTCGGCGATCTGGAGCAGGATGGCCCGGCCTCCGGCGGCCACGGGCGTGCTGTCGGCGAGGAACCGACGCAGGTCGCGTTCCGGGACCCCGCCCGAGGACGGACTGGAGGGACGGCGCGGGCCCGGCCCCGTTCCTCCCGTCCGGCGACCGCTCACGGTCGTGGCCCGCGCCGTCCGGCGCGGAGGCGGGGGAGCACGTCGATCAGGATGGCAGCGGCGAGCGCGAGCGTCCCGCCCACCAGGGCGGCGACGAGGAACGCCGCGCTCCCGACCTGCCCCGTCGCGGCGGCGACCAGGACGGCGACCAGCCAGATGGCCGGGAGCGGCCAGAGGTGGCTCGGCGATCCGGCGACCACCGCGAGCAGCACCCCGGCGACGACCAGCGGCACCCAGAGCACGTTCGTGCCGCACGGTGGTCCGTACGTGCCCGGACCGCAGTCGGTCACGCCGGACCGGACACCCGTGTGCGCCGCGGCCGCGACGAGCAGGAGCGATGCGAGGGCCAGCAGCCGAGCCACGGGGGGCATGCTGCGGACACTGTCCTGGACGCGACGGAGCACGGCCCGATCGTACTGGGCCGTGCTCCGTGGGGGCCGTCGGTCAGAGGGGCTTCGTACCGAGGTCGTTGCCGAGGTCGGGACGGTCCTCGTCGTCGTCGTGCTCCCACAGGTCGGGGGAACCCTCGCGCGGCGAGCCACCGGTCGGCCCGTCGTCGGTACCGTCACCGGGCTGCGGCTCGACGGTCTCGCCGGCGACGGCGTCGTTCGTGACGGTCTCGAGGGACTCCTCGGACTCGTCCACCTCGTACGGGCCGACGTGCTCGCGGTCGACGTCGTCGTCGCGACGCTGCTGGGCCTCGAAGTCGTCGACGGGGCTGATGCCGGGATCGCTCATGGTGGTTCCTTTCCGTTGCGGGCTTCCTGCCTACCCGTCAGGCCTCGACGGGCGTCCGGTTTCGTGTCGTGTTCACCCGGGGGACACCTGCCGGTCACGCCGCCACGGCAGCATCGCGGGTGCTCGGGGGAGTGGAGCGCGGTCGCCGACGGGTGGTCGAGCGACCGCGCCTTCCCCGCCCGGGCGGTCGCGGCGGGTCAGAGCCGTTCGAGCAGGTCGTGCCGCTCGATGTCGGCCAGCGCGAGCGTGCGGTAGCCGGCGGACTCGAAGAACACCGTGATGCGGTCCTCCTCCGTGCTCATCACGACACCGGTGCCCCACTCGGCGTGCTCGACCCGGGCGTCCGGCGGCCAGGCCGTGTCGTTGGCGCCGTCGGCGACGTGTGCGGCGGCCTCGTAGGCCGTCCCCGACGAACAGGTGTCGCAGTTCCCGCACGGTTCCGGCAGCTCGTCCCCGAAGTAGCCGAGCAGGAACTGCCGCCGGCAGCCGGTCGTCTCGGCGAGCTGGCGCATCATCGCGATCCGGGACTCCTCCACCCGCTCCCGCTCGGCGGCGCGGTCCGCGGCGGCACGGGCCGCACGGTCGGTGTCCCGCGGACCGTCCGGCACCCGGGCGATCCCTTCCACGTCCTCGCGCAGGGCCCGGGCGTCGAGCAGGGCGTTGAGCGCGCGACCCGCGGTCCGGCCGGAGAGGCCCGAGGCCTCCTCGACCGCCGAACGGGGCGACGAGCCGGTGGCCGGGACGGCGTCGAACACGGCACGGACCGAAGCGGGGCGCGGTGCCCCGGACGCGAAGAACGTGCGCAGGCCGAAGTCCTCGGCGCGGTAGTGCAGGGTGGCGCCGGCGGGTTCGGCGTCCCGTCCGGCACGCCCGATCTCCTGGTAGTAGGCGTCGATCGACTCGGGCACGTCGGCGTGCACGACGTACCGGACGTCCGGCTTGTCGATGCCCATGCCGAACGCGCTGGTCGCCACCACGACGTCGACGTCGCCGTCCAGGAACCCGGTGTGCACGGCCTCCCGCTCGCGGACCGGCATGCCGGCGTGGTACGGCCGGGCCCGACGACCCCGGGCGGCGAGCGCGTCCGCGTACTCCGTGGTCGCGGCACGAATGGCGACGTAGACCACGGTGGCGCCGTCGAGCTCGGCCACCTGCTCGACCACGGCCGCGCGCTTCTCGGCGTCCTCGGCGTGCCGGACGACCTCGAGCCGGATGCCGGGCCGGTCGAAGCCCGACGCGAGCACGAACGGGTCGCGCATGCCGAGCCGTTCGACGATGTCGTCCCGCACCGGAGCGGAGCCGGTCGCGGTCAGCGCGAGCACGGGCGGACGGCCGAGACGCTCCGCGACCTCGCCGAGCGCCAGGTAGTCCGGGCGGAAGTCGTGGCCCCAGGACGAGATGCAGTGTGCCTCGTCGACGGCGAGCAGCACGACGCCGGCGTCGCGGAGTCGCTCGAGCACGTCGTCCTTCGCGAGCTGTTCGGGCGCCAGGAACACGTAGCCGACCGCACCGGTGGCGACGGCGTCCCAGGCCTCGGCGACGGCGCGGGCCTTCCTCGTGGCGTTCATCGCGACGGCGCGGGGAGCGCCCTCGTGGTGCTCGAGTCCGACGACCTGGTCCTCCTGCAGCGCGACGAGGGGTGAGACCACGACGACGACGCCGTCCAGCTCGATGCCGGCGACCTGGTAGATCGCGGACTTCCCCGATCCGGTCGGCATCACGGCGAGCGCGTCACGCCCGTCGAGCACGGCGTCGATGACGGATTCCTGGTCGGGGCGGAGGTGCCAGCCGAACACGTCGGCGGCGCGGGTGCGGAGGGCGTCGTTCACCGTTCCACACTGCCGGGCGGATGCTGGGGGACCGTTCGACGGGTGCGCCCAGCGGATCGGGCGGGGCGGAGGTGATCCGCGCCTCCCGACCGACGGGTGCGCGCGCGACGTGACGGGCGCGCACCGCGCGTCCACCTGCCGGCGCTAGGCTGGCTCCCGGCCGTTGTCTCGACATCGAGCGACCCTCGATGGTGAGTGTGGCGACCGGGTAACCGATGCCGATCGCACGGAACGTGCGGGAAGAAGAACAGCGTGGATCTTTTCGAGTACCAGGCCAGGGACCTCTTCGAGTCCTACGGCGTCCCCGTGTTGCAGGGGATCATCGCCGACACCCCGGACGAGGCGAGGGCGGCGGCCGAGAAGATCGGCGGAGTCGTCGTCGTCAAGGCGCAGGTGAAGGTCGGCGGTCGCGGCAAGGCCGGCGGCGTCAAGGTCGCGAAGACCCCGGACGAGGCCTACGAGCACGCCCAGGCGATCCTCGGCCTCGACATCAAGGGCCACACGGTCAAGCGGGTCATGATCGCCCAGGGCGCGGACATCGCCGAGGAGTTCTACTTCTCGGTGCTGCTCGACCGGGCGAACCGCTCGTACCTCTCGCTCACGAGCGTCGAGGGCGGCATGGAGATCGAGCAGCTCGCCGTCGAGAAGCCCGAGGCCCTCGCCCGCGTCGAGGTGGACCCCCTGACTGGCATCGACGCCGCAGCCGGTCGTGCGATCGCCGAGCAGGCCGGGTTCCCGGCGGAGCTCGTGGACCAGGTCGCCGACGTCTTCGTCAAGCTCTACGACGTCTACAAGGGCGAGGACGCGACCCTCGTCGAGGTGAACCCGCTCGTCCGCACGGGCGACGGCCAGATCCTCGCGCTCGACGGCAAGGTCTCGCTCGACGAGAACGCCGACTTCCGGCACGAGGGCCACAAGGCGCTCGAGGACACCGCGAGCGAGGACCCGCTCGAGGCCAAGGCGAAGGCCCACGGTCTCAACTACGTCAAGCTCGACGGCCAGGTCGGCGTGATCGGCAACGGTGCGGGGCTCGTCATGTCGACCCTCGACGTCGTCGCCTACGCCGGTGAGCGCCACGGCGGCGTGAAGCCCGCCAACTTCCTCGACATCGGCGGCGGCGCCTCGGCCGAGGTCATGGCCAACGGCCTCGACGTCATCCTCGGCGACCCCCAGGTGAAGAGCGTCTTCGTGAACGTCTTCGGCGGCATCACCGCCTGCGACGCCGTCGCGAACGGCATCGTCGCCGCGCTGGGCATCCTCGGCGACGCGGCCACCAAGCCGCTCGTCGTGCGCCTCGACGGCAACAACGTGGAAGAGGGTCGTCGGATCCTGGCGGAGGCAGCGCACCCGCTCGTCACCGTCGCCGCGACCATGGACGACGCGGCCGAGCAGGCCGCCGAACTCGCCGCCGCAGCGGCCTGAAGGGACTGACCATGTCGATCTTCCTCAACAAGGACTCCAAGGTCATCGTCCAGGGCATCACCGGCGGCGAGGGCACCAAGCACACCGCGCTCATGCTCAAGGCCGGCACGCAGGTCGTCGGTGGCGTCAACGCCCGCAAGGCCGGCACCACCGTGACCCACGGCGACGTCGAGCTGCCGGTGTTCGGCTCGGTGCGCGAGGCCATCGACACCACCGGAGCCGACGTCTCCATCGTCTTCGTGCCGCCGGCGTTCGCGAAGGACGCCGTGACGGAGGCCATCGACGCCGAGATCCCGCTCGTGGTCGTCATCACCGAGGGCATCCCCGTGCAGGACTCCGCGGAGTTCTGGGCGCACGCCAAGGCCCTCGGTGGCAAGACACGCATCATCGGCCCGAACTGCCCCGGCATCATCACCCCCGGGGAGTCGCTCGTCGGCATCACCCCGGCGACGATCACCGGCAAGGGCCCGATCGGTCTCGTCTCGAAGTCGGGCACGCTGACCTACCAGATGATGTACGAGCTGCGTGACCTGGGCTTCTCGACCGCCATCGGCATCGGCGGCGACCCGGTCATCGGCACCACGCACATCGACGCGCTCGCCGCGTTCGAGGCCGACCCCGAGACCGAGGCGATCGTCATGATCGGCGAGATCGGCGGCGACGCCGAGGAGCGTGCGGCCGACTACATCAAGGCGCACGTCACCAAGCCGGTCGTTGGCTACGTCGCGGGCTTCACCGCGCCGGAGGGCAAGACGATGGGTCACGCCGGCGCGATCGTGTCGGGTTCCGCCGGGACGGCCGAGGCGAAGAAGCAGGCGCTCGAAGCTGCCGGGGTGCGTGTCGGCAAGACGCCGTCGGAGACGGCGGCGCTGCTGCGCGAGGTGGTCGCGAGCAAGTAGCGCTCGCGCCTCCCGTCCGTCAGGCGGGCACGTTCAGCGGCTCACCGCCGGTTCGGTTGTAATCGCCCGCAGGACATCCGAAGTCCACGCCGAACGGACCTGATGGTCGTTGCCGGCCTCGTCGACGTTGGTCGAGGCCAACGTCGGCCCGTTCCCGATCGGCATGTGCAGGATCTGTCGATGGTCGTAGATGCCCACGGACTTCGGACTCGTCCCGGTCTCGACGGCCACGCGGTGCAGCCAGATGTCGTCGGCCCTCGGGGCGCTCTTGCGGAACTCAGAGCGACGGTCGCGCAGCGCCTCGAGCATCTTCGGCACCATGACGTGTCCCCAGCCTCCGGTTGCCAGGTGTCGTGCTGATGGTGGTCCGGCGGCGATCCGCTTCCAGTCGATGTACGGGGCGACGATGCCGCCGTGCATCTCGATACGCCGCGCGCGGTGCGTCGTGTTCGTCGACTGATCGGTTCGGTGCACGGACATCAGCGTCTCCAGCCACCGTCGCGGGAAGAGCCAGTCGTCGTCTGCGGTCACCAGCGGCACGCGGTGGACCGGGATCGACTGCACGTAGGGGTAGTACTTCTTGTGCGGGCCGTCATCCTCGGTTTGGAGAACTTCCGCTCCGCGTGCGATGAGCCGCTGCAGGCCCGGCGTCGGGTTCGCCACCGTCGAGGCGTCGTCGAGCCACAGGATCAGCCGGCTCGGGCGGGCGGTCCCTCGGGCGATGCTCTCGAGCGCGAGGTGCGCGGTGGCGATGCGCTCGCCGAAGCTCGTCATGCTCACCACGGGGCCACCGGAACGCGTCACCTGTTCCGCGGAGGTCATGTTTCGTGCCTGCAGGGTGAGGAGGCGCTGTCGAGTGCGGGCGACGAGTACTGGATTGCGCATACATCCAGTATGAAATACAAAATTTTGAATAGCAACGCGTCAACGCTGTCAGGAGCCACGCCTCGCGCATGAGCGTTGGCTTGCGCCGAGCCGCCGCGCGGCTGACACGGGATCGCGACGACGGCACGTATCCTCGCTGCGATGAACCGCCTGGGAACCGCAGTGCTCGCCGCGATCGAGGCGGTCGTGACGGTCGGCGTCGGCATCGGGATCGCCCTCGTGCCGCTGACGCTCCTGTGGGGCTTCGAGTACGGACTCCAGGTCGACTGGGACGTGTTCTGGAAGGCCACGGGGAGCGTGTGGCTCGTCGGGCACGGGGTCGACGTGTCGTTCGTGCTCGGCTCGGCGCTCGCGAGGTCGTCCGGGGTGAGCGGCGCCACCGACCCGATCCACGTGACGCTCGCGGCGCTCGGGTTCGCCCTCGTGACCGCCTGGCTCGCCGGACGTGCCGGGCGCCGGTTCGCCGAGACCGAGCACCGCACGACCGGGCTCCTCGTCGGCACCGGCGTCGTCGCCGTCCTCGGGCTCCTCGTCGCACTGTCGTCCCGGTCCGCGGCGACCGTGCCGACGCTCTGGCAGGCGATCGTCCTCCCGGCGCTCTGGTTCGGGATCCCAGCCCTCGTCACGAGCGAGGTGTGCCGACGGCGGCGGGGGCTCCCGGCCGACCCGGTCACCGGGCGCGTGCTCGACCAGCTCGACCGTGTCCCGACCGCCTGGCGTGCGATCGCTGCGTTCGGCCTCCGTGCCGGCACCGCCGCGACGGCTGCGGTCGTCGCCGTCGCCGGGGTCGTCGTCGCCTTCCTGCTCTTCGCCTCCTTCGCCGAGGTCATCTCCCTGTACGAGCGGTCGCACGCCGGCGTGGTCGGCGGGATCGCCCTGACGGTCGGCCAGCTCGCGTTCCTGCCGGACTTCGTCGGCTGGGCGACGTCGTGGCTCGTCGGGCCCGGCTTCGCGATCGGGACCGGTTCCAGCGTGTCGCCGATCGGCACGACGCTCGGGCCGATCCCCGGTCTGCCGGTGTTCGGTGCGCTGCCGGCGTCCGGGCACGCGTTCGGCCTGGTCTGGGTCCTCGTGCCGGTCGTGGCCGGGTTCGCGGCCGGCGGCTTCCTGCGCCCCCGGCTCGTGCAGGCCCTCGGCAGTGCGAACTCCGCCCTGCACCGGGCGCTCGGCGGCGTCGCGGCGGGCATCGTCGCCGGTGTGCTGACCGGGCTCGTGGCCTGGCTCTCGGCGGGGTCGTTCGGCCCGGGCCGCCTGGCCGACGTCGGTCCGCACGCGCTGGTCGTCGGGGCGTCCGCGGCCCTCGAGGTCGGTGTGCCCGCCGTGGTGGCGCTCGCGGCCGGCAGCGACCTCGTCCGGATGCCCGAGCGCGGGTGGGCCCGGGAACAGTGGCACGAGACGGACGACGGCCCTGCGGACATGGACGCCGAGACCGCTGCCGACGGCTCGCTGCTCGCCGCACTCGACCGTGCCGGTGCCGGTCGGACCACCGACGTGCACCGCTTCGTGGTCGAGGAGACGCACGGCGGCACCACGGCCGAGGCCGCACGCGCGGACGACGCCCATGCCGACGGCGGCCGCGCCGACGGTGCCCACGGCGGCGACGCCCGGGGTCTGCCGGGGCGCGGCGGACCCGAAGAGGGCGATCGGGCACGCGTCGCCGCCACGCGGTACGACCGCGACGACGCGACCGTGGGCAGCGCCCCGACAGCACCACGCGGCGAGCACGCCCCTGGGGTCGTCGCGGAGCACGACGGCACGACGGAACCGACCCGCACCGAGACCGAGGCGGGTGGCCCGGCGGAGTCGAGCCGCGCCTCCCGGACCGCCCCCGACCCCGCACCGGACCGCGACCCGGACGCCGACGTGGCACTGCCGGACTGGGCCCGCACCGACGCCGTCGCCGCCGACCGGGTGCCCGCCGACCGCGTCACCGATCGCTCGCGTGCCACCGGCCGCGGGGGAGTCGGCGCGATCCGCGACCGCCTGCGCGGAGCGGCCGACGGCGTCCGCGAGCGCGCCGGCGACCTGCGTGACCGGGTCACGGGAGCCGACGTCGACCGCGAGCCGGACGAGGCCGCCACCGCCGTGCCGCGTGCGCCGGGGACGGAGCCGCAGCCCGCGTTCCCATGGAGCACCGAGGAGTTCGTCGCGGGTCGAGACGACGTCGAGGACGTCGACGACCGTCACAGCGACCGTCGCGACGACCGGGGCAGTGCCGAGGGCGGCTCGGTGCCGTCCGCGCCGCCCGTGCAGCAGCAGCGGTGGGACGCCACGGACCAGATCCCCGAGGACGAGCTGCCGTGGTGGCGCCGCCCGAAGGACGACCGGTGACCGCAGCCCGGTAGGGTTGTCCCGTGCTCGAACTGGTCGTCCTGATCTCCGGTGCCGGCTCGAACCTCCGGGCCCTGCTCGAGGCGACCCTCGACGCGGAGTACCCCGCTCGGGTCGTCGCCATCGGTGCCGACCGCGACGCCGAGGGGCTCGGTCTGGGCGAGGAGTTCTCCATCCCGACGTTCACGGTGCCGTTCTCGCGGTTCGACTCGCGCGAGGAGTGGGGCCGCGAGCTCGCCGCCCAGATCCGGCCGTGGTCGCCGGACCTGCTCGTGCTGTCGGGCCTCATGCGGCTGCTGCCGCCGGCGGTCGTTTCCGAGTTCGGCCCCGCGGTGATCAACACGCACCCCGCGTACCTGCCCGAGTTCCCGGGTGCCCACGGCGTGCGGGACGCCCTGGCCGCCGGCGTGGAGCAGACCGGTGCGAGCGTGATCCAGGTCGACGACGGCGTCGACAGCGGTCCGATCCTCGCCCAGGAGCGCGTCCCCGTGCTCCCCGGCGACTCCGAGTCGACGCTGCACGACCGGATCAAGCCGGTCGAGCGACGCCTGCTCATCCAGACCATCCTCGACATCGCCAACGGCACCACCGACCTGAAGGGCACCCCGAGCGCATGAGCGTGCACGCAGCCGACCCCAGCCTGTACCGCGACCGGGACCTCGTCCCCGTGCGGCGGGCGCTCATCTCGGTGAGCGACAAGTCCGGCCTGCTCGAGCTCGCCGGGGCCCTCGCCGACGCCGGTGTCGAGATCGTGTCGACCGGTTCCACGGCGCAGACCATCCGTGACGCCGGGTACGCGGTCACGGACGTGTCGAGCGTCACGGGCTTCCCGGAGTCGCTCGACGGTCGGGTGAAGACGCTGCACCCGTCGGTGCACGCCGGGCTCCTCGCCGACCTCCGACTCGAGTCGCACGAGCAGCAGCTCGCCGACCTCGGCATCGAGCCGTTCGAGCTCGTGGTGGTCAACCTGTACCCGTTCGTCGAGACGGTGGCCTCGGGTGCCGACACCGCGACCGTGGTCGAGAACGTCGACATCGGCGGCCCCGCGATGGTCCGCGCCTCGGCGAAGAACCACCCGAACGTCGCGATCGTCGTGTCGCCGTCGTCCTACGCCGAGGTGGTCGAGGCCGTCCGCGCCGGCGGGACCACGCTCGAGCTGCGGAAGCGCCTCGCTGCCCAGGCCTTCGCGCACACCGCCGCGTACGACACCGCGGTCGCCGGGTACTTCGCGAGCGACGTCGTGGCGGACGCCGCGGCACCGACCACGCGCGGGGACATCGAGACGCCGGGGTCGTTCGACGAGCACCTGACGGTGGACGCCGACCTCGCGGCGACGCTCCGGTACGGCGAGAACGCCCACCAGGCCGCGGCGCTGTACACGAGCGCCGGTGGCACCGGGATCGCCCAGGCGGCGCAGCTGCACGGCAAGGAGATGTCGTACAACAACTACGTCGACGCCGATGCCGCCGTCCGCGCGGCCTACGACTTCGCCGAGCCCGCCGTCGCGATCATCAAGCACGCCAACCCGTGCGGGATCGCGATCGCCCCGGCGGACGCGGCCGACCCGATCGCCGCCGCGCACGCCGCCGCGCACGCGTGCGACCCGCTCTCGGCGTTCGGCGGGGTCATCGCCGCCAACCGACCCGTCACGAAGCAGATGGCCGAGACGGTCGCCGACATCTTCACCGAGGTCGTCGTCGCGCCGGCCTTCGACCCCGAGGCGATCGAGATCCTCTCGCGGAAGAAGAACATCCGCCTGCTCACGCTGCCGACCGACTTCGCCCTCGCCCCGCGCGAGGTCAAGCAGATCTCCGGCGGGTTCCTCGTGCAGGACGCCGACCGCTTCACCGCGTTCGACCAGTCCACGTGGACCCTCGTCGCGGGCGGACCGGCCGACGAGCAGACCCTGGCCGACCTCGCCTTCGCGTGGAAGGCGAGCCGTGCGGTGAAGTCGAACGGGATCCTCCTGGCGAACCAGGGCGCGAGCGTCGGTGTCGGCATGGGCCAGGTGAACCGGGTCGACTCGTGCCACCTCGCGGTGAACCGTGCGGGTGAGCGCGCCACGGGCAGCGTCGCGGCCTCCGATGCCTTCTTCCCCTTCGCGGACGGGCTGCAGGTGCTCCTCGACGCGGGCGTCCGTGCGGTCGCCCAGCCCGGTGGGAGCGTCCGCGACGACGAGGTCATCGCCGCGGCCACGGCTGCCGGCGTGACGATGTACTTCACGGGCGAGCGGCACTTCTTCCACTGAGTCGAACAACGGGCAACTCCGGGAAACGCTTGCGCACCACGTTCGACTGTGAATAGTCTGTAAGGCTCCGCGACAGGCACGCCGACGGCCCCAGTGTCCACGACAGACACCGGCCGGCGGCACCGCGGACACAACGGTGACGATGACGACGACTGGAGTGACGATGAACACGACGACCGGAACCGTGGCGACGGCTGCCCGTGCGGGTCTCGTGCTCTTCGTGGGGACCGCTCCCGACGCACGACCGTTCGGTGGGGCACGTGGCATCCGCCCACGTCCCGCACACGCGGCCGTCGCGCCGTACCCCCACCGGGGTGCGCCCGCCGTCACGGCACCGCTGTCCGCGTAGGGCTGCCTCCCACAGCCAGCGACGAGCCGCCGCGACACCAGCGACGACGACGAGCACGGGCCAGCGCGAGCCCACGCCTGAACCCGGGGGACGACTGTCTCCCGGTGCACTCCGACCGAACCGACGCCGCGCGCGACGCGGCGGCGGGCGACCGCGACGAGGACCGAGCACGCCCCACCGGGGTGGGCACGGCCCGGGACGCGACCGACCCGCTCGGCCGACGACCACCACGCAACGGACACCGAGCCTCCAGATCGACGGCTGCGACAGCAGCGGCCGGTCCAGAGGGTCTCGGCACGACGCACGAGGACGCAATCCATGTCCAAGACGCCAGACCAGGCGCGCCCGTCCACCGACCGCCCCTCGACCTTCCGCGCGATCGCGCGGATCTACCCCTACGTGAAGCCCTACCAGGGCCGGCTCATCGGCGGCATGTTCGCCGCCATGGGCGCCTCCCTGGTCGCGCTCGCGATCCCCTACGTCCTGCAGTGGCTCGTCGACGGCCCGCTGTCCTCGAAGGACTCCGCACAGATCTGGCCCGCGGGTCTCGGTGTGCTCGCGCTCGGCGTGCTCGAGGCCTTCTTCATCGCGTCCCGGCGCCGGATGGTCATGCGGCCGTCGACGCGCATCGAGACGAGCATGCGGAACGCGCTCTACGCGAAGCTGCAGGACCTGCCGGTGGCGTTCCACGACCGGTGGGAGTCCGGGCAGCTACTGTCCCGCTCCGTGTCAGACCTGTCGCTGATCCGCCGGTGGCTGGCCTTCGGCGTCGTGCTGCTGGTCGTCAACATCGTGACGATCGTCGTCGGCTTCGTCGTGCTGTTCACCTTCGGGTGGCTGCTCGGCCTGGTGTTCCTCGTCGCGTCGATCCCGCTGTGGATCAACGGCCTGCTGTTCGAACGCCGGTACTCCGTCGTCGCGCGCCGCAGCCAGGACCAGGTCGGCGACCTCGCCACGAGCGTCGAGCAGTCGGTGCACGGCATCCGCGTGCTCAAGGCGTTCGGGCGCGGTCGCTACAAGCTCGACGAGTTCAGCGAACAGGCCGAGGCGCTGCGCGGCACCGAGATCGAGAAGGCGAAGGCGATCGCGGGCATCTGGCTGTGGCTGCTGCTCGTGCCCGACGTCGCGTTCGCGCTCTGCCTGCTCGCCGGCATCTGGCTCGCGAGCCAGGGGGAACTGTCCGTCGGGCAGCTGTTCGCGTTCTTCGCGACGGCGACGGTGCTCCGGTTCCCGATCGAGTCGATCGGCTTCCTGCTCTCGATGACGTTCGACACGCGCACCGCGGTCGACCGCTTCTTCGAGGTCATGGACTCCGAGAACACGATCACGGACCCCGAGCACCCGGAGACGATCGCGGAGCCGCACGGTGCGCTGTCGTTCAACGGCGTGCACTTCCGGTACCAGGACTCCCCGCCGCAGTTCCCGGACCTCATCAACGGGGTCGACCTGCAGCTCCGACCCGGTGAGACCATGGCGCTCGTCGGGCTGACCGGCTGCGGCAAGACCACGCTGCTGTCGCTCGTGCCACGGCTGTACGACGTCACGGGCGGCTCCGTGACGATCGACGGCGTCGACATCCGCTCGCTGACCCGTGCGGAACTGCGTCGCCACGTCGGTGTCGCGTTCGAGGACGCCACGCTGTTCTCGACGACCGTGCGCGAGAACGTGCTGCTCGGTCGCCCGGACCTGTCCGGCGACGAGGCCGAGGCCCTCATGCGCGAGGCCCTCGACATCGCCCAGGCGTCCTTCGTGGACGACCTGCCCGACGGGGTCGACACCCGTGTCGGCGAAGAGGGCCTGTCCCTCTCCGGCGGGCAGCGGCAGCGCCTGGCGCTCGCCCGTGCGATCGCGGCGCGGCCGTCGGTGCTCGTCCTCGACGACCCGCTGTCCGCGCTCGACGTCGACACCGAGGCGCGGGTCGAGGCCGGTCTCCGCCGCGTCCTCGCCGAGACCACGTCGCTCATCGTGGCGCACCGCCCGTCGACCGTGACGCTCGCCGACCGGGTGGCGCTCATGGAGAACGGCGTCGTCACGGCCGTCGGCACCCACTCGGAGCTGATGGCGAACAACGACCACTACCGCTACGTCATCTCGTCGCTCGACGACGACGACGCCACCGCACGAGAGGAGGCGATGGCATGAGCCAGCAGGAGAAGAACCTCCCGGTCGACACGTCGGCCGGTCCAGGAGGCGCGGATCCTGTCGTCGACGACATCGCCGACACGCAGGCTGCCGCGCCCGTCACCGCGTCGATCACCACGCTCGGCGTGCGCGGCGAGGAGCGCGAGGACTTCACCAAGGCGGAGAGCAAGCGCCTGCGGCGCCGCTCCCTCGCCCTGCTCGGGTCGCTCGCCGCGCCGCTCAAGGCCCGGCTCGTCGTCCTCGCCGTCGTGGTCGTGGTCTCGACCGCGGGCACGGTCGCGGGCCCGGCGCTCATCGCCTGGGGCATCGACAACGCGCTGCCGGCGGTGATGGAGCAGAACGACTGGGTGCCGGCCTTCGGCGTCGTCGCGACGTACATCGTCGTGGCGGTCCTCGGCGCCGTGCTCACGGCCTGGTACACGGTGCTGGCGGCGCGGATCAGCCAGGCGATCCTGTTCGACCTGCGCAAGCGGGTGTTCCTGCACACGCAGCGGCTCTCGCTCGAGTTCCACGAGACCTACACGTCCGGTCGGATCATCTCCCGCCAGACGAGTGACCTCGACTCGATCCGCGAGCTGCTCGACTCCGGGCTGAACCAGCTCATCCAGGGCGTGCTGTACATGGTGTTCACCGCCATCGCACTCGTGGCGCTCGACCCGACGTCCGGGCTCGTGCTCGCGGTGTCGCTCGTGCCGCTGTGGTTCCTGATCCGCTGGTTCCAGTCCAACTCGCAGACGCTGTTCCGCGCCACCCGTGTCACCTCGGCGCGCGTGATCGTGCACTTCGTCGAGACGATGACGGGCATCCGGGCGGTGCAGGCGTTCCGCAAGGAGTCCCGCAACCGCGACGAGTACGGCGGCTACGTCGAGGACTACCGGCAGGCGAACACGAAGGTGTTCAACCTGTTCGGGACCTTCGACCCGGTGCTCGTGCTCATCGGCAACGTCACGCTGGCCGCGGTCGTCGTCGTCGGCGGTTTCCGGATCGTCGGCGGGACGCTCGAGGTCGGCGCGCTGCTCGCGGTCGCGCTGTACGCCAAGCGCTTCTTCGACCCGGCCCAGGAACTCGCGATGTTCTACAACGGGTACCAGTCGGCCTCGGCCGCGATGGAGAAGATCTCGGGCGTGCTCGAGGAGCGGCCGAGCGTGCCGGACCCCGCGAAGCCGGTGAAGCTGCCGGACGCCACCGGGATGATGGACTTCGACGACGTCGTGTTCGCGTACAACAAGGGCAAGGTCGTCCTGCCCGAGTTCGACCTGCACATCCCGGCGGGGCAGACGATCGCGCTCGTCGGGTCCACCGGTGCCGGCAAGTCGACGCTCGCCAAGCTCATGGCGCGCTTCTACGACCCGTCGCAGGGCTCGGTCAAGCTCGACGGCGTGGACCTGCGGGACCTCGACACGAAGGACATGCGCCGCGCGATCGTCATGGTCACGCAGGAGGCGTATCTGTTCTCCGGCACCGTCGCGGACAACATCGCGCTCGGCAAGCCGGGGGCGTCACGGTCCGAGATCGAGTCGGCCGCGAAGGCGGTCGGTGCGCACGAGTTCATCATGGCGCTGCCCGACGGGTACGACACCGACGTGAACAAGCGCGGTGGCCGGGTGTCGGCCGGGCAGCGGCAGCTCCTGTCGTTCGCCCGGGCGTTCATCGCGGACCCGAAGGTGCTCATCCTCGACGAGGCCACGGCGTCGCTCGACATCCCGTCGGAGCGGCTCGTGCAGGAGGGGCTCGAGACGCTGCTCGCCGACCGGACCGCGGTGATCATCGCGCACCGGCTGTCGACCGTGGCGATCGCGCACCGGGTGCTCGTGATGGAGTACGGCCGGATCGTCGAGGACGGCACCCCGGACGACCTCATCGCCGGGACCGGACGGTTCGCGCAGCTGCACGCGGCCTGGCGGGACTCGCTCGTGTAGCGGCACCGTCGATCGACGCCCTCGGACGAACCACGGATCCGACGTGGAACCACGCACTCGCGCTGGTTCCACGTCGGATTCGTGGTTCCACGTGGTTGGGTTGACCCATGAGCGACGACAGCGTGCAGCCCGGCGGCGTGGCCCTGCGCGACCCCTTCTACGGGGCACCCTTCACCGAGGCCGTCCGGCGGTTCTGGCGGAAGTACACCGTCTTCACCGGGCGGGCCTCCCGTTCCGAGTTCTGGTGGTGGTGGATCACGTCGCTCGCGATCGGCCTGGTGCTGCAGCTCGTGCCGCAGGTCTTCACGCCGGACACCCCGGTGCTCGAGAACCCGGTCGGCTCCTACCTGTTCGTGCTCTGGGGGCTCGCGACGCTGATCGGGTCCCTCGCCCTCGGCGCCCGACGGCTGCACGACGCGAACCTGTCCGGCTTCTGGCAGTTCCTGCACGTGGTGGTCGGCATCGGCTCGCTCGTGCTCTTCGTCATGTGCCTGCTGCCGTCGAACCCGAAGGGCGCACGCTTCGACGCGTGAGGGCGCCGCTCAGAACGGGTCGTCCGCGTCCGTGGCGGGTGACCAGCGCGCCCGACGCATGTCGATCCTCCAGGTCGTCGTCCCCTGCACGAGCGGGGTGCCCTCGGCGCGGTAGTGCTCGTGCGCCCGTGCCTCGTGGTGCACCGGGGGCAGGCCGCCGGACCGCACCACGCGCCACCACGGCAGGTCGGAGCCCTCGTGCGCCATGACCTTGCCGACGGCACGCGACGCCCGGGAGCCGAGCGCCGCGGCCACGTCGCCGTAGGTCATCACGTGACCTGCCGGGATGAGCCGGACGACCTCGGCGACGGCTGCGCCGAAGTCGTCGGGGGGAGCCTCGGTCACACCAACTGCAGGACCGCGAAGTGGTCGCCGTACTGGGTCTCGCGCACGACCTCGAACCCGACGGCGCGGAAGAACGCCTCGGGGCTGTCGTCGCCACCGGGTTCGTACACGACGGTGAGGCGCTCGAGCCCACGGTTGCGGGCCTCGTCGGCGAGGCCGTGCACCGCGAAGCGACCGACGCCGCGACCCTGGGCCGTCGCGGACACGTTGACCCGCCAGATCGCGCTGCGCAGTTCTTCCTCGGCGTTGTCCTCGTCGAAGGTGCCGATGATCATGCCGACGACCTCGTCGCCGTCGAGGACCACGCGTGTCCACGCCGAGCTCGGCTTCACGTCCGACTCCGCGACGCCGTAGGTCGTCGGCTGCACGAACTGCTCCTGCCCGGGCTTGAGCGTCAGGGAGTTCGCCGCCGCAGCGGTCGACGCGGAGAGTTCTTCGAGGCGGAGGTCCGTCATGCCGCTCAGGGTAGCCGTGCGACCCGTGTAGGGGCCACTACCGATCCCAACGTATGACATGTAATATGTCAACATCATGACCTTCGATCGACGGATCCGCCACGACCTCACCGCATTGCGGGCAGTCGCCGTCCTGCTCGTCGTCGGCGTCCACGCGTTCGGCGTCCCGATCGGCGGGTGGGTCGGCGTCGACGTGTTCTTCGCGCTCTCCGGGTACCTGCTCGCGCGATCGATGGTGTCCGAACGAGTGCGAACCGGACGCTTCGCACTCGGCGGCTTCCTCCGCCGCCGTTTTTGGCGGCTGTTCCCGGCAGCGGTGCTGACCCTCGCCGTCGTGGCGATCGGCGCTGTGGTCGCGCTCCGCCAGCCGCTCGCCGCGTCCGTCCTGCGCGATTCGGGAGCGGCCGCGCTCGGCATCGTGAACTGGGTGTTCCTCGGCCGTGACGCCGACTACTGGGCGTCGGCGTCCTCAACGTCCCCCCTCCAGCACTTCTGGTCGCTCAGTGTCGAGCTCCAGTTCTACGTCGTGTTCCCGCTGCTCGTGGCGGTCCTCTGGCGATCGCTCCGTCGACCCGACGCCGTCTCGGTGCGACGCATCGCCGTCGCGGCCTCGGTGCTCGTGCTCGTCGCGTCCGTGGCCTGGGCCGCGTCGGCGGGGACGACCGCGCCAGCAGCCTCGTACTTCGACACGGGATCGCGTCTCTGGGAACTGGCCGCCGGAGCCGCCCTCGGAGCACTCTCGGTCCCAGTCGGTGCGCGGACGCAGCGCGTGCCGGCCCGCATCCGCGTCGGCGGCGTCCTGTCCGGTCTCGGGGTCATCGGGGTCGCCGCCCTCACCGCCCCTGGTGCGGATGCCGTCCCGGTCCCCGACGCGGTCCTGGCGGTCGTGGGAACGATCGTGGTGCTCGTCTCCGGGCAGGGGCTCCCTCCGCTCTCTGTCCTCCGGTGGCGCCCGGTGCAGTGGGTCGGTGAAGCGTCCTACTCGATCTACCTCTGGCACTTCCCGGCGATCGTCGCGGCGGCGTACGTCTTCCCCGAGCAGCGAGCGGTCGCCGGGAGCGCGGCCGTCCTCGTCGGGCTCGTCCTCGGCGGACTGTCACGCCGCTGGGTGGAACTCCCGGCGATGCGGGTCGGACGCCGACCCGGTGCGACCGTCCGCGTCGTCGCCTCGGTCGCGTCTTTCGCGGTGGTGGCGTTCGGGACGGGTACGTTCACGGCAGCCCCGACCCCGCAGACCGAGCGGGTCGGCGACGGGGTGGCCAGCGCGGTCGCCGAACCCTGGACCCCGCGGTCCCTCGGTGCCGCGCTCGGGAATGGTCTCCGGTCGGAACGGTGGCCGGTCGGACTCACCCCGGCGCTGGACGAACTGGTGCCGGGGCCGCCGCAAGGGTACGAGGCGTGCGACCGGACTGTCATCGGCGATCCCGGGTCGTGTCGCTTCGCGGCGGATGATCCCGTCCGACAGGTCACGGTCGTGGGGAGCTCCGTGGGGGTCGCCCTGATGCCCGCGGCTGTCGGGGCCTTCGGACATGACTCGATCGTGCGCGGGTTGACCGCCAGCGGCTGTCCGATGCTCGACATCGCCGTGCGCGGGAAGTCAGACGACGATCGCAGGCGGTGCAATGAGCAACGAGCCGCGGCCATCGACGAGATCAACGAGACGACGCCGGACATCGTGGTCGTCACCCACGGGTACGACGGGGTCGCGCAGCTCGTCGGGCGCCCGAGTCTGCCCGAGGCTGCGCGCGAGTGGGAAGCCGCCGCCGGTCGGTTCGTCGACGCCGTCGCCGGCTCGGGCGCCCGGGTCGTCTTCGTCGCCGCGGTGCCGCAGGGCGGGGACCCGTCGCAGTGTGCGGCGTTGCGGCTGAACGGCCCGGGCGCGTGCACCTCGGAACTGTCGGACGCGTACCAGCTCGGAGCCGCTGCCGAGCGTCGAGTCGCCGAGTCCCGGGCGGGCGTGGACTTCGTCGATTCGAGCGGCTGGTACTGCGTCGACGGCCGCTGCCCGGTCCTCGCGGACGACGTCCTGATCCGGAAGGACGGCCAACACATCACGCGCGAGTTCTCCGAGCGTCTCGCCGTGGTCCTCCGCGAAGCGGTACTCGCCGAGCGGTGACAGCGCGGTATGGTCGCGGCATGGCAGAGCATCGGCGCGGGGCGAACCTCCCGTCGATCGGCGGGTTCAACCGGACGGTGGTGCTCGACGCCGTGCGCCGCTCGCCGGACGGGCTGAGCCGCGTCGAACTCGCGTCCCGTACGGGCCTCAGCGCGCAGACCGTGTCGAACGTCACGCGGTTCCTCATCGAGGCGGGGATGATCGCCGAGTCCGGCACGGTCGTGTCCGGTCGCGGCAAGCCCCGCACGATCCTGCGGCTCGAGGCCGGCAGCCGCTACGCCGTCGGGGTGCACGTCGACCCGGCCGTCGTGACCTACGTGCTGCTCGACCTCGCGGGCACCGTGGTCGCGTCGAGCACCACGTCGACCCCGACCGCGGACGACCCGTCCGAGGTCGTCCGGACCATCGCGACCGCGATCGACGAGCTCGTCTCGGGCGCCCGCGTCGACGTCGAGGCCGTGCTCGGGGTCGGCATCGCCAGCCCCGGACCCATCGACGTCGACGCCGGCGTGGTGCTCGACCCGCCCTTCCTGCCGCGGTGGCGCGACGTCCCCCTGCGCGACGCGCTCGCCGAGGCGACCGGGTACCCCGTCCTCCTCGAGAAGGACGTCACGGCGGCCGTGGTGGGGGAGATGTTCCTCGCCGGGGAGTCCTCCGCGCGGAACTTCGCCTTCGTGTACTTCGGCACGGGCTTCGGCGTGGGCCTCGCCGTCGACCACGAGCCCGTCCGCGGGGTCGGGTCGAACGCCGGTGACGCCGGGCACATCATGGTCGACCAGGGCTCCCTCGCCGGGACGCCGGACGGCGAGGGCACGCGGGGCGAGGTCGGAGCGGCGGTGGCACCGGACCGCCTCGTGCACATCGCGCAGGCCCGGGGGCTCGCGCTCGGCGGCGCACCCGCGGACGTCGCCGCGGTCGACCGTGCCTGGGACGCCCTCGGCGCGGCGATCGACGCCGAGGACCCGGTCGCGGTCGGACTCGCGGCCGAGGCGGGGACGGTGATGGGCAACGCCGTCGTCCTCATCGTCAACCTGCTCGACATCGACCGCGTCGTGTTCGGCGGCCCGTTCTGGTCGCGGATCGCGAGCGCGGCCCTGCCCGCCGCGCGCGAGGCGATCGTCGGTTCGCCGCTGCTCGTGCCGAAGCACCCCGTCGTCGTGACGGAGAGCGGGCGCGGAGCGGACGTGGCCGCGGTCGGCGCGGCCTGCCTCGTCCTCGACGCGGCGCTGTCGCCGCGGGCGAGCACCCTCCTCATCCGTCGCTGACGGGGGTCGGTCGCGACCAGCCCGTGACGGGAGGCGCGGTGCGGGCCCGACCCGCGCCTCCCGTCCGGCACACGGTGCCGTTCCCCGTGTCGGTCGCGACACCTGTCGTTCACCTCGCCGCCACCGGCCGGATGCCCGGATGCTGAACAGTCGTGCAGGTCCCCCCCGAACTCCTGAGAAGGACTCTGCATGCATCCCCGTGCTCTGCGCCTCGGCGCGTCCGTCGCCGCCGCCCTCGTCGTCGCCGCCGGCGTGCTGACGACGTCGCCCGCCTCCGCTGCCGTCGGTGACGACGACCCGTCCGTGGGCGCCGCGAGCCCGAACGGACTCGTCGTGAACGAGGTCGAGTCGAACGGCGACGACACCGACTGGGTCGAACTGCGGAACACCTCGTCGGCGGCGATCGACCTGTCCGGGTACGCGTTCCTCGACGACGACAGCTCGCACGAGGCGTACGTCCTGCCCGCCGGTTCGACCATCGCCGCGGGCGGGTACTTCGTCATCGACCAGGTGTCGGCGACCGCTCCCGGCTTCGACTTCGGGCTCGGCGGCGCCGACACCGCCAGGGTGTACGACCCGGCGGGCGAGCTCGTGCTGCGGTACTCGTGGACGGCGCACGCCGCGGTGACGTACGGGCGCTGCCCGGACGGGACCGGCGCGCTCGTGGACACCACGGCGTCGACGAAGGGTGCGGCGAACGACTGCTCCTCGCCGGTGCGCATCAACGAGGTGGAGTCCGACGGTGGGACCCCGGGCGACTGGGTCGAGCTGACGAACGTCGGGACGACCACGGTCGACCTCGGCGGGTACGTGTTCCGGGACAGCGACGACACGCACGCGTACACGATCCCGAACGGGACGACCGTCGCACCGGGTGGCTTCACCGTCCTCGACGAGCAGGACTTCGGGTTCGGGCTGGGCAAGGCGGACTCGGCGCGGGTCTTCGATCCTCGTGGCGACGTCGTCGACTCGTACACGTGGAGCGCGCACGCCGCGACGACGTACGGCCGGAACCCCGACGGCACCGGCGCGTTCGCGGAGACCTCGGCGCCGACCAAGGGCACCGCGAACCGGTTCGCCGGGGTCGTCACCGCCGAGGCGTGGCCCGGCGGTCCGGACGAGCGGGTGCTCGACGACGAGGACACCTTCACCGGTGACCTGAGCGGCATCGACTGGACGGCCTCGGGTTCGACGTCGGGTTCGGCCGCCGGGCGGCTCTGGGCCGTGCAGAACGGGGACGGGCTGCTCTACCATCTCGTGTCCGACGGCGAGGGCGGATGGGCGCCCTCGAACGCAGCCGGTACGGAACTGCACTACGCCGACGGCTCCGGCACCCCGGATGCCGAGGGCATCACCGTCACGTCCGACGACCCCGGCGCGGTCTACGTCTCGACCGAGCGGAACAACGACGTGTCCTCCACGAGCCGCCCGGCCGTCCTGCGCTTCGCCACCGCCGACGGCTCCCAGTCGACGCTCGACGCCACCGACGAGTGGAACCTCGCGGCGGACTTCCCCGGGCTCGGCGCGAACGCGGGCCTCGAGGGCGTCACCTGGATCCCGGACTCCTGGCTCACCGCGCACGGCTTCGCGGACGAGCACACCGGCGCCGCGTACACGCCGGCGACCTACACCGGACACGGCGACGGGCTGTTCTTCGTCGGCGTCGAGGGCACGGCCAGCGTGTACGCGTACGCCCTGATGTCCGACGGTGCCTTCCAGCGGGTGGCCACGATCGCGACGCCGTTCTCCGTCGTCGCGGACGTCCAGTTCGACCCGACGCTGGACGCGCTCTGGGTGGTCTGCGACGACGCGTGCTCGGGCCGGACGGCGCTGTACGAGGTGGCCGACGGGGCCTTCGCGGCGACGACCGTGTACGAGGCGCCGTCGAACGCCGACCGGACGCTGGCGAACGAGGGCTTCGCGATCTCGGGTGTCTGCACGGGTGGCTCGCGGGCGACGTTCTACGCCGACGACAACGACACGGACGGGTTCTCGCTCCGGACGGGCACCTACCCGTGCGACTCGCCGACGCCGGGCGACGGTGGGACGCCGGGCGACGGTGGGACGCCGGGCGACGGCGGCACGCCGGGCGACGGTGGCACGACGCCGACGCCGACGCCGACGCCGGGTGGCGGGTCGACGCCCGCCCCGGGTGACACCGCGCCGGGTGGCTCCACCCCCGGAGCGGGCGCATGGCCCTCAGGTGCGCCCGTCGCACCGTCCGAGTCGTCCCTGACCGAGGCGAACCGCGGCACGCTCACCGCCCCGGCCACGGCGCGCCCCGGCGAGACCATCACGATCGCCGTCGGCACCCGGTACGCCGGGCAGCAGGTGCACGTCTGGATGTTCTCCACGCCGACGCTGCTCGGGACGGCCACGGTCGCGGCGGACGGCACGGTCACGGCGACCATCCCGGCCGAAGCTCCCGCAGGCGAACACCGCATCGTGGTGACCGCCGAGGACGGCACGGTGCTGGGCTGGACCACGATCACGATCGACCCCGTGACCGGCGCGCTGGCGTTCACGGGTGCCGAGGGGCTCGGGGGTGGGGCCGTGGCGGCGTTCCTGCTCCTGGCCGCCGGTGCGGGCGTGCTAGTGGTCCGTCGGCGCCGGGGGATCCCCGCCTCGGAGTGATCCGGTGAGCAGGAATGGTCGGGTTCGTGGTGCGGACCCGACCATTCCTGCTCACGAACGCGCGCCCGCGGCCCCGCGAGCCCGCGGCCCCGCGAGCCCGCGGCCCCGCGAGCCCGCGGCCCCGCGAGCCCGCGGCCCGCGAGCCCGCGGGCCGCGCGCCCGCGGCGGTACGGTCGCAGGGTGCACAACGAGATCCTCCGGTACACCGCCTTCGACGCCGAGCCCGGCGGCGGCAACCCCGCCGGCATCGTGCTCGATGCGGCCGACCTCTCCGACGACGAGATGCTCGCGATCGCGCAGGAGGTCGGGTACCCCGAGACCGCCTTCGTCACCGGGCAGACCGCCACGGGCCCGCGCCTGCGGTACTTCTCGCCGGCGGCCGAGGTCCCGTTCTGCGGCCACGCCACGATCGCCACGGCAGTGGTGCTCGCCGAGCGCGAGGGTCTCGGGCGCCGGGTGTTCACGACCGCCGCGGGGGAGATCGCCCTCGACGCCACGACCGCTCCGGACGGCAGCGTGCAGGTCGCGATGACGAGCGTCCAGCCGGCGTCCCGGCCGCTCGACCCCGACCTCCGCGACCGCCTGTTCGCCCTGCTCGGCCTGAGGGTCGACGACGTCGCGGCGGGCTTCCCGGTGCTCGAGTCCTTCGCCGGCAACTGGCACCCGGTGATCGTGCTCGCCGACGTCGAGCTGTTCCACCAGTTCCGCTTCGCCCCGGAGCCTCTCGCGGCCCTCAAGCGCGAGGCTGGCTGGGCGGGGACGGTCACGGTCCTGCACCGTACCGACGCGCTGGAGTACGAGGCGCGCAACCTCTTCCCGGCCGGCCGGATCACCGAGGACCCGGCGACCGGTTCGGCGGCGGCGTCGACCGGCGCGTACCTGCGCGAGATCGGGGCCGTGCAGCCCGGCGACCGCGTGGTGATCCGGCAGGGACGCCACGTCGGACGGCCGAGCGTGCTGCTCGTCGACGTCCCGGCGACCGGCGGCATCACGGTCACGGGCGGTGCCACTCCGGTCTGAGCCGTCCGGGAGCGTGACCGAATCGACACGCCACAGCTCTTGACACGGATAAGTCAATACGGTGGAGTAATCCTGCGCGCGGGTGACGGAGCCCGCGAACATCCCGTGCAAAGGAGCACCGATGAAACGCCGCACCCGAATCATCGCCGGACTCGCAGCCGTGGCAGTCGCCGCGGTCGGTCTGGCTGGTTGTTCCAGCTCAGGCTCCGCCTCGAGCGACACCATCAAGATCGCGTACCAGAAGTTCGGTGCCTTCCAGCAGCTCGACGCCCAGATGAAGGTCGTCAAGACGGAGTACGAGAAGGAGAACCCGGGCAAGAAGGTCACGCTCGTCCCCATCCAGGCCCAGGGCAACGACTACTACACGAAGCTCGCGCTCATGAACAAGGCGCCGGCGACCGCGCCGGACGTCATGTACGAGGACACCTTCCTCATCAAGGCCGACGCCGAGGCGGGCTACCTCCTGCCGCTCGACAAGTACACGGCGAAGTGGAAGGACTGGAGCCAGTTCTACGACAACGCGAAGCAGGCCGGGCAGGGCGACGACGGCAAGATCTACGGCGTCCCGATGGGCACCGACACCCGGGCCCTCTGGTACAACAAGGACATCTTCAAGGAGGTCGGCCTGCCCGTCCCGTGGCAGCCCAAGACCTGGGACGACGTGCTCGCGGCCGCGAAGACGATCAAGGACAAGAAGCCCGACATCATCCCGTTCAACATCTACTCGGGCAAGGCGCAGGGCGAGGCCTCGACGATGCAGGGCTTCGAGATGCTCCTGTACGGCGCGGACGGCTCCGGCAACACGCTCTACAAGGACAAGAAGTGGGTCACCGGCTCGAAGCAGTTCGAGGACTCGCTGCAGTTCATCAAGGACGTCTACCAGGGTGACCTCGGACCCACGCCGCAGCAGGCGCTCGACACGAACGTCGGGACGACCATCGCCCAGACGTGGCTCCCGCAGGGCAAGCTCGCCATCGACCTCGACGGGTCCTGGCAGTCCGGCACGTGGCTGAAGTCCGGCACGGCTCCGTGGGCAGAGTGGAACGACGTGATGGGCCAGGCGCCGATGCCGACCCAGAACGGCCAGGAGCCCGGCTACAACTCGATGTCCGGTGGCTGGACCCTCGCGGTCGGCAAGAACTCGAAGAACCCCCAGGCCGCGTTCGACTTCATCACGAAGTTCCTCGACAAGGACGGGTCGCTCAAGTACGACAGCGAGAACAGCCAGATCGCCGTCCGCAAGGACGTCGCCGAGGACACCGCCTACACGGACGCGAACCCCACGTTCAAGTTCTTCTCCGGGCTCGTCGAGCACACCAACTTCCGCCCGGCGACGAGTGACTACTCGCAGGTGTCCAACGCGATCCAGGTCGCGATGGAGGCGGTGATGACGGGGCAGCAGACGCCGAAGCAGGCGGCCGCCGCCTACGACAAGGCCGTCGAACAGGTGGTCGGCAAGGAGAACACGGTCTCCGGCTGATCGCTGCGGTGACCACCTGACGGACTGGAGGCGCGGCTCGCGTCGTGCGCCGCGCCTCCCGTCCGACCCCACCCACCTTCGGAACCCCTCTCCGCACCCGGAAGGCAACCACCGTGTCCAGCACCCCCCTCGCGCCGACGCTGTCGGCGCCCGGTGCGCCGAAGCGCACCGATCCGCCGGTCCCGCGCAAGCGGAAGCCGCTGCGGAACGTGGGACGAGCGGTCCCGCTCCTCCCCGCCGTCGTCCTCCTCGTCATCTTCCTGCTCGGCCCCGTCATCTCGTCGTTCTACGGGTCGTTCACCAACTCGGCGCTGACCGGGGTCGGCGCCGCCGACCAGCAGTTCGTCGGCTTCCAGAACTACGTCGAGCTGTTCCAGGACCCGGACTTCCCGAAGTCCGTCATCCTCACCATCGTGTTCCTGCTCGCGTCCGCGGTCGTGGGCCAGAACGTGCTCGGGCTCGGGCTCGCCCTGCTCATGCGCTCGGCGAACAAGGCCGTCCGCGCGATCGTGGGCACGTTCGTCGTCGCCGCGTGGGTCCTGCCCGAGATCGTCGCCTCGTTCGCCGCGTACGCGTTCTTCAACGACGAGGGCACGCTCAACGAGTTCCTGCGGTCGATCGGGATAAGCGGCCCGAACTGGCTCTACACGTACCCGATGCTCGCCGTCATCCTGGCGAACATCTGGCGCGGTACGGCCTTCTCGATGCTCGTCTACTCCGCCGCCGTGCAGGAGGTCCCCGAGGAGATCACCGAGTCCGCCGAGGTGGACGGAGCCGCCGGCTGGCAGCGCCTCGTCTACATCACCCTGCCGGTCATCCGCCGGTCGATCTCGACGAACCTCATGCTGACGACGCTGCAGACGCTGTCGGTCTTCACGCTGATCTTCGTCATGACCGGCGGCGGTCCCGGGACCAACTCGTCGACGCTGCCGATCCTCGCCTACCAAGAGGCGTTCAAGTTCTCGCAGCTCGGCTTCGGGACGGCGATCGCGACGATCCTCCTCGTGGTCGGCGCGGTCTTCTCGATCATCTACATCAAGGCACTGAAGCCGGAGGTGGACTGATGGCCATCACTGCCCCGTCCCTCGACCAGACCACCACCCGTTCGGTGACCGCACCGGGCTCGCTGCACATGACCTCCCCGCGGGGTCGGACCATGCGCTGGGTGTCGAACGTCGTGCTGCTCGTCATCGCGGTGTGCTTCGCGGTCCCGCTGCTCTGGCTCGTCCTCGCGTCGGTCGACACCCAGGCGTCGCTGTCCGTGAAGATGCCGACGCAGTTCACGCTCGACAACTTCACGAAGGTGCTCACGCCGGAGCTGTCGTTCATCCCGCTCGCGAACAGCCTGCTGCTCTCCGGCGGCACGGCGGTCGTCACCGTGGTGTTCGCGCTGCTCGCCGCCTACCCGCTGTCCCGCTACAAGATGCGGGTCAACAAGCCGTTCCTGTACAGCATCCTGTTCGGCACCGGCCTGCCGATCACCGCCATGATGGTGCCGGTCTACGCGCTGTTCGTGTCGCTCAACCTCATCGACAACGTGTGGGGCTGCATCTTCTTCCTCGCCGCCACCTCGCTGCCGATGGCGATCTGGATGGCGAAGAACTTCATGGACTCGGTCCCGGTGTCACTCGAGGAAGCGGCGTGGACCGACGGCGCCTCGATGATGACGACCCTGACCCGCATCGTGATCCCGCTCATGCGCCCGGGGATCGCCGTGGTGTTCATCTTCGTGTTCATCCAGGCCTGGGGGAACTTCTTCGTCCCCTTCGTCCTGCTCCTCTCGCCCGACAAGGTGCCCGCCGCGGTGAGCATCTTCAACTTCTTCGGGCAGAACGGGGCGGTGGCGTACGGGCAGCTCGCCGCGTTCTCGATCGTGTACTCCGTGCCCGTCATCGCCCTCTACGTGCTCGTGTCCCGGGGCCTCGGCGGCGGCAACGCCCTCGCCGGCGGCATCAAGGGCTGACACCCGTCCCTGCTGGAAAGGAACCACCTCCATGCACCACGACGAACCCCTCGTCGAAGCCCGCATCGCCCGGCTCGTCCGGGACCGCATCGACCCCGCCGTCCTGCGCCGGTCCGCACCGGTGGAGATCGCCGCCTGGACCGTGCCGGACGAGCCGGTCCCGTTCGACGTCGCGGTCGCGGCCGACTACGAGCCGTTCACGGTGGGCGGCTCCTGGGGCGGCCGACCGTGGGGGACCACCTGGTTCCGGATCCGCGGCACCGTGCCGGAGGACTTCGGGACGGCGCCGGGCACCACGTCGGAGCTCCGGGTCGACCTCGGCTTCACGAAGCGCCACCCCGGGTTCCAGGCCGAGGGACTCGCGTGGCGGCCGGACGGCACGACCGTCAAGGGCATCGAGCCGAAGAACGACACCGTCCCGCTCGAGGTCGGTCCCGGTGAGTCCTTCGAGCTCTACGTCGAGGCCGCGGCGAACCCGGACATCGGCGGCGACTCGTTCCAGGGGGCGACCCCGCTCGGGTCGCGCTCCACGGCCGGGACGACGCCGATCTACAAGGTGAAGGCGCTCGAGATCGTCGAGCGGGACGACACCGTGTGGGAGCTCCAGCAGGACTTCTGGGTCCTCCGCGGCCTGATGGCCGAGCTGCCCACCGACGGCACCCGCGGCGCGGACGTCCTGCGCGTGCTCGAACGCGCCGCCGACGCCCTCGACCCGGACGACGTCGCCGGGACGGCCGCCGACGCACGAGCGGTCCTCGCGCCCGTCCTCGCCGTGCCGGCCAGCGCCGCCGCGCACCGGGCGATCGCCGTCGGCCACGCGCACATCGACTCGGCGTGGCTCTGGCCGGTGCGCGAGACCGTCCGGAAGTGCGCCCGCACCTTCTCGAACGTGCTCGACCTGATGGACCGCGACCCCGACTTCACGTTCGCCTGCTCCTCCGCGCAGCAGTACGCCTGGATCCGGGACGGCTACCCGTCGATCTGGGCCCGCATCAAGCAACGGGTCGCCGAGGGCCGGTGGATCCCGGTCGGCGGCATGTGGGTCGAGTCGGACACGAACCTCCCCGGCGGTGAGGCCCTCGCGCGGCAGTTCGTCGCCGGCAAGCGGTTCTTCCTCGAGGAGTTCGGGATCGACACCCCCGAGGCGTGGCTCCCGGACTCGTTCGGGTACTCCGGAGCCCTGCCGCAGATCGTCCGCGCCGCCGGCTCGAAGTGGTTCGTCACGCAGAAGCCCTCGTGGAACGAGACGAACGTCATCCCGCACACCTCGTTCCACTGGGAGGGCATCGACGGCTCCCGAGTCCTCACGCACCTGCCCCCGGCGGACACCTACAACTCGGACGTCTCACCCGCCGACCTGCACCGCGGCGAACGGCAGAACAAGGAGCGCGGCGTCGCGAACACCTCGATGCTGCTCTACGGCTTCGGCGACGGCGGCGGTGGACCCACCCGCGAGATGGTCGCCGCCGCCCGACGTCAGCACGACCTGGACGGGTCCCCGCGGGTCGACCTCGGCACCCCGGCGCAGGTCTTCGAGGAGATCGAGGCCGCACTGCCGACGCCGGCGGTGTGGTCGGGCGAGATGTACCTCGAATTCCACCGCGGCACGTACACGTCCCAGATCCGCACGAAGCAGGGCAACCGGCGCTCCGAGCACCTGCTCCGCGAGGCCGAGCTCTGGGCGTCCACCGCTGCCGTGCGACTCGGGCTCGACTACCCGTACGAGGAGCTCGAGCAGGCCTGGCACACCGTGCTCCTGCAGCAGTTCCACGACATCCTGCCCGGCTCCTCGATCGCCTGGGTCTACGAGAACGCCGAGGCGAACTACGCCGAGGTCGCTCGTGTGCTCGAAGGCCTGATCGGCAACGCCACGACGGCGCTCGCGAACGGCGGTGCCGCGGCGCTCGCCGGGGTCGGTGCGTCGTCCACCGCCCGGGCCGGCGGTGGGAGTGCCCTGCTGGACGCCCCGTCGGGGGCGGACGCCGCCGGCGGCAGCGGCTCGACCGGGAACGTCGTGCGCTTCAACGCCTCGCCGGTCGCGGCGGGAGACGCAACCGCCCTGGGTGGTTCGCTGGGCGACGAACCGCGAGCCGTGCCTCCCGTCCGGAACGGCGACCGCTTCGTGTTCGACACCGGCGTCGTCACGGCGACCATCGACGCGGCCGGTCACGTCGTGTCGCTCGTCGACCACGCGTCCGGACGCGACGCCGTCGCCCCGGGTGCGGCCGCCGCGGAGTACACCGTGTTCCGCGACACCCCGAACCAGTGGGAGGCGTGGGACATCGACCGCGCCTACCAGCGCAGCGGCACGGTGCTGGAGGCGTCCTCGGTCGAGGTGTCCGGCGACGAACTCGTCGTCCAGCGGTCCTTCGGGTCGTCGTCGATCACCACCCGGTACTCCGCCGTCGCCGGGCAGTCCGAGCTGACGATCGTGACCGAGGTCGACTGGCACGAGCGCCAGAAGCTCCTCAAGCTCGCGTTCCCCCTCGACGTCCGTGCGGCGTCGGCGTCGAGCGAGATCCAGTTCGGCCACATCGACCGGCCGACCCACCAGAACACCTCGTGGGACATGGCCCGCTTCGAGACGAGCGCCCACCGCTGGGTGCACGTCGCCGAGCCCGGGTTCGGCGTCGCCGTCGCGAACGACTCCACCTACGGACACGACATCACCCGGAGCACCCGGGCCGACGGCGGCACCACGACGCTCGTCCGGGAGTCGCTGCTGCGGGCACCGACGTTCCCGGACCCGCACGCCGACCAGGGGCACCACGTGTTCCGGACGGTGCTGCGGGTGGGTGCCTCGGTGCTCGACGCCGCCGATGCCGGGTACCGGCTCAACCTGCCGGTGCGCACGGTGGAGGGGACGACCACGGTCGACCCGCTCGTCACGGTGTCGTCGCCGCAGGTGTTCGTCGAGGCGGTGAAGCTCGCCGAGGACCGCTCCGGTGACGTCGTCGTGCGGCTCTACGAGGCGTCGGGCGGTCGCGCGGCCGACGTCGGCGTCGACTTCGGGTTCGACGTCGCCGGGGTGGCGGCGGTGGACCTGCTGGAACGCCCGCTGGGGGACTCGTGGGAGTCGGGGGAGCCGGTCGTGCTCACACTCCGGCCCTTCGAGATCGTGACCCTCCGGGTGCGTCGGGCCTGAGGCAGCGGGCTCGCGCGCGAAGGACCGCGGCGCCGGACGGGACACGGGTGCGTTCCGTCCGGCGCCGTGCTGCGGGTTGGCGTGGTCGTTCCGGGCGTAGGCGGTCGAATCGGGCGTACCTGGTCGAAAGATCTGCCCAGGTACGCCCGATTTCGTCAGGGATCGCGCCCGTCCTGGGAAAGAACGTTGGTCCTCCACAACAGCGTGGGTCTGGAGGCGCGTCAACAGTTGACGAGATCGGACCGCTTTGCGCGTGGCTGGCCGGCATCGTCTCGTCCATGAACGAACCGCTGCCCATCCTGCGGGCCTCCACCACGCGCGAAGCCGGCCTCGACGCCAGCACCCTCCGCCGCCGGACACGGCTGCACGGCCCCGGTCGTCTCGTCCGCGCGGGGCCGAACGCCTTCGTCGACGGGGCGGCGTGGGACGCAGCGGGGCCCCGGCAGCGGTACGTCACCCGCGTGTACGCGCGGCTCGGTCGACTCGGCGGCCGGGCAACCGCCTCGCACGCATCCGCGGCCGCAGTGCACGGGCTGCCGTCGCTCGGCGGGTGGAGCATCCCGGTCCACGCGACCGTGCCGGAGTCGATGTACCGCGCCCGGACCGCCGAACTGGTCCTGCACACCCGGCCGGTGTCCGACACCGAACGGACCCGAGCGGGCGACCTCGCGATCACCACGATTCCACGAACCGTCATCGACATCGCGATGACGGACGACCTGCGGACCGGAGTCGTCGTCGCCGATTCAGCGTTGCGCCGCGGCATCCGACGCGACGACCTGTGGCGGGCGCTGCACCCGAGCGCTCGGGGACGGGCACGGGCTGCGCAGGTCGTCGAGCTCGCAGACGGACGGTCGGGTTCCCCGGCGGAGTCTCTCGCGCGAGTGGTCTTCCGCGAGCTCGGGCTCCCCGTGCCCGTGCTGCAGCAGGAGTTCGTGATCGGTGGTCGTCGGTCCGCCGTCGACTTCTGGTTCCCGGACGAAGGGGTGATCGTCGAGATCGACGGACGCGCGAAGTACACGCAGGAGCGGTACCTCGGCGGTCGCGACCAGACCGAGGTGTTCATCGACGAGAAACGTCGGCACGCCCGCCTGCTCACGGTGCCGGGCGTCCGCACGGTGCTCCGCGTCGAGTGGCGCGAGCTGTTCGACCTCGACGCGCTGGCACTCCGGTTCCGTGCCGCCGGCCTCCCGTGTGCGGTCCGACCGGTGCGGAGCGCTCGACACCCCGCGACGACGCCGATGCGGTGAGTCGGCTCAGTGTCCAACGCCGCTCGTTCTTTCCCAGAGCGTCCGCGATGCATGGTGTTTCCGGGCGTACCTGCCCGAAACTTCCGACCAGGTACGCCCGAAACGGTCAGGTACGCCCCGGCGCCTACCCGCGCAGGGACTCGACGGCTTTGTCGATCCGACGCGCACGGGTCTCCGGGGACTTCGCCTGCACGACCGGGTCGGCGAGGGCCCGCTGCCGCGAGTTCGACAGCGTGTCGAAGGCCGCACGGACCCCGGCCTCCTGCAGCGCCGACGCGAGGTCCTCCGGCAGGTCGACGACGCGGGGCAGCGTGTCGACCTCGATCGTGACCTCGACGGTGTCGCCGGCCGCGACCCCGGAGGCGGCACGGTGCTCCGCCGACAGCGGGACGAGGGACTGCTCGTTCATCACGCCGATCGACGACCGGTACGTGTAGGCGCCGTTCAGGGTGACGACCACGGGCGGGCGGCGCCCCGCGCCCAGCGCGTCGACGACGTCGGACGGGACAGGCAGGCCGGTGGCCGTCTTCCGCGCCTGCAGGACGGTCGTCGTGAACTGCATCCGTGCCTCCTGGATTGAACCGGGCTGGACGGGCCGGCCCGATGCGGGCCGACGCCGGTGCCGGCGCCTGTGCCGACAAGCGAAACCGTACAGGCGAACCCGCTGTTCCGCCGCCGTTCACCGCCGCAGCACTGGCCGGAAACCGGACGCGTCCACGATCGTCCAGGACCCGGACCCCGGTCCACCCCGACGCACCACAGCACCCGAAAGGCACACCCCGTGCAGCACAAGCGCACCCTCGCCGGCATCGCCCTGGCCGCCGCCGCCATCGTCACCCTCGCCGGCTGTTCGGCCACGAGCTCCGCCAGCACGACCAAGGACGACACCGACTGGAAGACCGCCACGAGCGCCGAGTCCGCCGGTGGCATGGACGCCCTCGTGAAGGCCGCCAAGGCGGAGGGGCAGCTCAACGTCATCGCGCTGCCGCCGTCATGGGCCAACTACGGCAAGATCATCGACGGCTTCACCAAGAAGTACGGCATCAAGATCACCTCCGCGAACCCGAACGGCTCGAGCGCCGACGAGGTCGCCGCGGTGAAGTCGCAGAAGGGCCAGTCGACGGCACCGGACGTGCTCGACCTCGGCAACGCCGTGCTGCAGCAGAACCTCGACCTCCTGACCGACTACAAGGTCGCGAACTGGAGCGACATCCCCTCGGACCTCAAGGACGAGGACGGCGCCTGGACCCGCGACTACACGGGCCTGATGTCCATCGGCTACGACTCGTCGAAGATCACGGACGCCCCGAAGGACCTGGACGACCTGCTCGGCTCCGAGTACAAGGGCAAGGTCTCGATCGCGGGCGACCCGACCCAGGCGAACCAGGCCGCGTCGGCGGTGTACCTCGCGGCGCTCGAGAACGGCGGCTCGGCCGACGACATCACGAAGGGCGTCGACTACTTCGGCAAGCTGAAGCAGGCGGGCAACTTCCAGAACGTGCTGCCGTCGCAGGCGACCGTCGCCTCGGGTGAGACACCCGTCGTGATCCAGTGGTCCTACAACAACCTGGCGTGGGGCCCGGCGGCCGGCGCGAGCGGGAACAAGAACTGGAAGACCGTCGTCCCCGAGGGCCAGGCCCTCGGCTCGTACTACTCGCAGGCGATCAACAAGGACGCCCCGCACCCCGCGGCGGCGCGCCTCTGGCAGGAGTACATCGCCAGCCCGGACGTGCAGAACCTGTACCTCCAGGCCGGCGCCTTCCCGTCCACCCTCGCCGCGCTCGAGAAGTCGGGCAAGGTCGACCAGGACGCCCTCGACGCCGCCGGTGGCGCGCCGAAGGACTACGTCGAGCTGACCGACGAGCAGGTCACCGCCGCGGCGAAGGTGCTGTCGGCGAAGTGGGCCTCGACGATGGGCTCCTGAGCAGCATGACCACCGCATCGGCACCGGGTGTGCCCGCCCCCGCGGCGGGCACGACCGCATCGGCACCGGTCGCCGGGGCGACGCTCGTCACGAGCGAGCAGCCGGCCGATGCCACCGCCCGCCGCGTCGCCGGACCCCGTGTCCGGCGCCGCGGCGGCATCGCGTGGCTCGGCCTCACCCCGTTCGCCGCCTACGTCCTGCTGTTCCTGGCCGTCCCCGCGGTGGTCGCGATCGGCAGCGGCTTCTTCACGAGCGACGGCGCGTTCACGTTCGCCAACCTCGCCGCGTTCGCCGACCCGTCGGTCATCCGTGCCTTCGGCGGCTCGTTCGCCCTGTCGGCCGTGTCCGCCGTGATCGGTGCCGTCGTCGGGGCGATCGTGTGCTGGGCGCTCGCCGCACTCCGGCCCGACGGGCTCGTCCGGTCCGTGATCGACTCCGCCGCGAGCGTCCTCGCCCAGTTCGGCGGCGTCATGCTCGCGTTCGCGTTCATCGCCACGATCGGCGCGCAGGGCCTCGTCACGACGTGGTTGGTGTCCGTCTTCCACATCGACCTCAACGCCGAGGGCACCTTCCTCTACACGGTCCCCGGGCTCGTCATCCCCTACGTCTACTTCCAGGTGCCGCTGATGGTCCTCACGTTCATGCCCGCACTCGAGGGCGTCAAGACCCAGTGGGGTGAAGCCGCCGCCACCCTCGGCGCCTCCCGCGCGACGTACTGGCGCCGCATCGGCCTGCCCGTGCTCGCGCCGGCGTTCTGGGGATCGCTGCTGCTCCTCTTCGCGAACGGGTTCTCGTCGTTCGCCACCGCGGCGGCCCTGATCTCCCAGGGCGGGATCGTGCCGCTCACCATCCGCACGCAGCTCACGAGCGAGACGATCATCGGACTGCAGAACGTCGCCGGTGTGCTCGCCTTCGGCATGGTCGTCGTGATGGCGATCGTGATGGGCGCGTACTCGCTGCTGCAGCGTCGGGCATCGAGGTGGCAGCGATGAGCGCGGCCGCCCCGGTGCGTCCGTCGCGTGGGTCGGGTGAGTCGCGCCCGTCGCGCCCGTCGCGCCCGTCGTCTCGTCGTCGGCCAGGAGGCGCGGCTCGCCCCGGCCGCTTCGGCGCGGCCCCGTCACGGGTCACCGCCGCGATCGTGCTCGTCGTGGTCGGCCTCGTGTTCGCCGTCCCGCTCGTCGCCCTCGCGCAGTTCACCTTCCGCCAGGGGACGGACGGCAGCCTGACGCTCGCGCACTACGGCGCACTCGTCGACCCGGTGAACGCCGCGACCTACCAGCCGGTGTTCGACGGTCTCGGGGCATCCCTGCTCATCGCGCTCATCACCGTGGGGATCGTGCTGCTCGTCCTGCTGCCGGCCCAGATCATCACGGCCCTGCGGTACCCGCGGCTCCGTCGGGTCCTCGAGTTCGTGTGCATCGTGCCGATCACCGTCCCCGTGGTCGTCCTCGTCGTCGGGTTCATCCCCGTGTACCAGGTCGTCGCCCAGGTCTTCGGCTCGGGCGCGTGGACCCTGTCGTTCGCGATCGGCATCGTCTCGCTCCCCTTCGCGTTCCGACCGATCGCCGCGGCCATCACCGCGATGGACATGGCCGTGCTCTCCGAGGCCGCCCGGTCGCTCGGCGCGTCGTGGTGGACCGTCACGTGGCGGGTGCTCCTGCCGAACCTCCGCCGCGGCATCACCGCCGCCTGCTTCCTGACCATCACGGTCGTCCTCGGCGAGTACACCCTCGCCTCGTTCCTCTCCCGCACGACGTTCCAGACGGCGCTCCTGCTCGTGCAGTCGACCGACCCCTACGTCGCCGCGATCTTCTCGCTGGGCGCACTCGTCTTCGGATTCGTGCTGCTCGTCGTCATCGGCCGGGTCGGCTCCCGCCGTCGCCGTGCCCCGAAGGAGTCCGCATGACCGTCACCGCCCCCGCCGCCCCGGCATCGCTCGCCACCGACGGCGCGACCGTCGAACTGCACGGCGTCGAGAAGCACTACGGCGCGCACCGTGCCCTCGCCGGCCTGTCGCTCCGCATCGAACCCGGCGAGTTCGTGTCGCTGCTCGGGCCCTCGGGCTGCGGCAAGACGACCGCGCTCCGGGCGCTCGCCGGCCTCGAGGCCATCGACGCCGGCTCCATCCGCATCGACGGCGTCGACGTCGCGGGCACCCCGGTGGACAAACGGGACATCGGCATGGTGTTCCAGCAGTACTCGCTGTTCCCGCACATGACCGTGCGGCAGAACGTCGCGTTCGGCCTGGAGATGCGCCGGGTCCCCGCCGCCGCGCGCCGCGAGCAGGTCATCGACGCGCTCGACATGGTGCACCTCGCCGAGTTCGCCGACCGCTACCCGCACCAGCTCTCCGGCGGCCAGCAGCAGCGCGTCGCCCTCGCCCGGGCCCTGGTCACCCGGCCCCGTGTGCTCCTGCTCGACGAGCCGCTGTCCGCGCTCGACGCCAAGGTGCGGGTCTCCCTGCGCGACGAGATCCGCCGCATCCAGAGCGACCTCGGCATCACGACCGTGTTCGTCACCCACGACCAGGAGGAGGCGCTCGCCGTCTCGGACCGCATCGCGGTGATGAACGCCGGCGACATCGAGCAGATCGGCACACCCGAGGAGCTCTACCGGTCCCCGTCCTCGGCGTTCACGGCGGACTTCGTCGGGCAGTCGAACCGGCTCCGCGGGGACCTGCGTGGGGGCGACGTGTTCGTCTACGGGTTCAGCGTCCCGGCCCTCGACGCCTCGGTGCCGGACGGCCCGGTGCTCGCCTACGTCCGCCCGGAGGACGTCGCCTTCGCCTCGGAGGGCGTCACCGGCACGGTCGTGGCCTCGAGCTTCCTCGGGTCGATCCGGCGCACCACGGTCCGGCTCGACGACGACACCGTCGTGACGGTGCAGCACGAGGTCGGCGACCGTCGTGCGGCCGGCGAGGCCGTCGCCGTGCGCCTGCTCGGCGCGCCCGTGGCGGTCGCCCCGCTCGCGTAGCCGCGATCTGACGGACGGGAGGCGCGGTGCGGGCCCGCACCGCGCCTCCCGTCCCGTGGGTCAGCGCTGGAAGCGCGCGGCCGGGTCGTCGGACAGGGCCGCCTCGATCCGTGCCCGCATGGTCGCGGGCATCTCCGGCAGCGCGTCGAGCCGCGCCCAGAAGGCCTCGGTGTTCTCGCCGTCGGCGGGGAAGGGATCCCCGGAGACGTACCGGCAGGCGAACACCAGGTCGAGGTACTGCGCCCGGTCGCCGTTCGGGTACGTCATCTCCGGCAGCACCTGCACCCACGCGAGGCGCTCGGCGACGGCGACGACGTCGGCTTCCTCGAGGACCTCGCGTTCGGCGGCGACCGCGGGTTCCTCGCCGGGGTCGACGATGCCGGTGACCGGCGTGAACGCGTGGTTGTCGGCCCGGCGCACGACGAGGAGCTCACGGTCCGGGCCCTCGCCGCGCGTCACGACGGCGGTGACCCCGGTGAGCCAGAGCGGCTCGTTCCCGATCCTCGATCGGAGGGACAGGACGAAGTCAGGCGTGGGCATGCCGCCACGCTACCGACACGGGACCCTGTCGCGGACTGGTCATGACCAGTAGGCTGTCACCGTGGAGATCATCATCCTGCCCACGCCGGCTGAGGTCGGTCGCGTCGCCGCGGCCAAGATCGCCTCCGTCATCGCGAAGAAGCCGTCCGCCGTCATCGGTGTCGCCACCGGGTCCAGCCCGCAGGGCATCTACGCCGACCTGCAGCGTCGTGTCGACGCGGGGGGGATCTCGTTCGCCGAGGCCCGCGCGTTCGCCCTCGACGAGTACGTCGGCATCCCGCTCGAGCACCCCGAGTCGTACGCCTCGGTGATCCAGCGCGACGTCATCGAGCCGCTCGGGTTCGAGCCCTCCCGCGTGCGGGTCCCGGACGGCCGCGCGTCCGACCTCGAGTTCGCGGCGAAGGAGTACGACGCCGCGATCCGTGCCGCCGGCGGGGTCGACGTGCAGATCCTCGGTATCGGCGCGAACGGGCACATCGGGTTCAACGAGCCGACGTCGTCGTTCGCGTCCCGCACCCGCATCAAGACCCTCGCCCCGTCCACGCGCGAGGCCAACGCCCGGTTCTTCGACAGCCTCGACCAGGTCCCGACGCACTGCATGACGCAGGGGCTCGGCACCATCCTCGAGGCCCGTGAGCTCGTCCTCGTCGCCCAGGGCTCGTCGAAGGCCGACGCCGTGGCCGCCGCGGTCGAGGGGCCGCTGTCGTCGTTCGTCCCCGGGTCCGCGCTGCAGCTGCACGAGCACGCCACCGTCGTCGTCGACGAAGAAGCCGCGGCGGGCCTCAAGCTCGCCGATTACTACACGTACACGTACGCGAACAAGCCGGCCTGGCAGCTGTTCGAGTAGGGCCGCGGATCAGCCGCCTGCACGTCGTTCGAACGCGGTGTGCAGGCGGCTGAGTCCGTCGTCGAGGGTCTCCGCCGAGCACCCGAAGTTGAGTCGCGCGAACCCGGCCCCCTGGCGTCCGAAGTCCGGTCCGCTGCCGAGCGCGACCTTCGCCTCGTCGACGAGCAGGGCTGCGGGGTCGTCACCCCACGGGAGCGCCCGCAGGTCGAGCCACGCCAGGTAGGACGCCTGTGGCTGCCGGTACCCGGTGCCGGGCAGCACGTCACCGAGTCGCTCGGCCAGGGTGCGGCGGTTCGCAGCGAGCTCGGTCAGCAGCGACGCGAGCCAGGGTCCGCCCTCGCTGAACGCCGCCACGCTCGCGGTGTACCCGAGGATCCCGGTGCGCTCGACGACCTCGCCGGGCATGCCGTCGAACCAGGCGCGAGCACGCTCGGAGGCGCCGACCATCAGGGCGCACTTCGTCCCCGCGAGGTTCCACGCCTTGCTCGCGCTCGTCAGGGTGACCCCGAGCTCCGCTGCCTCGGGGCAGGAGTCGAGGAAGGGCGTGAACGTCGCGTCCGCGTGCACGAGCGGCGCGTGGATCTCGTCCGAGACGACCACGGCGTCCCACTCGGCGGCGAGTCGGGCGAGGGCGGCGAGGTCCTCGCGGGTGTGGACGAGTCCGAGGGGGTTGTGCGGGTTGCAGAGCAGCACCGTGCGGGCCCCGTCCGCGAACGCCCGGCCGATCCCGTCGCGGTCCATCCGCCACCCGGCCGTCGTGTCGAACGGGTCCGCGGTGCCCTCGGGTGCGAGCAGCGGGACCTCGGTCACGGAGCCGCCGGCCTCGGCGACGTACTCCCAGAACGGCGGGTACACGGGCGGCATGATGACGACCTGGCCCCCGGGCTCGATGACCCGGCGGAGCGTCTCCACCGCAGCCACCGAGACGTCCGTGGTGGTCCGCACGAGGTCCGGGTCGAGGCGCCACGACCAGCGGGCCTCGGCGAAGTCGGCGAACGCCTCGGGGAGCGCCCGCCCGTGCCCGACGTACCCGGTGTCGCCGTTCGTGACCGCGGCCACGAGGGCGTCCCGCACGGGTTCGGCGAGCATGCTGTCCATCTCCGCGACGAACATCGGCAGCACGTCCGGCGGGTAGGCCGTGTACTTCTCGCTGGTGCGGGTGCGGTGCGCATCGAAGAGGGAGACCATGACGCTCATGGGGCCATCCTCGCAGCGGAGGGTGTGATCTGGACCTCAGTCGACGTCGGCGAGGGTGTACGGTCCGCTCGCGCCCGCGAAGGACACCACCTGCGCCCGGACGCCGACGTCGGCCTGCATGAACAGCAGGAGAGCGCTCGGTGACCGATCGCGCGTCCCCCGTCCGAGGGGTCTAGCGTCGCGGGCGTGAACCGTTCCCGCGTGCACCGTCGCCCGCTCCTCCGCCCGCTGCCGCTCGCCGCGGTGGCCACGATCGCCGCGCTGCTCGGGACGGGGATGGTCGCCGCACCGGCGGTCGCCTCGCCGACCGGGCAGGCAGGGCAGGCGGCCCGGACCGTCTCCGACCCCGCCCGGTACGTCGACCCGTTCATCGGCACGAGCGGCGACGGCAACACCTGGCCCGGCGCGACCGCTCCGTTCGGCATGCTCCAGTGGAGCCCCACCGGCACCGCGGGCGACCAGACCTCGACCCCGGTCGCGAACGGCTACTCGTACGACGTCGACCGACTGCGGGGGTTCAGCCTGACGCACCTCAACGGTGCGGGCTGCGCGCCGGGGGCCGCCGGTGACGTGCCGATCATGCCCGTCACCACACCGGTCACGACCTCGCCGTCGTCCGACCTCACCGACGCGGTCTACGCCGCCGGCTACTCGCACGACGACGAGTCGGCGAGCCCCGGTCGCTACACGGTCCGCCTCGACAACGGCGTCCGCACCGACCTCGCCGTCACCACGCGTGCCGGCGTCGGCGAGTTCGCGTTCCCGGCCGGCAAGGACGCGAACCTGCTCTTCCGCACGTCGAACTCGATCAACGGCAGCGAGGCGGCCACCACCCGCGTCGACGCACGGACCCGCACGGTCAGCGGCAGCGTCCTGACCGGCGGCTTCTGCAGCCGCCGTGCGAACGGGGGCGGGGCCACGAACCCCGACCGCCGCAGCTACTACCGCCTGTTCTTCACGGCGACCTTCGACCGGGCGTTCACGAGCACCGGCACCTGGCGGGACGGCACGGTCCAGCCAGGAGGCACGTCCTCCTCCGGCGGGGAGGGGTACCTGACCGGCGCCGACCGTGCCGGACGCGGCTCCGGCGCGTGGGTCGGGTTCGACGCGCGTCGCGGTGCGACGGTGCACGCGAAGATCGGCATCTCGTACGTGAGCGCCGCAGGAGCCGTCGCGAACCGCGACGGCGAGGTGACCCCGCGCTCGACCGTCGCCAGCGTGGCGGCCGGCACCCGGGCCTCCTGGAACCGCGAACTGTCGCGTCTACGCGTCGGAGGCGGCACCGCGGACCGCACCACCCAGCTGTACACGTCCGTCTACCACGCACTCATGCAGCCGAACACGTTGAACGACCGCGACGGCCGCTACCTGGGGCCGGACCAGCGGGTGCACCGGATGGACCGGGGACACCGGGCCGTCTACGGCACGTACTCCGGGTGGGACCAGTACCGGGCGCAGATCCAACTGCTCGCACTGCTCCGGCCGGACGTCGCCGGCGACATGGCGCAGTCGATGCTGCGGTTCGCCCAGCAGAACGGCGGGGTGTGGGACCGGTGGCTCCACCTCGGGGCGCCGACGCACGTGATGACGGGTGACCCCTCGGCTGCGACGCTCGCCACCTGGTACGCGATGGGGGTCCGGAACTTCGACGTGCGAGCCGCCTACGCCTCACTGAAGCACCAGGCGACCGTCGAGAACGCCGACGCCGAGAGCGACATCGGGTGCCCGGGCCAGTGTCTGGCGCAACGGCCGGCGCTCGACGAGTACCTGCAGCGGCAGTACGCGGCGAACGACGACTGCTCGTGCTGGGGTGGCGCTGCCGAGACCCTCGAGGACTCGATCTCCGACAGTGCGCTCGGGTACTGGGCCTCGTCGCTGGGGCTGCGCTCGGACGCCCGGATGTTCGCGGAGCGCGGGACCTACTGGAAGAACACGTTCAACCCGGCCGTCGGGTACCAGGCGGCTCGCCAGGCCGACGGATCGTGGCCGAACTGGTCGCCCTCGACCGGCACCGGGTTCGCGCAGGGGACGAGTGCGCAGTACACGTGGCTCGTGCCGCAGGACGTGCACGGGCTGTCGACCGCGCTGGGCGGAGACGATGCCGCTGCGGCTCGCCTGGACGCCTTCTTCCACGACAGCTCCGGCGCGTTCGCGGTGACCGGTGGTGACCCCACGAAGTTCGACCCGACCAACGAGCCCGACATCCACACGCCGTGGATGTACAACGCGCTCGGCAAGCCGTGGAAGACGCAGGAGACCGTGCGTCGGGTCGTCGACGACGCCTACACGACCGGGCCGAGCGGGCTGCCGGGCAACGATGACCTCGGCACGATGAGCGCCTGGTACGTCTTCGCGTCGATCGGGTTGTTCCCGCAGACGCCGGGGCGGGCGGAGATGCTCATCGGCAGCCCGACGTTCAGCACGGTCGACATCCGGCGGTCGAGCGGGGAGCGGATCGTCGTCCGGTCCTCCGGCACGGAGCCGTATGTCCGCGGTGCACGCCTGGACGGCCGGACGCTCGAGAAGTCCTGGGTGCCGGCGTCGTTCGTGACCCGCGGTGGGACGCTGTCGCTGCGGGTCGGGGCCACGGCGGACACGTCCTGGGCGAGCGGGGTGCGGGGACGGCCGGTCGACCGGTAGGCGCCGCGGCGATCAGCGGAGCGGCCGCCCGGCACCCCAGACGCGGCGGACCTCGAACGACGGCGACAACGCCACGAGGTCGGCGGCGTACCCCGGTGCGAGCCGACCCAGCCGGTCGCCGAGCCCCAGCGCCGCCGCCGGCACGCTGGTCAGCGCCGCCACGGCGTCCGGCAGCGTCTGTCCCGCGAGGGTCACCGCGTTCCGCAGCGCGACGTCCTGGGTCAGGGTCGACCCCGCGATGGTGTCCGTCCCCGTGACGTGCGCGATCCCGTCCGTCACGGTCACGGCGAGGGAACCGAGCGTGTACGAGCCGTCGACCGCACCGGCAGCGCCCATGGCGTCGGTGATGAGGGCGACACGGCCCGGTGCCGCACGCAGCAGCATCGACGCCACGGACGGGTGCACGTGCACGCCGTCGAGGATGAGCTCGAGCGTCACGCGGTCGTCGGCCACGGCGGCCGCGATCGGCCCGGGAGCCCGGTGGTGGATGCCCGGCATGGCGTTGAACGCGTGCGTGAGCAGGGTCGCGCCGGCGTCGAACGCTGCCCGGGCCTGGTCGTACGTGCCGACCGTGTGGCCGACGGCGACGGTGACGCCCGCGGCGACGAACCGTTCGGTCGCGTCGAGGGCGCCGGCGAGCTCCGGCGCGATGGTGACCTGGCGCACGACGTCCTCGCCGGCCTCGAGCAGGTCCGCGACCGGACCGGGCGCCGGGTCGACCAGGAACGACTCGTTGTGGGCACCCTTGTTGTGCGGGGAGAGGAAGGGGCCCTCGAGGTGGACGCCGAGCACGAGCGGGTCGTCGGCCATCACCGTGCGGATGCGGTCGAGCGAGGCGGTCAGCGCGGGCACCGGGTTCGCGACGAGGGACAGGACCGAGCGGGTCGTGCCGTGCGAGCGGTGGACCTCGAGCGCGGCTGCGATCGAGTCGTCCTCGTACGCGGTGCCGCCGCCGCCGTGGCCGTGCAGGTCGATGAAGCCGGGCGTCAGGACGGCGTCGCCGAGGTCCACGACCTCGTGCACCGAGGTCGCCGCCGGTGCCTCGGGGCCGGCACCGACCGCGTGGATCGTGTCACCGACGACGAGGACCCAGCCGTCCGCGGTGGAGCCGGCCGCGTCGACCACGTGGGCCGAGCGGATCAGGGTGCGCCGCGCC
The DNA here is from genome assembly GCF_001806325.1 of Curtobacterium sp. BH-2-1-1. NCBI lineage: Bacteria > Bacillati > Actinomycetota > Actinomycetes > Micrococcales > Microbacteriaceae > Curtobacterium > Curtobacterium sp. BH-2-1-1. The sequence goes on from NZ_CP017580.1 coordinate 2,115,400, forward strand.
TCCTGGCCGCCGGAGCCGCCGACGTTCACCGGGTCTCCTTGCGGAACTGCACCACTCCCGACAGGGCTGCCACGAGGATGAAGACCAGCCCCACCACCGGGTGCCCGATCGAGATCCAGCACCCGCCGGCCGCGATCACGAGGGCGACCTCGACGATGGTCTTGCCGACGATGTCCGTCTCGATCGGCGACGCTTGCGACCGGAACAGGTACCAGACCACCGCGGCGAACACCGGCGCGCCGATCATGAACAGGATGCCGGGCATCGGGAACGGCCACGCGATGTAGCCCCAGTACGCCAACGAGACCAGGCCGAAGGCGCACACCAGGATGCGGAGCACCGTCCAGCCGTCGAGCCTCCGGGGGCGGATGGCGTGCGGGTCCGGGGTGTCGCCCCAATCGACGGGGGACTGCGGTGCTGACATGCGGTGCCTACTTGAAGATAATGGTGCGGGCGCCGTCGAGGAGGACACGGTCCTCGGCGATCCAGCGCACCGCCTGGGTGAGCGTGCGGGACTCTTCGTCCTGGCCGATCGAGACCAGCTCGGCGGGGTCCTTCGTGTGGTCCACGCGGACGACGTTCTGCTCGATGATCGGGCCCTCGTCGAGGTCGCTCGTCACGAAGTGCGCCGTGGCACCGATGAGCTTGACCCCGCGGGCGTGCGCCTGCCGGTAGGGGTTGGCGCCCTTGAAGCCCGGCAGGAACGAGTGGTGGATGTTCACCGCGCGACCCTCGAGTGCGGCGCACAGCTCCGGCGAGAGGATCTGCATGTACCGGGCGAGGACGACGAGCTCGATGTCGTGCTCCTCGACCGCCTGCAGCACCCGGCGCTCCATCTCCTGCTTGCTCGCGGCGTCCGTCACCGGCCGGTGCTCGAACGGCACGGAGTAGAACGACGCGAGCTCGGAGAGGTCCGCGTGGTTCGAGAGCACGAGCGGCACCTCGATCGGGAGCTGTCCGCCGCGCTGCCGGTACAGCAGGTCGTTCAGGCAGTGTCCGGCCTTCGACACGAGGACGAGGGTGCGCAGCGGCCGGCCGACGACGTCGAGCTGGACGCGGGCGTCGTAGCGCTCGGCGACGGGGGCGAGCGCGGTCTCGAACGTGGAGCGGTCGACGGGGGCCATGACCTGGAGGCGCATGAAGAACGTGTTCGTGTCGACGCTCGAGAACTGCTGTGACTCGGTGATGTTCCCGCTCGCGGCGACGACGGCTCCGGAGACGGCGTGCACGATCCCGGGCTGGTCGTCGCAGACCAGCGTGAGGGTCCAGTGCGTGGGGGTCTGCTCGCTCGGGGCGGTCGGGTCGGTCACCGGATCAGGGTACCGGGATCGGGCTGTCGGGAGGCGCGGCGCGGCCCCGCCGGTCGGCCTGCGGCCCGCCGCCGGTCGCGCGCGGGCGCGGCGCGCGGCGTGCGGGCGCGGCGCCGCGCCCCGCGGCTCCGGCGGGCGGCGCACAACCAAAGTCACGTCGAACCGGACGATCGCGCGGTTCGACGTGTCTTTGGTTGTGCGCACGTCTGGCCGGCGGCCGGCCAGGCGGGCGCGCCGCGCCCGGCGCCGGCCCGCCGCGCCGCGGCGCGCCGCGCTCGGCGCCGCCCCCGCCGTGCGGTCAGCGCGGGAGCGGCCGCGACAACGCCCGGTCGGCGATCGTCAGGACGCTCAACAGCACCGCGACCCCCACGATCACCCACGCCAGCACGTGCAGGTCCGGCGTCGTCGGGGCCTGGCCGAACACCCCGCCGATCAGCGAGGACGCCCCGATCGCCCCGATGTACACGCTCGTCCGGGACAGCCCCGCCGCGGTCCCGATGTACTCCGCCGGCACGACCCGGTAGAGCGCCGCCTGGTTCGACACGGACGCCAGGGCCTGCGGCACGCCGAACAGCGCCGGCGCGAGGACGAGCAGGAACACCGGCGACCCGGTGTGGAGCAGCAGGAGGAGCAGCCCGCCGACGATCGGCACCACGGCCGCGACGATGAGCGGCCCCCGCACGGCGGTCTTCCGGGCGATGAGGAACGACGCGACCCCGGCGACGATCGCCGCGGGCAGCTGCATGTACCCGGCGACGTCGCTCGAGTACCCCGCGACGTCCTGCACCCACTGCGAGAAGCCGTAGGTCATCGTGTACGCCAGCAGGTACACGAGGAAGAGCCGCATGTACGTGCGCGAGAGGGCACCGTTCCGGGCGAGCATCCGCACGTCGACGAAGGGCCGCACGGCGCGGAGCTCCCAGAGCACGAGCGCGACGAGCAGCACGACTGCCGTGCCGAGCAGCCACCAGAGTCCGGCGGACAGGTCGAGCAGGAACACGAGGAGCGCCGACACGAAGCCGGTCATGAGCAGCATCCCGAACGGGTCGAGCGCGGTGAGGACGGGCAGGTCCTCGTCGGTCCGCGGCCGGAGCCTGTCGGACGGCAGCCACAGCGCGGAGACGACGATCCCGAAGGCGGCGAGCGGGACGTTCACGAGGAAGATCGCGTGCCACCCGAACGCGGCGATGAGCGCTCCACCGAGGGGCGGCCCTGCGGCGGCGGACACGAGCGACGTGATCGACAGCGCACCGAGCACGAGCGGCGGGGTGGGCTTCCCGATGCGGGCGGAGTGCTGGCGCAGGGTCGTCAGCGCGGCCGGGTACGCCGACGAGGTCCCGATGCCGATCAGCACGCGCGCGAACACCGCGCCACCGAAGCCGGTCAGGAACTCGGGCACGATCCCGGCGATCCCGACGATGACGAGTCCGGTCAGGAACACCTTCTTCGGTCCGAACCGGTCGGCGAGCTTGCCCATCGTCGGCTGCGCGATGGCGCTCGCGAGGTACAGCGCCGCGACGAGCCAGATCGCCTGCGCGGCACCGATCCCGAGGTCGCGGGAGATCGGCGCGAGGGCGACCGACACCATCGTCGTGTTGATCGGGTTGAGCAGCGGTCCGACCAGGACCGGCACGAGGAGTTTCGGGCCGAAGCCGCTGCCGCCGGGGCCGGTCGACGGGGAGACGGGTGTGGGGGCGGTTGCGGTGGACGTGGTCGGCTGCCTTTGCGAGGGGGTCGCGTCGTGACGGCCAGGAGGCGCGGCTCGCGTCGGTCGACGCGGGTCGCCCCTCCTGGTGGTCACGGTTCGACGAGGGGTTCGAGGATGCGGAGGGAGCGGGCGACCGTGGCACGGTCGTCGGGGTCGAGCGTCGCGAGGCGCTCGGCGAGCAGGCGGGTCCGGGTGCGGTGGGACTCGTCGCGGGCGGTGCGGCCGGCGTCGGTCGCGGCGACGATGGTCCGGCGCCCGTCGGTCGGGTCCTGCGTGCGGGTGACGAGGCCGAGGTCCTCGAGCGCCTGGACGGTCGCGCCCATCGACTGCGGCCGGACGCCCTCGGCGCGGGCGAGTTCGGCCGTCGTGGTCGCACCGTCGCGGACGAGCCGCCCGAGTGCGGCGGACTGCGAGGCCGTGACGTCGTCGACCTTGCCGACCAGGGTCGTGCGGCGGATCTTGCCGTACAGCGTCAGCAGCGCACCGGCGAGCACGTCCGAGCCGTCGCCGTCCGATTCCATACCGTCACGGTACTACTTCGACAGGCGAACTTGCAAGGCTGCCTTCTGAAATCAGGGCTCGAAGACGATCCGCCGCTTCGTCACCACGAACCCCGCACGCTCGAACGCCCGACGCATCGGGGTGTTCGTCGCGTCCGTCGTCCCGACCACCCGCGGTGCACCGGCAGCGGCGTGCACCCGGACCGCCTCGGCCAGCAGTCCGTCGACGATGCCGCGCCCCCGGTGCTGCGGCAGGACGCCGATGGAGCTGACGGCCGCGTCGTACGCCGTCCGGGTCGCGATGACGAAGCCGACGACGAGCCCCTCCGCGTCGAGGGCGATCCGCCACCCGTCCCGTGATCCGGGCAGCGACCGGTAGAACGCGAGGTCGTCGGCGGCCGCGCCCCGCGAGCCCAGTTCGGCGACGGAGGCCAGCGTGTGGGCGTCGAGGCTCCCGACCGCGACGCGCGCGAAGAGGTCCACGAACTCGGCGTCGTCGCCACCGCGGAACCGCAGGGCCGGCGTCGACACCGACCCCGTCGCGGGAGCGCCCGGCTGTTCGAGCGCGACGCTGACCCGCTCGGTCATCCGTCCGAGTCCGGCGGCACGGGCCGCTGCCGTCCGCCACCGCACGGCCGCGACGGCGTCGTCGTCCGTGTGCCAGTCCACCGCGACGTCGACGATCCACTCCGGCAGCGAACCGAACGCGGCGGCCCCGGCGGCGATGAGTCCGGCGGCGATCTCCCGGCGCTCGTCGGGGTCGGACGACCCCGGCGCGACCAGCAGGTCGTCGAGTGTCGACGGTGCCGTGGCGTCCGCGCCGCCCCACCAGAGCGCACGGCCGACGGGACGACCGTCCCGCAGGGCCAGCCACGACCACTCCGGGCGGTAGTTGCCCGTGGCGGACTCGGCCCGGTACCGGTCCGCACCGATCCACGCGACCGGTTCGTCCGTCGAGAAGGCGAGCAGCGCCTCCAGGGTGTCACCGTCGACGGGGCGGAAGGCGACGCTCACCGCGGACCGGTCAGGGTCTCGACCAGGTGCTCCTGCACGTACCCGAGCCAGTCGTAGACGTCCCGGAGGCCGACGCCCGCGTCGGCGGTGTACGACTGCTCCTCCGTGGCGGAGTCCACGATCCCCAGCCGGTCCGCGATCGTCAGCCGCAGGTCCGTCAGGCAGCGCAGCCAGGCCTGCTCGTCCGAGGTCTCGAAGGCGCCGTCCCGTGCCCCGGTGAGCCACGCGTGCACGGCCCGGGCGTTCTCGGTCTTCCTCGCCACCAGGTCCGACTCGGTCCACCGCCGGAACTCCGCGCTCGCCTCGGCGTCGTCGCGGTAGGCGTCCGGGAACATCCGCGCCGCGACCGGGTCGGATGCGAGGTCCCCGTCGAGCACCTGCTGCAGCTGCTCGGTCAGCGACGTGAGCACGCCGCGCTCGCCGGAGGACATGGCGAGGTGCACGCCGTCGGCACGGCGGACGAACGGGATCACGGAGCGGGCGCCCTGTCCACCGAGGCCTGCAGCCCGTAGCCGTACATGGCCTCGACGTGGGCCTCCATCGCTTCGCGGGGGCCGGTCGCCACGATCGCGCGTCCCTCGTCGTTCACCTGGCGCATGAGTCGCTCCGCCTTCGCCCGCGGGAAGCCGAAGTGCTGCTGGAAGACGTAGGTCACGTAGGACATGAGGTTCACCGGGTCGTCCCACACGACGGCGACCCACGGCGTGTCCGGTCGCACGCTCGTGCGGGCGTCGGTGCGCTCGTCCACGTCGGGCGTCAACAGGGTCATGCACCCAGGGTGACACGAACCTGCTCGCTCGGTACGATCGGGGGGTCGCGACTGGCGTTGGATGGGTCACCATCGGGGAGCGACACCTGACACGGTGCGCGGCCGTACGCCTGGGCCGCGCCCACCCGTCCACCTCGTCGTGCTCGTGCGCGACGGAACAGACAACGAGGAGTCCCGTGTCCATCACCGATCTGCCCCCCGCAGCCACCAACACCGCCTTCAACGCCCCGCTGAACGAGGTCGACCCCGAGATCGCCCGCGTCCTCGAGCAGGAGCTCGGCCGCCAGCGCGACACCCTCGAGATGATCGCGTCGGAGAACTTCGTGCCGCGCGCCGTCCTCGAGTCGCAGGGCTCCGTGCTCACCAACAAGTACGCCGAGGGCTACCCGGGCAAGCGCTACTACGGCGGCTGCGAGTACGTCGACGTCGCCGAGCAGCTCGCCATCGACCGCGCGAAGGCCCTCTTCGGCGCCGAGTACGCCAACGTCCAGCCACACTCGGGTGCGACCGCGAACGCGGCCGTCCTGCACGCCATCGCGTCCGCCGGCGACACCATCCTCGGCCTCGAGCTCGCGCACGGCGGTCACCTGACCCACGGCATGAAGCTCAACTTCTCCGGCCGCATCTACAACGCCGTCGCGTACGGCGTCGACCCCGAGACGTTCGAGGTCGACTACGACGACATCCGCGCGAAGGCCATCGAGCACCAGCCGAAGGTCCTCATCGCTGGTTGGTCGGCCTACCCGCGCCAGCTCGACTTCGCGAAGTTCCGCGAGATCGCGGACGAGGTCGGCGCGAAGCTCTGGGTGGACATGGCGCACTTCGCCGGTCTCGTGGCCGCCGGCCTGCACCCGTCCCCGGTGCCGCACGCCCACGTGGTGTCCTCGACGGTGCACAAGACCCTCGGCGGCCCCCGCTCCGGCATCATCCTGTCGAGCGACGAGTCGCTCTTCAAGAAGCTCAACTCGGCCGTGTTCCCGGGCCAGCAGGGCGGTCCGCTCATGCACGTGATCGCCGCCAAGGCCACCGCGTTCCTGCTCGCCGCCACCCCGGAGTTCAAGGAGCGCCAGGAGCGCACGATCCGCGGTGCACAGGCGCTCGCCGCACGGCTGACGGCCGACGACGCGAAGGCTGCGGGCATCGACGTCCTCACCGGTGGCACCGACGTGCACCTCGTGCTCGTGGACCTCCGCACGTCCGAGGTCGACGGCAAGCAGGCCGAGGACCTCCTGCACGAGGTCGGCATCACCGTAAACCGCAACTCCGTGCCGTTCGACCCGCGCCCGCCGATGGTCACCTCGGGTGTCCGCATCGGCACCTCGGCGCTGGCCACCCGTGGCTTCGGCGACGCGGAGTTCACCGAGGTCGCGGACATCATCGCGCTGACCCTCATGCCGAACCCCGACATCGACGCGCTCTCGGCCCGGGTGAAGGCCCTGACCGACGCGTTCCCGCTCTACGCGTGAGCGGCGCCGCCCCGTCGCCCGCGCCGCTGCCGCGCGAGCGCTGGGCGGGTGAGGGCAGTGCCGTCCGCATCGACGGCACCGCCCTCGCCGCCCGCACGCTCGACGACCTGAAGGTCCGCATCGACCGGCTGCACGACCACGGGTTCCGCCCCGGGCTCGGCACGATCATGGTCGGCCAGAACGCGGGCTCGGTGTCCTACGTCGCGGGCAAGCACCGCGACTCGGCGCAGATCGGGCTCGACTCGGTCCGCATCGACCTGCCCGAGACCGCGTCGGCCGCCGACATCCGGGCAGCGATCCTGCAGATGAACGACGACCCCCGGGTCACCGCGTTCATCGTGCAGCTCCCGCTGCCGCAGGGGATCGACCCGATCCCGATGCTCGAGCTGATGAACCCGGCGAAGGACGCCGACGGCCTGCACCCGACCAACCTCGGTGAGCTCGTGCTCGCCGTCCCGGGCGGTGCCGGCACGATCGACGCACCCTTGCCGTGCACCCCGCGCGGCATCGTCGCGATGCTCGAGGCGTACGACGTCCCGATCCGTGGCCAGCACGTCACGATCATCGGCCAGGGGCTCACGGTCGGTCGTCCGCTCGGGCTGCTCCTCACCCGGCTCGAGGCCACGGCGACCCTCACCCACTCCCTCACCGAGGACGTCGCCGCCGAGTGCCGCCGCGCGGACATCATCGTCGCCGCGGCCGGTGTCGCGGGGCTCGTGCAGCCGGACTGGGTGAAGCCCGGTGCCGCGGTCATCGACGTCGGCATCAGTCGCGTGGTCTCCCCGGACACGGGCAAGGCTCGCCTCCGGGGTGACGTCGACCCCGCGGTCGCCTCGGTGGCGGGCTTCCTGTCGCCGACGCCCGGCGGTGTCGGCCCGATGACCCGCGCGATGCTGATGAAGAACGTGGTCGAGGCCGCCGAGCGCCACCTGCACTAGCGCACGGCTTGCTTCGTGAGCAGAAATGGTCGGGTCCCGTCGTGGAACCCGACCATTTCTGCTCACGAAGCACGGTCGGGAGGCGCGGGTCGCCGCCGCCACGTCCGCGCGGGTCCGAGGTGGCCGGGCCCGGGGCGTGCCCCGGACGGGCGCTTCTGCCGCGGCCGGCACCGCGCTACCGTTCGAGCATGACCACCTCCGCCGCGGAGCCCCGGGCACGCGAGTCGCTCTTCACGAAGGACGCCCGCAAGCTCGTCGGGATCACGCTGCTGTGCCTGTTCCTGCAGGTCCTCGGACAGAACTGGTCCGCTCAGCCGCGGCTGCCCGGCAGCACGGACGTGCACGAACTCGGCTTCGTGCAGTTCGAGGCCCGGCCGTGGATCGGGTGGGTGCTCCTCACGGTCGGCTTCGCGGTGGCCGGCTTCGTCGTCGGGGTCGCTCGGCGCGGTGCCGCACGGTGGGACCAGGACCGCGTGCTCGCGCTCGGTCTGGCCGGGGTGGTCGGGGTGACCGTGCTGGTGTGGGTGCTGTTCATCGTGCAGTGGCAGTGGGTGTACTGGGCCGTCGCGCACGGCGACCTGCACCCGTTCACGATCGGTGACGTCTCGTGGTCGATCCAGCGACTCGAGGGCGCGCCGTGAGCGTCGACCGCGGTGCTCCGGTCTCGCACATGGGGGAGAACGTGCAGACCGCGCCCGTGATGGCGCACGCCGGACGGCAGCTGCGACCGCGAGCGCGGGGCCTCGTGCTGATCGGGGCCGTCGCGCTCCTGTCGTACCCGACGCTCACGATGTGGTCCGCCTCGTCGGAGTACGGCGGGACGGACGGCGACGGGCACTGGATCGACAACGCCGGCAACCCACTGTCGAGTGCGCCGCCCACCGTGAACGTCGAGGGACACACGGCGCCGGCCGCGATCGCCGTCCTGCTCCTCGTGGTCGTCGTCGGGGTGTTCCTGCCTCCGATGCTCGCGCGGTACGGCAAGCGATCGCTCGGCGACGTCGTCCGGTTCGCGGCGTACCTGGCCGTCCCGGTGGTCGTCGTGGTCGGCGTGCTGATCTACACCGTCTGGCAGGGGCACGTCGTGATGGACCAGATCGACCACGAGGTCCTGCACCCGCACGGCTTCCCGTGGGGCGGCGTGACCGTCACCACGGGGCACGCGACCCGCTGACCCGCGGCCCCCGGCCGGGCGGCCGGCGGGACCCGGCGCGTCAGTCGCGCCGGGCGCCCTGCGCGGCGTGCACCGTGAACACCGTCGGCTCGCGGTACCCGGCCGCGGCGAAGGCGGCGGTGACCGCGTCTGCGATCGTCTGCCGCGCCTCCTGGTCGACCAACGCGATCGCCGCACCACCGAAGCCGCCACCGGTCATCCGCGCGCCCACCGCACCGTGCTCCATCGCGGTCGCGACCGCGAGGTCGAGCTCCGGCACCGAGATCTCGAAGTCGTCCCGCATCGACTCGTGCGATGCGACCAGCAGGGACCCGATCGCCCGCGGCCCGTGCTCGCGCAGCGTGCGGACGGTGTCGAGGACGCGCTGGTCCTCGGTCACGACGTGCCGGACACGGCGGAAGGTCTCGTCGTCGAGGAGTTCCTGCGCGCGGGGCAGGTCGTCGACCGACAGGTCGCGGAGCGCCTCGACGCCCATCACGGCCGCACCGTGCTCGCACGACTCGCGACGGGCCTTGTAGCCGCCGGTGGCGTGCGCGTGCTCGACGCGGGTGTCGACGACGAGGACCTCGAGCCCGTTCGCCTCGAGCGCCAGGTCGACCACGGCGGTGTCGAGCGTGCGGCAGTCGAGGAACACCACCGCGTCCTGCTCGCCGAGCAGCGACGCGGACTGGTCCATGATCCCGGTGGGGGCGCCGACGGCATGGTTCTCGGAGTACTGGCCGACGCGTGCGAGCTGCTTCCGGCTCAGACCGAGCTCCCACAGGTCGTTGAACGCGAGTGCGACGCCGCACTCGATCGCCGCGCTCGAGGACAGGCCCGCGCCGACGGGGACGTCCGACTCGATGAAGACGTCGAAGCCGGTCTTGTCCGTGAGGTCTGCGCCAGCCTGCTCACGCAGCGCCCACGCGATGCCGAGGACGTACGCCGACCAGCCGCTCATCCGCGACGGCTCGAGCTCGTCGAGGGAGAGCTCGACGATGGTGCCCGCGTCGAACGCCGACGCGACGCGCAGCTGCCGGTCGTCCCGAGGGGCGATCGAGGCGGTCGTGCGACGGTCGATCGCGAAGGGCAGGACGTAGCCGTCGTTGTAGTCGGTGTGCTCGCCGATGAGGTTGACCCGGCCGGGCGCGGAGTACCGCACCGCGGGCTCGTACCCGTAGACCTGCTGGAACGTCATGCGCGTTCGATCCCTCCTCGGATGAACTCGGCCGCCTTCTCGGGGACGAGGTCCCCGATCCACGCGCCCATGGCGGCTTCACTGCCGGCCAGGAACTTGAGCTTGTCTGCCGCGCGGCGCGGGGACGTGATCTGGAGCATGAGCCGCACGGTGTCGCGGCCGGTGTGCACCGGCGCCTGGTGCCACGCGGCGATGTACGGCGTCGGGTCGTCGTAGAGCTTGTCGATGCCGCGGGTGAGCCGCAGGTGCATGTGTGCCAGCTCGTCCTTCTCGGCGTCGGTGAGCCCGGCGAAGTCGGGGACGTGCCGGTGCGGGAGCATGTGGATCTCGATGGGCCAACGCGCGGCGAACGGGACGAAGGCGGTGAAGTGCTCACCGGCGAGGACGACCCGGTCGGAGGCGCGCTCGTTCGCGAGGTGCTGCTCGAACAGGTCCGGCCCGAACCGCTCGATGCTCTCGAGCAGGCGCTGGGTGCGCGGGGTGACGTAGGGGTAGGCGTAGATCTGCCCGTGCGGGTGGTGGAGCGTGACGCCGATGGCCTCGCCGCGGTTCTCGAACGGGAAGACCTGCTGGATGCCGGGCATCTCAGACAGCGCCGCCGTGCGGTCCGCCCACGCCTCGACCACGGTGCGGGCGCGCGACTCGGAGATCGACGCGAAGGAGCCCTCGGTCGCGGGCGAGAAGCAGACGACCTCGCAGCGCCCGACGCTCCGGAACTGCCGGTTCAGCCCGACCTCGGTCAGGGAGTCGAGCGACGGCGGGGCGTCGTCCGCCCCGTCGGGTCCTGCGAGCATCGGGCCGAAGGACGGGGATCGGTTCTCGAACACCGCGACGTCGTACCGGCTCGGGATCTCGGAGGGGTTCTCCGCCGACTGCGGCGCGAGCGGGTCCTGGTCGGCTGGCGGCAGGAACACGCGGTTCTGCCGGCTCGCCGCGATGGACACCCACTCGCCCGTGAGGACGTCCTGCCGCATGCGCGCCGTCTCCGGCCGCGGGTCGAGGACACGCTGGTCGATGCTGCGTTCTGCGGGCAGCGTCGAGTCGGCGTCGTCGAAGTAGAAGAGGTCGCGTCCGTCCGCGAGCTTCGTCACGCGCTTGGTGATCACCGCACAACCCTAGCGGCTCCACGAAGCATTGCGAAAGTGTTCGTAAGCACGCGAAACTGGTGGCATGACGGACGACGACCTCTCCTTCCTGGCCGGCGCGCTCCCCGCGCCGCTGCGGCAGGACCGCATCGTCTCGATCGTCGAGGGCGCGCCCGGACTCGTCCGAACGGCCGCCCTGGCAGCGGCCCTGGGCACCAGCGAGGTGACCGTCCGGCAGGACCTCTCCCTGCTCGACCAGGAGGCGCGGATCCGGCGGGTCCGCGGCGGTGCCGTCCGCCTCGGGGTCGGTTCCACCGAGCGCCCCTTCGAGGAGACCGCCGTCGAGCACCAGGTGGCCAAGGCCGCCATCGGCCGCGCCGCGGCGGCGCTCGTGCGCTCCGGGCAGTGCGTCGTGCTCGACGTCGGCACCACGCCCGCCGCCGTCGCGACGGCATTGGTCGCCCGCGAGGACCTCGTCGACGTCACGGTGGTCACGAACTCGCTGACGACCGCGCTCGTGCTCGAGGCCGCCGTCCCGCGCTTCACCGTCATCGTCACCGGGGGGACGCTCCGTCCGCTGCAGCACTCCCTCGTGGCGCCGTTCAACGGCACGCTGCTGCCGATGATCGCCGCGGACCTCGTGTTCCTCGGTGGCACCGGGGTCGACGTCGCGCACGGCCTCACCAACGTGAACCTGCCCGAGACCGAGGCGAAGCGGATGCTCGCTGCCGCGGCTCGGCGTACGGTCGTGGTCGCGGACGGGTCGAAGTTCGGCCGGGCCCACATCGGGGTCGTCCGCGCGCTCGAGGACATCGACGTCGTCGTCACCGCCGAGACCACGGCGGAGCAGGTCGCCCCGATCCGGGCGGCCGGCGTCGAGGTGGTCGTGGCGGACGAGCCGGCAGTACCCGCACGATCCGCACGATCCGCACCATCCGCACCGGGAAGGACCCGTACCTCATGACCGCAGCCCCCACCGGAGGCCAGTACCACCTCCGCCACGCCGGACCCGACGGGGTCGTCGAGGCGATCGTCACCGAGGTGGCCGCCGGCATCCGGGAACTCCGCGTCGCGGGGTTCGACCTCACCGAGCCGTTCCCCGTCACGTCGCAGCCGCCCGGGGCGAACGGGATCGTGCTCGCGCCGTGGCCGAACCGCGTCGCCGGCGGCGTGTGGGAACTCGACGGCAAGCGGCAGCAGCTCGACGTCTCCGAGCCGAAGTACGGCAACGCCTCGCACGGGCTGCTCCGGTTCGCGCCGTACCGCGTGGTCTCCCAGACCGAGTCCGGCATCGTGCAGGAAGCCACGATCCACCCGCAGCACGGCTGGCCCTTCACGCTCGAGACCCGCGTGCACCACGAGCTCGTCGACGACGGCATCCGAGTGACGCACGAGGTCGTGAACCGCTCCGGCGTGCGTGCGCCGTTCGCGATCGGCGCGCACCCGTACCTCCGCGCCGGGGACACCCCCGCCGAGGACCTCGTCGTCCGGCTCGACGCGGCGACGGCGTTCACCGTGGACGAGCGGAAGATCCCGAACGGCACCGTGGCCGTCGACGGCACCCCGTTCGACCTGCGCTCCGGCGTCCGCGCCGGTGACGCCGACCTCGACACCGCCTACACGGACGTCACGCCCGACGCCGAGGGGACCCGCCGCACGACGATGCACGGGCCGGAGGGCGACGGCGTCGAACTCTGGCAGGACGGGTCGTTCGCGTACGTGCAGGTGTTCACCTCCCGCGAGTTCCCCCGTGGCGACGGCACCGGGCTGGCCGTGGCGGTGGAGCCGATGACGGCGCCGGCCGACGCGCTCAACTCCGGGGAGGGGCTGCGCTGGCTCGAGCCCGACGAGGCCTGGACCGGCAGCTGGGGCATCCGCCGCGTCTGGTCCTGACCCGGGCGCGGCCGGTCCGCAGCCGAGACTCGGCCCGGCGGACAGTTTCGCGTGTCCCGCGCCGCGACGGTGTCCGCGGAGCCGAGACTCGGCAGGGCGCGGGGCGACAGCCGGACCGCCGCGGCTGGTCCGCGTCGGACACGACGAAGGCCGCCCCGAGGTGGGGCGGCCTTCGTCGTTCGTCCGGGAGGGTCAGGCGCGACGCATGCGCAACGCCTCGACCGCGAGGGACTCGCTCGCGTAGCGGCCCACCTCGTGCGCCCACGCCGGGTCGTCCCCGCGGAGGGCGATGAAGTCCTTGCGCTGCCGGCAGACGTAGCCGAGCACCGCGGTGCCGGTCGCGACCTCGACGAAGTCCTTGCGGATGTGGCGGGTCGTGACCTGGGCGTTCCGGCGGAGCGTGTCGAGCAGGAGCTCGTTGCTCATCGTCGTGTTGGTCGCTGCTGCGAGCTCGACGATGCGGCGCGCGTCACCGGTGGTGCTGGTCTGCGTGGCTTCGATGGGCTCGATCACGGTGTACCCCGTTCGTTCTGCGATGGTGCGGTGCTGCAGGATCCGTCGATCGGATCCGGGAACGACACTATCGGCGGCAGCCCAACAGTCGGCTGAACGCGGACTGAACTGTGCAGTGGAACCACCTTGAGGCTCCTGAGGACGACTTGTACCCCGGTCGAGTGCTCAGAGGCACTGCTCGCCGTCGGGCTGCGTCGCGAGCTGCTCGAGCTCGGCGTCGATCTTGCCCGCGAGGTACAGGTACCCGGCGTCGTTGAGGTGCTGCTGGTCCGTCGCGGCGTAGCTGCCGCTGTTCATCGCGGTGAACCACTGCCCGTCGATCGCGTCGATGTACGGGACGCCCACGGCGCTGGCGCCGGCGGCCACCGCGTCGTTGATGCCCGTCGTGGCCTCGGCGCGCGGCTGGGGTGCCGACGGGCCGATCGTCACCACGACCGCGTCCGGCCACTGCACCTCGGCCTGCCGGAGCGTCCGCTCGACGGTCTTCTCGAGGGTGGCGGAGTCGGTGAGCCAGTCGTTCTGGCTGCCCTGGACGATGACGAGGTCTGGCGTGAGCGCTGCCCGCTGCTCGATCCGGGACAGGTAGACGGCGCGCGACGAGCGACCGCGACCGGGGTTCACGTAGCCGGTGCCCGGGTAGCCGTTGATGGTCGCGTCCCACTGCCGCTCGGACACGAGGTCCTGCGCCCACCCGTGCACATCGTCGTAGGAGCCTCGACCCGTCGTGTACGAGTCGCCGACGATGAGGACGTCGGAGCCCGGGGCGATCGCGTCCGCGACCTGCTCAGCGGAGAAGTCGGACGTCGCGGGCACCGGCTGGCAGGCGTCGGACACGGCGGGCAGCATGACGAGCAGCCCGGCGATGCCGAGGCACATGGCGCCGAGGGCGATCGCGGGGACCGCTCGTCGGCGCCTGGTCTGCGCGGTGGACCGACGGGAGCCGCCGGGCACACCGCCGTCGGTTCGTCGAGCCACACCGGGATTGTAGGTGCTCAGCATCCGTGCCCCCGGACACCCGCCCGGCGAGGTGCTGAACCGTCAGACAGCCTGCGGAACGGGTGGACGGCTCGAGAGCGACTTCGCGATGTGCTTCGCCAAGCGGTGCGCCGGCAGTTCCACGAGCCGCGAGAACACGTAGGCGACGCCGATTCCGATCGGGATCGCGACGAGGACCAGCCAGGACGGCAGGGCACGCGGGAGGAGGTTCGCGACGGACACCGTGATGGGTTCGTGCACGAGGTAGAGGCTGAACGAGAGCCGTCCGAGCTCGCGGGGGATCGCGCCGAGCAGGAAGCGCTCGGCGGGCAACCACCTGCCGGCGAGCACGACGATCGTGCCGGCCGAGGCGAGGATGATCGCGGGCAGCACGGGGGACCACCACGCCGTCGTCGGCAGCCACCACTTCACGGTGATGCCGAGCAGGCTCACCACGAGCAGGACCCAGCCGAGCAGCGTCGGGACGTCCGGCAGGCGCTCCCAGCCGGCCGCGAGCGCGGAGCCGAGCAGGAACATCGGCAGGTACATCAGCCACTTCGAGTGCTCGTACTCGCCGAGTGCCGACAGGAAGACGGCGACGATGGCGGTCACCCACCACCAGCGTCGGGTCACCGCGGCGATCGAGACGAAGAGCGGCAGGAGCAGGGAGAAGAGGACCTCCCACGTGAGCGACCAGAGCGGGCTGTTCACGAGCGTCGGAGCGAGGAGCGTGAGGTCGTTCACGAGCCCGTGCAGGGTGAACGGCTCGGCGTGCCGGTTGATCCAGAACGACTGGTGCGGCTGGTCCTGCCGGGGCACGAGGAAGAAGAACACGAGCGCGAGCGCGATCGACGCCACCACCGGCAGGTAGAGGCGGACGAGCCGGCTCGGGTAGTACGCGATCCAGTCCTGCGATCGGCGGAGGGCCGGGAGGGTCAGGACGAAGCCGCTCAGCACGAAGAAGACGAACACGGCCTCGCTGCCGGCCCACACGAGGTGGGCGGGGGAGTACACCATCCAGCTCGCCCAGTCGGGGACGTCGCGGCGGTAGTTGCCGTCCGAGAGGGTCGGGATCGAGAGGAAGGCGTGGTGGACGACGACGACGGCGGCAGCGACGCCGCGGAGTCCGTCCAGTGAGCCGATCCTGCCGGTTGGGCGATCGCGCATGCCGACGATCCTACGGGAAGCCCGGCCAAGCCAAGGAACGGTCACGTTCGGTGGGCGCGACATCGGAACACGATGTGGGCCCCGTGGGGCTCGAACCCACGACCCTCGGATTAAAAGTCCGGTGCTCTACCAACTGAGCTAGAGGCCCTCACCCGCAAGGCTAGCGGGTGAGGGCCTCCGGGAAGAACCGAGGGGACGGGTCAGCTGCGACGCCCGGTGAGCGTGCGGACGAGCCACAGCACGACCGCGACGATGAGCAGCACGAGGCCGACCCAGAGCAGGAACTTCAGGCTCGCGGTGAAGCCACCGACGAACAGCAGGATGACCGCGATCACGGCCAGGATGATGAGCAGGGGGTTCATGGGAGTCCTCTTCCTTCGCGTGCGGGAGGAGCGCCTCCCGATCAGACACCGTACGCGCGACGGAGCGGTTGCGTTCTGGGCGAACGGAGGGCGGGCGCGTCACCGGCCGTGCCTACACTGACGCGGTGCCTCGCGATCACCACCGTCCCGTCCACTTCACCGACCAGGAGTTCGCCGCGATCCAGGGCGGCGAGGACCCGGCCGTGGTGAACCGCGTCGCGCACGAGACCGCGAACGCCCTGCTCCACCGCGTGCGGCAGGACCCGGACCCGGCGGTCGTCGAGCGCCTGGTGACCTACACGGACGTGCACGGCATCGACGCCATCGCCGAGCTGTGGGCGCGGGTGGGGGCGCACACGCTCCCGGGCGCACTGTGGCGGATCTACCTCGTCCGCACCGTCATCCGGCAGAACCCGGAGGAGATCGCGTACCTCTTCGCGCGCGGCACGGAGCGGATCGGCACGATCGACCAGGCCGTCGCGGGCGCGGAGCAGCCGACCGGACCGGCGGAGATCCTGACGCTGGCCGACCGGATCCTGCACGGCCTCTACACGGGGGACCTCGCGGTGGCGCTCGACCGCGGTGCCGCGTTCTGCCGGCTCACCGCGGCGGGAGCGACCGCGGTGGCGGACGATGCGGACCTCACGGCGGGGGACCGGGCGTCCGAGCTCACGACGCGTGCGCTGCGCCTGTCGGAACTGGCGGCCGACCTCACCGAGGCGGCGTCGCTCTGGCGCCGCGACAGCCTGGACTGAGCGGGCCGCGGGGCGGACCCGCACCGCGCCTCCAGGCCCGAACGCGACGACGCCCACCGGGCACGCGACACGCACGCACGAAGCGCGCAGAGAAGAACCGGGCCGCAGAAGCGCCTCTCGGCGCGAGGCCGCTCGAAGCGGCGAATGTTGGAGCCCGGGGCTTGCTGCGGCCCGGCGACATCGATTCTACGAGACCGCGGCCGTGCACACGACCCTGTTCACTCTCGGTGGACAGAACCGACGCCGGGCGTGCCCCGAGCGCGCCCCAGCGACAAGCCGTGAGAACCGCTCCAATCCGGTTGGGCGAGGGTGCCGAATCATCACCGTGACAGGCGATGAGCCGGTCACGACAGCGAGGGTCCCGCGAGACCCGGTCCGCTCCCTGGCGGTCAATTCCCTGCGGGTCACGCGGGCCCTCGTGCTGTCCTGCACCACTGTCCCGACCACGAGACCCGAACGCGTGGTCGGACAGGACTCACAGCCAGATCGCAACCGAGAGGAGAGAAACCTGCAATGCTTGCCATCGTGGACAGTGACACCGAGAGCTGGAGCTCGACCGAGCCGGCTCAGGCGTCCCCAGACGACCTCCTCACCCGCGTGGCGACCGGCGACCAGGCAGCCTTCTCCGACCTGTACGACGTGCTCTCGGGCCGCGTGCTCGGCCTCGTGACCAGGCTCCTCCGGGACCGCGCACAGTCGGAAGAGGTCACACAAGAGGTCTTCCTCGAGGTCTGGCAGCAAGCCACCCGCTACGACCGCAAGCGCGGCACCGCAGCGAGCTGGATCCTCACCATGGCCCACCGCCGAGCGGTCGACCGGGTGCGGGCATCGCAGTCCTCGCACGACCGTGACACGAAGATCGGCATCCGCGACTTCGAGGCCGGCTTCGACCAGGTCTCCGAGTCGGTCGAGATCCGGATCGAACACGAACGCGTCAGCCGGGCGCTCGCGAAGCTCACCGAGTTCCAGCGCCAGGCAGTCCAACTCGCGTACTACGGCGGCTACTCGCACAGCGAGATGGCCGACCACCTCGGTGTCCCGATCGGCACCGTCAAGACCCGTCTCCGTGACGGGATGATCAGACTCCGCGACGAGATGGGGGTGACATCATGACCGAACGACACGACGACCCCGCACTGCTGACGGGTTCACACGCCCTCGACGCGCTGTCGGAGGACGAGCGGGCACTGCTCGACTCGGCGCTCTCCACTTCTCCGGAGCTGCAGGCCGAGACCGACTCGCTGCGCGAGACCGCGCTGCAGCTCGCCTACGCCGTCACCCCGATCGAGCCGCCCTCGTCGCTCAAGGCGTCGCTGATGGCCCAGATCGCATCGACCCCGCAGGCTGCTCCGGTGGCCTCGCGGTCCGAGCCTGCTGCCACGACCGCTCCGGTTGCTGACGCGCCGGCCGGCGATGCCGGCCAGGAGGCGCGGTTCGCCCCCGCCACGGACCTCACGTCCGCCGGTGGTGCGGCTTCGGAGAAGGCTCGCCGTCGCTGGTTCCAGCGTCCGGCAGCGGCACTCTCCGCCGCAGCCGCCGTCGCCGTGGTCTTCCTCGGCGTCGGACTCGGCGTCGGCACGTCCTTCACGCCCTCGAACGAGCCCGGCCCGGGCACGACCCAAGCGTCCGGCGGACTCGACCGGATCTACGCCGCGTCGGACTTCCAGCGCAGCACCGCCAAGGTCGCGGGTGGCGGGACGGCCACGGTCGTCTGGTCGAACGAGGTCGGCAAGTCCGCGGTCATCCTCGACGGGGTCCCCGCGGCTCCGGAGGGCAAGACCTACGAACTCTGGTACATCGGCTCAGAGGGCACCGGCGGCAAGATCAACGCTGCCGGCCTGATGGACGGGGTGTCCTCCGGGGTGCACTCGGCGGTCCTCAAGGGGTCGCTGTCGCACGGTGCGACGATCGGCATGACGGTGGAGCCCGCCGGTGGCTCGGACCAGCCGACGACGACGCCGATCATGGCGGTCCCGACCACCTCGGCCTGACCCGGGCACTGGTTCGCACGTCTCCCCGCTCGCGTGGCACGGTCCGCGGGCGGGGAGTTCGTCGTGCCCGCGGGTGGTGGTCGCGCGGCGGGGGCGTGGGCGGTCGTGCGCGGGCGGTTCTTGCCCGTGCATGTTCCGACATCGTGCTCGTCGATCGACACGTGCAACGTCGACACATGCACCCGCACCGTCTGCGTGCGCATCGTTCGACGTTCCAGCGGTCGATCGACTGGTGGAACGTCGGAACATGCCCGCGCACGAGTGGCCGGCGCCCCGCGCCCCGCGCACGCCGGAAGGCCCGGTGCGCTTCCGTGGCGGACGTGCACCGGGCCTCCTGGTCGACCGTCAGCGCGACGGGCGGACGACGATCACCCGAAGCGGCCGGAGACGTAGTCCTCGGTGGCCTGCACGGACGGGTTCGAGAACATCGTCGCGGTGTCGTCGAACTCGATGAGCTTGCCGGGGGCACCGGTGCCGGCGATGTTGAAGAACGCCGTCTTGTCGCTGACGCGCGAGGCCTGCTGCATGTTGTGGGTCACGATGACGATCGTGTACTCCTTCTTCAGCTCCTCGATGAGGTCCTCGATCGCGAGGGTCGAGATCGGGTCGAGCGCCGAGCACGGCTCGTCCATGAGGAGCACGTCCGGCTGCACCGCGATCGCCCGGGCGATGCAGAGGCGCTGCTGCTGGCCGCCGGACAGCCCCATGCCGGGCTTGTCGAGGCGGTCCTTGACCTCGTTCCAGAGGTTCGCGCCCTGCAGGGACCGCTCGACGACGTCGTCCGACTCGGAGCGGGAGAGGCGCTTGTTGTTGAGCTTCACGCCCGCGAGCACGTTGTCCTTGATGGACATCGTCGGGAACGGGTTCGGACGCTGGAACACCATGCCGACCTGGCGACGGACGAGCACCGGGTCGACGCCCGCGCCGTACAGGTCGTCGCCGTCGATCTTGACCGAGCCCTCGACGTAGGCGCCCGGGATGACCTCGTGCATGCGGTTCAGCGTGCGGAGGAAGGTGGACTTGCCGCAGCCGGACGGACCGATGAACGCGGTCACGGTGCGGGGCTCGATCGTCATGTCGACGCCCTCGACCGCCTTGAACTTCGAGTAGTAGACGTTGAGGCCGTCGACCTCGATGCGCTTGGACACTGTGTTCCTTCGGGGTGGGTGGATCCGCGCGTCAGCGCGAGAGCTTGGGGGCGAAGAGGCGGGTGATGAAGCGGGCGAGCAGGTTCAGCAGCATCACGATGAGGATGAGCAGGAGGGCTGCCGTCCAGGCCCGGTCGACGAACGGCACCGGGTTGGCGCCCTGCTGCGAGTACTGCGTGTACGCGAACACCGGCAGGGTCATCATCGGGTTCTTGAACAGGTCGTAGTTCATGCTCGCCGTGAACCCGGCGGTGACCAGCAGCGGGGCGGTCTCGCCGATGACGCGGGCGATCGAGAGCATGACGCCGGTGGTGATGCCGGCGAGCGACGTGGGGAGCACGACCTTGAGGATCGTGAGGTACTTCGGGACGCCGAGGGCGTACGAGGCCTCGCGGAGCTCCATCGGCACGATCTTCAGGACCTCTTCGGTGGAGCGCACGACGATCGGGATCATCAGCACCGACAGCGCCACCGAGCCGACGAGGCCGAAGCGGGCTCCCGGGCCGAGGAACAGCGCGAAGAGCGAGTACGCGAAGAGGCCGGCGACGATGGAGGGGATGCCCGTCATGACGTCGACGAAGAACGTGATGCCCTTGGCGAGGGCGCCCGTGCCGTACTCGACGAGGTAGATCGACGTGAGCAGCCCGATCGGCACCGAGATCAGGGCCGCGAACAGCGTGATCTCGAGCGTGCCGATGAGGGCGTGCAGTGCGCCGCCGCCCTCGGAGATGACGCCGCGCATCGAGTACGAGAAGAACTCCACGTCGAAGCGGGCGAGGCCGTCCGCGAGCACCGTGTAGAGCAGGGAGACGAGCGGCAGGACCGCGATCACGAACGCCGTGATGACGAGCGAGGTGATGAGCCGGTCGACGGCCTTGCGACCACCCTCGACGATCCGCGAGACGACGACGATGAGGACGTCGAACAGGACCGTGCCGAGGAAGAGCGCCGCGACGACGTTGAAGTCCTTGACCGCGCCGCCGGCGTTGAGCAGGGCGAAGACGAGGATCAGCGCGACCCAGGAGCCGACGAGGAGCAGCCACGGCACGGACTTGTGCAGCTTGCCGTTGGCGTAGACGTTGCCGGCGACGCCGGACTGACGGATGGCGAGGGACATCGGGTCGTACCTCTCAGCTCACTCGCTTGCGGACGATGTACCGCGCGAGCATGTTGATGACCAGGGTGATGACGAAGAGGATCAGACCCGACGCGATGAGCGCGTTCAGGGCCGTGCCGGACGCCTCGGCGAACTGCAGGGCGATGTTCGCCGCGATCGTCGAGGGGTTCAGCGACGTGAGCATCTGGAAGGTGACGTTCGTCGACACCGACAGCACCAGCGCGATCGCCATCGTCTCGCCGAGCGCACGACCGAGGCCGAGCATGATCGCGGACACGATGCCGGACTTGGCGAACGGCAGGACCGACAGGCGGATCATCTCCCACCGGGTCGCGCCGAGGGCCAGGGCCGCTTCCTCGTTGAGGCGCGGTGCCTGCAGGAAGATCTCGCGCATGACCGCGGTCATGATCGGGATCGCCATGACGGCGAGGACGATCGATGCGGTCAGGATCGTGCGACCCGTGCCGGACACCTGCCCGGAGAACAGCGGGATCCAGCCGAAGTAGGTGTTCAGGAAGACGTAGAACGGCTTCACGAACTGTGCCAGCACCACGATGCCCCAGAGGCCGTAGACGACCGACGGCACCGCGGCCAGCAGGTCGATCACGTAGCCGAGCACCGGCGAGATCCGGCGCGGGGCGTAGTGCGAGATGAAGAGCGCGATCCCGAGCGAGAGCGGCACGGCGATCACGAGCGCGATGAGCGCGGACCAGACGGTGCCGAAGACGAGGGGGCCGACGTAGTCCCAGAAGTTCGTGGCGCTGTTCGGCAGCTCGCCGACCTTCGCGGAGAACGCCGGGATGCTCTGCCAGACCAGGAAGGCGGCGACGAGCACCAGCACGAAGAGGATGAGCCCGCCGGCGATGACCGACGCGGCGGAGAAGACGCGGTCGCCGATGCGGACGACGGGCTTCGGCTTGGGGGTGACGGGGGCCACTGGCTGGGCCGGTGCGGTCGTCATGGGACTCCTGTCGGAGGAACGCCGGGGGAGGCGACGGGTCGGGGGTGTCCGGTGGTGCGCGGTCCGCTCGGAGCGTGGAGCGGACCGGCGAGGGCCCGGACGCCGGTCAGGTGGGTGGGACCGGCGTCCGGGCGCTCAGGGTGTCTTACTTGATGGAGGCGACGGCCTTCGCGGCCTTCTCGGCGAGGTCGGTCGAGAGGGCGGCCGACTTGGCCTCCTTCGCGGCGGCGTCCTGCGCGTCCTTCGAGACGACGTAGTCGAGGTAGCCCTTCACGAGCTTGCCCTTGTCGGCGTCCTTGTACTCCTGGCAGGCGATCGCGTAGGAGACGAGCACCAGCGGCCAGGCGTTCTCGGCCGTGTCGGTGCGGTTGATGTCGATCGCGAGGTCGTTGTCCGCGCGGCCGGAGACCGTCTCGGAGTCCGCGACGACCTTGGCAGCACCCTCGGCGGAGATCTCGGTGGCCTTGTCGCCGACCATGAGCTTCGCCTTGTCGAGGTCACCGGCGCCGGAGTCGTCGATGTAGGTGATGGCGTTCGAGGCGCTGGCCATGGCCGAGGCCACACCCGAGGTGCCCTTCGCGCTGTCGCCGACCTGGTACGGGAAGGTCTGGCTGGGGGCCTCGGTCCAGACGTCCTTGGCGTTCGCCGCGACGTACTCGGAGAAGTTCTGCGTGGTGCCCGAGTCGTCGGAGCGGTGCACGACCGTGATGTTCGCGTCCGGCAGGGTCGCGTCCTTGTTCAGGTCGGCGATCTGCGAGTCGTTCCACTTCGTGATCTTGCCCGAGAAGATGCCCGCGATGGTCTTCGCGTCGAGCGTGAGGTCCTTGACGCCGTCGACCTTGTAGGCGATGGCGATCGGAGAGATGTAGACCGGGATGTCGATGGCCTTCGAGTCCGCGGCGCACAGGGCGAACGAGCCCGCGAGCTCCTCGTCCTTCAGCGCGGCGTCGGAGCCGGCGAAGTCGGCAGCACCCGAGATGAAGTTCTTGCGGCCGGCGCCCGAACCGTCGGGCGAGTAGTTGACCGTCACGCCGGAGGCGACGTTCTGGAAACCAGCGGCCCAGGTGGCCTCGGCCGTCTGCTGGGCGGACGAACCCGAGCCGGTCAGCGTGCCCGAGAGCTTCGAGTAGTCGGTGCCGGAGCTCGAGCTGGACGAGGGCGTGTTGCCCGCGTCCTCGTTCGCCGCGCACGAGGAGAGCACGACCGCGCCGGCGATCGCGATTGCCGCGACCGTACCGATTCGCTTGATGTTCACAGGGGTCCCTTCGGGAATGTCAGTGCAGGTGGGACCGCTGCTGGTCCCGTGGGCCGGTGCTGACCCGGGAGCGACTGTAGGGACGCGAGGTGACGGGGATCACCCGCCCTGGTGAACGGGAGGTGAACGAGGGGTTGTCCTGGACGGGGCGCCGTGCGTCGGAGCGCGCGCGGGTGCAGGATCGGGAACGCCGCGCCGTGCGCGGGCGCATGCGTGTGCATGCACACCGCAGGGGCCTGGAGGCGCGGCTCGGCCCGGGCGCTCGGCCTACGCCGAGACGGGGTTGCGGTGCGTCTCGACGGCCACGAGCCTGCCGCCGGCGATGTGCAGCACCGAGAAGTCGCCGACCGAGAGCATCGCGGCACGGCGGAGGTCGAACCGTCCGGACTCGTCGGCCGTCGCGGTCGCGATGCGGGCGATGATGTCCGGCAGCACGGGCCCGTGCGAGCACAGGACCGTCGTCTTCGCCTTGTCGAGGCGCTTCTGCACGACGCCCTTGACGTCGGCGGCACCCCGGTCGTGGGCGTCCTGGCTGATGTCCGGCGTGCTCGAGACCCCGAGGTGCGTCCGGTCGGAGAGCGGTTCGACCGTCGCGAGGCACCGGGCGGCGGTGCTGCTGACGATCTTCTTCGGACCGAAGGCGGCCACCGGTGACGCGACCGACTTCGCCTGCGACCGGCCGACGGGCAGGAGCGGACGGGTGGCGTCCGGTCCGTTCCACTCCGAGCCGGGGACCGTCTTGGCGTGCCGGAGGGCGATGAGGGCGAAGGTGCGGTGTTCCCCGGCGGCGACGCGGTCGGCGAACCGGTCGAGGATCGCGACGTCGCGCTCGTACGTCAGTCGGTGCCGGGCGTCGTCGAGCGTGACCCACTCGACCGAGGCGACCTCGTCGTTCGGGCGGAACTTGCCGGCGCGCTCGTACTCCTTCGCGGGGACGCGGGCGGACCAGTAGTGCACCACCTTGTCGCGGCCGCTCGGCAGGACGTACTCGGCCGTGCCCAGCGGAGCGCCGAGGTGCACGCGGTAGCCGGTCTCCTCGTCGATCTCCCGCACGGCGGTCGTCGGGACGCTCTCGCCCGGGTCGACCTTGCCCTTCGGGAACGAGACGTCCTTGTGGTGGTCGCGGTGGATGAGCAGCACGAGCGGGACGCCGTCCTGTTCACGCCAGACGACGGCACCTGCAGCGACGACCGGCCCTGAGGAGCCGCCGCTCACCGAGTGGAGCGCTTCCGCGCCGAGATCTTCCGCATGAGGACATTCTGCACGTCATCGAGCGGTCGGCCGTCCTCGTCCGTCGAGTGGCGCGTCCACTCGCCGTCCGACTCGAGGTGCCACGAGCTCGTCGTGTCCGCCATGGCGAGGTCGAACATCTCGTGGACCTCGTTCACGTGTCCGGGGTCGGACAGCCGGACGAGCGCCTCGACGCGGCGGTCGAGGTTGCGGTGCATCATGTCCGCCGAGCCGATGAACACGGCCGGGTCGCCGTCGTTGTGGAACGCGAACGCCCGCGAGTGCTCGAGGTACCGGCCGACCACGCTGCGCACCCGGATGGTGTCGCTGACGCCTTCCATGCCGGGCTTGAGCGAGCAGATGCCGCGGACCCAGACGTCGATCGGCACACCGGCCTGGCTCGCCAGGTACAGCGCGTCGATGATCTGCTCGTCCACCATCGAGTTGACCTTGATGCGGATCCCCGAGGGCTTGCCGGCACGGGCGTTGTCCGCCTCGGTCGTGATGCGCTTGAGCAAGCCCTTCCGCAGGTGCAGCGGCGCGACGAGCAGGCGCTTGAACTTCTTCTCGATCGCGTAGCCCGACAGCTCGTTGAACAGGCGCGTGAGGTCCTTGCCCACGGTGTCGTCCGACGTGAAGAGCCCCATGTCCTCGTAGATGCGCGAGGTCTTCGGGTTGTAGTTGCCCGTCCCGATGTGGCTGTAGTGCTTGAGCGTGCCGCCCTCCTGCCGGATGACGAGCACGAGCTTCGAGTGCGTCTTCAGCCCGACCAGGCCGTAGACCACGTGCACGCCGGCCTTCTCGAGCTTGCGAGCCCACGTGATGTTGTTCTGCTCGTCGAAGCGCGCCTTGATCTCGACGAGTGCGAGCACCTGCTTGCCCGCGGCCGCGGCGTCGATGAGCGCCTCGACGATGGGGCTGTCGCCCGAGGTGCGGTAGAGCGTCTGCTTGATCGCGAGCACGTTCGGGTCGGCCGCGGCCTGCTCGAGGAACGCCTGCACACTGGTCGCGAAGGACTCGTACGGGTGGTGCACGAGGACGTCCTTCGCCGCGATCGCGCGGAAGAGGTCCGGCTTCGTGTTCGGTTCGCCCGGCTGGAACTGCACCGGGGTCGTCGGCACGTGCTTCGGGTAGTGCAGGTCCGGGCGGGCGATCTTGGCGATCTCGAACAGGCCGCCGAGGTCGAGCGGCGACGGCAGGCGGAACACCTCCTGCTCGGTGATGTCGAGTTCGCGCACGAGCAGGTCGAGCGTCACCGGGTCCATGTCCTCGGTGATCTCGAGACGGATGGGCGGCCCGAACCGACGACGGAGCAGCTCGCGCTCGAGGGCCTGGATGAGGTTCTCGGCCTCGTCCTCCTCGATCTCGACGTCCTCGTTGCGGGTGACCCGGAACACGTGGTGCTCGAGGACCTCCATCCCCGGGAAGAGGTCGTCGAGGTGGTTCGCGATGAGGTCTTCGAGCGGGATGAAGCGGAGCAGCCCGGAGTCGTCGTCCGGCAGCTTGATGAACCGCGAGAAGTTCTGCGGGACCTTGAGGCGCGCGAACTCCTGCCGCTGCGACTTCGGGTTGCGCACGCGCACCGCGAGGTTGAGCGACAACCCGGAGATGTACGGGAAGGGGTGCGCCGGGTCGACCGCGAGCGGCATGAGCACCGGGAAGATCTGCTCGTTGAAGTACTCGCGCATCCGGAGCCGGTCGGCCTCGTCGAGGTCGGACCAGTGCTCGATGTGGATTCCAGCGGCGTCGAGGTCCGGCTTGAGCGACCCGATGAACGCCTGCGCGTGGCGGTCCTGCAGCTCGTGCGCCTTCGTCGCGATGTCGCGCAGCACGTCGCTCGGTGCGCGACCGACGTTGGTCGGCACGGCGATGCCGGTGTCGATGCGGCGCTTCAGGCCGGCGACCCGGACCATGAAGAACTCGTCGAGGTTGGACGCGAAGATCGCCAGGAAGTTCGCCCGTTCGAGGAGCGGCTGCGTGCGGTCCTCGCCGAGTTCGAGCACGCGCTGGTTGAACCGGAGCCAGCTGAGTTCACGGTCGAAGTAGCGGTCGGTGGGCAGCGACTCGTGCTCGATCTCGACGACCTCGTCGAAGTCGTCGAGGTCCGGTGCGACGGAGTCGCCGTCGAGCTGCGGTTCG
This sequence comes from Curtobacterium sp. BH-2-1-1, assembly GCF_001806325.1. Taxonomy (NCBI): domain Bacteria; kingdom Bacillati; phylum Actinomycetota; class Actinomycetes; order Micrococcales; family Microbacteriaceae; genus Curtobacterium; species Curtobacterium sp. BH-2-1-1. Next base: position 2,142,047 of record NZ_CP017580.1, read on the forward strand.
GTGTCCATGCCCACATCCTGCCACCCGCCCCCTGCGCCAGGAGGGCCGCACGTGGACGCTGTGGAAACGGGCGGTGAACGACGCCGTGTGGAGGAGCGTCAGCCGGCCGCGTACTGGACGTCGATCGCGTGCTGCTCGAACCCGGATCGGCGGTACAGGGCCAGCGCCGGGGCGTTGTCGCCCTCGACGTAGAGCGCCGCGGCGGAGAGGCCCCGGCCGGTCAGGCGTGCCGTCCCCGCGCGCATCAGGACGCCGCCGAGTCCCCGGCCCTGCAGGTCGGGTCGGACGGCCACGGCGTAGAACTCGCCGGTGTCGCCCTCGACCTTGAGCCAGCACGACCCGGCGAGGTCCCCGGGGTCGTCGCGGAGCAGGAGCAGGTCGTCGCCGGAGAACCAGTCGTCGGCCTCGCGGGCGCGCAGGTCGTCGAGCGTCATCCGGCCCTGTTCCGGGTGGTGCGCGAAGGCGGCGGCGTTGAGCGCCAGCCAGTCGGCCTCGTCGGCGGGGTCGCCCGTCCGGAACGACGACAGGGACCAGCCGGCCGGCACCGCGGGGTCGGGGGCGACGGACGCGATCGGGGCGCGGAGCTGCAGGAGCGTGCGGACCGCCGTCCAGCCGAAGCGGGCCGCGAGTGCTCGGGCAGCGGGGTGGTCCCCGTGCGCCCACGCGAGCCGAGGGGCCGGCCCGTCCACGGGAGCGGCCCCGCCGCCCGGGGCGAGCGCCTGCCGGGCGAGGGCGGTGCCGAGACCGTGGCCCCGCGCCTCCTGGGCGACCACGAGTTCCAGCTCGCCGTCACGGACCACGGCGACCCCGCGCTCGTCGCCGAGCACGGTCGCGCGGCCGGCGCGCACGTCGACCAGGGTCTGGTCGGAGAACGGCGGTGCTTCGCCCGGGACGACGAAGCGCGACAGGTCGACCACTACTGGCCCGCGAGCCGGTCGGCCTCGTCGTCGTAGACGTTGAAGCGGTACCCGACGTTGCGGACCGTGCCGATGAGGGACTCGAGGTCGCCGAGCTTCGCGCGGAGGCGCCGCACGTGCACGTCGACCGTGCGGGTGCCGCCGAAGTAGTCGTAGCCCCACACCTCGCTGAGGAGCTGCTCGCGGGTGAAGACCCGCGAGGGGTGCGTGGCGAAGAAGCGGAGGAGCTCGAACTCCTTGAAGGTGAGGTCGAGCGGTCGACCGCGGACCTTCGCCGAGTAGCTGGCCTCGTCGATGACGACACCGGACGCCTGGATCTTCGACCCGGTCTGGTTCTTCGACGCGCGACCGGCCGTGAGCCGGATGCGGGCGTCGACCTCGGCCGGGCCGGCGGTCTCGAGCACGACGTCGTCGACGTTCCACTCGCTGTTGACCGCGGTCAGACCACCCTCGGTGACGACCAGGATGATCGGCGTCGTCGAGCCGCTCGTCGCGAGGATCTTGCACAGGGCCTTGGCGCTCGCCAGGTCCGTCCGGGCGTCCACGAACATGAGGTCGCTCTGCGGGGCGTTGACCAGCTGTGCGGCCTCGGCGGGGACGTGGCGGATCCGGTGGCTCAGCAGTCCGAGGCTCGGCAGGACGTCGCCGGGCGCGGCTGAGGTGAGTACCAGGAGCTGGGCCACAGGACCTCCAGGGCGTGGGGGAGTCGTGCACACATCCTAGTGATGCTCGGGAAGCATCCCTCCCGGCCGGACGGTCGGGGACGCGTTCCGGGCACCTTCGGCACGCGGCCCTGTCATGATGGGGCGCGTGACCGAGCCTGTGCAGCCCACCGACCAGCGCCGCCTCCGGCTGACGTCCGTGCTGCCGGTCTGGCTGCTCGCGGTCGTCGGCGCCGTGCTCGTCCTCACCCTCACCGACAAGGACTCGTTCGCGTGGCTGCTGCTCGTGTTCGTGCTCTGCGTGCTGGTCAGCTTCGTGCTGCAGCTCATCACCGCGACGAAGGACGGGCTGGTCGAGCGGATCAGCATCGCGTCGTCCGGGGCGTTCGTCGTCGTGCTCGTCACCGCGGTGGTCCTGCTGGTGCGTTGACGCGCCGCCGTCCGCCTGGCGTCGTCAGGCGTGACGCGTAGACTCCAGCCATGGATTCGCTGCTTGCGCTCGAGCTCTTCTACGTGGGCCTGCTCGGCCTCGCGTCGCTCGCGATCGCGTTCGTCTCGGTGACCGTCGTCGTGAAGCTGTTCAAGGGTCAGCGTTGATCGAACTGCCGGAGGGCCTCGCGCCCGAACTCGTCCCGCTGTCGTGGCTCGTCGGCGTCTGGGAGGGCACCGGTGTGGTCGAGTACCCCGTCGGTGACGAGGACGAACCCCGGAAGTACGAGTTCGGCCAGCGCGTGAGCTTCAGCCACGACGGTCTGCCCTACCTCAACTACTCCTCCACGACGTGGCTGCTCGACGAGGAGCACACCCCGCTCGCGGCCGAGATGGGCTACTGGCGGATCGACCGTCCGTCCGAGCCCGGTGACCGCGGCCCGGCGATGCTCCTCGGCGAGGGGCCGACGCCGTTCGGCACCGTCGAGAGCGTCGAGGCGCTGCGGAACACCACGGACGGCTTCGACGTCGAAGCGGCGATCATCCACCCCACCGGCGTCAACGAGCTCTACGTCGGGCGGGTCCGCAAGGGCCGCATCGACCTCGCGACCGACGCCGTGATGCGCTCGCCGAACGCCAAGGACTACTCCGCGGCGACCCGGCTCTACGGCCTGGTCGAGGGCAAGCTCTTCTGGGCGTGGGACATCGCCGCACTCGGCAAGGAGCTGACCTCGCACGCCTCGGGGCAGCTCGCGAAGGTCGACTGATGTCCGCCTTCGCCGGCCGCGCCGGCTTCGTGGCGACGGACTCCGGCCCCGCCGCGCACTTCGGCAACCCGCTCGGCGAGCAGCGTCTGCTCGCCCGCGGCCGTGCCGTCGTCGAACTCGGCCTCGGTGTCGTCACCGTCACCGGCCCGGACCGTCTGTCGTGGCTCAATTCGATCACCTCGCAGCTCCTCACCGGGCTCGCCGCCGGCGTGAGCACCGAGACGCTCGTGCTCGACCAGTCCGGTCGCGTCGAGCACGCGGCGCGCGTCGTCGACGACGGGTCGGTGGCGTGGCTGCTGACCGAGCCCGCCGACGCGGCACCGCTCGCTGCCTGGCTCGACTCGATGCGGTTCATGCTGCGCGTCGAGGTCGCCGACCGTTCGGCGGACTTCGCCACGATCGGCTGGTTCGGCGAGTCCGCGCCGTTCGCGTCGACCGACCTGCCCGAGACCCCGGTCGCCGAGTGGGTCGACCCGTGGGCGTCCGTCACGCCCGGCGGGTGGGGCTACGCCGACCAGGAGGCGCACCCCGCCTCCGACTGGACCCTCCGCATCGCCGTGGTCACCCCCGGCACCGCGGGCGCGATCGCCGCGTCGGACGAGCCCGTCGCGGGACTCCTCGCGTACGAGGCCCTGCGCATCGCCGCCTGGCGACCCTCACTGTCCGACGTCGACGAGCGCACGATCCCGCACGAGCTCGACTGGCTCCGCTCCGCCGTGCACCTGTCGAAGGGGTGCTACCGGGGGCAGGAGACCGTGGCCAAGGTCCACAACCTCGGACACCCGCCGCGCCGGGTCGTCATGCTGCACCTCGACGGGTCGGACGGCGTGCTGCCGGCCCCGGGGACGCCGGTCGTCTCCGGCGAGAAGGAGGTCGGGCGGCTGACGGCGTCGGGCATCCACCACGAGCTCGGGCCGATCGGGCTCGCGGTCGTGAAGCGTTCCCTCGACCCCGCCGCCACGCTGACGCTCAGCGCCGACGACGTGGTCGTGTCCGCCACGCAAGAGGTCATCGTGCCGCCAGGGGCCGGCGCCACCGCCGACGTCCCGCGGCTGCCCCGCCTCGGCGCCGTCCGCCGCTCGTAGCCCGCGCGGTTCGCCGGCGCGCGGCCCCGGCGCCCGGCGCCCGGCCCCCGGCCCCGAGACTCGGCTCCGCGGACACGTTCGCGCCATAAGGGCCACGAAACTGTCCGCCCGGCCGAGTCTCGGGGTCCCGCGGCGCCGGTCAGGCCGGGGCCACCGCGGCCCACGGGACGCTGAGCTCGCCGAGCCGCCACCGCGTCACCCCGTGCAGCACCGGCCACCCCCGGTCCCGCATGCCCCGGACCGTCGCGATCCACCGCTGCCGGGGGCCGTACGTGCCGAGCGGCGCCGCGACCGCCCACGCCAGGTCGAGGTCGCCGAGGAACGCGTGCACCCGCTCGCCGGGAACGTTCCGGTGGATGAGGGCCTTCGGCAGCCGTTCGGCCACGACCGAGGGGACGTCGAGCCCCGCCAGCCGGAGCGACACCGTGAAGGTGCGTGGTGCGACGTCGTCGAGCGTCACCCACGAGGCCACCCGCCCGACCTCGTTGCAGGTCCCCTCGACGAGCGCGCCGCCCGGTTGCAGGCGGTCCTGCATGATCCGCCAGGACTCCACCACCGCGGACTCGTCGTACTGCCGCAGCACGTTGAAGGCGCGGATCACGGCGGGCCGGCGGTTCCCCGGTGTCGGTGTCTCGAACCCGCCGAGCCGGAACGTCACCCCGTCCCGCGTGCCGGCGTTCGCGAGGGCCACCCGTGCCGGCTCGATCTCGATGCCGGTGACCTCGACGTCGGGGCGGACGGCGGCCAGGCGGTCCCGGAGTTCGAGCGTCGTCGTCGGCGAGGCCCCGTACCCGACGTCGGCGACGAGCGGGTCGGCGCTCCGGCGGAGGGCCGGCAACGTGGCGATCCACCGGTCGACGCGGCGGAGCCGGTTGTACCCGGTCGTCCCGCGCGTCACGTTCCCGATGGGCATGCCGACCAGGGTACGGGTCCGGGGACCGGCTGCACGGCGCTCGGTAGACTCGGGGCATGACCTCCACGCTCGTCCTGCTCCGTCACGGCAACAGTGACTGGAACCAGAAGAACCTGTTCACCGGTTGGGTCGACGTCCGGCTCAGCGAGCTGGGCGAGAAGGAGGCGAAGCGCGCCGGCGACCTCATCGCCGAGTCCGGCATCGTCCCCGACGTCCTGTACACCTCGCTCCTCACCCGTGCGATCCAGACGGCCGACATCGCGCTGCTCCAGGCCGACCTGGCGTGGCTGCCGGTGAAGCGCGACTGGCGCCTCAACGAGCGCCACTACGGCGACCTGCAGGGCAAGGACAAGGCCCAGACGCTCGAGCAGTACGGCGAGCAGCAGTTCATGGAGTGGCGCCGGTCGTTCGACGTGCCGCCGCCCCCCATCGCCGACGACGCCGAGTGGTCGCAGTTCGGGGACCGCCGCTACGCCGACCTCGGCGACCAGCTGCCCCGCACCGAGTCGCTCAAGCTCGTGATCGACCGCCTGCTGCCCTACTGGGAGTCCGACATCACGAAGGACCTCGGTGCGGGCAAGACCGTCCTCGTCACGGCGCACGGCAACTCGCTCCGGGCGCTCGTGAAGCACCTCGACGGGATCTCCGACGAGGACATCGCCGGCCTGAACATCCCGACCGGCATCCCGCTGGTGTACGAGCTCGACGACGACTTCCGTCCGACGAAGCCGGCGTACTACCTCGACCCCGAGGCCGCCGCGGCCGGAGCCGCCGCCGTGGCCGCCCAGGGCGCCAAGAAGTAGCAGCGCAGCGCTGCACACACGAACGCCCCGCCCGGACTGACCGGGCGGGGCGTTCTGCGCGTTCACACGAAGTGGGAGGCGATCTCCTGCACCAGGGCGCCGACGTCGTACGGCTTCGTCGTGTCGACGCGGACCACCGGGACGCCCGGCAGACCGACCGGCTGGGCGGCGCCGCCGTGCTCGTCCCAGAACGCGAGCACGTCGGCCAGGTCCCCGTGCACCTCGTGGCGCACCGGCACGGTGCCCGGGTCGTACCGGTCGCGCAGCCGCTCCTCGGCGGTGCCCCGGTCCGCGTCGCACCACACCTCGACAGCGCGCGGCGACCCGGCGGAGGCGAGCCGCGCCTCCAGGAGTCCGCGGTCCCGCGACGGCAGCCAGACGGCGTCGAGGACGACGCCGTTCTCGACGGCCTGCGCCATCGACCACATGGTGTCCATCGCGATGCCGCCGAGCGGACGCGACGCGATCATCGGGCCGACCAGGTCGGCGAGGGGCTCCTTGATCCGGTCCTTCGACAGGAACGGGCAGCCGAGCACCTCGGCGAGGGCGGCACCGATGGTGCTCTTGCCGGAACCGGGCATGCCGTTGACGATGATCGCGACCTGGGCCATGCCTCGATCCTGTCAGAACCCAGCGAGCCGAGCGGAACGCAGCGTCGGGTCAGGCGGGCGACACCGTCACCGAGGACGCGCCGGCCCAGTCACCCGTCGCCAGGTACTCGACCTTCTTGGCGATCGAGACCGCGTGGTCCGCGAAGCGCTCGTGGTAGCGCGATGCCAGGGTCGCGTCGACCGTGTCGATCGGCGCGCCCTTCCAGGTCTCGCCGAGCACGAAGTCGAACACGCTCGCGTGCAGCTCGTCGATGGCGTCGTCCTCGTCGCGGATCTCCCCGGCGAGGGCGATGTCCTCGGTGGCGAGCAGCCGCGTGAGCTTCTGCGCCATCGCGACGTCGAGCTGGCCCATCTTCTTGAAGGTGCCGCGGAGGCCCTTCGGCACGACCTTCTCGGGGAAGCGCTGCCGGGTGAGCTGGGCGATGTGCTCGGCCATGTCGCCCATGCGCTCGAGCGACGAGCTGACGCGCAGGGCGGTGACCACGACGCGGAGGTCGCGGGCGACGGGGGCCTGACGCGCGAGGATGTCGATCGCGATCTCGTCGAGGCTGTTCGCCGCCTCGTCGATCTTGACGTCGTCGGCGATCACCTCCTCGGCGAGGGACACGTCGGACTCGCTGAACGACTGCGTGGCTCGGGTGATGGCGGACTCGACGAGCCCGGCGATCTCGGTCAGTCGCTCCTGGACGTCCTGGAGTTCCTGCTGGAAGACTTCGCGCATGGGGGAGTACCTCTCTCTGCGTACCGGTCGAGTGTCGTCACGTCAGGTGAACGAACGGTGACGTGCGGTTGAACGCTTCGCGATCCGGCCTTCCGCAGACGGTGAACGGTACCGGAACCCCGCATGACCATCCCTACACTGACGGCATGGACAACGCGTGGCTCGTGCCACTGTCGATGCTCCTCGGCGGGGTGTTCGGAGCAGGCGTCGTGGTGCTGATCATCACCGCCGAGCGCACGGCTCGTGCTGCCGACGTGGCGGAACGCACCCTGCCCGACGGCGTCGCCGCGGTCATCGCCACGATGCACAACCCGGCCGTGGTGGTCGACCCCTCGAACACGGTCGTCGCCGCCTCGCCGCAGGCACTGACGGTCGGGCTGGTGGTGCGGCGGAAGCTCGTGCACCGCGAGCTCGTCGACCTGGTCGACCGTGTACGCAAGAGCGGGGAGATGGGCGCCGAGGACCTCGAGCTGCCCCGTGGCCGGGGCAGTGACCAGATCGGCTACCTGAGCTTCCGCGCCGCGCAGCTCGGCAACCGGTACGTGCTCGTCACGGCCGACGACCTGACCGAGACCCGGCGCATCGACGAGGTCCGGCGGGACTTCGTCGCGAACATCTCGCACGAGCTGAAGACCCCGATCGGCGCGATCGGCCTGCTCTCCGAGACCCTCGTCGCCGCCGCGGACGAACCCCAGCACGTGCGGAAGTTCGCCGCGCAGCTCGTCACCGAGTCGGAGCGGCTGGCCGCCCTGACGAAGGACATCATCGAACTCTCGCGGCTGCAGTCCGTCGACACGCTGGAGAACAGCGAGGAGACGTCGATCGACCGAATCGTGCAGGCCGCCGTCGACGCGAACGAGATCGTCGCCCGCGCCCGGGACATCGAACTCGTGCGGGCGAAGAAGTCGAAGCTCCGCGTGATGGGCGACCCCGCCCTGCTGCAGATCGCGGTGTCGAACCTCATCGCCAACGCGGTCAAGTACTCCCCGGACAACACCCGCGTCGGCGTGGGCGTCCGGTCCGCGAAGGGCTTCGTCGAGATCGCGGTGACCGACCAGGGCGTCGGCATCCCCGAGGCCGACCTCGATCGGGTGTTCGAGCGGTTCTACCGCGTCGACCCCGCCCGGTCGCGTGCCACCGGCGGCACCGGCCTCGGCCTCGCCATCGTGAAGCACGTCGTCGGCAACCACGGCGGGGACGTGCGTGTCTGGTCGCAGCCCGGCAAGGGCTCGACCTTCACCATCCGCCTGCCCGAGGCGGACCCAGAACTGACCACAGCACTCGAAGAGCAACTGGAAGAGCAGCCATCGTGACCAAGATCCTCATCGTCGACGACGAGCCGGCCCTGAGCGAGCCCCTGGAGTTCCTGCTGCAGCGCGAGGGGTACGACACCTCCGTCGCTGCGGACGGCGTGACCGCGCTGTCGAAGTTCGACGCGGAGAACCCCGACCTGGTGCTGCTCGACCTGATGCTGCCGGGACTCTCCGGCACCGAGGTCTGCCGACAGATCCGGACGCGCTCGAACATCCCGATCATCATGCTCACCGCGAAGGACTCCGAGGTGGACATCGTCGTCGGGCTGGAGCTCGGCGCGGACGACTACGTGACGAAGCCGTACTCGACCCGCGAGCTCCTCGCCCGCATCCGCGCGGTCCTGCGTCGCCGGACCGAGGACGACCCCGCGGACAGCGGGATCCTGCAGGTCGGTGGCATCCGGATGGACGTCGAGCGGCACACCGTGGCGGTGGACGGCTCGGAGACGCCGATGCCGCTCAAGGAGTTCGAGCTCCTCGAGCTGCTGCTCCGCAACGCCGGGCGCGTGCTCACCCGGGGGCAGCTCATCGACCGGGTGTGGGGCTCCGACTACTTCGGCGACACGAAGACCCTGGACGTGCACATCAAGCGCATCCGCTCGAAGATCGAGCGCGTGCCGAGCGCGCCGGAGATCCTGGTGACGGTCCGCGGGCTCGGCTACCGCATCGAGGGCTGACGCGAGGTCGGCTGACGCACAGGAGGCGCGGCGCCGGTCCCTGGGACCGGCACCGCGCCTCCTGTGCGTGCGTCTGCTGCTAGTTGCCGGCGTCCTGCGTCGTGTCGTCCGTCGGCGTGGCCGCGGGCGTCTCGACCGGGAGGGTGATCTCGCTGGTGGGCTCCGGCGAGGAGGTCGGCGCGAGCGTCGCGTACTCCTCCTGCTGGCTGGTCAGCACCGGGACGCTCGCCGAGACGCCCTCGGCGCCCGAGTACGAGAAGTAGACCTTGACCAGCGAGCCGGGCTTGGTGTCGGCGTCGTCGAAGACGACCTCGCGCGAGTCGCCGGCGGCCGTGCCCTGCGTGGTGCCGTCGCCCTCTTCCGTCGAGGCGGTGGCCTGCTCGGAGGGCTCCGCGGCGCCGCCGAGGTCGATGTGCGTGTTCGCCGGGACCGTGACGGTCTGGGTGTCCCCGCCGACCTCGATCGAGAGGGTGATGTCGTCCCGCTCGGCGTTGTTCACGATCGTGCCCACGAACCGGGCACCGTCGGCGTCGTCCGCGATGAGGAGCGCGTTGCGGATGTCCACCTTGCCGGTCGACACGTTCACGCCGTCGGTGATCTGCTTGATCTCCGTCGTCTGTGCGGGCGACATGAACTCGCAGCCGGTGGCGCCGAGCGCGATGGTTGCCGCAACGGCGACGGACACGAGTACCCGAGCTCGCAAGAGATTCCTCCGGAAGATCACGATTGTGGACCGGACGGTCCGGCACCATCCTACCGATCAGCGGGGGTGCCAGTTGTTAGGCGCCCCTTACCCGAACAACGCTTGTGGTAAACTGGGTGTCTCGGAACGGAGCCTGATACATGCAATTCGAGGTCGGCGAGACCGTCGTCTACCCCCATCACGGGGCGGCAACCATCTCTGAAGTCAAGACGCGCGTCATCAAGGGTGAGGAAAAGGTCTACCTGAAGCTGCGGGTCACCCAGGGTGACCTCACGATCGAGGTCCCGGCGGACAACGTCGACCTGGTCGGAGTCCGTGACGTGATCGGCAAGGAAGGCCTCGACAAGGTGTTCGAGGTCCTGCGTGCCCCCTTCACCGAAGAGCCCACGAACTGGTCGCGTCGCTACAAGGCGAACCTCGAGAAGCTCGCTTCCGGTGACGTCATCAAGGTGTCCGAGGTCGTCCGCGACCTCTGGCGCCGCGATCAGGACCGCGGCCTGTCCGCGGGGGAGAAGCGGATGCTCGCCAAGGCGCGGCAGATCCTGATCTCCGAGCTGGCGCTGGCCGAGAAGACCGACGAGGACAAGGCATCGACCGTCCTCGACGAGGTCCTCGCCTCCTGAGCGCACCGAACCACTGAACACGTCCTCGACCGTTCTGTTCCCCCACGGGGTGGACAGGGCGGTCGTCGTCGTTGCGGCCGGTTCCGGCACGCGGCTCGGCATCGGGACGGCCAAGGCGTTCGTCCCCGTGGCCGGCACACTGATGCTCGCGCGGGCGCTCGAGCCGCTGTTCGCCCTGCCGTCGCCGACGCTCGTCGTGGTGGTCGCGCCGGCGGCGCTCCTCGACGACTGCCGACAGGTGGTCGCGTCCGTCGCCGGGGCTGCGGTCGCGTACACGGCCGTCGTCCCCGGAGGCGCGGATCGCCATGCCTCGGTCGAGGCCGGCCTGGCCGTGCTGCCGGACTCCGTCACCGCGGTGCTGGTGCACGACGCGGCGCGCTGTCTGACGCCGCCCGCCCAGTTCGAGCGGGTGTTCGACGCCGTCGCCGGTTCGCTGCACGACGGTGCGGGTGCCGGGTTCGTCCCCGCACTGCCCGTCACGGACACGATCAAGCGCGTCGACGGGGACGTCGTCGTCGAGACCGTCGACCGCGCAGCGCTCGTCGGGGTGCAGACGCCGCAGGGCTTCCCGCTCGCCGCGCTCCGGCAGGCGTACGCCGTGTCGCAGCAGGCCGAGACCGACGACGCCGGGGTGTTCCAGGCGGCGGGCGGCACCGTGCGGTTCGTCCCGGGCGACGCCGATGCCTTCAAGATCACCACCCCGTGGGACCTCCATCGTGCCGAGTCGATCGTGCGTGCCCGCGCCGCCACCCCCGTGGACACCCGGGTCGGCCTCGGGGTGGACGTGCACGCGTTCGACGCGGCGTCCCCGTGCCGGGTCGGGCTGCTCGACTTCCCCGGTGAAGCGGGGCTCTCCGGCCACAGCGACGGCGACGCGGTCGCGCACGCGGTCTGCGACGCCCTGCTCTCGGCGGGCGGGCTCGGCGACATCGGCGGGACGTTCGGCACGTCGGACCCCGCCTACGCCGGGGCGGCGGGTGACGTCTTCGTCCGGGGTGCGGTCGCGATGCTGGCCGCCGCCGGTCTGGCGCCCGTGTCCGTCACCGTGCAGGTCATCGGGAACCGCCCGCGCATCGGCGCACGTCGGACCGAGATGCAGGACGCCCTCGCCGCCGTCGTCGGGGCCCCGGTCGCGGTCTCCGGCACGACGACGGACGGTCTCGGGTTCACCGGCCGCGGCGAGGGGCTCGCCGCGATCGCGACAGCCGTCGTCCGACCGGTCTGACGTCCTAGGCTGGACGCGTGACCGTTCGCCTCTACGACTCCCGCGCCGCTGCCGTCGTCGACCTCGTCCCGCTGGTCGACGGACAGGTGAGCATGTACGTGTGCGGTCCGACCGTGCAGTCGTCGCCGCACATCGGGCACCTGCGCTCCGCGCTCGTCTACGACATCTGGCGCCGCTGGCTCACCCACCGCGGCCTCCGGGTCACGCTCGTGCGGAACGTCACGGACATCGACGACAAGGTGCTCGACCTCGCGCACGGCACCGACGAGGCCTGGTTCGCCCGGGCGTACCGCGTCGAGCTCGAGTTCACGGCCGCGTACAACGCCCTCGGCATCCTGCCCCCGACGTACGAGCCCCGTGCCACCGCGAGCGTGCCGCAGATGCACGACATCATCACCAAGCTCATCGACCGCGGGCACGCCTACGCCGCGGCGGACGGCTCCGGCGACGTCTACTTCGACACCGGCAGCTGGGCGTCCTACGGGGCGCTCACCCGGCAGCGGCGCGAGGACATGGTCGAGGCCACCGACGCCGACCCCCGCGGCAAGCGCGACCCCCGCGACTTCGCGCTCTGGAAGGGCACCAAGCCCGGGGAGCCGTCGACGGCGAACTGGGACTCGCCCTGGGGCCTCGGCCGCCCGGGCTGGCACATCGAGTGCTCGGCGATGTCCCGGCGCTACCTCGGCCCGGCGTTCGACATCCACGGCGGCGGACTCGACCTGCGCTTCCCGCACCACGAGAACGAACTCGCGCAGTCCACGGCGGCCGGGGACCCGTTCGCCTCCTACTGGCTGCACAACGGCCTCGTCTCCGTCGACGGGCAGAAGATGTCGAAGTCGCTCGGCAACTCGATCTTCGCCGCGGACTTCCTCGGGTCCGCGCGTCCCGTGGTCGTCCGGTACTTCCTCGGCGCCGCGCACTACCGCTCGTCGATCGACCACCACGACGGTTCCCTGGCCGAGGCCGAGGCGGCCCTCGACCGGATCGAGGGCTTCCTGACCCGGGCCGCACCGCGGCTCGAGGGCGTCCGGCTGGCCGATGCTCCGGGGGTGCCCGAGGCCTTCGCCGCGGCGATGGACGACGACCTCTCGGTGCCCCAGGCCCTCGCCGTGCTGCACGAGACCGTCCGCTCCGGGAACGCCGCCCTCGACGCGGACGATGCGGAAGCGCTCGGAACCGCGTACCATCAGGTGGCTGCGATGGTGGAAGTGCTCGGCATCGATCCGCGAGCCGCCCACTGGTCGGGTGGTGGCCACGACGCAACGGCCGCACCGCTCGCAGCACTCGTCGAACGCCTCGTGCAGGAACGCGCCGACGCCAGGGCCGCACGCGACTTCGCCACGGCCGACCGCGTGCGCGACGACCTCGCATCCGCGGGCATCACGATCGAGGACACCGCAGCAGGTACACGCTGGAGCATCGCCTGACAACGGCAGTGCCGGACAGGAGAGAGCAATGAAGAACGTCTCGGGCAGCAAGAAGGGACGGCCGGGCGCCGTCCGGACCGGTCGCAAGGGCAACAAGCAGGTCGGCTCCGGGGGTCAGGGCGCGCAGGCGCTCGAGGGCCGCAAGCCCACGCCGAAGGCCGAGGACCGTCCGTACCACCCCGCCGGCAAGCGCAAGGCGGCGAAGGAGCGCTTCGAGGCCGCTCGCGGGCGCCACGGTGCGTCGAGCTCGCCGCAGCAGCGCACCGGTCGTCCGCCGCAGCGGAAGACCGACGACTCCGAGCTGGTCACCGGCCGCAACTCGGTGCTCGAGGCCCTGCGCACGAAGACCCCCTCGACGACGCTGTACATCGCCTCCCGCATCGAGGTCGACGACCGCGTCAAGGAGATCCTCGCCCTCGCCAACCACCGCGGCGTCCCGATCATGGAGATCATGCGTCCGGAGCTCGATCGCATCACGGGGCACGACAGCGTGCACCAGGGTGTCGCGCTCAAGGTCCCGGCGTACGAGTACGCCGTGGCCGAGGACGTGGTCGAGCGGGCGTTCGCCAAGGACGAGGTCCCGCTGCTCGTCGCCCTCGACGGCATCACCGACCCGCGCAACCTCGGTGCGATCATCCGGTCCACCGCGGCCTTCGGCGGCCACGGTGTCGTCGTCCCGCAGCGGCGTTCGGTCGGTGTGACCGCGTCCGCGTGGAAGACCTCGGCCGGTGCGGCCGCCCGGACCCCCGTCGCGATGGCCCCGAACCTCACGCAGACGCTCAAGTCGCTCAAGTCGATGGGCCTGTTCGTCCTCGGCCTCGACGGTGACGGCGACGTGGAGCTCGACGGCCTCGAGCTCGCCGACCGTCCGATCGTGATCGTCGTCGGTTCCGAGGGCAAGGGCCTCTCGCGCCTCGTCACCGAGACCTGCGACGCGATCGTCTCGATCCCGATCTCGAGCGCGACGGAGTCCCTGAACGCGGGCATCGCCGCGAGCGTCACCCTGTGGGAGGTCGCCCGGCGCCGTCGCGCCGAGTAGTCGCACACTTCGTGAGCAGGAATGGTCGCCTCCCGGTTCGGGAGGCGACCATTCCTGCTCACCAAGTGAGGCGCGCGGGCGCGTGGGCGTGCCCGGGGCGTGCCCGGGGCGACCCCGGGCCCGTCAGACCCCGGCTCGCCAGTCCTCGACGTCGTCGGGCGACGCCGGCACCGCGTCGTCGACGACCGGGATCGGCAGCGTCATCGACGAGGTCGGCGGGTTGATCAGCAGCCGCTCGTCGCGACGGTGCCGGAGCACGTCGTTGATGTACGCGGTCGTCGCCTCGGGGAGCGACACCGAGCGCTCTTCTTCCTGCGACATGAACCAGCGGTGCTCGAGCAGCTCGTGGAAGACCTCGGCCGGCTCGAGCCGCCCGCGCAGGTCCCGTGGGATCGAGCGGATCACCGGCTCGAACACCCGCGAGACCCACTCGTGCGCCACCATCTCCTCGTCGAGCAGGTCGCGGCCGTTGCGCGCCCGGTACGAGTCGAGGTCGTTGAGGAGCCGCCGCGCCTGGTTCTCGCCGGCGTCGATCCCGGTGAGGCGCAGGAGTCGTCGCTGGTGGTGTCCCGCGTCGACGACCTTCGGCTGGATGCGCACCTGCGACCCGCCCTCGGTCGTGTGGATCGAGAGCTCCTCGATGTCGAAGCCGAGCGCGTTGAGCCGTTCGACGCGGTCGTTGATGCGCCAGCGTTCCTTGACGTCGAACTGCTCCGTGCCGGTGAGTTCCTTCCAGAGCGTCCGGTACTGCGCGACGATCCGGTTCGAGACGTCCACGGCGTCGGCGTTCTCGTCGAGTCGACCGCCGGCCTCGAGGTCGAGGAGCTCGCCGGCGATGTTCACGCGCGCGACCTCGAGGTCGTTCTCACGCTGCCCGTTCGACAGGCCGCCGGGGTAGAGCTTGCCGGTCTCGGCGTCCACCAGGTACGCCGCGAAGGCACCGGCGTCACGTCGGAACAGCGTGTTCGAGAGCGAGACGTCGCCCCAGTAGAAGCCGATGACGTGCAGGCGCACGAGCAGGAGCGCGAGGGCGTCGACCAGGCGGGTGGCCGTCTCGGGCCGCAGTGTCTGCGAGTACAGGGCGCGGTACGGCAGCGAGAAGCGCAGGTGCCGGGTGACGAGCACCGGGTGCAGGGCCTCGCCGTCGGCGCTCACCCGGTTCGTGATCACGGCGACGGGGTCGACGCACGGCACGTCCATGCGCTGCAGGGTGCGGAGCATCTCGTACTCCGAGCGGGCGACCTCTTCGCCGGTCTCCTTCACGGCGACGACGTACCCGCCGAGCTGCACGAACCGCACGAGGTGCCGCGAGATGCCCTTCGGGAGCGCGACGATCGTCTCGTCCGGCCAGTCCGCCAGTGGGAGGTCCCACGGCAGGTCGAGGAGTCCGGGGTCGACGGTTGCGGCGGTGATGGACATCGAGTCGGGCACGGTTGGTTCCTCTGGTACGTGTGCGACGGACGGGAGGCGCGGTGCCAGCTGGCACCGCGCCTCCTGTGGGGACCTTCCAGCGTTACGCGCTGACGACGGCCTTGTCGTCGAGCCGCTCGCCCGACTCGGTGTCGAAGGCGTGCACGTGGCCCTGCTTCGGCGTGACGACGATCGTGTCACCGATCGACGGGTGCGAACGCCCGTCGACGCGGGCGACGATGTCGACGCGCGAACCCTTGACGTCGGCGTGACCGTACAGGTAGCCGTCGGCGCCGAGCTCCTCGACCACGTCGACCGTGACGGGCAGGCCCTCGCCCGACTGCGCCACGATGACGTCCTCGGGGCGGATGCCGACCGTGATGTTCCCGGAACGCGCGTTGGAGAGCGTGTCGCGGTCGATGGGGTGGTTGAGCGAACCGAACTTGATGCCGCCCTCGACCACGTCGGCCGGGAGGAGGTTCATCGCCGGCGAGCCGATGAAGCCCGCGACGAAGACGTTGTTCGGCTTCTCGTAGAGGTCGCGCGGCGAGCCGACCTGCTGCAGGATGCCGTCCTTGAGCACCGCGATGCGGTCACCCATGGTGAGCGCCTCGGTCTGGTCGTGCGTGACGTAGACCGTGGTGACGCCGAGACGACGCTGCAGCGAGGCGATCTGGGTACGGGTCTGGACGCGGAGCTTGGCGTCGAGGTTCGACAGCGGCTCGTCCATGAGGAACACCTGCGGCTGACGGACGATCGCGCGGCCCATCGCGACGCGCTGACGCTGACCACCGGAGAGCGCCTTCGGCTTGCGGCCGAGGTACTGCTCGAGGTCGAGGAGCTTCGCGGCTTCCTGCACGCGGGTGGCGCGCTCGTCCTTGCCGACGCCGGCGATCTTGAGCGCGAAGCCCATGTTCTCGGCGACGGTCATGTGCGGGTACAGCGCGTAGTTCTGGAACACCATCGCGATGTCGCGGTCCTTCGGCGGGACGTCCGTGACGTCGCGGTCGCCGATGCGGATCGAGCCGGAGTTGACCTCTTCGAGGCCGGCCAGCATGCGTAGGGACGTGGACTTGCCACAGCCCGAGGGGCCGACGAGGACGAGGAACTCGCCGTCGGCGACGTCCAGGTCCAGGGAGTCGACCGCGGGACGGTTGCCTCCGGGGTAGAGACGGGTTGCCTTGTCATAGGTGACGGACGCCATGAGCGTTCGGTCCTTCCTTCACCGGCAGGTACGTGCCGGACGATCCGAGTGAAGCGGTTGCCCGTGGGGGCCCCGGATGGTCGCCGTCGACCATCGAGGTTCATACAACACGATCTGCCCCGTGAGCGCCAGTGCTCACACCGGGTTGGGTGGTTCCCATCGGGTCCCGGTACGATCGGCGGGTCCGTCCGGCCTGCCGGGGGAAGCCGTACGGACGACGACCAACGTGAGGACACTCGACGCATGACCAACCGCCCCGAGGGTGACGCCCGCGCCGCGCGGAACGAACGACGCGAAGCCGCACGACAGCGCGCCCAGCGTGCCCGCACCCAGCAGAAGCGCCGCCAGCGCGGACTCCGACTCGGCCTGCAGATCGGCATCGGCGTCGTCCTGCTCGCCGCAGCGACCGTCGTGACACTCGTCCTCGTCGACTCCGTGCAGCCCGCGGGCCCCGGCCCGGCGAACACCTCGCAGGGCGGCATCACGATCGGGCAGGACCTCAAGGCGGTCACGGCGTCCTCGCAGTCGCCCGCGCCGACCTCGACGGACGCCGCCGGCTCGGTGCGCATCACGATGTACGTCGACTACCTCTGCCCGATCTGCGGCCAGTTCGAGGACGCGAACGGCGAGTACATCCAGAACCTCGTCGACTCCGGTGCGGCGACGGTGGACATCCACCCGATCGCGATCCTCTCGAACCGGTCGCAGGGCACGAAGTACTCGCTCCGTGCCGCGAACGCCGCCGCCTGCGTCGCGGACAGCTCGCCGGACCAGTTCTTCGCCGTCAACCAGGCGCTGTTCGCGAAGCAGCCGGAGGAGGGCACCGCCGGGTTGACCGACGCGCAGCTGACGAAGGTCGTCACGGGCGTGGACGGGCTGCAGAAGCGGTCGACGATCACGAAGTGCATCGAGGACCAGACATACAGCAAGTGGATCGACGAGCGGACCACCGCGGTGACCGGTGGTGACATCCCCGGGTCGACGCTCAAGGAGTTCCCCGGCACGCCCCTCGTGCTCGTGAACGGACAGCGCTACGAGCTCACGTCGCCGATCACGAACGACGACTTCCGGACCTTCGTGGTGACGGCTGCCGGTGCGAGCGACGCCACCCCGACGCCGACGCCGACGCCCACGCCGAGTGCCACCCCGACCCGGTCCGCGACGCCGAGCGCCTCGCCGTCGAACTGACCCGGGCTGCTGACCCGGACTACAGGGACGAACCCGGCACGCTGAACGTGTCGCACGCCGTCGCGCCGCGCTGGTAGCCCCGCAGGAACCAGTTCTGGCGCTGCTCGCTCGACCCGTGGGTGAACGAGTCCGGGTCGACCCGACCGCTCGAGCGCTCCTGGATGCTGTCGTCGCCGACGGCGCTCGCGGCGGACAGCGCGTCCTCGATCTCGGCACGCGTGATCGGCTCGAAGAAGGTCTCGCCGTTCGCGTCCTTCGTGGTCGCGGCGTCGCCGACCCAGGCGCCCGCGTAGCAGTCCGCCTGCAGCTCGACGCGGACGCTGCCGGACGACGCACCGGTCCCGGAGCGGTCGGTGTTCGCGAAGGCACCCTGGAGCTGCTGGATGTGGTGGCCCCACTCGTGCGCGACGACGTACATCTGCGCGAGCGGCCCTCCGGAGGAGCCGTACTTCGACTGCAGGTCGTCGTAGAACGCGGTGTCGAGGTAGATCGCCCGGTCCGGCGGGCAGTAGAACGGGCCGGTCGCCGCCGACGCCTGGCCGCACGAGGTGCTCGTCGAGCCGCCGAACAGGATGAACCCCGGGGTCGTGTAGGCGATCCCGAGCTTCCGTGACTCGGACGTCCAGTACCCGTCGAGCGACTCCGCGGCGCCCTCCATCCGGCACTCGATCTTGAGGTTCGCGTCACGGCCCGTTCGGCACTCGGCTGCTGCGTCGATGGTCTCACCGCGCTGCTGGATCTCGGTCGTGCCGTTGCCGCCGTCGATGATGCCGGAGAGGTCGACGCCGGTGAACTGTGCGATGAGGAACACGACGATGGCGCCGACGCCCACCGCGCCGCCGCCGATCGCAGCGCCGCGCCCCCGCCGGGTGACCTTCCCGCCCTTGAGCTGCGAGTCGTCGTTGAACGTCATGCCCCGAATGTACGGGTGAGCGGTGCTCGGTGCCCGCATCGGCGGGAGGAGTAGACCGGACGGCATGCCCGTCCTCGACGAATCCCACCCCCTCTTCCTCTTCGCGATGGACCAGCGGTCCTCGCTCCTCGAGCACACCTACGACGAGTCCGGCGGGGAGCCGCTCGACGACGCCGAGGCCGAGCGCGTGCGCGCCGGGAAGCAGCTCGTCTACCGCGGCGTCCTCACGGCGCTCGCGGCAGGTGCATCCCGCGAGCGGACCGGCGTCCTCGTCGACGAGCGCTACGGCTCCGACGTCGCCCGGCTCGTCAAGGAGGCCGGCCTCCAGCTCGCGATGCCGATCGAGCGGTCGGGCCGTGAGTGGTTCGAACTCGAGTACGGCGAGGACTGGATCGCGCACGTGGACGCCTTCGACCCGGACTGGGTGAAGGTGCTCGTGCGTGACAACCCCGACTTCGACGCGGAGCGCCGCGAGCGGCAGGCATCGGAGCTCGCCGAGGTCGCGGGCGTGCTGCACGTTGCCGGCCGGCCGTTCCTGGTCGAACTGCTCGTGCCAGCGACCGACGAGCAGCGGGCATCGGTCGAGGACTACGACCGCGACCTCCGACCGGACCTCGTCGTGCAGGTCATCGAGTACCTGCAGGACCACGGGGTCGAGGCGGACGTGTGGAAGCTCGAGGGCCTCGACGAGCGCGCGGACGCGGAACGGGTCGTCCGGACCGTGCGTCGCGGTGGCCGGGACGCGGTGCAGTGCATCGTCCTCGGACGGGACGCCCCCGAGGAGCAGCTCGACCACTGGCTGCGCACCGCCGCCGGGGTGGACGGGTTCGTCGGGTTCGCCATCGGTCGCAGCAACTGGGAGGAACCGCTCGAGGACGTCGTCCGCGAACACCTCGACACCGAGGCCGCCGAGGGACTCATCGCGGCGAACTACCGCCACTTCGTCGACACCTGGCTCGAGGCCCGCCCGGGCATCGAGCACGGCGTGGACGCCGGCGCGGTCTGACCCCGGGTCCGAGCCCGGGTCTCAGGTGCGGACCAGCGGCTCCACGCCCGCCAGGTCCTCACCGATCCCGACGTCGACGAGCTCGATCCGCCCGGCGAGGCTCGCGCCCGGTCCGCGGAGCAGCCCGGCCTTCACCCCGCCGAACGTCACCGTGACGTCCGCCTGCAGCACGTGGTCGTCCGCGATCGCGCCGGTGTCGACGTCGATGCCGCTCGGCACGTCGACCGCCACGACGAACGGTGCGCGCTGGTCGCGCGCGAGCTGGCGGATCGCCGCGACGACCTCGCGCGCCGGAGAGCGGAGCGCGGACGCGCCGTGCACGCCGATGCCGAGGATCCCGTCGAGCACCAGGTCCGTCTCGAGCGCCGCGTCGGTCGCGACGGCGGCCAGGCGCGCAGCGTCATCCCGGGAGGCCGCTGCGAGGAGGTCCGCGGCCGGACGGACCGACCCGGTGTCGGACGGGCGGTCCAGGAGGCGCGCCCCGGCGTCCAGCGCCGCTGCCAGGCCCGCCCCGTGGACGCGTGAGCCGACGCGCAGCACCGTCACGCGCCTCCCGTCCGCCGCCAGGCGTGCCCCCGCGAACAGCGCGTCACCACCGTTGTCGCCGCTGCCCACCAGCAGCAGGACCGATCCCGGTCCGTCAGCCGGACGCACGGCCGGGTCGTCGAGCAGTCCGCCGACGATCCGCGCCAGCCCGTCCGCCGCACGCTGCATGAGCGGTTCGCCCGCGTCGAGGTGCGGCCGCTCCGCCGCCCGGATCTGATCGCCGCCGTAGCCGTCCATGGCGACCACAGTGCCCCGGTAGCCTGGAGGGGACATGTCACTCGTCCCCGAAGCACCCCGTCCCCGCGTCGTGATGTCCCCGGACGGGCTGAAGATCGCCACCTACGACTTCGGCGACCCCGAGGCGCCGGCGGTCGTCGCCGTGCACGGGTTCGCCTCCGGCGCGCTGCTGAACTGGCACGCCTCGGGGTGGACGCGCGACCTCGTCCGCGCCGGGTACCGCGTCGTCGCGCTCGACCAGCGCGGGCACGGCGCCTCGTCGAAGCCGCACGACCCGTCCGCGTACTCGATGGAGCACCTCGTCGCGGACGTCGTCAGCGTGATCGACACCTACCTGCTCGACGACGTCGCGTACCTCGGGTACTCGCTCGGCGCCCGCGTCGGCTGGCACACCGCCGAGCAGCTCCCCGACCGGATCACCCGTGCGGTGTTCGGCGGCATCCCCGACGCCGACCCGATGCGGCGCGTGCGGGTCGACCAGGCGAAGGCGCACCTCGCCCACGGGACCCCGATCGAGGACCGCGTGACGAACGGCTACCTGACGATGGCCGCCGGCGTCGAGGGGAACGACCTCGGCGCGCTCGTGGCGATGGTCGAGGGGATGCGGGGCAGCATCGAGCCGACGCCGTCGAACGCGCCCGCGCAGCCCGTACTGATGGCCGCGGGCAGCGAGGACGGCATCAAGGACAGTGCCGTGCGGCTCGCGGCGGCGGCCCCGGACGCCTCGTTCTTCGAGATCCCGGGCCGGAACCACTTCAACGCACCGACGTCGCGCGACTTCCGCCAGGCCGCGATCACGTTCCTGACCGAGACCGCCGTGTCCGACCAGCGCTGACGGGTACTGCCAGGTCCTCGTTGTCCCCGGTGGTCGCGCGTACCGTCCCGGCCATGGACTACAGACTCCTCGGCAACAGCGGGACATCGGTGTCGACGCTGACCCTCGGCACCATGACCTTCGGCAGCGAAGCCGACGAACCCACCTCGCACACCATCATCGACACGTTCGTCGCCGCCGGCGGCACGCTCATCGACACGGCGGACGTCTACTCCGGCAACGAGTCCGAGCGCATCATCGGCCGCTGGCTCGCCGCGCACCCGACCGAGGCACAGCAGGTCGTCCTCGCCACCAAGGGGCGCTTCCCGCAGGGCGACGGGCCGAACGACCTCGGGCTGTCCCGTCGGCACCTCCGGGTCGCCCTCGACGCCTCGCTCGAGCGTCTCGGTGTCGAACACATCGACCTGTACCAGATGCACGCGTGGGACGCCCTCACCCCGATCGAGGAGACCCTGCGCTTCCTCGACGACGCCGTGTCCGCGGGCAAGATCGGCTCCTACGGGTTCTCGAACTACCTCGGGTACCAGATCACGAAGGCCGTGTACGAGGCGAAGGGCCACGGGTGGGCCCCGCCCGTGACGCTGCAGCCGCAGTACAACCTGCTCGTCCGCGACATCGAGCACGAGATCGTCCCCGCCTGCCTCGACGCCGGCATCGGCCTGCTGCCCTGGTCGCCCCTCGCCGGCGGCTGGCTCTCCGGCAAGTACCAGCGCGACGAGGCCCCCAGCGGCGCGACCCGGCTCGGCGAGAACCCGGCGCGCGGGATGGAGGCGTGGGAGGCGCGGAACGGCGACGAGCGCACCTGGGCCGTCCTCGACGCGGTGTCGGACATCGCCGACGCGCACGGTGCCTCGCGGTCGCAGGTCTCCCTGGCGTGGCTCCTCGCCCGACCGGCCGTGACGAGCGTCATCCTCGGTGCCCGGACGGTCTCGCAGCTCGAGGACAACCTCGGTGCCGCCGACCTCGTCCTCGACGACGCCGAGCTCGCACGGCTCACCGAGGTCAGCGCGCCGCGCATCGACGACTACCCCTACGGCACCGCGGGTGTCGCGCAGCGCGAGCGGAAGATCACCGGGGGTCGCTGAGCGTTCGCTGTCCGACGGGTGCGGCTTTCCGCGAGCTTGACCAGGGATGTGGACACCGTGTTCGGTGCGGTGTCACCATCACTGCACGACCGGCTGGTTACCGCGTCGAGCGCTCGGAACGCCCCCTGATCCGTGTTCCACGCGCCGAAGGCCCCGGGTGTTCCCACCCGGGGCCTTCGCACGTGGGGCCGGCAGCGGGACTCGAACCCGCAACCCCCGTATTACAAGTACGGTGCGCTACCAATTGCGCCATGCCGGCTGACGCGCCCATCCTAGCGGCGGACGCGCCGGGGCCTCACTCGCTCTTCTCGGAGAAGTTCAGCGAGATCGAGTTCATGCAGTAGCGGTCACCCGTCGGCGTGCCGAACCCGTCGGGGAACACGTGGCCGAGGTGCGAGCCGCAGTTCGCGCAGCGGACCTCGGTGCGTGCCATGCCGAGGGAGTTGTCCTCGAGCAGCTGCACTGCGTCGGGATCGACCGACTCGTAGAACGACGGCCAGCCGCAGCCGGAGTCGAACTTCGTGCCGCTCTTGAACAGCTCCGCGCCGCACGCCGCACAGGTGTAGACACCGGCGCGCTCCTCGTCGAGGAGGTCACCCGTCCACGGGCGCTCCGTGCCGGCCTGCCGGAGGACGGCGTACTGGTCCGGGGAGAGCTCCTCGCGCCACTGGGCGTCGGACTTGTCGACGTTGTATGCCATTGTTTCCTCCTGCTCCTGTCGCCGTTGCTGGACGACCACTTCGGTAAACTCGCGACGATGTCCGAACATTCCGTGCACCACGCCCGTTGGGACCGTCTGACGACGGACGAACTGTACGGCATCGTGGTGATCCGGAACCGCGTGTTCGCACTGGAACAACGCGTCACGGCCGAGGACTACGACGGCCGTGACCGTGAACCGGACACCGAGCACTGGTGGTTCGGCACCGACGACCGAGCGGTTGGGTACCTGCGGCTCATCCGACCCGCACCGGACGAGGTCCACCCGGACGGTTCGGCAGCACCCGCCTGGGTGATCGGCCGGGTCGCCACCGACCCCGGACACCGCGGGAGCGGGATCGCCGGTCGCCTCGTGGCCGCGGTGCTCGGTGCGCACGGGCACGAGCCGTTCGTCCTGCACGCCCAGGAGTACGTCGCTGGACTCTACGAGCGCCACGGCTTCGTCCGCTTCGGAGCGCCCTACGACGAGGCCGGCATCCGTCACGTCGGCATGCACCGTCCCGGTCGCTGATGGACACGCGGGAGCGGTACGCCGCCTACGCGGAGCGCATCGCGGGCGTCTCGCCGTCCTACGCCGCGTGGGCGCGGTCGCTGGACGACGGGGCGGTGTCTTTGCTCGACGAGGTCCCGGAATCGAAGCGGCAGCCGGAACTCCTCTTCGCGGTCGCCCGTCGCCTGGGCGCCGATCCGGCGGACCCCGGTGCGCTGCGCGCGCTCGTCCAGGAGGCGCGACCCGCCCTGGTCGCCGCCCTCGCCTCCGCCACGGTGCAGGCCAACGACCCCAGACGCCTCGCCCCGGTGGTCCCGCTGTTCGCGGCGCTCGCCGCGCGGGTCGGGCGGCCGCTCGGTCTCGTCGACGCGGGGGCGGCGGCGGGGCTGTGCTCGATCCCGGACCGGGTGACGCTCGACTACGTCGTCGGGGCGCGGTCCGAGGTCGTCCGCATGCACACGGCCTCCGTCGAGCCCGGCGTGCACCTCGTCGCGGCGGCCAGCGGCGCGGTGCCGGCACCGGCAGCGTGCCCGATCGACGTCCGGGCGCGGGTGGCCCTCGACCCGAACCCGATCGACCTCGCCGGGCCCGGGGCGTTCGACCGGCTCGTCGAGGCCGTCCCGCCCGAGGCGACGGACCGCACCGCCCTGATGCGCGAGGCTGCGCGTGCGACGCTCGCCGCGCCTCCCGTCCGCATCCGGGGCACCCTGCCTGGTGACCTCGACCGCGCACTGGAGGCCCTGCCGGACGACGTCGTGCCCGTCGTCCTGACCACCGGGACCCTCGTGTACGTCCCCGGCGCGGACCGCCAGCGGTTCGTCGACCGGGTGCGCGAGCGGGGCGTGCACTGGATCGCGCTGGAACGCACGGGGATCCTCAGCGGGGTCGCCGCGACCCTGCCGGACGACGTCGACCCCGCTGATCCGGAGGCGTTCGCGACCGCATCGCTCGACGGTGTGGCCCTGGCCGTCTCGGACCCGTTCGGGGTCCGCGTCCGGTGGTTGGCCGATCCGAACCTGTGACCGGTCTTCGCGACAGTCCAGCGGCGTGCCAGGGTGCGGATGACCTCCACCCCTACGATGTGCGAGACCCGTTCCCCCACCGTGATCGGAACCGCAGTGACCGCCACACCCGTCGAGCTCGACGAGCTCGCCAAGCACGTGCTCGCGTTCGAGCACGACCGGGCACGGCACGACCGCACGAAGGAAGCGGAGATCCGGGTCGAGTTCGACATGTCGCCCGCTCGGTACTACCAGGTGCTGAACCGTGTGATCGACTCGCCCGCGGCGCTCGCGTACGACCCGCAGCTGGTCTCCCGGCTGCAGCGGCTCCGGTACGCGCGCACCAGTGCCCGGGCGGCGCGCAGCTTCGTCGCGCCCGGTGCAGCTCCCGAAGGACGTGAAGAGGAACGATGACGACGAGATACCCCCGAGACCGGTTCGACGACGTCGCCGACGGCCCCCGGGTCGGGGCGCACCGCGGTGCGCAGCGGCGTGGGCGCGGGTGGATCGCGTTCGCGTGGGCGGCGCTCGCCACCGGTGTCATCGTGGGGGTCTGCGTCGTCGCGCTCGCGCTCCTGAACGGCAGCTACTCGTTCACCGGCTCGGCATCGCCGTCGGCTTCGGCCTCGGCGTCGGCGTCCGCATCGGCGGCGCCGTCGTCGTCCGCGTCCTCGTCGGCGTCGCAGGCACCGGCCGCGGGGACCCCGGCCGACCAGGGTGCGACGACGCTCGTCGTGCTGAACGGCACGTCGACGACCGGCCTCGCGGCGAAGGGCAGCGCGGCGCTGACCTCGGCCGGGTGGAAGGTGACGTCGACGGGGGACGCCGGCACGACCGGGGCGACCTCGACGATCGTGTACTACCAGCAGGCCGCCCAGGCCGCCGTCGCGCAGGGCATCGCGAAGTCGCTGGGCACGACCGCGGTGCAGCAGTCGGCGGCGTTCCCGAACGCCGACATCAGCGTCGTGCTCGGCGCGGACTACGCCGGCTGATCGTTCCCGGCGCATTCCTGGTCGCGTTCTCCGGTTGGTGATGCGTGCATTTGTGACGGCCGTGTTTCGAGCACGTTGATTCTTGTCGGAATCGACGTGAAACAACGTCACACCTCTTGCCCTGTCGGCATTGTTCGGTAAGAGTCTCCCCAAGACGGCGACTACGCCGTCCGCACCAGCACCACCGCAGGGAGCAAGAGATCATGGCCAACGGAACCGTGAAGTGGTTCAACGCCGAGAAGGGCTTCGGCTTCATCACCGTCGATGGAGGGGGCCAGGACGTGTTCGTGCACTACTCGGCAATCGACATGTCGGGGTACAAGGTCCTCGAGGAGGGCCAGGCAGTGACGTTCGACGTCGGCACCGGGTCGAAGGGGCCGCAGGCCGAATCGGTCCGTCCCGCCTGACCCGGCAACCACCTCGCGAACGCGCCGTCCCGTCCGGGGCGGCGCGTTCGTCCGTGTGCGGCGACCGGCGTTCGTCGCTTCGGTCCCTCGTGTCGGTGCGTGTCCTGGGAACTCGACCCGCGCCTCCTGGCGGTGTTGCACTCGACCCCTGCGAGTGCCAGAATCGGCGTTGGCACTCGCTCACGCTGAGTGCCAGCACGACCCCCATGACGACGTCCGGGAGGGACGAGAAACTCACATGGCTAAGATCATTGCTTTCGACGAGGAGGCCCGCCGTGGCCTCGAGCGCGGCCTGAACATCCTGGCTGACGCCGTGAAGGTGACGCTCGGCCCGCGCGGCCGCAACGTCGTCCTCGAGAAGAAGTGGGGCGCCCCCACGATCACGAACGACGGTGTCTCCATCGCCAAGGAGATCGAGCTCGACGACCCGTACGAGAAGATCGGTGCGGAGCTCGTCAAGGAGGTCGCCAAGAAGACCGACGACGTCGCCGGTGACGGCACGACCACCGCGACCGTCCTCGCCCAGGCCCTCGTCCGCGAAGGCCTCCGCAACGTCGCCGCCGGTGCCGACCCCGTGTCGCTCAAGCGCGGCATCGAGAAGGCCGTCGCCGCCGTTTCCGACCAGCTCCTCGCCAACGCGAAGGACATCGAGACCAAGGACCAGATCGCCGCGACCGCGTCGATCTCGGCCGCTGACCCGACCATCGGCGCGCTCATCGCCGAGGCCATCGACAAGGTCGGCAAGGAAGGTGTCGTCACCGTCGAGGAGTCGAACACCTTCGGCACCGAGCTCGAGCTCACCGAGGGCATGCGCTTCGACAAGGGCTACCTGTCGCAGTACTTCGTGACCGACCCCGAGCGTCAGGAAGCCGTCTTCGAGGACGCCTACATCCTGATCGTCAACTCGAAGATCTCGAACATCAAGGACCTCCTGCCGGTCGTCGACAAGGTGATCCAGGCGGGCAAGCAGCTCCTGATCATCGCCGAGGACGTCGACGGCGAGGCCCTGGCCACGCTCGTCGTGAACAAGATCCGCGGCATCTTCAAGTCCGTCGCCGTCAAGGCCCCGGGCTTCGGCGACCGTCGCAAGGCCATGCTGCAGGACATCGCGATCCTCACCGGCGGCCAGGTCATCTCGGAAGAGGTCGGCCTCAAGCTCGAGAACGCGACGCTCGACCTGCTCGGCAAGGCCCGCAAGGTCATCATCACCAAGGACGAGACGACCATCGTCGAGGGTGCCGGTGACGAGGAGCAGATCGCGGGCCGCGTCCGCCAGATCCGCTCCGAGATCGAGGCGACCGACTCCGACTACGACCGCGAGAAGCTCCAGGAGCGCCTCGCGAAGCTCGCCGGTGGCGTGGCCGTCATCAAGGCCGGTGCCGCGACCGAGGTCGAGCTCAAGGAGCGCAAGCACCGCATCGAGGACGCCGTCCGCAACGCGAAGGCCGCTGTCGAAGAGGGCATCGTCGCCGGTGGTGGCGTCGCCCTCATCCAGGCGTCCGTCGTGCTCGACACCCTCGAGCTCGAGGGCGACGAGGCGACCGGTGCGAACATCGTCCGCGTCGCGATCGACGCGCCGCTCAAGCAGATCGCGCTGAACGCCGGTCTCGAGCCGGGTGTCGTCGCCGCCAAGGTCCGCGAGCTCGAGTCGGGTCACGGCCTCAACGCCGCGACCGGTGAGTACGTCGATCTCGTCGCCGCGGGCATCATCGACCCGGCCAAGGTCACGCGCTCGGCGCTGCAGAACGCTGCGTCGATCGCCGGTCTGTTCCTCACGACCGAGGCCGTCGTCGCCGACAAGCCCGAGCGCACCCCTGCTGCTCCGGCCGGCGACCCGACGGGTGGCATGGACTTCTAAGCAGTCCTGACGGAAGGGCCTCGCACGCTGCGCGTGCGGGGCCCTTCCGCGTGCGGGGGGGGGGGGGGGCGGCGCCGGCGGGGGCTGGGGGCGGGCGGGGCCGCCGAGCGGGCGGAAGACGTCACGCTCGCCGATTCCTGGCGGCACCTACCGCCCGCTCCGCGAACCACGCGCGGCGTGTTCTGCCCGCTCAGTCCCGAGACTGTTCCCGCACAGGAGGCGCGGCTCGGCAGTTCTCCACAGGTCGCCTCCCGAAGATCCTCCGTTGGGCACCTCTTGGCGACGATGGTGCGCATGCGCGACGCACGTCCCCTTCCGGTTCCGTTCCAGTACGCCCCGTTCCGCGTTCGGGACGCGCTTGCGCGGGACATCCCCGCGGGTCGACTCCGGCGCCGTGACCTCGAGTCGCCCGTCCACGGTGTGCGCGCTCGTGCCGGTTCGACCGTCAGTCGGATCGACGCGATCGCGGTGGTGCTCCGACCCGACCAGCACTTCAGCCACACCAGTGCGGCGTCGATCTGGGGCGCACCGTTGCCGTCGGCTGCTCGCAACGGCCCGGTGCACGTCACCTCGGCGTCGGACAACGCCATGCGGCGCACCGGAGTGGTGGGGCACCGGTCGGCATCGACGGACGTCCGACTGCACTGTGGCAAACGGGTGAGCGCACCGGCGCAGATGTGGTTCGAGTGTGCCTCGCTGCTCGAACTCGCCGACCTGGTGGTGATCGGTGATCACCTCGTCGGTCGGAGCGGACTCGCGACCATCGATGAGCTCGCCGAGGCGATCCGTGCTGGGGCACGAGCATCTCGGATGGCGCGTGCTGCACTGGAGTTGATCCGCGTCGGAGCGGAGTCAGCGATGGAGACCCGCGTCCGTCTCGCCGTCGTCGACGCGGGGTTCCCCGAGCCGCAGCTCAACATCGACGTCCTCGACGGTGCTGGCAAGTTCCTCGGACGCGTCGACATGGCCTGGCCGGAGTACCGCATCGCCCTCGAGTACGACGGTGACCACCACCGGGAGCGCGAGACCTTCCACCACGACCAGCGTCGCCGGAACGGCTTCGAGGTGAACGGCTGGCTCGTGATCCACGTCACCGCTGCCGATGCCGCTCGTCCAGCGGTCATGTTCGAGCGACTGCGTCAGGCTTTCGCGTTGCGAGTGGGCAGGACACGCGGCCAGTCGACCGCCGACCGGGCGGTTCGTGCCGGTCTGGAGCGTCGAACGTGACAGATAGTGCCCGCTCGGGACGGGCGTGGGCCGGCGGGCGGGCGGCACGCCCGCGGGCGTCAAGCGCCGGCGGGCGCGGGGGCGGCGTAGTCGCGGGGGAGCAGGGGGAGCCACACGCGGAAGGTCGCGCCGCCGCCCTCGGTGTCGAACACCTCGACCGACCCGTGGTGCGCCGCGACGATGCCCGAGACGATCGCGAGCCCGAGGCCCGAGCCGCCGGTGTCCCGTGCGCGCGAGGTGTCGGCACGCCAGAAGCGCTGGAAGATCTTGTCGCGCAGCTGCGGCGGGATGCCCT
The DNA here is from genome assembly GCF_001806325.1 of Curtobacterium sp. BH-2-1-1. NCBI lineage: Bacteria > Bacillati > Actinomycetota > Actinomycetes > Micrococcales > Microbacteriaceae > Curtobacterium > Curtobacterium sp. BH-2-1-1. The sequence goes on from NZ_CP017580.1 coordinate 2,171,376, forward strand.
CGCCGTGGTCGATCACGTCGATGTGCGCCATCCCGCGCTCGTCGTCCACGCCGATGCCGATCTCGATCGGGTCGTCGTGCTCCGTGAAGCGCATGGCGTTGCCCATGAGGTTCGTCACGATCTGGCGGATCTTGTTCTCCTCCGCCAGGACGATCGGCGGCCGCTTCGGCAGCACGACGGTGGGCAGCGGGGTGGTCTCGTCGGTGGGGGCAGCCGTGCCGTCGACACCCATCGCGCGGGTGCGGCGGGCGCGGAGTCGCGCGATCGTCTGGCGCGAGAACGCGATGGGGCCGGTCGTGTTCGCGGACGTCGGCGATGCCGGGGGGCCGTCGCCGGAACCGGGGGCCGAGGCGGGAGCCGACGCCGGGCGGACCGCGTGCGGCACGCTCTCGCCGGTCACCGAGTCCTCGACGAGCACCTGGATCTCGCGGTCGGGGTTCGACGCCATCGTGTCGAGCGCGGAGTCACGGGCGATGGCGACGAGGTCGACCGGGCCGAGCTCGAGCGGCTTCGACTCGTCGATGCGGGCGAGCTGTAGCAGGTCCTGCACGAGGAGGCCCATGCGCTGGGCTTCCTTCTCGATGCGCTCCATCGCCTGGGCGACGTCCTCTTCCTTACGGAGCGCGCCCATCCGGTAGAGCTCGGCGTACCCGCGGAGCGACACGAGGGGCGTGCGGAGCTCGTGGGAGGCGTCCCCGACGAACCGGCGCATCTGGTCGATGGTGCGCTGCCGGTCCTCGAACGCGGAGTCGATGCGCTCGAGCATGGAGTTGAGGGACCGGTTCAGTCGACCGACCTCGGTGTTGGGGGTGTCGGCTTCGAGGCGCTGGTTGAAGTCACCGGCGGCGAACCGGGCAGCGGTGTCCTCGACGTCGCGCAGGGGGTCGAACGTCGCTGTCACGAGGAGCCGAGTGAGCATGGCGCCGAGCAGGATCACCGAGGCACCGAAGCTCAGGAAGATGGCGGTGAATCGCAGGACGGTCTGGTCGGTGTCGGCGCTCGACACCGCGACCAGGACGTACCCGGCCTGCGTGGTGCCGGTCGACTGGTCCTGCAGCGACGCCGGGATGACCTGCGCACGCCACTCGTGGTTGTGCTGGCTGTCGTACAGCGAGAAGCGCGAACTGGTCTGCGCCGCGGAGGAGAAGTCGAGCTCGTGGATGTCGGGGCGGCTCGACGCCGGGGTCTGGCAGATCTGCTTGCCGGCGGAGTCGTACGCGGCGACGTACGCGCTCTGCGAGAGGACGACGGAGAGCTTGCAGTACTGCTCACCGTCGCTGATGTTCTGACCCTCGAGCTGTTCCGTCGTCTGACGGACGTTGTTGTCCAGCTGGGCCATGAGGTACGTCGACAGCACCGTCATCGTGCCGAGCCCCGCGACGAGCAGTCCGAGCGCCACCAGGAGCACCGTGATCCCGGTGATCTTGGTGCGCAGGGAGATCCCGTCCCACCAGCGGCTCATTCGCGTGTGCATGCTGCCCCAACGATAGACAGCGGTCGCCCGGTGAAACCGGACGACCGCCGTGAAGACGAACCCCGAGGGGTCCGGACGACCTACGAGGCCTTGGACGCCTTGAGCATGTAGCCGAACCCGCGCTTGGTCTGGATGATCGGCTCGGCCGAGTACTGGTCGAGCTTGCGGCGCAGGTAGGAGATGTAGGACTCGACGATGCCGGCGTCGCCGTTGAAGTCGTACTCCCACACGTGGTCGAGGATCTGCGCCTTCGACAGCACGCGGTTCGGGTTGAGCATGAGGTAGCGGAGCAGCTTGAACTCGGTCGGGGAGAGCTCGATCTGCGCGTCGCCGATCGTGACCTCGTGCGTGTCCTGGTCCATCGTGAGCTCGCCGGCGCGGATGATCGCGTCTTCCTCGTCGTTCATCGTGCGACGGAGGATCGCCTTGATGCGGGCGACGATCTCGTCGAGGGAGAACGGCTTCGTGACGTAGTCGTCGCCGCCGACGGTGAGACCGGTGATCTTGTCCTCGGTGTCGTCCTTGGCGGTGAGGAACAGGATCGGGGAGGTGTACCCCGACGACCGCAGGCGCTTGGTGACGCCGAAGCCGTTCATGTCGGGCAGCATGACGTCGAGGATGATCAGGTCCGGCTCTTCCTCGAGCACGGCGGAGATCGCCTGTGCTCCGTTGCCCACCGCGCGCACGGCGAAGCCGGCGAAACGCAGCGAGGTCGTCAGGAGGTCGCGGATGTTCGGCTCGTCGTCGACGATCAGGATCTTGGGGCCATCGCTCATGGTCCTATCTTCTGACCGTTCCCTAGTGGTTTCCTGAGAGCGGTTGGTGCGTCAGCCCACGACCGCCTGGACCTGGTCGGCATCGAGGATCGTGTAGGAGTACCCCTGCTCCGCGAGGAACCGCTGCCGGTTCTGCGCGAAGTCCTGGTCGACGGTGTCCCGCGTCACGAGCGTGTAGAACGACGCCGGCAGCCCGTCCTTGTTCGGGCGGAGGAGTCGGCCGAGTCGCTGGGCCTCTTCCTGACGGGATCCGAACGAGCCGGACACCTGGATCGCCACCGTCGCGTCGGGCAGGTCGACCGAGAAGTTCGCGACCTTCGAGACGACGAGCACGTCGATCGACCCCTCGCGGAAGGCCTGGTAGAGCCGCTCCCGCTCGTCGACGGGGGTCGAACCGGTGATCTCGGCGGCGTCCAGGGACCCGGCGAGCGAGTCGAGCTGGTCGATGTACTGCCCGATCACGAGGATCTGCTCGCCGCGGTGCTTCTCGATGAGCTCGCGCACCACCGGGGTCTTCGCCGGCGAGGTCGCCGCGAGCCGGTACCGCTCGTCGTCGCTTGATGCCGCGTACTCGAGGCGGTCCTGGTGCGGCAGGTCGATGCGCACCTCGTAGCAGGCGGCGGGGGAGATGTACCCCTGCGCCTCGATCTCCTTCCACGGGGCGTCGTAGCGCTTCGGCCCGATGAGCGAGAAGACGTCGCCCTCGCGCCCGTCCTCGCGCACGAGGGTCGCCGTGAGCCCGAGTCGCCGCCGGGCCTGGAGGTCGGCGGTGAGCTTGAACACCGGCGCCGGCAGCAGGTGCACCTCGTCGTAGACGATGAGTCCCCAGTCGAGGGCGTCGAGGAGCGACAGGTGCGTGTACTCGCCCTTCCGGCGGGCGGTGAGGATCTGGTACGTCGCGATCGTGACCGGACGGATCTCCTTCACGCTGCCCGAGTACTCGCCGATCTCGTCCTCGGTGAGGGTGGTCCGGCGCAGCAGCTCGGATCGCCACTGCCGGGCCGAGACGGTGTTCGTCACGAGGATGAGCGTCGTCGCCTTGACCGTCGCCATCGCTCCGGCGCCCACGAGCGTCTTGCCGGCACCACAGGGCAGCACGACGACGCCGGAGCCCTGCGCGAAGAACGTGTCGACCGCCTGTTCCTGGTAGGGACGCAGGTGCCAGTCGTCGGTGTCGAGGTCGATCGGGTGCGGCTGCCCGGGCGTGTACCCGGCGAGGTCCTCGGCCGGCCAGCCGAGCTTCACGAGCTCCTGCTTGATCTGCCCGCGTGCCCACGGGAGCAGCTCGACCTCTTCCGGGGAGCGCATGTCGCCCAGCAGCGGCTTGATCCGCTTCGAGCGGATGACCTCGGCGAGGACCGTGGGCTCGGACGCGGTGAGGAGCAGGACCGGCTGGCGCTCGAGCTCTTCGGCCGGGGAGTTCGCGATCGCCGGCGCGTCCGGACGCTCTTCGCGCCGGATGACGAGTCGGCCGTACCGTGCCACGGTGTCGCGGATGTCCACCGTGACGCTCTGCGGGACGGGGAACTTCGCGAAGTGCTCGAGCGTGTGGATCATGCTCTCGGCGTCGTGCCCGGCCGCCCGCGCGTTCCACAGGCCGAGTCGGGTGATGCGGTACGTGTGCACGTGTTCCGGCGCGCGTTCGAGCTCGGCGAACACCGCGAGGTCGTGCCGTGCGTCCTCGGCGTCGGGGTGCGCCACCTCGAGGAGCACGGTGCGGTCGCTCTGCACGATCAGCGGTCCGTTCATGACGGATCAGCCTAGGCCGCTCGGCTGCGAACCAGCGCGGATCGGCTCACCTCTGGATCAGGCGTCGCTCTCCACAGCCACCACGAGGGAGAGCGGGAGCGTCCGCTCGACGTCGACGGCCGTGTCGCGTCCCCGCACGCGTCCGGCGGCGACCGAGGTCGGCACGATCGAGAACGGCCGCTCGGAACCGTCCGGCATGCGCACCGTCAGGCGGATCGGCGTGCGTCCTCGGACGGCGAGGTCGATCTGCCGCCCCAGCCACTCCTGCTCGGGCTCGGCCTCGCCGCGCTCGGTGGTGACACGGAGCCGTTCCACGAGTGCGTGCGCCGCCTGCTCCGGGTTGCGTCCGGTGGTGCGTCGACGGCCTGGAGGAACGGATCCCGTCGCCGGGCGGGCTGCGGCCGTCAGGACGGCCGGGTAGCGCTGGTCCTCGAGCGCCGTGTGGACGACGTGCGGCGGGTAGCGGGTCAGCAGGGTGGTCAGGTCGCTGCGCTCCCACGCCAGCTGCCGGAGCTCGGCGTCCACCCCGATGAGGTCGAGCTGGTCCGGCGTGCCGTGCACGCGGGCCCCGACCCCGTCGGCGCCGACGTCGACCACGATGCTGCCGTCCCGCGAGGACACCTGGTCGACGAGGTAGGAGAGCGGCTGCGGCAGGCCCGTCGCGGACAGCCGTTCCAGCAGCGCGACGACGTCCTGCCGGGTGTGGCCGGCCCGGAACGCGCGGCGGAGCGAGTCCTCGGAGATGCGGTACCGGGCGGCGAGGCCCGGCGCCTCGAGCACGGCGACGGTCCGGAGCGCGGCGTCGTCGACCGGCGCGAGCGGTCCCGGTGCGATGACCGTGAGGTCGTGCTGCAGGTACACGGCGTCGACCGTGCGGGGGAGGTCCTCCGCAGCGGGGGCCGGGTCTCCGTCCAGCAGTGCACGGCCGGTGCTCGTCACGCGGCCGTCGACCGTGAGCCCGAGTGCGGCCGCGGTGCCCGCGACGTCGAGCAGCACCGCGTCGAGCCAGCGCGAGCCCGCCGGGTACGCCCACCGGCCGGCCGACACGAGGTCGCGCAGGTCGTCGCCGGCCACGTCGAGCACGCTCCGGACGGCGGGGTCGAGTGCGTCCCGCCATGCCGACACCAGCGTCGACCAGCGGTCCGGCCAGCTCGCGACGAGCCAGGCGTCGCCGGCCGCCGTGGTCGCCCACGTGCCGTTGCCCGTGTCCGCGAACCCGATCCGTTCGAGCAGCGCCAGGCGGCCGGGGACCACGACCGGGTCCGCGCCGGCACGCTCGCCGAGCGTCTTCGCGAGCGGGGTGCCGATGCCGCCCTTCACGAGCTCGCGCACCGCGCCCTCGGACACCGCCCGGAGGAGTTCGGCGAGCACGGTCATCGTCGCGAAGGCGTGCTCCGCGCCGGTCGTCCGGGCGCGCTCGTCGTCGCCCGTCTCGTCCACCGGAGCGGCGGGGCGGGGGTGGTCCGCGCCTCCTGGGAGACCGGCGATCTCGTCGTGGGCGGCCAGCCGGGCCGACACCGCGTCGTCGACGCCGCCGTCCTCGTCCGCCAGGCCGAGCGCGACCGCCGGGGCGAGGTCGTCGGCGGAGCCCGCGCCGTCACGCAGCGCGAGCAGTGTCCGACGGGGCAGGTGCTCGATCGCGGCGTCGACCGCGTCGTCGGTGCGGAGCGCCTCGGCGAGGTCGAAGAAGTCCGAGATGCGCAGCGGGCCGGTCTCGGCGAGGACCGCCGCGGGGAGCCGGCGCGCCACGACGAGCCGTTCGAGGGCGTCGTCCGGCATCGCCCGGAGCCGGGCGGCGAGGTCTGCGGTGGTCGTCATCGTCCGCCGCGCTCGTCCGACGCGGTCCTCAGCGCGCCGTCCGGTTCGCTCGGGCCCGACGGGTCCAGGTGATGCCGAGGAGGGTGAACACGAGCACCATGCCGATCGGGAAGCCGACCAGCGGGATCGCCATGATCACGGGCCACGGCATCGATCCCTGGGCGCTGGGGACGGTCAGCCACATCACGATCATGGCGGCCATGCAGAGGAAGGCGGCGATGAAGATCCCGCCGACCATGAACGCGAGGGCGCGTTCGGTACGATTGAACGTCACCGGGGGTTCCGCGGAGTCCTGCGTGTTCCCGGTGGACCGGGTCGGGTTGGCCATCGACCCAGGATATCCGACGCACCACGGCCGTTCCACGATCACGAGGAGACCGACGAATGCCCACCGGCAAGGTCAAGTTCTACGACGACCAGAAGGGGTTCGGGTTCATCACCGGCGACGACGGCGAACCCGTCTTCCTGCACGCGTCCTCGCTCCCCGACGGCGTCACGTCGGTGAAGGCCGGTTCGCGGCTCGAGTACGGCGTCGTCCAGGGGAAGAAGGGGTCGCAGGCGCTGTCCGTGCGGCTCCTCGACCCGCAGCCGTCCCTCGCGAAGATGTCGCGACGATCGGCGGACGACATGGCCGTGATCGTCGAGGACCTCGTGAAGGAGCTCGACCGGATCAGCGGGGACTTCCGGCACGGCCGGTACCCGAAGAACGGCACCCGAATCGCTGCGATCCTGCGGCACGTCGCTGACCAGTTGGACGCGTGATGACCGATACCTCCCCTGTTGCTCCTGCCCCTTCCGAAGACCTCACCGCGCTCGCCCGCACGGCGCTGCTCGAGGTGACCCCCGAGTCGACCGTCGGCGCGTTCGCCGGCACCGTCGACGAGGGTGACGGTGTCGTCTCGGTGCTGTTCGCCAACCGCATGGCCGGATACCCCGGCTGGCGCTGGACCGTCTCGATCGCCCAGGTGTCCGGTGACGAGCCGACCGTGCTCGAGGTCGAGCTCATGCCCGGTGACGGCTCGCTGCTGGCGCCCGACTGGGTGCCGTGGTCCGAGCGGCTCGCCGAGTACCGGGCCGGCCAGGACACCGACGGTGCCGAGGGCGAGCACGACGACGAGTCCGACGAGGACGACGACGAGGACTTCGACGGCGACGAGGACGACGCGGACGAGGACGCCGACTACGACGACTCGGACGACGACGAGTCCGACGACGACGAAGCGGACGACGAAGACGACTTCGACGCCGACGAGGACGACCTCGACGAGCCGGACGACGACGACATCGACGGTGTGGACGTCGACGAGCTGGACGGGTCCGAGGACCACACCGACGACTCGGACGATGACGACACCGACGACGCGGACACCGACGACACCGACCAGCAGGTCGCACCGGCCGAGCCGGCCCGGGGCCGCCGTCGCACCCAGCGGGTGCGCCCGGTCGACCCGGACGCCGACCTCGAGGTCGACCGGCTGGACGCTGGCGAGGTCGACCCGGAGCACCACCGCGCCTGACGGGCGACCGACCGGTCCCCGGACGGACAGGAGGCGCGGTGCCAGCTGGCACCGCGCCTCCTGTCGTGCGGACCGACCGCGTCAGCGCAGGGCGCTCACGGTGAAGTCGATCGCCTGCACGAGCTTCGCGACGTCGTCCGGGTCGATCGCCGTGAAGGTCGCGATGCGGAGCTGGTTGCGGCCGAGCTTCCGGTACGGCTCCGTGTCGACGATCCCGTTCTGGCGCAGCGTCGCGGCGACGGCCTTGGCGTCGATCGAGTCGTCGAGGTCGATCGTGGCGACGACCTGCGACCGGGCTGCGGGGTCGGTCACGAACGGCGTCGCGTAGTCGACCGACTCCGCCCAGTCGTAGAGCGTCGACGACGAGGTCTTCGTGCGGGTGTCTGCCCAGGCGAGGCCGCCGGACTCGTTGATCCAGCGGACCTGGTCGTCGAGGAGGATCAGGGTCGCGAGCGCCGGGGTGTTCAGCGTCTGGTTCAGCCGCGAGTTGTCGACGGCGTTCTTGAGCGAGAGGAACTCGGGGATGTACCGGCCGCTCGCGGCGATGCGCTCGACACGCTCGATCGCCGCGGGGGAGAACAGCGCGAGCCAGAGGCCACCGTCCGAGGCGAAGTTCTTCTGCGGGGCGAAGTAGTAGACGTCCGTCGCGCTGACGTCGAACGCGGCACCACCGGCGGCGCTCGTGGCGTCGACGACGGTGAGGGTGCCGGCGTCCCCGGCGGCGCGGACGACCGGCGCCATGACACCCGTCGAGGTCTCGTTGTGCGGGTAGGCGTAGACGTCCACGCCCTCGACGATCTCGAGCGGGGCGAGGGATCCGCCGGGGGCCTCGACCACGTGCGGCGCCTCGAGCCAGGGGGCGCCGGCGGCCTTGGCGAACTTCGAGCCGAACTCGCCGAACGACAGGTTCTCGGCCCGGCGCTCGATCAGCCCGAACGCGGCGGCGTCCCAGAACGCGGTCGAGCCGCCGTTGCCGAGGACGACCTCGTAGCCCTCTGGGAGGTCGAACAGGTCGCCGAGGCCGGCGCGGACGCTGCCCACGAGGTCCTTGACGGGCTTCTGGCGGTGGGACGTGCCGAGGATCGTCGCGCCGCGGGTCACGAGGGACTCGAGCTGCGCGCCACGGATCTTGGACGGTCCGCAGCCGAATCGGCCATCGGTCGGGAGGAGTTCGGCGGGGATGACGATGTCTGCCATGCACCGATCCTAACGAGCGGTATCCCAGCGCGAGTGACCATGTACCGGCCGGACGGGGCGGGCCGACGCCGCGCCTCCTGGCCGCATCGCGCACGGACTTTCTTGCACCTTGCAAGTGTTGGTCATTCCATGTCGCCTCGAACAAGTAGGGTGGGGCGCGCTGGGCCCAGACATGAGAGGCGGACCGTGACCGATCTCGTCGACACCACGGAGATGTACCTTCGCACCATCCTCGACCTCGAGGAAGAGGCGATCGTGCCGCTGCGCGCCCGCATCTCGGAGCGTCTCGGCCACTCGGGTCCCACCGTCTCGCAGACCATCGCCCGCATGGAGCGCGACGGCCTGGTTGTCGTCTCGGGCGACCGGCACCTCGAACTCACCGACGAAGGACGCTCGCGCGCGACGCACGTGATGCGCAAGCACCGGCTCGCTGAGCGCCTGCTCTCCGACGTCATCGGTCTCGACTGGGCGTTCGTCCACGACGAGGCATGCCGCTGGGAGCACGTGATGAGCGAGCAGGTCGAGGTCCGTCTGCTCGAGATGCTCGGCAACCCGACTGAGTCGCCGTACGGCAACCCGATCCCGGGTCTCGCCGAGATCGGTGGCCCGGCCGCACCCGGCTTCCTCGACGGCGTGCAGAACATCGTCGCCGCGACCGAGGGCACCGACTCCGTCGCGACCGGGGTCATCCGCCGCCTGGGCGAGCCCGTGCAGTTCGAACCGGAGCTCCTCCACCAGCTGCGGTCCGCCGGTGTCATGCCCGGCCGGGTCGCGAGCGTGCAGCGCGCAGGGGCCTACGTCGCCGTGCGCGTCGACGGCGAGGACGCGGGCATCGAGCTCCCGACCGAGGTCGCGCAGCACGTCTACATCGAGCGCTCCTGACCTGTCTGCCCCTGAAACTGGGACGGGGCGTGTTTCTGCGGCCTGATCAGGGCTTCTTTACCGATTCGTTACAAAGTGGCGGTTTCATCTCGACAAGGTAACGGTCGGCACGTACACTCGACGAGTCCGCCGGCCACCCACGAGGCCCAGGACCCGTGACAGGACGTCTCGAACCCGTCTCCTGTCTCGATCGGAAACGATGACGAACGGATGGGGTTGCACGGTCGGCGATCACCCCCGCTGGCAGTGGTGACGAGACGCCGGAGACACCCTTGACGCAGACCGGTTCCGCCGCGGACGACCAGACGCCCGCGAACCCGACGAACACCGCGAACGCCACCGGCGCCCCCCTCTCGCGCCGAGCAGCCCGCGCCGTCACCCCGGTGCGCGACGCTCCGCTCCCCGGCGGCCGTCGTGCCGCCCAGGCCGCGCGCACCGCCGCCTCCACCAAGGCGAGCTCGTCGGCCCGCAAGCGCCGCTTCCTCGCGCCGGTCGTCCTGACCGTGGCTGCGGGCATGTTCGGCACCGTCGCGGTCGCCCCGGCGTTCGCCGCGACGCAGCAGTCGACCGGGACGGACGCCGCGACCGCGCAGCGCCAGGTCCGCACGACCGAGGCCCAGAACTTCTCCGTCTCCGACGCGGTCGCCCTCGCCGGCACGAGCCGCGACGGCTACGGTGCGACGGCGCAGTCCACGCTCGACGCCGAGGCAGCGCAGAAGGCCGCCGACGCCGCGGCGAAGCAGGCGTCCGAGCAGGCCGCGGCCACCCAGGCCGCCCGCGCGCAGACCGCCTCGCAGTACGCGTCGTACACGGGGCCGAGCGCCTCCGACTACGTCGCCTCGTCGACCGCCGCGAACACCCCGTTCTCGCTGCCGGCCGTGGTCGCCACCGCCAAGCAGTACATCGGCACCCCGTACGTCTTCGGCGGCGCGGACCCGTCGGGCTTCGACTGCTCGGGCTACGTCATGTTCGTGTACGCGCAGTACGGCATCAACCTCGCGCACTCCGTGCCGCTGCAGGACCAGGCCGGCACCACGATCCCCGAGTCCGAGGCGCAGCCGGGTGACGTCGTCATCTTCAACAACGAGGCGCACGACGGCTTCTACATGGGCAACGGCAGGATCATGGACGCGCCGAAGCCCGGCGGCTCCGTGTCGATCCGCCCGATCTGGACCAGCGACTACCACATCGTCCGCTTCGGCATCTGACGCAGACCGCGGGCGTCGATCCCGTGAACATCGCCGGAACCGGCCCGTGCACCCTCGTGCCGGGCCGGTTTCTGACGTACCCTGACCGTGCACCGGCCCGAACGGTCCGAGCAGGGAGACCCCATGTCAGCGTTCCGCACGACCCGCACCATGGGTCGGCGCGCGCACGTCGACATATGGTCGACCACCGCCTGCGTGCACGAGCACGCCCCTGCATGACCTGAGCACTGCCCATCCGGGTGGTGCTCTTGGTGGTTCAGGGGCCGTTCGCGCGAGCGGAGGTCACCTGCGCGGTACCCCGGTCCGACGCACCCGCACAGCCTGGAAGCCGTCCAGGCACGTCGGAAGGGAACCCATGCGCACTCTCGTCCTCAACGCCGGTTACGAGCCCCTCGCGGTGATCTCGTTCCGTCGGGCCCTCGTGCTGGTCATGAACCAGAAGGCCGCCATCGTCGCTGCCGACCTCGACCACCCGGTCACGGGGTCGACGTCGACCTACGACCGTCCGTCCGTCATCATCCTCACCCGGTACGTCCGCATCCCGCACTCGAGACTCGTGCCGGTGTCGCGCCGGGGCGTCCTCCGCCGGGACGCCAACCGGTGCGCGTACTGCGATCGACACGCCACCACGATCGACCACGTGCAGCCTCGCTCGCGCGGGGGCGAGGACTCGTGGGAGAACCTCGTCGCCTGCTGCCTGGCGTGCAACAACACCAAGGGCGACCGCACCCCGCAGGAGATGGGGTGGCGGCTCCGCTTCCGCCCGAAGGCGCCGCACGGCTCCTCGTGGGTGGTGCGGGGCATCGAGCGTCCGCAGTCCGAGTGGGACGAGTACCTGGTGGCCGCGTAGCGGTACCGTGCGGCTGACGCCGTGACGGACCGGAGGCGCGGGTCGGGCCCGACCCGCGCCTCCAGTCCGTCCCGGTGCCGGACCAGGACCGTGTCGGCCGTGGCGACCGGCTGTCGGTGGGCGGGCGTAGCGTGCCGCCATGACGGAGACCCCCGAGATCGACGACGCGACGATCGACGACCTGCGAACGCGCCTGCGCGCGACCCGCTGGCCGGACGCTCCCACCGGGACCGGGTGGTCGCTCGGCATCGACGTCGACGAGCTGCGCCCGCTCGTCGAGTACTGGGCGGACGGCTTCGACTTCGACGCGCACCGGGCGGCACTCGCCGCACTGCCGTCGCGCCGGGTCGAGGTGGACGGTACCGGCATCCACGTGCTGCACGCCCGCGCGGCGACGCCGGGTGCGCTGCCCGTGCTGCTCGCGCACGGCTGGCCGGACTCCGGGTGGCGATACCGCAAGGTGCTGCCGATGCTCGTCGACGCCGGGTTCGACGTGATCGTGCCGGACATGCCCGGCTACGGGTTCTCCGACGCCCCGCCGCAGCCGATCGACGCACGGGCCGTCGCCGGGATGTGGGCGACGCTGATGACCGACCTCGGGTACGAGCGGTTCGCGGTGTCCGGCGGGGACATCGGCACGCACGTCGTGCGGTACCTCGCGCTCGACCACCCCGAGCGGGTCGTCGCCGTGCACCGGATCGACGGCGGGCTCGCCTGGCCCGGGCTCGACCCGTCGACGCTGTCCGAGGCGGAGCGTGCCTTCGTCGCCGAGACCGAGCGGTGGCGCACCGACGAAGGCGCCTACGCGATGATGCACCGGACCAAGCCGCAGACCGCGGCGGTCGGCCTGAACGACTCCCCGGCCGGGCTCGCGGCGTGGATCGTCGAGAAGCTCCGTTCGTGGAGCGACTGCGGCGGGGACCTCTGGTCGGTGTACACGCGGGACGAGGTCCTGGCGTTGCTCACCGAGTACTGGGCCACGGCGACGATCGGGTCGGCGATGCGGATGTACCACGCGAACGCGGCGGTTCCTGCAGCGCAGCTCGAGCGTCGGGTCGAGGTGCCGTCCGGGTTCTCGATCTTCCCGGGGGACCTCGTGCGGGCGCCGAAGGAGTGGCTCGAGCGGACGACGAACCTCGTGTACCACCACGAACTCGACCGGGGCGGGCACTTCGCGGCGTTCGAGCAGCCGGGGCTGTTCGTCGACGAGCTCCGGGCCTTCCTGGAGCCGTTCCGCCGCTAGAGTGGGAGGGCCAGCCTCTGTAGCTCAATGGAAGAGCAGTTCCGTCCTAAGGAAACGGTTGGGGGTTCGAGTCCCTCCAGGGGCACCAGCAGGTCGCAGGGGTTCGAGTCCCTGCGGCGCCGGCCAGGGGCACTTCTCACGTCGATGTACCGGCTGGACTCCCCGTACGATTGACGTCGTGTCCAAGGTCCTGAGCAGTCTCCCCGTCGGCGAACGAGTCGGCATCGCGTTCTCCGGAGGTCTCGACACCTCCTGCGCGGTCGCCTGGATGCGCGAGAAGGGAGCGGTGCCCTGCACGTACACGGCCGACATCGGCCAGTACGACGAGCCGGACATCGACGCCGTCCCCGGTCGTGCCCACGAGTACGGCGCCGAGATCGCCCGACTCGTCGACGCGAAGAGCGCCCTCGTGGAAGAGGGCCTCGTCGCCCTGCAGACCGGTGCCTTCCACATCCGCTCCGGCGGCAAGACCTACTTCAACACGACGCCCCTCGGTCGCGCCGTGACGGGCACGATGCTCGTCCGCGCCATGAAGGAGGACGGCGTCGACATCTGGGGCGACGGCTCCACGTACAAGGGCAACGACATCGAGCGGTTCTACCGCTACGGCCTGATGGCGAACCCGCGGCTGCGCGTCTACAAGCCGTGGCTCGACTCCGAGTTCGTCGAGGAGCTCGGCGGCCGCAAGGAGATGAGCGAGTGGCTCGTCGCCCGGGGCTTCCCGTACCGCGACTCCACCGAGAAGGCCTACTCGACCGACGCGAACATCTGGGGCGCCACGCACGAGGCGAAGAGCCTCGAGGAGCTCTCGAGCGGCCTGGACATCGTCGAGCCGATCATGGGCGTCGCCGCCTGGCGTGACGACGTCGAGGTCGCCACCGAGGTCGTGAGCGTCCGCTTCGAGGCCGGTCGCCCCGTCGCGATCAACGGCGTCGAGTACGCCGACGCCGTGGCGCTCGTCTACGAGGCGAACGCGATCGGTGGCCGCCACGGCCTCGGCGCGTCCGACCAGATCGAGAACCGCATCATCGAGGCGAAGAGCCGCGGCATCTACGAGGCGCCGGGCATGGCACTGCTGCACATCGCCTACGAGCGCCTGCTCAACGCGATCCACAACGAGGACACCGTCGCGTCGTACCACACCGAGGGCCGCCGTCTCGGTCGCCTCATGTACGAGGGGCGCTGGCTCGACCCGCAGTCCCTCATGCTTCGTGAGTCGCTGCAGCGCTGGGTCGCCTCGGCCGTCACCGGCGAGGTCACCCTGCGCCTGCGTCGCGGCGACGACTACACGATCCTCGACACCACGGGCCCGGCGCTGTCGTACCACCCGGACAAGCTCTCGATGGAGCGTGTCGGCGACGCGGCGTTCGGCCCGGACGACCGCATCGGCCAGCTGACCATGCGCAACCTCGACATCGCCGACTCGCGGGCACGCCTCGAGCAGTACGCCGCCGCCGGGCTCATCGGCGGGGCGACGGGCGACCTCGTCGGCGAGCTCGAGTCGGGCGAGTCGGAGGAGATCCTCGGCGGCGCGGTCGTCACCTCGGATGCCGACGACGCGCTCGGTCGTGCGACGGATCTCGCGTCCGAGGGTGCGGCGTTCGACTCCGGCACCGACTGACCCCGGTCTGCACCACGACGAAGGGGGCCTCCGCCACGTGCGGAGGCCCCCTTCTCTGCGACGTCACACGCGTCGATCGACACGTGGTTCGTCGGAGTGTGCGCGTGCATCAGATGCGCGTACATCGTTCGACATTCCGCCTGTCGATCGACTGGCGGAACGTCGAACACGCGGCGGAAAGCCGAGCACCCGCCCGCGTCAGCGCGCCTCGGCGGACTCCACGCGCTTCTGCCGCCACGGGCGCGCCGGCTTGTCGGGCCCGTCCCACACCTGCACGACGCCCCACGCGGCGGCGAGCAGCGGCACCGAGATGATCGCGCCGGTGATGCCCGCGAGCACCGTGCCGGCGGTCAGGCCGATCAGGATGACGAGGCCGTGCAGCTTGAGCGTCTTGCCCATCAGGACGGGCTGGAGCAGGTTGCCCTCGAGCTGGTTCACGAGGACGACGATGCCGACGACGATCAGCGCCTGGACGGGGCCGAGCGCGACGAGGGCGACGAGGGCGGCGAGGATGCCGGCCGCGGTCGCACCGACGATCGGGATGAACGCCGTGATGAACACGACGACGGCGAGGGGCAGCGCGAGCGGCACCCCGACGATCGTGATGCCGACGCCGATGCCGATCGCGTCCACCGCGGCGACGGTGGCGGTCCCGCGGACGTAGCCGCCGAGCGTCTGCACGACCCGGTCACCCACCCGGCGAGCACGGTCGTAGCGGGCACCGGTGAAGGGACGGAGGAGGAACTCCCAGATGGCCGGACCGTCCTTGAGGAAGAAGAACAGCACCACGATCATCAGCACGAGGCCGGTGAGGAAGTTCGCCGTGGCCGATGCCCCCGCGAGCGCGCCGGAACCGAACTGCGAGCTGGTGACGAAGTCCTGGATGCCCTTCACGGCATCGTCGATCTGCGACTGGTCGATCGAGATCGGCAGCGTCGACGCGAAGTCCTGGAGCTGGTCGAACCCGCTCAGGGCCGACTTCTGCAGATCGGGCCACTGCGAGATGACGGCCACGACGATGAGCCAGCCGACGAGGCCGAGCACGACCAGCACGCCGATCAGGACCGCGAGGGTCGCGAGCACGGACGGCACCCGGTGCCGCCGCAGCCAGGACACGACGGGGTGCATGGCCGACGCGATGATGAGGGCGAGCAGCACCGGGATCGTGACGACGCTGAGCGTGGCGGCGGCGTAGACGATGCCGATGACGACGACGAGCACGACGATGATCTGCAGGCAGCGGGTGGCCAGAGCGCCGAACGAGTCGGACCACTGCTTCGCCACCTGGCTCGGCGGTGCGTCGGAGTGCGGGGGCTGCGGGGTGCCGAACAGGGGCATGGGGCTCCTCGGGGTACGGGTGTGCCCGCCCACCGTACCGGGGCGACGACGATCCGGGCCGGGGCGGCCTCGGTCACGGCTCGGCGTCGTCCGAGATCCGATGAGGACGTGGCGGCTGGCGCCCGGTGCGCGTTCCGGACGGTTCTCGTGCCGACGGTCGCGCGACAGTACGCTGGGGGACATCGGACCGACTCAGGGTTCCGTCGCCTTTGATGCTCCTCGCGGTCTGCGGGGTCTGGCGCAACGGGACGGTCCGATCGGATCCGGAGTGCGCATCACTCCGACGAAGGGCTGGTCGACGTGACCGCCACTGTCCACGCGTTCTCGCACCCCGTCGAACTGTTCGTCGGGTCACCCCGCACCCCCCGCGGCCCGCTGGCCGTCTCCGTCGTCGAGCTGGTGCTCGCGTGACCGCCCGTCGCCAGGAGGACTGGCACCGCCACGGCATGCGCTCGCCCGAGGACATCGCCGGCCTGCTCGCCGCGCGCCTCGGCGGCGCGGACGAGACGCTCCGCGCGGTCGGGCCGACGTGGGACGAGCCGTCCTACGCGGACTTCCTCGGCGAGCAGCTCTGAACCGACCGCTGCCGCGCCGCTGACGCGCCAGACGGACGGGAGGCGCGGTGCCAGCCGGCACCGCGCCTCCCGTCCGTCGTGGCGTCCCGTCAGACCGCCGCCGCCTCCTCGAGCGTGGCGTCCGCCCGCTCCGGCGAGCCCTCGGCGAGGCCGCGGGCGATCCGCCTGCGCGACGCGAGCCAGAGCACCAGCGCCGCGACGAACACGAGCACCTCGGTCACGGTCAGTGCCCAGATGATCCCGGCGAGCCCGAACCACAGGTTCCCGACGATCACGATCGGGATGAACAGCACGCCCTGCGCCATCGACAGCACCATGGCCGGCAGCACCATCCCGGTGGCCTGGAACAGCGAGGTCAGCAGCCCGGTGAACCCGTTCACGATCGTGGCGACGAGCTGCGCCGTGAGGATGGTCAGGCCGATCGCGAGCACCGAGTGGTCGCCGGAGAAGACCGTGAAGACCTGCTCGCGGAAGACGAACACCGTGCCGGAGAACAGCAGGACGATCGTCCCGACGGTGAACGCGGCACCGCGGAGTGCGGCTCGGAGCCGAACCGCGTCGCCCTTGCCGAAGGCGTAGGCGAGCAGCGGCAGCACGCCGATGGTCACGCCCATCACCAGGAACTCCGGGACCTGGGCGATGCGGACGGCGACGCCCATCGCCGCGAGCGGGTCGTCCCCGTAGGCGGCCGCGAGGTTGTTCAGCACGAGGGTCGTCACGATGGGGAACCCGGACTGCAGCAGTTCGCTCGAGCCGATACCGAACACCGGCTTGAGGATGTCCGCCCGCAGCGTGAACCACTTCGGTGCGAAGCTCACGTTCGCGCTGTTCCGCTGGAGCCAGACGACCCAGTAGCCGATCGCCACGACGTTGCCGAGGCCGACGGCGAGTGCGGCACCGGCGACGCCCCAGTGCAGCACGAGGATGAAGAGCACGTCGAACACGAGGTTGCCGACGGTCGACAGGACGAGCCCGACCATGGCCTGCCGTGCCGCCCCCTCGGACCGGACGATCTGCTCCAGGGCGAACGACGCGGCGAGCACCGGCACGAACGCGAGCATGACCGAGACGTACGCGCTCGTGGCGGGCACCGCGGCGGCGTCTGCTCCGAGCACGGCGACGAGCGGGTGCAGGAACACCAGGCCGAGCACGGCGAGGACCACACCGGTGACGACGGCTCCCCAGAGGGCGAAGGAGGCGACGCGCTTGATGTCCTCGGCCTTGGTGGGATCGTGCTCCGAGGCCCCGAGCATGCGCGACATGAGGGCACTGCCACCGACGCCGAACACGCCGCCGACGGCCATGATGATGCCGAGGAGCGGGGTGCCGAACGTGATCGCGGCGAGCAGCGAGGTGTCGTGCTGCGATCCGATGAAGCCGGCG
This sequence comes from Curtobacterium sp. BH-2-1-1, assembly GCF_001806325.1. Lineage (NCBI taxonomy): Bacteria > Bacillati > Actinomycetota > Actinomycetes > Micrococcales > Microbacteriaceae > Curtobacterium > Curtobacterium sp. BH-2-1-1. The sequence continues at coordinate 2,189,007 of NZ_CP017580.1, forward strand.
TTGATGACGTTGTAGACGGCGCTGACGACCATCGCGGCGGCCATCGGGACGCACAGGTGGACGAGCGCGCGGCCGATCGGTGCGGCGGACAGGTACCAGCGGTTCTTCGCCGCGGCGGTGTCGGGTGCTGTGGTGCTCATGGCTGCCTCCTTCTGGGCAGGGCGGAGCGCGCGCCGACCATCGGTCGGCGCCGCAGGGCATGACTGATGACGCGATCGGCGGGTGCCGACGCGTGGGGGTGGGTCGCGCCTCCTGGACGGGCCTGGAGGCGCGGGTCAGGTCACCGGGTGGGTTCCGGCAGTTCCGCGGTCACCTTGTGCAGGAGCTCCTGCAGGGTGGCGCGCTCGTGGGCGTCGAGCGGCGCGAGCAGGACGTCGTCGAGGGCGATCATGGCGTCCTCGAAGCCGGCGATGAGGGCGATCCCCTCGTCGGTGGCGAAGACCCGTTTCGTCCGGGCGTTCTCGGCGTCCGCCCGGCGTTCGACGAGCCCGCGGCGCTCGAGTCCCTGCAGGAGACTCGAGACGCTGGCCGCACTCGTCCGGGTGATGTCGGCGATGTCGCGCTGGATCGCGCCGGGCGTGTGCTGCAGGTACCCGAGCACGAAGCTCTGCTCCTGGGTGAGGTCGCGTTCGCGGACCCATTCCTCGGCCGCCTTGCGCTGCGCCCACCCGATCCAGCGCATCTGCTGGAGGGGCGTGTCGAACCGGGGTGCCTGCTGCGTCATGATCAGAACGCTAACTGTTCGACCTCTAACTGTCAACACTCGAACTGATCCGCTCACGGCGTGCCCCGAACGGGGGTATCGCCACGACGGGGGACCCCCCTTGTAGATTGCACAGGAAACGCGGTCTCACCAACCGCTCATCCTCAGCTCGACGACGCAGCCGAGCCCACCCGGGGGGATCAGGACATGGCACGAGGACGAACGATGCGCGCACGATCGATGCGCCCGTCCGTGGACGCTGCCTGCACCGCTCCCCGCCTCGCCGGGGGTGATCACCCCGGATAGCCGCGCCCGCGCGCAGCACGACGCGCACACGTGACTCCGGGCCGCCCCACCAGCGCGCCCGTCGGATCTCCCGCCCCACCAGCGGGGGATGGATCAGCAGGCGGACGACCTCCGCCTGGAGGAAGAGGCACCATGCCACGCACTGCAACACGCTTCGCGCTCCGCGCGGGCGCCACGGCCACCGTCGCGGCCGTGATCATCGGGGGAGCAGCCCTCCCCGCACACGCCGCTGCGACCGACGCGACCCAGGCCGAGGGCCGTCTGCTCTCCGGCAGCGGCTCCGTCGACCTCGACAGCGTCGCGGCGCTCGCCGGGTCCTTCGGCGCGACCGCTCCCGGCGGGGCGACCGCCGGGCAGTCCGACCCGCTCGACCTCTCGGTGCTGAACAGCATCGGGATCAACGTCCCCGGGGGCATCCAACTGCTCGGCCAGAACGGTCTCGTGAACGTCGGCGTCGCCGGCCAGGTCGCGAGCACGGACACCACCTCGGCGGTCGCGGCCGCCGGAGCCGTCGGCGCGGACGGCGCGATCCAGGTCGGTCCGGGCACCCCCGGCGCCGGCGCCACCGTGAACCTCACCCCGCTGCTCGGCGACCTCGACGTCGACGGCGTCGTGAGCGAGCTCTCGGTCGGGCTCGGCGCGCTGTCCGCCCGGGCCGAGGCGACGCGGACGTTCGGCGCTCCGGACGTCACCACCGACTACCAGGTCGCCGGCGCGCAGGTCCGGCTCGTCAGCCCCGCCGTCCAGCAGCTCGTGACGTCGCTGGACACGACGCTCGGCACCACCGACGACACCGTGAACGCGGCGATCGGCGAGGACGGTCTCACCACCGACCTCACCGCGGCGCTGCTCGACCCGGTGACCGACGCCGTGAACACCCTCGGGCTCGGGGTCCTGACCCTCGACGACACCACCGCCCAGCTCACCGCCGACGTGGACCTGCAGGGTGCGCTCGCCACCGTGACGCAGCAGCCGCTCACCGACGGCCCGGTCACGATCGACCTGTCCACGGGCGTGGTCACGATCGACCTCGCGCAGCTCTACACGCTGAACGACCTGCCGGCGAACACCACGCTGCTCGACGACGCGACGATCAACGCGCAGATCACCGGCGCGATCTCGGACATCCTGACCGAGCAGCTGCCGGCACTCCTCACCACGACGCTCACGAACGCCCTGGACGTCGCCGACGTGCAGCTCGTCGTGGACACCGGCGTCGACCTGCTCGGAGCCGACGTGGCGGGGCTGACCCTCACGGTCGACACCACCGTCGGGGACCTGCTCGGCACCGGTGACGGCGCCACGCTCACGGTCACCGGCGACGGGATCCTCGGCCCGGTGCTCGGCACGCTCGACCCGCTGCTGCAGCCGCTGCTCGGCTCGACCATCGTCCCGGCGCTGACCGGCATCCTCGGTGACGTGCTCGGCGGGGACTTCGTGGCGGACACCGTGCAGACCCTGCTCACCACCATCACGTCGACCGTCACGGCGCTCGACCCGCTGCTCGACGTGGTGAACCAGCTCGTCTCCGTCACGATCAACTCGCAGACCGCCCCGGCGTTCACCGAGCCGACCGCCGACGACACCGGGGCCACCACGGTCCGGGCCGTCCGCGTGCAGCTCCTGCCGGCGGCGGACCTGGCGACCGTCGACCTCGCGACGGCGACCGTGCAGGCGGACCCGTTCGCGGGCATCGCCATCACCTCGCCCGAGGACGGGACGGACTACACGGTCCCGGCGGACGACGACACCACCTCGGTGCCGGTCACGGGCACCGCGGAGCCGGGCGCCGACGTCGACGTCACGCTCGACGGTGACGACGAGGGCACGCAGTCGACCGTCGCGGGCGAGGACGGCACGTGGACGGTCACGTTCCCCGGGGTCGCCGTCGGTGACCACGAGGCCGAGGCGGTCGAGACGATCGGCACGCTCGTGAGCGACCCCGCCGCGGTGACCTTCGCGGTCGCAGCAGCACCGGTCGACCCGACCGACCCGGGCACGCCGGGTACGCCCGGTACGCCGGGGACCCCCGGAGGCGCAGGCGGCCCCGGCGGCGCGGGCGGTGCCGGTGCCGGTGCGGTCGGCAACGGCACGGGTGCCGGGAGCCTCGCCTACACCGGTGCCGAGCTCCTGCCGCTGCTGCTCCTCGCCGGGCTGCTCCTCGCGGCCGGCGGCGGCACGCTCGTCGCGCGGCGCATGCGTCGAGCCTGACACGGACGGGCGCCGGCGGGTACCGGCGCCCGTCTCCCGGGTCCGCGGCGCGTTCGGGTCGCCGCGGTCCCGCCGGTGCGGTGGTGGTTCGGGCCACCACCGCACCGGCACCCCTCGTCCCGCCGCCGGCCCCTCCCGGCCGGCCGACTCGATCCACCGCTTCCGACCGCTTCCGACCGCTTCCGACCGCTTCCGACCGCTTCCGACCGCTTCCGACCGCGACGTGAGGACCACCGTGCACGACCACGACACCCACCCGCTCGACCGCCACGTCGGGCCCCCGCACGTCGAACGCTTCGTCCTCACCCGGGCGCAGGAGACCATCGGCGTCGTCTGCACCTGCGCGATCGGGGCCGACCACGACAACACCATCCGTCCGGTCGGCGCGGATCGCGTCCACTGAACCCTGTGCACGCGGCGGATGCAGCGGGATACTGGGGTGGTGCGTGAACTCCAAGCCGCCATCGCAGCGGACCTCAACGTCCAGCCGACCATCGACCCGGAGCAGGAGATCGCCCGTCGCGTCGGGTTCCTCCGGGACTACCTGCTCACCACCGGCGCCAAGGGCTACCTGCTCGCGATCAGCGGCGGCCAGGACTCGACGCTCGCCGGACGCCTGACCCAGCTCGCCGTCGAGTCGCTCCGCGCCGAGGGGCACCCCGCCGAGTTCACCACCGTCCGCATGCCGTACCGCGTGCAGGCCGACGAGGACGACGCCCAGCTCGCGCTGCGGTTCATCGCGGCCGACCCGGGCATCACCGTGAACATCGAGCACGGTGTCGACGGGGTCATGCAGGACACCGCGGCCTCGGGGGTGGAGCTGAGCGACTTCGTGAAGGGCAACGTCAAGGCCCGGATGCGGATGGTCGCGCAGTACGCCGTCGCCGGGCAGCGGGGGCTCCTCGTCGTCGGGACCGACCACGCGGCCGAGGCCGTGACCGGCTTCTTCACGAAGTACGGCGACGGCGGTGTCGACCTCACCCCGCTCACCGGGCTGTCGAAGAGCCAGGGCCGGCAGCTGCTCGAGCACCTCGGCGCCCCGGCCCGCCTGTACGAGAAGGCCCCCACCGCCGACCTGCTCGACGAGACGCCCGGCCAGACGGACGAGGCGAACCTCGGGCTGTCGTACGCCGAGATCGACGCGTACCTGCAGGGCCACGACGTGCCGATCGAGGTCGCCGAGGCGATCGAGTCGCGCTACCGGGCGACGGAGCACAAGCGCCAGGTCCCGGCGACGCCCTTCGACGACTGGTGGCGTGCGGGCGCGTAGGCGCTGACGCGACCCCGTCCAGGAGGCGCGGTGCGGGTCCGTCCCGCACCGCGCCTCCTGTCTGTCCGTGCGTTCTCCTACGATGGGAGCCAACGGAACAACAGATGCGGAATCCAGGCTGCGGCCTGTTCCACGAGGGGGAGTCATGGAAGTCCTGTTCGCGCTCGGAGCCGTCCCGCTGATCGTCGTGGGGGTCGTCGTCCTGGCGGTCATCGTGCTGATCTACGCGAAGCTCGTCTACCGCAACGCCGGCGCCGACGAAGCGCTCATCATCACCGGCAAGCGCTCCCGCAAGGTGAAGAACCCCGACGGCACCGAGACGGTCGAGTCCGGGATCAAGGTCGTCCTCGGCGCCGGTGTCCTGGTCCGGCCGTTCTTCGAGCGCGTCGCCAAGATCTCGCTGAGCTCGCGCGCGATCGACATCAACGTGAACGCGCAGGACTCCCGCGGCGTGACCATCGACGTCGAGGCCGTGGCGCTCGTCAAGGTGGGCGAGGCCGACGCGTCGATCCGGGCCGCCGCGCAGCGGTTCCTCGGCCAGGAGAAGAAGATCGACGACTTCGCGCGCGAGGTCCTGTCCGGTTCCCTCCGTGCCTCGATCGGTGCGACCGACGTGTCGACCATCATCCGCAACCGCGACCAGCTCACCGTCGCCGTGCTCGACGTCGCGAAGGACGCCCTGCACAGCCAGGGACTCGACGTCGACTCGTTCGAGATCAAGGGCATCTCCGACCGCAACGACTACATCAGTGACCTCGGACGTGCCGAGCGCGCGCGGGTCCGGCTCGAGGCCGAGAACGCCGAGGCCCAGGCCGACCGCGAAGCGCGTGAAGCCCGTGCCACGGCCGACCAGGCCATCGCCGAGGCGGAGAACACCCTCGCGATCCGTCGGGCCGCGCTGCAGCTCGACGCCGACCGTGCCTCCGCCGAAGCCGCCGCCGCCGGCCCGCTCGCCCAGGCCCGCGCGGCGCAGGGCGTCGTCGAGCAGGAGCAGCTGACCGCGCAGAAGCGTGCCGAACTCCGCCGTGCCGAGCTCGAGTCCGAGGTGTCCGCGGTGGCCGAGGCGCAGGCGCGCAAGACCCGCGTCGAGGCCGAGGCGGCCGCCGCTGCCCAGGTCGAGACCGCCCGTGCCCAGGCAGAGGCCCGACGCATCTCGGCCGAGGCAATCGCCGCCGAGGCCCAGGCCGAGTCCGAGGCGCGCAAGCTCGCGGCCGACGCCTCCCGCGCCGAGGGTGAAGCCGCCGCCGACGCGATCCGCGCCAAGGGCCAGGCCGAGGCCGACGCCACGAAGGCACAGGCGGACGCACTCGCCCAGCACTCCGAGGCCGTCCTCCGGGTGAAGGCGATCGAGACGCTGCCGAGCATCGCCCGCGAGCTCGCGGCCCCGATGGGCAACATCGACAAGCTGACCGTCGTGTCCTCCGACGGCGCCGGAGCGCTCTCGAAGAGCGTGGTCAGTCAGTTCAGCGAAGTCGACGCCCTGCTCGGGACGACGGCCGGCTTCACGCTGAGCGACATCGTCAAGAGCACCACGACGGGGCAGGCCGCAGCCCGCGCCGTCGTGCGTGAGCAGGAGTCCGCGGCGGCCGAGTAGCCGAACCGTCGTCCGGCGCGGGCGCGGCGGGGGTCAGTCCTCGTCGCGCCCGTCGTCGTCGCGGCGGTCGCGCTGCTGCCCGCCGGCGTCCTCGCGCTCACCGGCGCCGTCGTGTCCGTCCCGGCGCTGGTCCGCCAGGCGCTGCTGCCAGACGACGCTGCGGGCGGCTCCCTCGAGGATGTCGTCGACGCTCCGGCCGGTCTGCGCGGCGAGGGCACCGCTGAGACCCGCGGTGAGCGTGCCCCCGGCCGACGCCAGTCGTTCGACCACCTGCTCCTGCCGTTCGGTCAACGGTTCGTCGATCATCTCGTCGATGGTGTCGCGGATGTTCTGCTCGCTCGCGTCCAGGGCCGCCTCGTCGCCCGAGTGCAGTGCTGCTGCCTCGCCGACGACGACGAGTCCGAGCCGCGCAGCATCGTCTTCCGGACGCTGGCCTTCGTGCTCGTCAGTCATGGGCGGGACGGTACGCTCGACTGGATCACGCTTCCTGGACAGTGGGGTACGTGGGCTCTTCCCCCGGCGGCAGTCCTCCCCACCGTCGCAGCAGCCACTCGGCGGCCGCCAGCCCCTCGCGTCGCTGGAAGTCCCGGAGCGTCGGCATGTGCGGGATCGCCGGGCGTGACGCCTTCTCGAAGAACGTCCCGGCGAGCCCGGCGAGGACCGCGTCCACGCTCGACGCCGGCACCCCCGCGAACACCCGGTGGGTGGCGAGGTGGTGCTCGACGTCGGCGTCCTCGCCGCGCACCAGTACGTCGAGCAGGTAGGTGAGCGGGTCGAGCCAGTGCGCGCCGACGGCCGCCCACGGCCAGTCGATGACCCAGACGACACCGTCCGCGTCGACGAGCAGGTTGTCGGCGCGGCAGTCGACGTGCGCCAGGGAATCGCCATCGACGGCCGCCGCGGCGCCGCGTGCCGCCCGCGCCATCGCGGGCGCAGCGGCGACCACGTGCGCCGGGACGACGTCGGGGACGCCTGAGGCGGCCATCCGGTCCCAGGCGCCGAAGTCCTCGACGAGGTCGTCCGCGACGCGCGGGAGCTGTGCGAGCGTCCCGGTGGCGGTCGGCAGCGTGTCGAGTGCGTCGAGCACGGCGGTGACGTCGGACCCGTCGCCCGCCGTGCCGGGGTGGTGTCCGTCCACGTCCTCGATGACGAGGGCGATCCAATCGTCGCCGTCGACGGTCCCGCGCACGGTGTCGATCAGCCGAGGTGCCTGCACCGAACCGGGCAGGTGGCCCATGACCTCGGCCTCACGCTCGTGCATCCCGAAGCCGTCCGGGTTCCGCGACCGAGAGAGCGTCTTCACGAACGCTCGTCGACCGTCCGCGGTGACCACCCGGTCGGCGCCACCGGGGGAGTACCCGCCCGCCTGTGACTCGGCCTGTGCCACCGCACCCCCGAGCACCGTCTCGATGCGCTCCCGCAGGACTGCCGGCACATCGGTCCACGTCGTCCGCCCCATGCGGCCCACGGTACCTGAGGAGGCGTTCACAAACATGCACAATGGGAAAGATTGCGTATGTAGCAAAGGTGCTCATGGTGTAAAGTTGCAGCGTCTGCAAGGTTGACCCGCCGTCAACGGCCCGCCACGACGCCCCGGCGTCCCTCGCGACCACGACCACCACACGCACCCCTGAAGGACCCCCATGTCTACTGCCACCGCACCCGTCGAGGTGTCGCGCGGACGACAGAGCTCCCCGGCCGGCCAGCCGGGGAAGCCGATCATGTCGCACCGCCAGATCCTCCTCGTCATCTACGGCCTCATGGCCGGCATGTTCCTCTCGTCGCTCGACCAGACGATCGTCGGCACGGCCATCCGCACCATCGGCGACGACCTGCACGGTCTCGACCAGCAGGCCTGGGTCACCACGGCCTACCTGATCGCGTCGACGATCACCACGCCGATCTACGGCAAGCTCTCCGACGTCTTCGGCCGTCGTCCCCTCTACATCTTCGGCATCGCGGTCTTCATCATCGGCTCGCTGCTCTCGACCATGTCGACGTCGATGATCATGCTCGCCGCGTTCCGTGCCTTCCAGGGCATCGGTGCCGGTGCGCTGATGTCCCTGCCGCTCGCGATCATGGGCGACATCCTCGCTCCCCGCGAGCGCGCGAAGTACCAGGGGTACTTCCTGGCCGTCTTCGGCATCTCCTCGGTCATCGGTCCGCTCATCGGCGGGCTCTTCTCCGGCGCGTCGACCATCCTCGGCGTCACCGGCTGGCGCTGGGTCTTCCTGATCAACGTCCCGATCGGCATCGCGGCACTCCTCATGGTCATCGCGTTCCTGCACCTGCCGAAGTTCGGCGACGCCAAGGCGAAGCCGCGGATCGACTGGTGGGGCGCGACCGCCGTCATCGTGACCCTCGTCCCGCTCCTGCTCGTGGCCGAACAGGGCCGCACCTGGGGCTGGGGCTCGGCCGCCGCGATCGCCTGCTACGTCATCGGTGCCCTCGGCCTGGTCGCCTTCCTCGTCATCGAGACGCTCATGAAGGACGACGCGATCATCCCGCTGAAGCTCTTCCGCTCGGGCGTCTTCTCGATGGCCACGATCCTCGGCTTCCTCGTGGGCTTCGCGATGTTCGGCGCCATGCTGACCATCCCGCTGTACCTGCAGATCGTCACGGGTCTCACCCCGACCGAGTCCGGCTTCGCGACCCTGCCGATGATCGGTGGGCTCATGATCGCCTCGATCGCCTCCGGCCAGATCGTCGCCCGCACCGGCAAGTACCGGATCTTCCCGGTGATCGGCACCGCGCTCGTCTCGCTCGGCTACGTCGTCCTGACGTTCATGACCATCGACAAGCCGCTCTGGTTCCTGATGATCGGCATGTTCCTCATCGGGCTCGGCCTCGGTCAGCTCATGCAGAGCATCACCCTCGCCTCGCAGAACTCCGTGCAGCCGCGTGACATGGGTGTGGCGACCAGCTCGGCGACGTTCTTCCGCCAGATCGGTGGAACGCTCGGCACCGCGGTGCTCCTGAGCGTCCTGTTCTCGATCATGCCGGCGAACATCCTGCACGCGACGGCCGACCAGAAGAACCTGACCGGTGCACTCGACGCCGCGCTCAACCCGACGGTCGCCAGCGCCGAGGCGAACCAGGGCGTCATGGACCAGATCTGGAACCCGATCGTCACCCCGATCAAGCAGCAGGTCCAGTCCGGACTCGACCAGGCCACCGCGCAGGTGACCCAGGCCACGGCCGGCGCTCCCGAGGCCGTGCAGCAGCAGGCACTCTCCGCCGCCGCCGACAAGGCCCACGCGTCCGTGCAGGACGGCAAGCTCGTCGTCGACTGGTCCGACTCGGCCCAGCGCACGTACTGGGTGGACGACCTCGCCCCGGCGCTGTCGAAGCAGATCGACAAGGGCACGAGCGACAAGGGCGCGTCGAGCAGCGAGACGAGCGACACGTCCTACCTGAACGGTGCGGACGCCGCGCTCACCAGGCCCTTCATGACCGGGTTCAACTCGTCGGCCGTCACGGTCTACTGGGTCGGCTTCGCGGTCATCCTGCTCGCCTTCGTCCTGAGCTGGTTCTTCAAGGCGCCGCCGCTCCGCAAGAGCTCGGCCCTGCAGGAGCAGGCGGACAACGAGGGCACGGCTGACGACCTCGAGGTCCAGGCGGTCAAGGCCGCCGACACCATGGGCTCGCCGACCGCTCCCGTCACCGGTTCGATCCCCGTCCAGCGGGGCGCGTCGGACCGCTAGGCCGCACGGGGCCTCCCGCCACCGCGGGAGGCCCCGTCGTCCGTCCGAGGAGCCACCACGTGACCACCACCGAAGCCCCCGCCCCCGGCGACAGCGGCCTGCGGGAGCGCAAGAAGCAGCAGACCCGGGCCGCCATCCACCGGTCCGCGCTCGAGCTCGTCACCGATCGCGGGCTCGCCGGCGTCACGGTCGAGGAGATCTGCGCCGCCGCCGGCGTCTCGCCCCGCACGTTCTTCAACTACTTCCCGTCCAAGGGCAACGCCGCCCTCGGCCTCCCCGCGACCACCGTCCCGGACCCTGCCCGCGCGACCTTCCTCGCCGGTGCGGGCACGCTCGTGTCCGACCTCTGCGATCTCGTCGCGCAGACCGTGACCCTGCCCGAGGACCGCCGCCGGATGAAGTCGCTCGTGCAGGCGCGGCCCGAGATGGTCCCGACGATGCTGCAGTGGATGGCCGAGGCCCGGTCGGCGATCGTCGAGGTCGCCGCCGAACGCACCGACGCCGAGGCGGCGCGGACCGCCGTCACGCTCGTCATGGCCGCCGTCATCGAGGTCGCGCACCGGTTCTCGGTCGCGTCCCGCGACGAGCTGGCGGACCGGCTCCGCGGCGTGGTCGCGGAGATGGGGCGGCTCGCCGCCGTCTGAGCAGCGCGACCACGTCCAGGAGGTGGGCCCCACCGGCCGGTTCCGGCGCGACGCGCCAGCGGCGTGGCGGCCGTGCCCGGAGGGACGGCGCGGGTCCGACCCGCACCGCGCCTCCTGTCTGTCTGCCTGCCGTCGCGTGCTGTCATCCGATCACTCACCGCGCATCGTGGCTGAAACATCCAGAAATTGGACCTTGACAGCAGAGACATCGGATGTTTCGATGAGTCCGTTCGGTCGACGGAGACCGAACGGGTAGGAGACACGATGAGCCGCATCACCGGTCTGCGCGTCCGCGACGTCCGGTTCCCGACCTCCCGGGACCACGATGGATCCGACGCCATGAACCCGGCGCCCGACTACTCCGCCGCCTACGTCGAGATCGCGACCGACGCCCTGGACGGGCACGTCGGCACCGCCTTCGTCTTCACGATCGGCCGCGGCAACGAGGTGCAGGAAGCGGCGATCGCCGCCCTCCGCGAGCACGTCGTCGGCGCGGACGCCGAGTCGGTCTTGGCGGACATGGGCGGGACGTGGCGCACGCTCGTCCACGACTCGCAGCTCCGGTGGCTCGGGCCCGAGAAGGGCGTGATGCACATGGCGATCGGCGCCGTGGTGAACGCCCTCTGGGACCTCCGGGCGAAGCGTGCCGGGCAGCCGCTCTGGGCGCTGCTCGCCGACCTCAGCCCGGACGAGCTCGTCGACCTGGTGGACTTCCGGTACCTCTCCGACGCCATCACCCCGGCCGACGCACGGGAGCTGTTCGAGGCCGCTGTGCCGCTCCGTGCCGAGCGCCGACGCCGCCTCGAGCACGAGGGCTACCCCGCGTACACCACCACCCCCGGCTGGCTCGGCTACGACGACGAGAAGCTCGCCCGCCTCTGCCGCGAGGCCGTCGACGAGGGCTTCACCCAGATCAAGCTCAAGGTCGGCGGGGACATCGACGAGGACGTCCGACGTCTCGGGATCGCCCGCGCCACGGTCGGTCCGGACATCCGGATCGCGATCGACGCCAACCAGCGCTGGGACGTCGACGAGGCGGTCACGTGGATCGAGCGGCTCCGCCCGTTCGACATCGCGTGGGTCGAGGAACCCACGAGCCCCGACGACGTCCTCGGACACGCCGAGATCGCCCGCCGCATCGCACCGATCCCGGTGGCGACGGGGGAGCACATGGCGAACCGCGTGATCGCGAAGCAGCTCATCCAGGCGGACGCGATGTCGGTGCTCCAGATCGACGCCACGCGGGTCGCCGGGGTGAACGAGAACCTCGCGATCCTGCTCCTCGCCGCCAAGTACGGCGTCCGCGTCTGCCCGCACGCTGGCGGGGTCGGTCTGTGCGAGGCGGTGCAGCACCTCTCGATGTTCGACGCCGTCGCGCTCACCGGCGACCTCGACACCCGCTGCATCGAGTTCGTCGACCACCTGCACGAGCACTTCGTGACACCGGTCGACGTGCACGACGGCCGCTACTGGCCGCCCACCGCTCCCGGCGCGGGCACCGAGATGCACGCCGCCACGCTCGAGGACCACGCGTTCCCCGACGGCCCGGTCTGGGCCGCCGTCGTCGCGAGCGTCCCGGACGCCGTCCGCGTCGCCTGACGCACCCCGACCCCGTCCGCGTCGCCTGACGCACCCCGACCCCGTCCGCGTCGCCTGACGCACCCCGATCGCGACGTCCGACGCCCCTGACCCGCACCACGTTCCTCCCGAACCGACCCCCCCACCCTGATCACCACGACGAAGTGGAGACTCCGATGCACCGACGCCGAATCGTCGCGGGGCTGGCGGCAGCCGCCGCCACCGCGCTCGTCCTCGCTGGTTGTTCCTCCGGCAGCAGTGCCGGCGGCAGCCAGTCCAAGGACGCCATGACCTGGTCCATGTGGATCGCCGGGAAGGAGGACAAGGCCGCCTGGCAGAAGGTCGCCGACACCGTCAAGAGCGAGGACGGCATCACCCTGACGATCCAGGGCGCCCCGTTCGAGAACTACTTCACGAAGCTCAGCACGCAGCTCAGCGCCGGCAGCGCCCAGTGCATCGTGAGCATGCAGTCGCTCCGCGCGGCGAACTACACCTCGTCGCTCCTGTCGCTCGACGACCTCGCGAAGAAAGACGGCCTCGACCTGTCGGCGTACGACAGCACGGCGCTCGACGGCATGAAGGTCGACGGCAAGCTCTACGGTCTGCCGTACGACACCGGGCCCATCCTGATGTTCTACAACAAGGACCTCTTCAAGCAGGCCGGCGTGGCAGACCCCGAGCCCGGGTGGACCACCGACGACTTCGAGCAGGCCGGCGAGGCGCTCAAGGCGAAGGGCATCACCGAGTTCGGCTCGACCGTGGGCGACCTCAACCTCGAGTCGATGATCTACGGCTACAACGGCGGCCGGGTGATCACGAAGGCCGGCAAGATCGATGCCACCGACACGAAGTTCGCGGACGGTCTGGACTGGCTCGCGAGCCTGGTGAAGAAGGGCTACGCGACCCAGGCCTCGTCGGACACCTCGACGCCCGGCAACGACTTCGCCGCCGGCAAGGTCGCGATGTACACGGACGGTCCGTGGTCGCTGATCAGCCAGAAGGCCAAGGTGAAGTTCGACCTCGGTGTCACGACGCTGCCGGCCGGGACCTCGGGCCCGTCGACGTTCGCCGCCGGTTCTGGCTTCGGCGTCTCGAAGCAGTGCAAGTACCCGGAGCAGGCGTTCAAGGCCGTCCAGACGATGACGAGCGAGAAGGTCCTGACGTCCCTCGCCGAGCAGGGGCGTGCCTTCCCGGCCCGGACCGCGGCGCAGGACGCGTGGTACTCCAGCGCCGGCATCGACGGGGCCGAGACCGCGCTCAAGGCGGCCCTCGCCAAGTCCTCGCCGCTCCCGGGCAACAAGCAGAGCGACCAGCTGGGCCAGCTCTTCACGCAGTACGCGCTCCAGGCGGTCAACGGACAGACGTCCGGCAAGGACACGGTGTCCTCGATCGCCGGCCAGCTCGGCACGCAGTGACCGACGCGACCGACTGACGGACTGGAGGCGCGGGTCGACCCCGCCCCGCGCCTCCAGTCCGCCACCCCGACAGCAAGCACCCGCGAACGACGAGGAGGTCGTCGCATGACCACCATCCAGGATCCACCGGCGGTCCCCGCCGTCGCGACCGCGGTCGCGACGGGCACGGCCACGCCCCGCCCCAAGGGCGGTGACGCCGACGGCGTCGTCGGTCGACGCTCGTGGTGGGGCGCCGCCTTCGCCGCGCCGCACTCCATCGGGCTGGTCGTCTTCACGGCGTTCCCGATCATCGCCTCCCTCGTCGTCAGCTTCATGAACTGGCCGATGCTCGGCGAGCGCAGCTTCGCCGGCATCGAGAACTACGCCAGGCTCTTCGCCGACCCGGTGTTCCGGACGGTGACGCTCAACACGGCCCTGTTCGTCGTGCTGTACGTGCCGCTCAACCTCGTCGTGTCGCTCGGGCTCGCCGCCTGGCTGACGCCGCGGATCGCCGGTCGACACGTCTTCCGCGTGCTGTTCTTCATCCCGACCATCACGCCGATCGTCGCGAACGTCGTGGTGTGGCGGATGCTCTACCAGCCGGGTGGCGCGATCGACGCCTCCCTGCAGTCGACGGTCGGCGTGCACGCGCCGAACTTCCTCGCCGACGAGCACTGGGCGATGCTCGCGATCGTCGCGATGAGCGTCTGGCAGGGCTTCGGGTACAACATGCTCATCTTCTCGGCGGCGCTCGACGCCGTGCCCGAGAACCAGATCGAGGCGTCGCAGCTCGACGGCGCGAACGCGTGGCAGACGTTCTGGGCGATCAAGTTCCCGCTCATCTCACCGTCGGTGTTCTTCGCCACGATGATGACGCTGATCACCTCGTTCCAGGTGTTCGTGCAGCCCTTCGTCCTCACCAAGGGCGGACCGGGCACGGCGACGGAGACCCTCGTGCAGTACATCTACAACACGGGCTTCCAGAACCAGCAGCTCGGGCTGGCCTCCGCCGGTGCCTGGGTGCTGTTCGTCATCATCCTCGGGATCACGGCCGTCCAGTTCCTCGGGCAGAAGCGGTGGGTGCACTATGAGTGAGCTGACCAAGCCCCGCACGAGCGGGTTCACGACGTCGAACCGCACGGTCAACCCGCGGTCCGTGCCCCGGACCGCCTCGGCACCCCGGCCCGGACGGCTCCGGCACGCGATCGGCTACGCGCTCCTCTGCCTCGTCGCGCTGCTCTTCGTCTCGCCGCTCATCTACATGGTGGCGACGAGCCTCAAGCCGGCGGACCAGGTGTTCACCACGCCGCCGACGCTCTGGGGACGCTCGCTCGAGTGGGACAACTACGTCCAGGCGTTCACCTACCTGCCGTTCGCCCGCTTCATCCTGAACGGGATCTTCGTGGCGGCCGCCGGCACCGTGATCAACGTCGTCGTGGCCGTGCTCTCCGGGTACGCGTTCTCGCGGCTGCGCTGGCGGGGACGGAACACCGTGTTCCTGCTCTTCCTGGTGACGCTGATGATCCCGCAGGACGTCCTCGTCATCCCGATGTACGTGATGATGCAGGGCTTCGGGTGGGTGGACACCTTCCAGGCGCTCATCGTCCCGTGGGCGTTCACGGCGCTCGGCGCGTTCCTGATCCGGCAGTTCTTCCTCACCGTGCCGCAGGAGCTCGACGACGCAGCACGCGTCGACGGCGCCGGCGCCATCCGGACCTTCGTCTCGGTGATGCTGCCGCTCGCCCGGCCGACGATGGCCGTGCTCGCGGTCTTCTCGTTCATCTCCTACTGGAACTCGTTCCTCTGGCCGCTCGTCGTGGTCAACGACGTCGAAGCCCACGGCACGATCCCGCTCGGCCTGCAGCAGTTCTTCGGGCAGCAGGGGTCCGAGTGGAACCTCGTGATGGCGGCCTCGGTGATCTCGATGCTCCCCACCGTGATCCTCCTCGTCCTGCTGCAGAAGCACCTCGTCAAGGGCATCGTCACCAGCGGCCTCGGCGGCCGGTGACGTGCTGTACTCGTGAAAGGAACACTGGCCACATGACCATCACCGCACCTGCAGAGCCGCAGACCGCGACCGATCCCTCCGGGCTGCCCGCGTGGTTCACCCACGACCGGTTCGGCATGTTCATCCACTGGGGGCTCTACGCCCTGCCGGCACGGCACGAGTGGGTGAAGAACCGCGAGCGGATCACCGACGCCGACTACCAGAAGTACTTCGACCACTTCGACCCGGACCTGTTCGACGCCGCCGACTGGGCGCGACGAGCACGTGAAGCGGGCATGAAGTACGTCGTCCTCACCACGAAGCACCACGAGGGCTTCGCGCTCTGGGACAGCGCACTGACCGACTACAAGTCCACGAACACCCCGTTCGGCCGCGACATCGTGCGCGAGTTCGTCGACGCCGTCCGCGCCGAGGGACTGCGGGTCGGGTTCTACCACTCGCTCATCGACTGGCACCACCCGGACTTCACGATCGACGGCGTGCACCCGAGGCGGGACGACGGCGACGAGGCGATCGCCGCGTTGAACGAGGGCCGGGACATGGCGCGCTACCGGGACTACCTGCACGGGCAGGTGACGGAGCTGTTGTCCGACTACGGGCGGATCGACTACCTGTTCTACGACTTCTCGTACCGCGACAACGACCACGAGGACATCTGGGGCGGCAAGGGCCGCGACGACTGGGGCTCCGAGGAGCTGTTGGCGCTGACCAGGCGGCTCCAGCCCGGCATCATCGTCAACGACCGGCTCGACCTGCCCGGGGACATCGTCACGCCGGAGCAGTACCAGCCGGACAAGCCGATGGAGGTCGACGGCGTCCAGGTGCCGTGGGAGGCCTGCCAGACCCTCAACGGCTCGTGGGGGTACGACCGCGACAACCTGAACGTCAAGAGCACCGACCTGCTCGTGCGCATGCTCGTCGACGGGGTCTCGAACAACGGGAACATGCTCCTCAACGTCGGGCCGACCGGTCGTGGCGAGTTCGACGGGGTCGCCCGGACGGCGCTCGCCGGGATCGGCACGTGGATGCACCAGCACGCGCGGTCGGTGTACGGCGCGGGACCGTCGTCGTTCCGGGCGCCGGCGGGCACCGTGTACACCCAGAACGGGAACCGGCTGTACCTGCACCTCTTCACGTGGCCGTTCGAGCACGTGCACCTCGCCGACCTCGCCGGCCGGGTCGAGTACGCCCAGCTCCTGAACGACGCGTCGGAGATCCACTACCGCGAGATCGCGCCCGGCACCCGGGCGCAGAACACCGGCCTCGGTGGACAGCCCGCGGGGACGCTGACGCTCACACTGCCGATCGTCCGGCCGGACGTGGCGGTGCCCGTGGTCGAGCTCTTCCTGCGCGACTGATGCAGCGCATCCTGACGAGGACCCGGCTGCGGGCGGGGAGCGAGGCGGCGTACGAACGCGTGCACGCCGCGGTCCCGCCCGCGCTGGCGGCACGGCTCCGCGCGGCCGGCGTGCAGGACTGGACGATCTGGCGGGACGGGCAGGACCTCGTGCACCTCGTCGAGGTCGACGACTACCGGGCGATGCGGAGGGCGCTCGCCGACGACCCCGTGAACGCCGACTGGCAGGCCGTGGTGAACCCGTTGCTCGAGGCGGACGACGACTACTCCGGCGGCGACGACGGCATCCCCCGGGTGTGGTCGCTCGCGGACCAGGTGGACGCGTGACGGCCCCGGACCTCGACCGCGGACCGTTCTGGTTCGGTGGTGCGGGGATCGGCAACCTGCTGCGCGAGGTGTCCGACGACGAGGCGCGGGCCACGGTCGACGCCGCGTGGGAGGCCGGGGTCCGCGGGTTCGACACCGCGCCGCACTACGGGCTCGGGCTGTCCGAGCGACGGCTCGGAGCGGCACTCGCCGAGCGGCCGCGGTCCGACTACCTGGTGTCGACGAAGGTCGGACGCCTGCTCGTGCCCGGGCGGGGCGCGGGGGACGACCTGGACTCCGGCGGGTTCGCGGTGCCGGACGACCTGGTCCGGCAGTGGGATCCCTCCCCGTCGGGCGTGCGGCGGTCCCTCGACGAGTCCCTCGGGCGGCTCGGGCTCGACCACGTGGACATCGCCTACCTGCACGACCCGGACGTGTACTCACTGCGGGACGGGCTGACGCAGGCGCTGCCGACGCTCGTCGAGCTCCGGGACGAGGGGGTCGTCCGAGCGGTCGGCGTCGGGTCGAACTCCGTCGAGGCCCTCGAGGCAGCGGTGTCCACCGGCATGTGCGACGTGGTCATGCTCGCCGGGCGGTACACGCTGCTCGAGCAGCCGGCGGCGGCGCTGGTCGCACGGTGCGCGGACCTCGGGGTCGCCGTGGTCGCGGTCGGCGTCTACAACTCGGGGCTGCTCGGCCGGGACCGGCCGGACGCCTCGGCGACGTACGACTACGCGGTGGCGCCGGCGTCGCTCGTCGAACGGGCGAACGCGATCGCCGACGTGTGCGAACGGCACGGCGTCACGCTGCCGGAGGCCGCGCTCGTGTTCCCGCGCCGGGCGGCTGCGGTCCGGGCGATCGCCCTCGGTGCGCAGTCGGCGGAGCAGGTGCGCTCGAACGTCGCTCGGGCGGCCGCGACGGTGCCCGAGGCACTCTGGGACGACCTGCGCACCGCGCGCCTGCTCGCCGCCTGACGCGGGCGGCGCGGCGCGCGGCAGTCGGGCGCCCCGGCGCGGATAGCGTGCGCACAACGAAAGTCACCCCGAACCACGCGGATGCGCGGTTCGGGGTGACTTCGGTTGTGCGCCGGGTCGTGCCCGGCCACGTCCGACTAGCGGGTGCGGGCGCTCCGGCCGGCGAACCGCGTGTAGATGAACAGCACGATGACGGCGCCGATGATCGAGCCGATGATGCCGGCGGGCTGGAAGAAGCCGTCCATCGGGTCGTGCTGGAAGATCAGGAACCCGAGGAACCCGCCCACGAACGACCCGATGATGCCGAGCAGGATGGTCATGGGGATCGAGATGTGCTGCTTGCCGGGGATGATGAGCCGCGCGAGGGCGCCGGCGATGAGTCCGATGATGATCAAGCTGATGATGAGACCGATCACGGTTTCCTCCTCGTGGGTGCGGTTGCCGCGGCATGGTTGCCGGAGTCAGGGCCGACAACCGACCCAACTCGCACCTGCCTGGGAGGACTGCCGGGTTCAGTCGAGCGAGCGCCGCAGCCAGCGCTCCACACCCTCCACGTGCGCCACGACGAGCGCCTGCACGAGCTGCGGGTCGCGGCGGCGGATGGCGTCCACGATCGCCGCGTGCTCGTCGAGCGTGCGCTGCACGGAGCCGTTCTGCGTCAGGCCGCGCCAGACCCGCACCCGGACGGTCTTGCTCGACAGGGCGTCGAGCAGGCCGGACAGGTACTGGTTGCCGCCGATGCCCGCGATCGTCGAGTGGAACTGCAGGTCGTGGGCGACGAGGTCCTCGACGCCGGTGTCCTCGCCGACGGACTGCATGAGCGCGTGCAGGTCGTCGATCTGCTGCTCCGAGGCGCGGGCGGTCGCGAGGACGGCGGACGCGGGCTCGAGGATCCGCCGGACCTCGAGCAGGTCCACGAGCGACCGGTCGTGGTGCATGTCGACGACGAACGACACCGCCTCGAGCAGGACGGTCGGCTCGAGCGACGTCACGTACGTGCCGTCGCCGCGCCGGACGTCGAGCACGCGGATGAGTTCGAGGGCCTTCACCGCTTCGCGGAGGCTGTTCCGCGACAGCCCGAGGGACTCGCTGAGCTCCTTCTCGGGCGGGAGGCGCTGCCCGGGTTGGAGCTCGCCGCTCACGATCATCTGCTGGATGCGTGCGATCGCATCATCCGTCAGCGACGCCACGTCACCACCTCCTGCTCGGCCACTCGCCCACGCGAGCCGACACGACGACGATAGTCGCGCCTCCAAGGCCCATCAGGCGGGCCGGAGCCGGAGCGCCTGCATCCCGCCGTCGACCGCGAGGTCGACACCCGTCGTCGACCGGGCGAGCGGGCTGGTGAGGTAGGCGACGGCCTCGGCCACCTCCTCGGGGGCGACGAGGCGTCCGTGCGGTTGGCGTGCCTCCAGGGCCGCCCGTTCCGCTGCCGGGTCGTCGGCGCGCTCGAGCAGCCGCGCGACCCACGGGGTGTCCGCGGTGCCGGGGTTGACGGCGTTGACGCGGATGCCCTCCCGGAGGTGGTCGGCCGCCATGGCGCGGGTCAGGGCGGCGATCGCGCCCTTCGTCGCCGAGTACAGCGCGCGCTGGGGCAGCCCCGCGGTGGCGGCGATCGAGCAGGTGTTCACGATGCTCGCGGCGTCGGAGTCGCGGAGGTGCGGCAGGCACGCGCGCGAGAGCCGGACCGCGCCGAGCACGTTCACCTCGTACACGCGGCGCCACTCGTCGTCGGGGTTGTCCTCGACGGTGCCCTGTGCGCCGATGCCGGCGTTGTTGACCAGGACGTCGAGCCCGCCGAGCTGCTCGACGGCGTCGGCGACCGCTGCCCGGACGGACGTGTCGTCACCGACGTCGCAGCGGAACGACAGGGCGTCGTCCGCGGGCTGCAGGTCGAGCACCGCGACGGTCGCACCTCGGTCACGGAGTGCGGCGACGATCGCGGCGCCGATCCCCGAGGCGCCCCCGGTGACGACGGCACGCAGGCCCTCGTGGGTCCCGGCGGTCATGCTGCGCCCATCGTCTGGCGCTGCGAGCCGAGGCCCTCGGCGGTGAGTTCGACGACGTCGCCGGCCTGCAGGTACGGCGCACCGCTGCCGAGGGCGACCCCCGCGGGTGTCCCGGTGCTGATCACGTCGCCCGGGTACAGGACCATGAACTGCGACAGGTACCGGACGATCTCGGCCGGCCGGAAGATCATGTCCCGGGTGCTCCCGTCCTGCCGGAGCTCGCCGTTCACCCGGAGCTGCAGCGACAGGGCGTTCGGGTCGAGACCGTCCGCCTCGAGCGCGGACGGCGTGACGAGCCACGGGCCGAGCGGGTTGAACGTCTCGCAGGACTTCCCCTTGTCCCACTGCCCGCCGCGTTCGAGCTGGAACGCGCGCTCCGAGACGTCGTTGGCGATGGCGTAGCCGGCGATGTGCGTCGCGGCCTCGTCCTCGGACGCGCAGTAGCGCGCGGTGGTGCCGATCACGATCGCGAGCTCGATCTCCCAGTCGGTCTTCGTGCTGCCGCGGGGGACGAGGACCTCGTCGTCGGGTCCGATCACCGTCATCGGGTCCTTCATGAACACGATCGGCTCGGTGGGGATGTCGGCGCCGGTCTCGGCGGCGTGGTCGCGGTAGTTCAGGCCGATGCAGACGACCTTGCCGGGGCGGGCGACGGGCGACCCGCGCCGGAGACCGGCGGCCCGGTCGATCACGGGAAGGTCGCCGGCGGCGCGGGCGTGCCGCACGAGGGCGTCGGGGCCGGGGTCGGACGCCAGGAAGCCACCGCTGATGTCACCGGTGAGGCTCCGGAGGTCGAGCACCTCGCCGTCGTCGTCGATCGCGACCGGGATCTCGTCGCCCGCCGGGCCAAGTCGTGCGAACCGCATCGTTCCTCGCTCTCCTGCTGCGCCGGTGCAGCGGAAACATCCTATGTCTGAGTCGAGGCTCCGGCAAGGTAGATCCGCTCGGCCGTCCCGCGGAGCACAGCGTCGCGCTCGGCCGGCGACAGGTCGGCGAGGGCGTCGCTCGTCGTGTGCAGGACCTCGGCGTAGTCGGCAGCGAGCGTCGACACCGGCCAGTCGGAGCCGAACAGCGAGCGCTCCGGGCCGAAGTGCTCGACGACCGCGCGGGCGTACCGGGCGACGGGGCGCTCCCGCCAGTCGGTACCCGCCTCGGTGAGCAGCCCGGAGACCTTGCACGCCACGTTGGGCCTGACGGCGAAGTCCCGCATCCGGTCCGGCCACGAGGGGTCCCCGGTGTCGATCGACGGCTTGCCAGCATGGTCGAGGACGAACGACGCCTCGGGCACGGCGTCGACGAGGGCGAGGGCGGCGTCGTGCTCCCGGGCCCGCACGAGCAGGTCGAACACGAGGCCGGCACGCGCGACGGCACGGACGCCGCGGACGATCTCCGGCCGGGCGAGCCACCCGGGGTCGGGCTCGTCCTGTGCCTGGTGGCGGATGCCGACGAGCCGCTCGCCGCCCGGACCGGTCGACACCGACGCCACGCGCTCGGCCACGTCGGGCGCGGTCAGGTCCACCCAGCCGACGACGCCCGCGACCGGCGCGGGCTGCGCGAGGAGCCAGGCGGTCTCGCCCGGGTCGTGCACCGCCTGCACCGCGATCGTCCGCGTGACGGAGGTCCCGGTGGTGGCCGCACGCAGGTCGTCCACGTCGAACCGTCGCCGGATCGGGGCGACCGAGTCGTCCATCCAGGGGTAGGGACGGTCTGCCGGGTCCCAGAGGTGGTGGTGAGCGTCGATGATCACGCCGCCATCATGCCCGATTCATCCGATGTCCGGGCGGGGGAGGCGGCGCGAGCGCGCCCGGGCGTCAGACGAGGCCGGCGGCCGCGAGCTCCGAGCGCAGTTCGGCGTCCGACGGCTCGACGAAGTGCTTCCCGTTCGGCAGCACGACGACGGGGATGTTCTTCCGCCCGCTGATCTCCTCGGCGCGGTCCGCCGCGGTCAGGTCCGCCTCCACGTCGACGTACTCGTAGTCCACCCCGAGGGTGTCGAGCAGCGCCTTGGAACGGCGGCAGTCGCGGCACCAGTCCGCACCGAACATCGTGACCTTGTCGAAGGATGCATCGCTCATGCCCAGAGAGTACGTCCGACGAGCCCCGCGCATTCCCGTGACCCCCGGTGCGGCCGCGGAGCACCATGGCTCCATGAGCCTGTCCACGGACGTCCGCGCCGCTCACCCGCACCACCGTCACGGCTGGTGGTGGAAGACCCTCCTCGTCGGGTTCCTGCTCTGGGTGGTCACGATCGTCGTCACGATCACGACGCTGAACACGAACCTCGTCCCGACGATCATCCTGCTCGGTAGCTTCCTCGTGCCCTTCACGGTGGTGCTGTTCGTCATCGAGCGGGTGACCGGATCGGTGAGCACGATGCAGCTCATCGTCGCGTTCTTCGTCGGCGGGATCCTCGGCGTCCTCGGGGCGTCCCTGCTCGAGGCGAACCTGCAGCAGGACGCCCTGGTGTACATCGTCGTCGGGTTCGTCGAGGAGTTCGTCAAGGGCGTCCTGCTGCTGTTCGTCGGGTGGCGGGTCCGCCCGAAGACGGCTCGGCAGGGAGCACTCCTCGGGGCGACGGTCGGAGCCGGGTTCGCCGCGTTCGAGTCGGCGGGGTACGCGTTCAACGCGGCGATCACCGCGCGGGGCATCGACCTGGTGTCCCTGCTGCAGACCGAGGTCGTCCGTGCGGTGCTGTCCCCGGTCGGGCACGTGCTGTGGACGTCGATCCTCGGCGCCGTCCTGTTCGGGGCCGCCCGTGGTCGCGACCGGTTCCGGTGGTCGTGGGCCCCGGTCGTCGCCTACGTGGGGGTCTCCCTGCTGCACGGGCTGTGGGACTCGAACTCGACGATCTCGACCCTGCTGGCGTTCGTCGTGACGGGGACGCCGTTCTCGGCGGCGCGGAACGGGGTCGTCCCGGCGTCGATCGCCGGCGTCGCGACGACCCTGTACGTGATCGGGCTCGCGATCGTGTCGGCCGTGGGGGTCGTGGTCCTCGTCAGCGTGCTGCGCCGGCACCGACGGCTCGACCGGAGCGCGAACGCGCTCGCCGGCTGGCCGGCTGCCTCGTCGTCGTCGCCGGTCGGCGACGGGTGGGACGGCACGCCCCCGCCACACGTCCTGCGCTGACGAGCCCCCGGCCACCCGCCGGACACGGGCGCGCCACCCGCTCGCCCTACGATTGGGGCATGCCGCCAGGAGCCGACCCCGAGACCCGCGCCTGGGCCTCGGCGGCCGTCCGGCGCTTCGCGAGCGCGACGAACCTCCTCGTCGCCGCGCGCCGCTTCCGCATCGTCGGCGGCGACCCCCGCGACACCGCGGCGCTGCGCTCCCTGCTGACGGGGCTCGGCGCCCGCGAGGCGCTGCCCCACGAACCCGTCGACCAGCTCTGGTGCGCCGGCTCACCGGAGGACTCCACGCCGGTCATCGAGCGCGAAGCCGACCGTCCCCGGGGTGCGACCCTCGTCGTGGTCGACGCCGGACGACACCTCCCCGCCGTCGACGAGGACGCCTTCGGCCCGGTCGCGATCGCCCGTCCCGGGGTCCTCGGGGTGCCGATGACCTCGGACGACGTCTTCCTCGTCTCCACCGGCCGCGACCCCGAGGACGACCCCGCCGCCGAGGCCCGCCTGCGCTGGGCCCGCCGGTCGATGCCCGTGTCGCGAGCGGTCGCCGCCGAGCTCCGCGACGGGGGACTCCTCCGTGGCACCCGGATCGGCGTCGCGATGTTCCTCGAGCCGAAGACCGCCGTGCTGAGCCTGCTCCTCCGGGACGCCGGCGCCGAGGTCGTCGTCTACGCCCACGCCGACGAGACCGACGACGCCGTGGCCGACACGCTCCGGGCAGCCGGGCTGACCGTGTACGCGAGCAGTGCCGCCTCGCTCCCCGAGCAGCGGGCCCTCGCCCTCGCGATGCTCGACACCCGGCCGGACATCCTGCTCGACGACGGCTCGCACGTGATCCGTCTCGCGCACCAGGAGCGCCCGGACCTGGTGCCCACGATGCTCGGCGCAGCAGAGGAGACGACGAGCGGCCTCCGCCCGCTCCGCACCATGGCGGCGCGAGGCGAGCTCGGCATCCCCGTCGTCGCGGTGAACGACGCCCGCACCAAGACCTTCTTCGACAACCGGTACGGCACCGGGCAGTCGACGGTGTTCGCGGTGCTCGACCTGCTCGACCGGCTCCCGTCCGGTACGCACCGCGTGGTCCCGGGAGGCACGGCGGTCGTCGCCGGGTTCGGCCACGTCGGCGAGGGGGTCGCCCTGGTGCTCACGGCACTCGGTCTGCGGGTGACGGTCGCCGAGACGGACCCGGTCCGCGCCCTGCAGGCGCTCTTCGCCGGCTACGCCGTCGCACCCCTGGCCGAGGCGGTGCAGGACGCCGACCTCGTGATGAGCGCCACGGGGGTCGCCGACACGGTCGACCTCCGCACGCTGCGGTCGTGCGCGGACGGCACGGTCGTCGCGGTCGCGGGCGGCGTCGACCACGAGGTGGCGCTCGACGACGCCCGAGCAGCCGGCGCCGAGCGGGTCCCGGTGGGTCCGAAGGCCGAGCGACTCGTGTTCCCCGGTGCGGACTGCGGCCCGATCGTGCTCGACGGCGGCGGCTGCATCAACATCACCGCTGCCGAGGGCAACCCGATCGAGATCATGGACCTGTCCTTCGCCGCACAGCTCGGCGCCGTCCGGATGCTCCTCGAACGGGGCGACGAACTCGACCGTGCCGTCGTGCCGATCGACCCCGCGGTGGACGAGGCGACCGCCCGCGCGGCGCTCGCCGCCTTCGGAGCGCCAGCCGCGCCTCCTGGACCGCTCGCCGAGCACCCCGCCGACCGTGAGCCCGACGTCCGGACCCGCCGTTTCGGAGACCCGTCGTGACCGCCGGGCACCCCGTCACCGTCCACTCGGCGCGCATCGTCGTGCCGATGACGGCGCCGCCCATCGCCGACGGCGCCGTCGCGGTGCAGGACGGCCGCATCCTGCACGTCGGCGACCGGTCGTGGGTCGTCGACCAGCTCGCCGGCTCGGGCGTGCCCTTCACCGAACGGCCGTGGCGAGGTGCCCTCCTCCCCGGTCTCGTGAACGCGCACTCGCACCTGCAGTACACCGGCATGGCCAGTGTCGGACAGCGGCAGTACAGCGGTTTCGAGGACTGGGCCCGCGCGTTCAACGAGGACTACGCCGAGCCGCACGACTGGCACGCCGAGGCGGCAGCCGGCGCGACGTCGTCGATCCTCGCCGGTGTGACGAGCATCGCCGACGTCGTCACGGACATCGAGGCGTCGACCGTGCTCGCCGAAGCGGGCCTCGGCGGCATCGCCTACTGGGAGGTCATGGACTGGGAGAACGCGGCCTGGCAGTCCCACGGCCGCGACCAAGTGCTCGCCGAACTCGAGCGGATCCCGACGGACCCGGGCGCCGGGCTCTCCCCGCACGCGCCGTACTCGCTCGACGTCGCCCCACTGCTCGAACTCCCCGACATCGTGCGCCAGCGCGGTCTCCGGCTGCACCTGCACCTCGGCGAGGCCGCGTTCGAGGGCGAGCGCGTCGCCCTCGGGCCGGTGCCCGGGCTCGAGGGCGTCGACGGCGTCGGCCACGGCAACGACTGGCACCTGGCGAACGTGCCGTCGTTCCGGGCCATGCGCGCGCTCGGCTTCGGTGCGAGCGCGACCGCGTTCGTCGACCGGCTGGGCGTGCTCGGCCCCGACTGCCACATCGCGCACGGTGTGTACATGACCGCCGCCGACCGGGCACTGCTGCGCGCACGGGGGACCGCCGTCGCGCTCTGCCCTCGCTCGAACGCCGTCATCGGGCTCGATCCGCCACCCGTCGCCGACTACCTGCGCGAGGGCAGCCCGATCGCGATCGGCACGGACTCGCTGTCGTCGTCGCCGTCCCTCGACCTGATGGCCGACGTCACCGCGCTGCACCGGATCGCCCGGTCGCAGGGCTACGGGCACCGCGACCTGCACGAACGACTGCTCGCCGCGGCGACCCTCGGCGGCGCGCACGCCATGGGGCTCGCCGTCGGGCCGGACCGGATCGGGCACCTCGCCGTCGGGGCACGTGCCGACCTGGCCGTCTTCGACGTCGACGCCCGGACCGTGCCGGACGCCCTCGCCGAACTCGTCGAGGATGGAGCCGGCCGTGCCGTCGCGACCGTGGTCCGCGGTGTCGTCCGGGCCGTCGACGGTGCGCTGACCGGCCCGCCCGCCCCACCTGATCGTTCCTTGGAGGAATCATGACCGAGACCGCACCCCGCCCGGGCATGGCCGCCCGTCGCACCGTCGACGGAACCCTGATCGAGTGGCTCGACGTGCCGAAGCGCGCCGTCGCCCTCGGCATGGAGCCGCACCCCGAGGGCGGCTGGTACGTCCGCACCTGGACCTCGCCCGCGACCGTGTCGACGCCGGCGGGCGACCGGCCCGCCGCGACCCTGATCCACTTCCTGCTGCCCCCGGGCGAGGCCTCGGCCTGGCACCGGGTCACGAGCGACGAGATATGGATGTGGCACGGGCCGGACAGCGTCGACCTGCAGCTCGGTGGCGACGGCGACCAGCCCGAGCCCGGGGCGACGATCACGCTCGGCCCGGACGCCGGGCGCGACCGGGTGAACGACGCGCAGGCGTTCGTGCGCGGCGGGGTGTGGCAGCGGACCCTGCCGGGCGACGGCGAGGTGCTGCTGAGCTGCCTGGTGTCGCCCGGGTTCTCGTTCGACGACTTCGCGCTCGCCGAGTAGTCGCGAGACATCTGTTTCGCGTTGGTATCCCAACGCGAAGTACACTTCGTCCTGCCCCCACCCCCTCGCACGAAGGCCCGACCGTGACCCGATCCCTCCGTCTCACCATCGCCGTCGCGACCGCTGCGGTCGCCGCACTCGCGCTCTCGTCCTGCTCGGCGGGCGGCAGCGGCAACGCCGACGGCACCGTCACCGACGGCAAGCTCACGATCGCGACCGGGCAGCCCGCGTACTCGCCGTGGGTCGAGGACAACAAGCCGCAGTCCGGCAAGGGCTTCGAGGCCGCCGTGGCCTACGCCGTCGCGAAGGAGATGGGCTACGACGAGTCCGACGTCGTGTGGAAGCGGAGCACCTTCGACAGCGCCATCGCTCCCGGCCCGAAGGACTGGGACCTGAACGTCCAGCAGTTCTCCATCGACGCCAAGCGCAAGAAGGCCGTCGACATGTCGAGCGCGTACTACACGACGACCCAGGCGGTCGTGACGACGCAGTCCTCGAAGGCCGCCGACGACACCACCATCGCGGCGCTGAAGCAGGACGCGATCGGTGTCGCGACCGGGTCGACGAGCATCCAGAGCGTGAAGGACGTCCTCGGGGTCACCCCGCAGGTCTTCAACTCGAACGACGACGCCGTCCTCGCGCTCAAGTCGGGCCAGATCGACGCGATCGTGACCGACCTGCCGACCGCCTTCTACATGTCCGGCGCGCAGCTCGACGGCAAGGGCACGGTCTCGGCGCAGTTCCCGTCCGACGGCACGGGTGACCAGTTCGGCTTCGTGCTGCCGAAGGACTCCGAACTGACGAGCAAGGTCGACAAGGCACTCAAGTCGCTCAAGGCCGACGGCACGCTCCAGGACCTGCAGACCAAGTGGCTCTCCTCGGAGACCGACACCCCCGTCCTGAAGTAGCCGCATGACCGTTCCAGCAGGCGCCGGCACCCCGGTGGCCGCAGCCGCGCCGAGCCAGGTCGAGCTGGAGCGTCGGCTCTACCGTCGGCAGCGCGGACGCCGGTCGATCGTGGTGTCCGTCGCGTCGACGCTCGTCGTGATCGCCGTCGTCTACTTCGGCGTCGTGAACACCCCCGGGTGGGCCGCGGTCCAGCAGTCGTTCTTCGATCCGCAGACCGCGATCGACTCGTTCCCGTCGATCCTCGAGGGCCTCTGGCTGAACATCCGGATCCTGTTCTTCAGCGCCATCGGCGTCGCGGTGTTCGGCACCCTGCTGGCGGTCGTCCGGGGCCTGCGGAGCCCGGTGTTCTTCCCCCTGCGGATGCTCGCCACCGGCTACACCGACCTGTTCCGCGGCCTGCCCCTCATCATCGTGCTGTACCTGGTGGGCTACGGGATCCCCGGCCTCGGGGTCTTCCCGCGCCTCCCCGCCGAGGTCTGGGGCACCATCGCGATCGTCCTGACCTACTCGTCGTACATCGCCGAGGTGCTCCGCGCCGGCATGGAGGCCGTGCACCCCTCGCAGCGCCTCGCCGCCCGGTCGCTCGGGCTGTCGCACGCGAAGACCCTGCGCCTCGTCGTGCTGCCGCAGGCGATCCGCAAGGTCACGCCCGCGCTCATGAACGACTTCGTGTCGATGCAGAAGGACGTCGGTCTCGTGTCGATCCTCGGCGCGGTGGACGCGGTCCGTTCCGCGCAGATCGCCCAGGCCGAGACCTACAACTTCACGCCCTACTTCGTCGCCGGACTGCTCTTCGTCGTGATCAGCCTGCCGCTGATCCGCGTCACGGACGCGATCGCGCGTCGCCAGCAGCGGCGCGAGCAGATCGGAGGGACCGTATGACGGGCCAGGAGGCGCGGATCACCCCCGACACGTCGGCCGCCGTCCTCGAGCTGCGCGGGTTGCGCAAGGCATTCGGCGAGCACGAGGTCCTGCGCGGGATCGACCTGACGGTGCACCGACACGAGGTCATCTGCGTCATCGGGGCCTCGGGCTCCGGCAAGTCGACGCTCCTCAAGACGGTGAACCTGCTCGAGGGCATCGACGACGGCGAGATCCTGCTGCAGGGCACGGACATCGCCGATCCCCGCATCGACGTCGACGCCACCCGGGCCCGGATCGGCGTCGTGTTCCAGCAGTTCAACCTGTTCCCGCACATGAGCGTGCTCGACAACGTGACCCTCGCCTCCCGGCAGGTGCACGGCGTCGGCAGGGCGCAGGCAGAGGAGACCGCCCGGCGGCTCCTCGGGCGGATCGGCCTCGCCGACTTCGCCGGGGCCTACCCGGACCGGCTCTCCGGCGGGCAGCAGCAGCGCGTGGCGATCGTGCGCGCGATCGCGTCCGACCCCGAGCTCCTGCTGCTCGACGAGGTCACGAGCGCCCTCGACCCGCAGCTCGTCGGCGAGGTGCTCGACCTGGTGACCGAGCTGAAGCGGCAGGGCTCGACGATCCTGATGACCACGCACGAGATGCACTTCGCGCGGAACGTGGCCGACCGGATCGTGTTCCTGCACCAGGGCGAGGTCGTCGAGCAGGGTGCCCCGGCCGAGGTCCTCGACGCCCCCCAGCACCCCGCGCTCGTCGAGTTCCTCGCCCGCGTCCACGCCTGACGCACCCGCCCGGGTGCTGCGCGCCTAGGGCGTCAGCAGCACCTTCCCGACGACCTCACCGTCCCGGACCCGCCGGTGCGCCTCGGCGGCCTCGGCGAGCGGCAGGACCGAGTCGATGACCGGGCGCACCCGACCGTCCGCCACGAACGGCCAGACGTTGTACCGGACGGCCTCGACGATCGCGGCCTTCTCGTCGAGCGGCCGGGCACGCAGGGTCGTCGCACTGATCGTCGCCCGCTTCCGCATCATCGCGCCGAGGTCGAGCTCGCCGGTGCGGCCGCTGCCCGAGGCGATCACGGCGACGTGCCCGTTCGGCGCGAGGACCTCGATGTTCCGCGCCAGGTAGTCCGGCCCGACCACGTCGAGCACCACGTCCACGCCACGGCCCCCGGTGAACTCGAGCGCCCGTGCGACGAAGTCCTCCGAGCGGTGGTCGACGACGAGGTCCGCGCCGAGCTCCCGGGAGGCCTGCACCTTCCGCTCACCCCCGGACGTCGCGATCACGGTCGCTCCGAGCGCCTTCGCCCAGAGCACCGCGTGCGACCCCATGCCGCCGGTGCCGCCGTGCACGAGCAGGGTGTGTCCGGGGCGGAGCCCGGCGAGCATGCCGACGTTCGAGTACACCGTGCACGCGGCTTCCGGCAGCCCCGCGGCCTCGACGAGGTCGATCCCCTCCGGCACCGGCAGCACCTGGGTCTCCGGGGCGACGACCAGTGCCGCGTAGCCGCCGCCGGACAGCAGCGCGCAGACCCGGTCTCCGACGGCGAACCCCTCGACGCCGTCGCCGAGTGCGCGGACGGTGCCGGAGACCTCGAGGCCGAGGACGTCCGACGCCCCGGGAGGCGGCGGGTAGTTGCCGGCCGCCTGCTGCAGGTCGGCGTTGTTCACCCCGGCGGCCGCGACCTCGATGAGGACCTCGCCGGCTCCGGGGACCGGGTCGGGGAGGTCGTGCAGGTCGAGGGTGCCGTTCTCGGAGGTGATCGCTCGCATGCCCCCGACGCTACGCGTCACGAACACGGCGAGGAATCTCTCGCATGTGATATTCTTATTTCAACTCGGGTGGAAGAGAGAGCACATGACGAAACCGATCAACGCCTTCTGGTGGTCTCCCCGTCGGGATCTCCGCGCACTGGCGCACGAACTCCGTGACCACGCCCCCGCGTGGTCCAGGCTCGCACTCGGGCGTGGACGAGCGTTCACGAACCACGGGGACGAGCTCTCGGAGCTCGTTCTCACGGAGGCCCTCGGTCGGCGCGTCCGGTGGGCGCCCCTCGGCCGTGAAGACATCGTCGCCATCGGCAGCGCGATCGTGCCGTACCTCACGCGCGGTGGCGTCGGCCAGATCTGGGGGACCGGCCTGCACACGCCGGACGTCCCGGCGGACCGTGCGGCTGCGGTCCGCGACCGCGTCCTCGCGATCCGTGGACCGCTCGCGCGGGCGGCGCTCGGCCTGCCGGAGTCCACCCAGATCGGCGACCCGGGACTCCTCGTCCGGTCGCTCCGTCCGGGCCTGCCCCGGGAACGCCGTCGCGGCACAGTGCTCGTCTCGCACTTCACGTCCCACATGACCGCGGTCGAGCGGCGGACGATCTCCGCGATCTGCTCGACCGGGGTGCGCCTCCTCTCGCCGACCCTGACGCCCGCCGACATGCTGGCCGAGCTCGGTGCGGCGGAGCACGTGATGAGCGCTGGCATGCACGGCGTGATCCTCGCGCACGCGCTGCGGACGCCCGCGACCCTCGTCTCGCTGAAGTCTCCCGCCGCCACCGAAGCGGCCTTCAAGTACCGCGACTACCACCAGTCCGTCGGCCTCGACGTCCACCCGACCCCGTGGACGAGCGTCCTGGGCGCCGACGGGCGTCACGCTGCGAGGGAACGTGGCGAACGAGACCTCGCGATCGCCGACGCCCGGATCGACGAACTCGTCGAGGGGCTCTTCCGTTCGGCCGCGCCGCTCCGCAGCGGGCACTGAGTGACTGCACCGGGAACGCGGTCGACCTGTGGATCTCCCATGTAGCCTCGACGCGGATCCGCACCCCGTCCCGGGGTCGCGGGCACGACTCCGGGGGGACCCACCACCATGCGCACCAAGCTCGTCTCGCTCACCACGGCCGCCATCGCCGTCGCACTCCTCGCCGGCTGCTCCGCCGGCGGCTCCGGCTCGGACGCCACGACGGCCGCCAAGTCGACGCCGACCCCGACGCAGACCAAGGCCGAGGCCTGCAAGCTGTTCACGAACGAGGTCACCGACGCCACGAAGGGCATGCAGATGCAGCTCACCGAGCTGCAGAGCGACCCGCAGGCCGCGATGGCGAAGCTCGACGAGTTCGACGCCACGCTCGAGGACAGCGCCGACAAGGTGACCAACACCGAGGTGAAGCCGAAGACCGACGCGTTCGCGGGCGCCTTCTCGGACTTCGTGGGCATGACGAAGGACCTCGCGGCCTCGAAGGACCCGTCGGCGCTGTCCAGCTCCGGCTTCACCGAGGGGCTCCAGAAGCTGGAGACGACGGGCAAGGACTTCCAGGAGGTCTGCCAGTCCTGACGCGCGCCGACGCGTGATCGCGACCCGCGCCTCCAGGGCAGTCCAGGAGGCGCGGGTCGCGTCGTCTACGCAGCCGCCGGCTGCGACGCGTCCAGTCGGGCCACGTCCTCGGGACGGAGCTTGACGGTCGCGGCCGTCACCGAGTCGAGGATCGACTGCGGGCGCGACGCCCCGGGGATGGGGACGACGACGTCGCTCTTCTGCAGCTCCCACGCCAGCGCGACGACCTGCGGGCTGACGCCGCGGTCGCGGGCGATGTACGCGAAGTCCTCGTAGGCGGTGCCGAGCTCCGCGGCGTTCGCGATGCCGCCGAGGGGGCTCCACGGCAGGAACGCGATCCCGAGCTCGTCGCACAGTGCGAGTTCCGGTTCGCTCGAGCGGAACTTCGGCGAGAACTGGTTCTGCACCGAGGCGAGTCGGCCGTCGAGGACCTCGTTCGCCGTGCGGATCTGGTCGGGGTCGGCGTTCGAGATGCCGGCCATCCGGATGACGCCCTCGTCGAGGAGCTCGGCGAGCGCACCGATCGAGTCCGCGTAGGGCACCGCCGGGTCCGGACGGTGGAACTGGTAGAGCCCGACGGCGTCCACTCCGAGGCGCTTCGCGGACGCCTTCGCCGCTTCCTTGAGGTACTCCGGACGGCCGTTCTGCGCCCACGGGCCGGGCTCGGGCCGGAGGTGCCCGCCCTTCGTGGCGATGAGGACGTCCGAGGTGTCGCCGTGGAACTCCCGCACGGCCTTCGCGATGAGCGACTCGTTGTGCCCCACCTCGTCGTGGGCGGCCAGGTGGTACGCGTCGGCGGTGTCGATGAGCGTGACGCCGGCCTCGAGCGCGGCGTGGATCGTCGCGATGGACTGCCGCTCGTCCGGACGCCCCTCGATGGACATGGGCATCCCGCCGAGTCCGATGGCACTGACCGACACGTCTCCGATGACTCGTTGCTTCATGCCCCCAGCATGCGCCGGGAGGGACGGGTCGTGTCCAGGGTCAGCGCCGTGCCCATGCGGGGGCGTGCTCGGGGAGCGGTCCGAAGGCGATCCCGCGCGCGTAGAGGCCGCGGACGGGCGGCACGTACCGGGCGAGCAGGACGGGGAGCCGCGGCGGGCCGGCCTGCAGGGCCCCGGCGAAGGCCCGCTCGAACACCACGCGGTGCAGGAACGCCTGGGCGGTCTGCACGACCACGGCCGGCGGGGTGCGCCGCCGCTGCACCGCGGCGAGGGCACGGTCGAGGTCCGCGCCGCGGAGCCCCCGTCCGAGCGCCGGCGCCAGGATCGCAGCCGTCGCGACCGCGTCCTGCACCGCCAGGTTGATGCCGACGCCGCCCGCCGGGGACATGGCGTGCGCCGCGTCGCCGATGCAGAGCAGCCCCGGACGCCACCATCGGGTGAGCCGGTCCATCCGGACGTCGAGCACGTGCACGTCGTCCATCGACGCGATCGTGTCCACGCGGCCCGCGAAGTCCGGTCGGAGCCGCGCGACCCGGGCCCGGAAGGCCTCCACCCCGGCGGCGCGGAGGGCCGCGTCCGACCCCTTCGGCGCGAAGTACGCGACCTGGTGGTAGTCGGGCCGCGGGAAGCTGAGCAGGACGTCGGTGCCGGAGAACGCCGGGACGAGCGCGGTCGTCGCGTCGCCGGGCTCGCGGGGGAGCCGGAACCACCACGTGTCGAACGGCACCGGGAACGACCGCGGGTGCAGGCCGGCGGCGCTGCGCAGCACCGAGTCACGGCCGTCGCAGGCGATGACGACGTCGGCGCGGAGTTCCTCGGTCACGCCGTCCGGATCGCGGTACGGCGCCAGGTGCACGCCCGTCACGACGCCGTTCTCCTCGATCGTGCCGGTGGCCGCGAGACCCATCGTGATCTCGAACGAGGGCTCCTCGCGGGCGGCGGTGACGAGCAGGTCGAGCAGGTCCCACTGCGGCACCATCGCCACGTGGTCGTACGGCGGGCGCAGGCGCGAGAAGTCGCCGAGGAGCGCACGCGAGCCGTCCGGCAGCGGCAGGGAGAAGTCGTCGAGGCGCGACTGCGGCAGGGCGGCGAACCGCTCCCCGAGCCCGAGCTCGTCGAGCAGCCGGATCGTCGAGGCGTGGACGGTGTCACCGCGGAAGTCCCGGTTGAAGTCGTCGTGCTTCTCGACGACCCGGACCGCGATGCCGGCACGGGCGAGGAGCAGGCCGAGGACGACCCCGGCGGGGCCGCCACCGACCACCGCGACCGTCGTCCGCGAGACCGTCACCATGCCCCGGACGCTACCCCGGTCCGGGTCGCAGGCGTCAGGCGGTGGGGGAGACCGACGAGGACGCCGAGCCGCCGTCCGCCGCCCCCGCGAAGACGACGCCGCCCCACGTGATGACCACGATCGCGAGCACGAAGCCGATCGCGGCGATCCACCACGACGTCCGACGGCGGATCCACGCGCCGATCGACAGGACGATCGTGGCGACGCCGATCACGAACGCACCGCCGACGGCGATCGCGGTCCCACCGATGTAGCCACCCGGCGTGCAGCCGGTGGCGGCGTCGCACGTGGCCGTCGCCGAGATGACGGCGATGATCCCGACGACCGCGGTGACGACCGTCATGACGGCGCCGAACGCCAGGAGCAGCACGGTCGAGATCCGGTCGGCGAGCTTCCCCGGCGGGAACAGCGTCGAGCCGCCCTGCTCCCACGTGGCCCGCTGGGCACCGGTGGGGTCGGAGGGTGAGGACTGCGGCGGACCGCCGGGCACGTTGGACCAGGTCATGGGTGCAGTCCTACCGCGCCTCGACGCCGAACGCCTGTGCGAGGCGCTGGATCTTCTGCGCGCGACCGAGTCGGGGCAGGTCGGAGCCGTCGCGGATGACCCGGCCGCGGGCCTCGAAGTCGTCGAGGAAGTCCTGCGCCCAGGCGACGTCGGTCGGCGTGGGGGAGATGACCTCGTTGATGACGGGCAGCTGCTCGGTGTCGAGGCACAGCTTGCCGGTGAGCCCGAGCGAGACCGCGACCTGCGACTGCTCGCGGAGGATCGGGTGCGACGACCCCACCGTCGGGCCGTCGATCGGGCCGGGCAGGTCGCCCACGCGGGACGCCACGACGAGCTTCGACCGCGGGTACGCCATCGCGAGCGTGTCCGCGCTCGTCCCGGTGTCCCGCCGGTAGTCGCCCGAGCCGAACGCCAGCCGGAACGCCCCCTGGGCCTTCGCGATCGAGACCGACTCCTCGATGCCCAGGGCCGACTCGACCAGGGCGATCACCGGGGTCTGGCCGCCGAGCCGGTGCCAGGTGTCGGTGACCTGCGCCGGGGACTCGGTCTTCGCGAGCATGACCCCCTGCAGCCCGGGCAGTCCGCGGAGCTCCTCGACGTCGTCCGCCCAGAAGTCCGTCGTCACGTCGTTGATCCGCACCCAGGCCTCGCCGCCGCCGGCCAGCCACGCGGCGACGCCCTGGCGGGCCGACGGCTTGGCGGCGGGGTCCACCGCGTCCTCGATGTCCAGGATGATCTGGTCGGCACGGGACCGCTGCGACTTCTCGAACCGGTCGGTCGCGGTCCCGGAGACGAGGAGCCACGAACGGGAGATCTCGGCGGGGACCGATCGACGTCGGTTCGGTGCGGGAGCGGACTCCGGCGCGGGGGTGGGGGGAGCGGTGCGGTCGTCGATGGCCATGCCCCGTTGGTACCACACCGGCGCGCCCGGTCGCGCATCGGCGGGGGCCGGAAAGTCCGAAACCTCGGTTCATTGCCAGAGTGCCAGCCCGCTTCCGCCTACAGTGTCGGATGTGTGGCGAGCGGACAGGGTGACCGACGGCGAGGACGACGTGAACGACGACGTCCCCGTCGAGGGCGCCGACGCGCCCGCGGACGGGCGTGACGGACAGCAGGACGGGCGCGACGGACAGCAGGACGGGCGCGACGGACAGCAGGGGGAGCAGGACCGACGGGGGCAGCAGGAAGAGACCGCCGTGACGGACGAACCCGACCGCACCCTGCGCCCGGAACTGCAGCTCACGAGTCCGCAGGCGATCAGCCTGGGTGATCCGCGCCTCCAGGCCGGCAACGCCGCCGAACCCGCCTGGGACGTCTGGCGCAAGCAGCTGACCGGCGTCGGCGGCACCAGCCCCCTCACGCACTTCGCCGACCACCCCCGGGCCCGCATCGAGCTCTCGACGACGCACCCGGGCGGCCTCGCGCAGTTCATCACCGGCAAGACGACCCTGCTGTCGAGCCTGATCCGTGACGAGGTGGCACTCCGGGCCGCCCGCATCGCCGCCGGTCACGTCGAGGCCAAGGGCACCGAGCTGTCCACCGTGCGCGGCATCGACGCCGTGAAGCTCGGCATCGGCATGGCCGACTGGCAGCACGGCGACGAGCAGTTCCGCGGCCCGGTGCTGCTGCGCCCGCTCGCGATCCGTCGGCACGGCCGCGACTTCGAGGTCCGCCTGCTCGGCGAGCCCGTCCTCAACCCCGGCCTCGCCGACGCGCTGCACGAGCAGTTCGGGGTCATCCTCGACGCCCAGTCCTTCGTGGCGCTCGCGCAGCAGGACGGCTCCTTCACGCCGAACCCGGTGATTGACCGGCTCCGCGGGCTCACCGCGCACATCCCGGGCTTCTCGGTGCACGCACGCCTGGTCGTGTCCACCTTCGCCGAGGTCGCGACCGGGATGGTCGAGGACACCGAGGACCTGTCCCACCCCGTGCTCGACGCCCTCGCCGGCAACCCGAGCGCCAAGTGGCAGGTCGAGCAGTCGTACCACCCGGTCGAGCAGACCCCGTCGGACGAGCGGAGCCCGGAGACCGACACGCTCCTGCTCGACGCCGACGACGAGCAGGAGAACGTGATCGCACAGATCACGGCCGGCAACTCGATCGTGGTGAAGACCCTCCCGGGCACGGGTGGCACGCAGACGATCGTGAACGCGCTCGGCGGCCTCGTCGCGGCGAACAAGCGCGTCCTCGTCGTGAGTCCGCGCCGTGCGACCCTGCGCGGCATCGCGGCGCGGTTCTCCGAGGTGCAGCTCCCCGGCGTCGCCGTCACCCCGGGCACCCTCCGTCGTGACGTCGTCCGTGCGATCGCCCGCAACGAGAAGGCCTCGCGTCCGAACCTGCGCGAGGTCGACGACGCCCTGGTCCGGCTCCGCAAGGTCCTCAAGGACTACCGCGGCTCGCTGACGCGCGTCGACCCCGACTTCCGCGTCTCGGTGCTCGACTGCCTCGTCGAGCTGTCGCGCCTGTCGCTGCTGCCCGTCCCGCCGTCGACCACCGCGCGCCTGTCGAAGACCTCGGTGACGAGCATGGTCGAGGGGCGCTCCCGCGTCGCCGAGACGATGGTCAGCGCCGCGAACCTCGGCGAGTTCCGCTACGGCCCGGACGACTCGCCCTGGTACGGCGCGAAGTTCTCCTCGAGCGACGGTGCCCAGCGCGCCCACCGGATCGCGAAGGACCTCGACGCCGACGGCCTGCCGACCCTGCTCCGTCGGGCCCACGACCTCGTCGCCACGACGCACATGCGGCAGTTCACGACGATCAACGAGCTCGGCATCTACCTGCGCCTGCTCACCGAGATCCGCGACACCCTCGACCGCTTCCTGCCCGTCGTCTTCGACCGCTCGGTCTCCGAGCTCGTGGCCGCCACCGCCCCGCGCGGCGAGGGTGCGCCGATGTCGAGCACGAACCGGCGCCGGCTGAAGAAGCTCGCCCGCGAGTACGTCCGCCCCGGTGTGCACGTGTCCGACCTGCACGAGGCGTTGACCCGCGTCCAGCAGCAGCGCGTCCTCTGGCAGCGCTACGTCGCCGCCGGCGTGAACCCCGAGGTGCCCACCGGCATCGCGGACGTCCAGGTCCTGTTCTCGAACGTCGTCGAGGACCTCGCGCGCCTCGACGAGCCGCTGGGTCGCACCGCCCGCGAGACCCAGCTGGCGAACGTGCCGATCGACGAGCTCGTCCCGACGATCGCCCGCCTCGCCGAGGAGTCCGACGTCCTGCACAACCTGCAGGAGCGCACCGAGCTCATGCAGACCCTGCGCGACCTGCAGCTCGAACCGCTCATCACGGACCTGGCGAACCGCCACGTGCCGGACACCCACGTCCCCGCCGAGCTCGAGCTCGCGTGGTGGCAGTCTGCCCTCGAGACGATGCTCGAGTCCGACCGGGCCCTGCTCGGCGCGAACACCGACATGCTCGACCGGGTCGAGGCCGACTTCCGGCTCGTCGACGACGCGCACGCGGCCGGGGTCTCCCAGGGCCTGGCGTGGCAGCTGGCCGAGAACTGGAAGGTCGGACTCGTCGACTGGCCGGACGAGGCCACCGCGCTGAAGACCCAGCTGCGGGACGGCGCGATCACCTCGCGTCTGCTGCAGGACTCCGCGCCGCACCTGTCCCGGTCGATCGCGCCGGTGTGGCTCGCGTCGCCGTACGAGGTGTCGCAGATCGCCGACACGATGCCCTTCGACACCGTGATCCTCGTCGACGCGGGCGCCGTCACCATCGCCGAGACCGTCGGGGCCGTCCGCCGCGCCCGCCAGACCGTCGTGTTCGGCGACCCGGTCACGCAGACCCCGTCGCCGTTCCGGATCGCGGTCGACCCGGCGCACCGTGCGCTGCAGGTCGACGAGGGCACGCTCGACGCCTTCCACGCCGACTCCGCGCTCGCGAAGCTGTCCACGCTGCTGCCGACCCTGTCGCTCACCCGCTCGTACCGCGCCGGCGGCGAGGACCTCGCCGAGCTCGTCAACCGTCGCTTCTACGGCGGACGCATCGAGTCGCTGCCCTGGGCCGGCTCGTTCCTCGGGCACGGGTCGATCGCGCTCGACTACGTCAGCGACGGCAAGGCCGTGCCGGACCCCGAGTCGGGGGCGGTCGAGAGCGTCGACGCCGAGGTGGACCGCGTCGTCCGGCTCGTCATGGACCACGCCCGCACCCGTCCGACCGAGTCGCTCATGGTCATCACCGCCTCGGCGAAGCACGCCGTCCGCGTCGAGCAGGCCGTGCTCACCGCGGCCCAGGGGCACAAGGACCTCACCGAGTTCGTCATCGGCGACCGGGCCGAGCCGTTCATCGTCGCGACGCTCGAGCAGTCCGTCGCCCAGAGCCGCGACCGCGTCGTGTTCTCGATCGGCTACGGCCGCACCCCGCACGGCCGTGTCCTGCGCGACTTCGGTCCGCTCGGTAAGCCCGGTGGGGAGCGCCTGCTCGCCGTCGCGATGACCCGGGCACGTCGCTCGATGGTCATCGTCACCTGCTTCCAGCCGTCGGACATCGAGGCCGAGCGGATGGGCCACGGCACCGTCGCCCTCGCCGAGATCCTCGCCGAGGTCCGTGCGCGCACCACGGCCGAGTACGTCCCGGACGACTCCGACCCGCTGCTCGTCGACCTCGCCCGTCGCCTCGAGATGCGCGGCATCCCCGTCGCGTTGGGGCACCGCGGCAAGCTCGGCCTGGTCGCCGCGCACGGTGGGGTGTGCGTCACGATCGAGACCGACGCGACGCTCGTGAAGGGGTCGCTCCGCGAGTCGCTCCGGCTCCGACCCGAGGTGCTCCGCCGACTCGGGTGGCACTACGTGCGCGTGCACGCGTTCCAGCTCTTCTCGGACCCGGACCGCGTCGCGAACACCGTCGCCGCGGTGCTCGGTGTCGATCGCGGTGCCACGCAGGAGATCTCCATCCCCCCGATCCCCGCACGCCGATGACTCCTCGGCCGAGCCGACGGGCCTCCCGGCCGGCCGGTCCGGTGACGCCCGAGACGGACCAGCTGGTGGGCACGTGGACGCGGGCCGACGACGCGTCGTCAGCCGCCCCTCCCGTCCCGTCGGCGACCGACGACGGTGAGGCGCATGCGCAGCCGGGAGGCGCGGTGCGGCGCCGCAGGCGCGTCACCACCCAGCCGGTGCCGGGCTACGACCCGGTGGCGCCGCCGGAACCGGCCCGCCACCGCGACGGGGAGAACGACGACCAGCTCCGGCGCGACGTCCCGCCGCACTGGTGAGCAGGTAGCCTGTCCTGCGATGACTGACACCGTGCGGGAGCGCCCCGACTGGCAGACCTGGCCGAACCTGATCTCGCTGTTCCGGCTGCTGCTGATCCCGGTGTTCGTGTGGCTCGTCGTCGCCGGACACCCCGGCTGGGCGCTCGTCGCGCTCGTCGTCATCGGGGTGAGCGACTGGGCGGACGGCTTCATCGCTCGCAAGTTCGACCAGGGCTCGAAGCTCGGCAAGGCGATCGACCCCGTCGCCGACCGACTCGCGATCATCGCGATCGTGCTGTCGCTCGTGCTGACCGGGCTGCTGCCGTGGTGGGTCGTCGCCGTCGTGGTGCTCGTCGACCTGGTGCTCGTCGTGCTCTCGAGCGTGCTGTTCCACGGCAACCCGGACCTCGACGTCACGTGGACCGGCAAGATCCGGTCGGCGCTGCTCTTCGTCGGGCTCCCGGTGCTGCTGTTCTCCGCGGTGCACACCGTCGACGAGAACGCGCCGTGGGTCCGCGTCGTCGCCCTCGTGTTCGTCTACCTCGGGACCGCCGGGCACGTGCTGGCGGGCGTCCAGTACGCGATCGCGATGTTCGCGAAGCGGCGCGAGGTGTCGGCCGCGCGCTGACGCCTGGCGCGCGCTCGTGCCGGCCGCGCGCTGGCGGCGGGTGCCGTCGAACCACGAAACCGACGTCGAACCGACCCGGGGGCCTGGTTCGACGTCGGTTTCGTGGTTCCACCCGACCGACCGACCGACCGACCGCTAGAGCTTCGTCGTGCCGCCGATGCCGGGACCCTCGGGAGCGGTCGACGGCGCCACGTGCGCACCGCCACCGGTGTTCGCGGGCACGCCGTTCTGCGAGCGGAGCAGGTCGCGGATCTCGAGCAGCACCTCGACGTCGGTCGGCGGGACGTCCTGCGGCGTCTGCTCCTCGTCGTTCTTGACCCGTTCGAACGCGACCTTCTTGAGGTGGTTCACGGGGAGCACGAGGGCGAAGTACACGACGGCCGCGACGATGACGAAGTTGATCACCGCGCCGATCACCGAGCCGAACATGAGGGTCGCCGGCTTGCCGCCCGCCACGGTCGGGATGTCGACCTTGAGCGCGTCGTCGAGGCTCGACGCGTTGAACACCGCGCCGATCGCCGGGTTGATGATCGCGTTCACGATGACGGTCACGATGGCGGTGAACGCTGCACCGATGACGACTGCGACGGCCAGGTCGATGACGTTGCCGCGGAGCAGGAACTCCTTGAAGCCCTTCACGGGACTCCTTCCGGGTCGAGGACGGCCGCCGGACGGCGACCCCATCAACCTACCGAGGAGTCCGGACCCCGGTCAGGACCCGGCGGGCTTCGGCGTGGTCGAGGCAGCGGGCTTCGCGGCTGCGGGCTTCGACTCGGTCTTCGCCGGCGTCGAGGACGAGGACTCCGACGAGCCGGACGAGCCCGACGAGCCCGACGACTCCGACGAGCCCTTCGGCGCCGCCCGGGAATCGGTCCGGTAGAAGCCGCCCCCGTTGAACGTCACCCCGACCGGCGAGAAGACCTTGCGCAGCACGCCGCCGCACGCCGGGCACTCGGTGAGCGTGGCGTCCGAGAACGACTGCTTGATGTCGAAGGCGTTGCCGCACTCCGTGCAGCGGTACGAGTAGGTGGGCACCCTAGCTCCGGAAGGTGATGATGCGCGACGGCGTGATGATGCCGTCGACGGGTTCGTCGTGGGTCTCGCGCGGGACCTCGTCGAGGTACTCCGCGTCGAAGATCACAGCATAGACGGGCGGGCGGTTCGCCATCGACCCGAGCGTCTTGTCGTAGTAGCCGCGTCCCCAGCCCATCCGGACGCCGTCGTGTCCCACCGCGGCGGCGGGAGCGAGGATCGCGTCGACGTCGTTGATCGCGAGGGGGGAGAGCACCTCGCC
This sequence comes from Curtobacterium sp. BH-2-1-1, assembly GCF_001806325.1. Classification (NCBI taxonomy): domain Bacteria; kingdom Bacillati; phylum Actinomycetota; class Actinomycetes; order Micrococcales; family Microbacteriaceae; genus Curtobacterium; species Curtobacterium sp. BH-2-1-1. The sequence continues at coordinate 2,230,759 of NZ_CP017580.1, forward strand.
GACGACCTCGGGCACGCCGGCCAGCCCCTCGGCCTCGGAGGCACCGTCGCCGACCGCCCAGTCGAGCAGGCCGTCCTCGCGGGTGATCGGCAGGAGCACCCGGATGCCGCGCTCGAACGCCCAGTTCAGGAACGGGCGGACGTCGGGTTCCTCGGGTGCGGAGAGGTACAGCGCGATCGACTCGACCTGGCGCTCCTCGGCGAAGCGCTGCAGGGTCGCGGTGAGCGCCGCGGTGTCGGTCTCGCGTTCGGTCGTGGTCCGGGTGCGCCGCCGCTGCCGGAGCTCGGCTCGCAGGGCGCGCTTCTCGTTCCCGAGATCGGCGATCATGCCGAGGAGTCTACCGAGGGCACGTCTTGCGGCTTTCCGCCGCCGAGCGCGAGAAGCCGTGTCCTCCGTAGCGACGACATGCCCCCTCCAGGGGTCATCCGATACCGTCCAGGCATGGGCTTCCAGATTTCGAAGGCCGTGATCCCCGCCGCAGGCCTGGGCACGCGCTTCCTCCCCGCCACCAAGGCGATGCCGAAGGAGATGCTCCCCGTCGTCGACAAGCCGGCCATCCAGTACGTGGTGGAAGAGGCCGTCGGCGCAGGGCTCACCGACGTGCTGATGATCACGGGCCGCAACAAGAACGCGCTCGAGAACCACTTCGACCACGTGTCCGAGCTCGAGGAGACCCTCAAGAAGAAGGGCGACCACGAGAAGCTGCAGAAGGTGAACCAGTCCACGGACCTCGCCGACATGCACTACGTCCGCCAGGGTGACCCGCTGGGCCTCGGCCACGCCGTGCTCCGCGCCAAGATGCACGTCGGCCGCGAGCCGTTCGCCGTGCTCCTCGGTGACGACATCATCGACGCCCGCGACCCGCTGCTCAAGCGCATGATCGAGGTCCAGGGCGAGAAGAACGCCACCGTCGTCGCCCTGCTCGAGGTCCCGGAGTCGCAGACCCACCTCTACGGCATCGCCACGGTCGAGGAGACCGACACCGACGACGTCGTGAAGATCACCGGCCTCGTCGAGAAGCCCCCGCGGGGCGAGGCGCCCTCGAACCTGGCCATCATCGGCCGCTACGTCATCCGTCCCGAGGTCTTCGACGTCCTCGAGAAGCAGGAGCCGGGCAAGGGCGGCGAGATCCAGCTGACCGACGCGCTCATGAAGATGGCGAACGCCGAGGAGTGGACCGGCGGCGTGTACGGCGTCGTGTTCCGTGGACGCCGGTACGACACCGGTGACAAACTCGACTACATCAAGGCGATCGTCCAGCTCGCCTCGGACCGCGAAGACCTCGGCCCCGACCTCAAGTCGTGGCTCAAGGAGTTCAACGCGGGCGAATAGACGACCCGTCGCCGAACGGGTCCGGGGAACACCCCCGGGCCCGTTCGACGCTCCCGGAGGAACCAGCGCGATGACGACGATCCCGACCCTGTCCCACGGGCGGGTCACCATCCGGCCCCTCCGACTCCGCGACACCCGCGACCTCGACGTCGCCCTCGCGAGCAACCGCTCGTGGCTCCGCACGTGGGAGGCCACGAACCCCTCCGGTCACGTCTCCACCGACGTCCGCGGCAGCATCCGCGCGCTCCAGGCCAACGCCCGCGCGGGGCTCGGGCTCCCGTTCGCGATGGAGCTCGACGGCCGCTTCGTCGGACAGCTCAACGTCTCCGGCATCACGTACGGCTCCCTGGCCAGTGCCTCGATCGGCTACTGGGTCGTCGAGGACGCCGCCGGCCACAACGTCACGCCGATCGCCGTCGCGATGGCGGTGGACCACTGCTTCCGCGTGGTCGGCATCCACCGCATCGAGATCTGCATCCGTCCCGAGAACGCCCCGTCGCTGCGGGTGGTCGAGAAGCTCGGCTTCCGGTACGAGGGGCTCCGCCGCCGCTACATCCACATCAATGGCGACTGGCGCGACCACTTCTGCTTCGCCCTCGTCGCGGAAGAGGTCCGCGAGGGCGTCCTCGAACGCTGGGTCCGCGGCCAGGTCCCGCCGGGCGTCGGTTCGGTCCCGCTCGCGGCACGCGACGAGGCCGCGATGCCGCTGCACACCACGCCCCGCGTCTGACCCGCGGGTCCGGTCCGTCCGGGCGGCCCGGGGGGCGCGGCTCGCCCCCGGCGATTTCGTCACGACACGCGCAACACGCGTCCGGCAATCACCGGACGGGGGAACGCCCACCCCTACCGTGTCCCCATGGCAGGTATCGGCTCCTGGGGCGGCGGCATCGTCCTGCTCATCGCGGCCGTGCTCTGGCTCGTCTACCTCATGCCGTCCTGGGCGGCCCGTCGGCAGTACCTCGCCACCGAGCGGAACGCGATCCGGCTGCAGCAGACCCTCCGCATCCTCGCGCAGACCGCCGAGCTGCCGGACGAGGTCCGCATCGAGATGAACGCGAAGTCCCTCGCCGAGGCCCAGCGGGTCGCGAAGTCGGAGGAGGCGAAGCGCACCGCGATCGTCCGCGCCCACGAGGCCGCCCGGCAGCGGGAGATCACCCGTCGACTGGCCGAGCAGGCACCCGTGCTCGAGCGGGCCTCGGCGGTCCCGGCACTCACCGCGATGCGCATGCGTCGGTCCCGACTGGGGGCGACCCTGCTCGGCACGCTCGGCCTCGTCGTCGCGGTCGTCGTGTTCGTCGCGGCCCCCGCCGCCTGGCTCGTCGGTGTCGCCGGCCTCGTCGCCGCCGGTGGGTCCGCAGCGGTCCTCGCCCAGCTGCACCAGGTGGCGAAGGCGCGGAAGGCCCGGACCGCGACGGTCGTGCCGGAGTCGAGCCGCGCCTCCAGGCCCGCGAGCGAGTGGACGGACCCGGCGCCGCCGCTGTCGACCGAGCAGCCCGCCGAGCCCGCTCATGACCGCAGCTGGACGCCGAACCGCGTCCCGAAGCCGCTGTACGTCGAACGCCCGAAGGTCCCGGCGGCCACGCCGGAGTCCTCGGCGGAGCTCGCCGCCCGCCTGAAGGAGCGGGTCGCCGCGGCCAAGGCGGAAGCCGAGGCCGAGGCGGCCGCGATCCGTGCCGCCGAGACCGACCCGTCGCTCGCGCGGGTGTCGCCCATGCGCCCGGACGTCGAGGAAGCCGTCGCGTCGCTCTCCGCGCACGACCAGGGGCGGCTCGCCGAACGGCTGGGCCTGCGCGCGCCGGCCGGCACGGGAACTCCCGTCGCCCAGGCCGCTCCCGCTCCGGAACCCGCTGCTCCCGCCGCACCCCCGGCGCCGCCGAGCAAGTGGGCCGGCATGGGTGTCCTCGGCGAGGACGCGTACGAGCAGGCGGACCTCGACGCCATCATGCGTCGCCGCCGCGCCGTCTGATCGCCCGATTTCGGATCGGGCCGACGCGGGTGCTAGTGTGGACGCGTTCTCGGGGCTATGGCGCAGTTGGTAGCGCGTCTCGTTCGCAATGAGAAGGTCAGGGGTTCGAATCCCCTTAGCTCCACTCCGAGACAGAAGGCCACCCGATCGGGTGGCCTTCGTCGTTCCCGGGGCGGGCCCGGGTCAGCCGGGGACGCTCTCCGTCAGGATCCCGGCCTGGGCGAGTTCGCCGTGGATCGCGTTGGCGGCCTGCTCGAAGGCGCGGTTGCCGCGCGAGATGCCGAGCGCACCGCCCTTGAGCGCCGACTTGCCGGCACCGCGCAGGAGCCGCGCGACCGTCCGACCGTCCGGCGTGACCATGATCTGCACGTCGAGGCGGGTGTGGAAGGTCCGGTCGTTCGCCATGCCGCCGATGAGCAGCGTGAGGCTCATGCTGCCGCGGGTGGCGCGGAGGGCTCCCTGTTCGCCGTCGTCGACGGTGTAGCCCTCGCGGACGAGTGCGCCGCGGACGAGTGCGCGGACGTGGTCGGGGGCGGCTGCGACGAAGAAGTCGTGGCTCTCGGGCATGGGTGGTCTGATCCTCTCGACGGTGGTTCCTGCCAGAGATCATGCCGTGTCGTCGCCTACCCTGGGAAGCACCATGACTGCTTCACTGACGCGCCGCTCCCTGCTGTCCCTCGCCGGCGTGACCGGCATCGGGCTCGCCGTCGCCGCGTGCTCGTCGGGGGACGGCGGAACGGGCAAGGCGTCCGGTGGTGGCACGAGCAACGGTGGCGGTTCGTCCACGCCCACCGCGAAGCCCATCGCGAAGTCGCTGAGCCCTGCGCAGGTCCCGCTCGCCGGCGGTGTGACGATCACCGTCGCCGGCTCCGGGCTGGCAGCGGTCACGGGCGTCACGGTCGGGGGCATCGCCGCGCGGGACGTCCGGGCGACCGCCACGAAGGTGACCTTCACGGCACCGCACCAGGCGATGTACACGGCGGGTTCGGCGGACGTCGCGCTCTTCACGACCGCGATCGAGCCGTCACCGTCCGTCAACCAGTCCTCGGACGGCAACGGCAGCGCCGCGAACGACGGGCAGACCGGGGCGACGCAGGACTCCGCGACGGCCACGCCCACACCGACCACCGCGCCCGTCCCGGACGCCTCGACGGCGGTCGCGACCTCGACCCTGGCCTACGCGGCACTGACCGACGTCGACCGGCAGCTCGAGTACGCGATGGCGCACTGGAAGGACTACAACCTCGCCGAGTACGGCACCATGAACCCGATCGGTGGCGACTGCGCGAACTACGTGTCGCAGACCTTGATCGCCCGCGGCTGGCAGCAGCGCTCCGACTGGTACAACCGGTCGGCCGGGGCGGAGCACTCGGCGACGTGGACCTACTGCCCGACGATGGACCCGTGGCTGACCGCGAACGCCGCGGAGTTCGGACTCACCCGCCGCTCCCTCGACGAGCGCGACAAGGTCAAGGTCGGCGACATCGTGTTCTACGACTGGAACGACAACGACTCGCCGGACCACACCACGATCGTGTCCGAGGTGTTCACCGAGCCGGACGGCACGGTCCGCATCAAGTCGGCGAGCCACAACCAGGACGGGCCGTACCGCGACCTCGACGAGATGATCACGGTGCAGCACCCGGGCGGGACCGCCTGGTTCCACACGTTCGACGCGTAGCGCCGGCGCGCGCCGGGCCGCGGCCGCGTTCGCGTTCGCGTTCGCGTTCGCGTCGAACCACGAAGGCGACACCGAACCACCGACCCGCCCTGGTTCGGTGTCGGTTCCGTGGTTCGACGTCGGCCCGCCGCGCCGGGCCGCGCCGCGCCGCTCGTCAGGGGTACCCGAGGAACCAGAGCAGCACGACGGCGACCGGCTGCAGGCACACGCCCACGACGAGCCACACGACCGCCCGCCGCCGCGTCCGCACGAACACGTCCGACCCGAGCAGCGGCGCCGTCGGCATGAGCAACCGGGGCAGGGACTGCTGCGGCAGGAACACCGCCACGAGGTACAGCGCGTACGCCGCCGTGAACGCCCACACGTCCACCCCGAGGGCCCGGACCGACCTCCGCGTCCAGAACCACACCGCCCCCGCGAGCACGGCGACCACGAGCACGATCCCGAGCGGCCCGAGCCACGTCCCCGCCATCGTGAACCACGGCGTGAGCGGCGCGAAGCGCTGCCGCCCCACGAACCCCACCCACCACGACAGTTCGGTGTCGAGGTACGCGTTCGGCCGACCCGTCACGGCCGAGGCGATCACCGGCCACGCCAGCCCCGCCGCAGCCACCACCAGCCCCGACACGACGATCGCCACGGCGTCCCGCACCGGGAGCGCCCGACGCTCCTGCACCCATCGCACGACGAGGTGCACCGCGAGCGCCACGGCCAACGCCAGCACCCCCGGCTTCGTGAACGCGGCCACGAGCCCGAGCGGCGCGACCAGCCAGTAGCGCCGACGGACGAGCGCCAGCAGCGCCCCGAACAGCAGCAGCAGGAACGTGCTCTCGGCGTAGGCCACCTGCAGCAGGAACGCGGTGGGACCGAACGCGAACAGCGCCGTCGCCCACCGCGCACGGTGCGAGCAGCCCACGGCGAGCACCAGCCGGTAGAGCAGCACGCACGCCCCGGCCCCGGCGAGCGTCGCGACGAGCACGCCGGCGACCCAGAACGACCCGCCCGTCAGCGGCATGACCGCGCGCACGAGCGTCGGGAACACCGGCAGGAACGCCCAGGCGTTCGGGAGGACGTGCCCCGAGTCATCGAGCGGCAGCGTCGTCGGGTACCCGTGCTCCGCGATGATCCGGTAGAAGGACGCGTCCCACGACCCCGAGAACGTGAAGAAGGACGGATCGCGTCGGGACGACGCGAACGGCCAGCCGTTCGCCGTCGCCACGACGTACACGGTCGCGAGCAGGACCGTGCTGACCACGCGCGAGGCCAACCACAGGAGCAGGGGAGTGGTCCAGCCGCTGTGGCGCGCCTCCAGGGCCGGCCTGGAGGCGCGGCTCGTCTCCCCGGCGCTCGTCACCGCCCGATCCTCGCACGTCCACGGCACGTCACCGGTGTCCGCAAGGCGTACGGTTCCAGCCTCGGGGAGGGCCCACGGCGTTGCATGGTCGGCGTTCCCTGGAAGACGCAACCACCGGAGGCACCATGCCGTTCATCACCGTCGGAGCCGAGAACGGGCACGACATCGACCTGCACTACGACGACTTCGGATCGGGCGACCCGGTCGTCCTCATCCACGGCTGGCCCCTGTCCGGCCGCTCGTGGGAGGGCCAGATCCCGGCCCTCGTCGAGGCCGGGCACCGTGTCGTCGCGTACGACCGTCGTGGCTTCGGACAGTCGTCGCAGCCGTGGGGCGGGTACGACTACGACACGTTCGCCGCCGACCTCGACACCCTGCTCGACCAGCTCGGGCTGACCGAGGTCACGCTGATCGGGTTCTCGATGGGTGGCGGTGAGCTCGCGCGCTACGTGTCCACCTACGGCACGGGCCGGGTGAAGAAGCTCGTGTTCGCGAGCGCGGTGCCGCCGTACCTCTGGAAGTCCGACGACAACCCCGACGGCGGGGTCGACCAGAACCTCGCGGACTGGTTCTCGAACGGGATCACCGGGGACCGCCCCGCGTTCCTGCACGAGTTCGTCGACCTGTTCTACACGGCGGGCAAGCCCTCGCTCGTGAACAAGCCCCTGGTGTCGGGCGACCAGCGCGCGTACGACCTCGCGATCGCCGAGCTCGCATCGCCGAAGGGCACGCTCGACTGCACCGTCGCGTTCGCCACGACGGACTTCCGCGACGACCTCACCAAGATCGACGTGCCGACGCTCGTGATCCACGGCGACTCCGACGGCATCGTGCCGTTCGAGGTGTCCGGCAAGCGGACCGCTGCGGTGATCCCGAACGCGCAGACCCACGTCATCGAGGGCGGGCCGCACGGGGTGCTGGCATCGCACAAGGACGAGTGGAACGAGGCCGTCCTGCGGTTCCTCGCCTCCTGACCCGCGCCTCCTGACCCTCGCCGAGACGCCGCGTCGGCCTCGCACCGATCTCCGCGTCTCGTGAGCAGCAATGGTCGGGTCCGTTCGTCGGACCCGACCATTCCTGCTCACCGAGGACGTGCCTCCCGGCTCCTGCGTCGCGTCAGCGTCCGGTGACCGCGCGCCGGATCTGCTCGATCGGCACCTTCGGGGTGCGGTCCGCGTTCAGCAGGCCGTTCGTCTCCTGCATCGTGTCCGTGAGCTGCGTCCAGCAGGACCCGGCGAGGAACGAACTCGCGCGGATCGCGTCGTACAGCGCCGTGATCCGGGCGATCCAGTCGTCGCCGTCGGCCGCGGTCGTGTAGCCCCAGCCGTCCTCGCGCTGGGCGCCGGGCTGGTAGTTCACGCCGCCGAACTCGGTGAGCATGACCGGCTGCCCGCGGTCGACCGCCCCACCGACCAGCACCCAGCGGTCGGACGGGCCCATGCCGTGGAACAGTGCCGTGCGCGCCGCGTCGTCGGCGTAGGTCGCCGCGAGCCGGGGCCCGTCGCCCTCGTAGTCGTGGATCGTGATGATGTCCGAGTCCGGGTGCTCCCACCCGTCGTTCGAGATCACCGGCCGTGTCGGGTCGATCGCCCGCGTGACGTCGGCCAACGACCGCGCGTAGGCCTGCTGCGCGGGATCGGTCGCGATGTGCTGCACGCCCCAGCTCTCGTTCGCCGGGACCCACGTGACGATCGACGGGTGCGAGGCGTCGCGCTCGACGGCGTCCATCCACTCGCGCATCAGCCGCTGCACGGCCCGCGGCGAGAACGCGTACGCGCCCGGCGCCTCACCCCACACGAGGATGCCGAGCCGGTCCGCCCAGTAGAGGAAGCGCGGGTCCTCGATCTTCTGGTGGTTGCGTGCGGCGTTGAAGCCGAGCTCCTTGATGAGCTCGACCTCGCGGCGGAGCGCCTCGCGGGAGGGGGCTGCGATGTGCGAGTCCGGCCAGTACCCCTGGTTGAGGACGCTGCGGACGTCGTAGCTCCGGCCGTTGAGGAGGAACGCGCCACCGTCGACGCCGACGGTGCGCACGCCGAAGTAGGACGCGACGGCGTCGATCGGGGTCGGGTCGCTGCCGGATCCCAGCAGGGTGACCGTGGCGTCGACGAGCCGCGGTGCCTCCGGCGACCAGTGCAGTTCGTCCTCGGCCTGCCCGTTCGCCTGCCGGGCGATCGGGACGAGCACGTCGAACTCGTTCGCCGTCGCACCGAGCGTGGTCTCGATCGTCGCGAGGTGTTCGTCGCGCTCGTCCCAGCGGGCGTCGACGCGGAGGCGCTCGCCGCCGGTCCGGACCCCGGCGAGCCGGACGGTCAGGCGGAGCGTCTGGTGGTCGAGGTTGGTCCAGCGGAGGTACTCGATCGACGTGGTCGGCACGGCCTCGAGCCAGACGGTCTGCCAGATGCCGGTGGTGCGGCGGTACCAGATGGCGTGCGGGTCCTCGTGCCAGTCCTGCTTGCCGCGGGGCTGGGTGAGGTCGTGCGGGTCGTCCTCGGCGCGGACGACGAGGGTGTGCACGGCGTCGGAGGTGTCGCCGCCGCTGCCGGCATCGGTGCCGGCGGTGGCGGTGGCGGTGGCGGTCAGGACGTCGGTCACGTCGAACGAGAACGGCGTGTGGCCGCCCTCGTGCTCGCCGATGAACTGCCCGTCGATCCAGACCCGGGCACGGTGGTCCACCGCGCCGAAGTGCAGCAGGAGCCGGGGTGCCGCGTCGCCGTGTCCGGCGGCCTCGAGCTCGGCGCGGCCGATGGTGCGGGAGTACCAGACGACGGGGTGGAAGCCCGGCTCGTCGATGCCCGACGCGACGGACTCGGGCGGGAACGGGACGACGATGTCCCGTGCGTCGGGGAAGCCGGTCCGCCAGGCGGGGTCGTCGCCGTCGTTGCGGAAGGACCACGTGCCGTCGAGGTCGGCCCACTGCGGGCGGAGCATCTGCGGCCGGGGGTACGTGCCGTCCTGCCGGGAGGCGAGCGGGAGGGCCTGCGGGGAAGCGGTGTCAGGTGCGGCGACGATGCCGTCGAGCGTGCTCATGCCTCCATGCTGGCGCGGCTGGTACATCGTTGTAAAGAGCGCGGCAACGATTCCGGGCGAGTGCCCGCCCGGCCTGTCAGGCGATCGCGGCGTCCCGCGTCAGGACCATGACGTCCATGCGCCCCTGCTGCACGGTCTCGCCCCGCTGGTTCCGGAGCGACACCGTCCGCTCGACGATGCCCGTCGTCCCGGAGCTCGTGAGCCGCGTCGACAGGATCTCGACCTCGCACGTCAGGGTGTCCCCGATGAACACCGGCGCCGTGAAGCGCCACTGGTCGATGCCGAGCAGCGCGACGGCCGAGCCCTCGAACACCCCGGTGCGGGCGATCAGCCCGAGGCAGAGCGAGGTGCCGAGCAGCCCGTGCACGACCCGCTGGCCGTAGCGGGTCCTGGCGGCGAACTCGACGTCGGTGTGGACCTGGTTGTTGTCGTTCGTCCACGAGGCGAACGACACGACGTCCGCCTCGGTGATGGTCCGGCCCGGGGTCGTGAAGGTCTGTCCGGCGGCGAGGTCTTCGAGGTAGTGCGGCACCCGGTCATCCTCGCAGACCGGTCGCCACGCGCGACCGCAGGCGGGCGACGAGGTGCTCGGCCCGGTCCCGCTCGCGCTCGACGACGGCGTGCTCGGTCGTGGCGAGGACCCCGGCGCCGAACGTGTCCGCCCCGCTCCTCGCCGCGAGGGTCGCCAGCTCCCGGTGGGCCGCGGTGGCGTGCGCCGCGTCGAGCACCTCGCCGAGGCCGTCCTGGACCCGCCGCAGCAACCCGAGGCGCCGCTTCCCGAGGTCCGTCGCCTCGTCGGCGGCCTGCAGGGCGTAGCGCAGGCGCCGAGCCGCCTTCCGGATCTCGTGCAGGTCGTCGAGCGTCTCGGTGCCGCCGTCGATCGCCTTCGCGACCCGCTTCCGCTCGCGCGCGATACGGCGGACGGCGAACGCCTGGGCGTCGTCGTCGGCGTGCGGTCCCCGCGGTACCCGGGCGACGAGGTCGTCGAGGCGGTCCAGTGCCCGGAACCACGTCGCCGAGCGCAGGGCGTGCCGGAGTTCGGCGGCCGCCGCCGCGCGGGACTCGGCGACGTGCGCACCGATCCGGTCGAGGGTCTCGGCGTCGACGAAGCCCTCGGGAGCGCGGCCGGCCGTGCGGAGCAACCGGTCGCGCAGGACCTCGGCGTCGCGGGCGACACCGGCCACCCGCGAGACCTCGGCCAGTTCGGCGCGCAGGGGTTCGGTGGCGTCGCGGTCGAGGGCACCGCGGTACGCGGCCAGCACGCTCCGCAGCCGACGGAGGACCTTCCGGAGGTCGTGCAGCGACCCGTGCTCGTCGGCACGCACCCTCGGGTCGACCGCGACGAGGTCCGCGCGCAACGATCGGAGCACCGCTCGCAGGGCAGCGGCCGCGGAGCCCCGTCGTGGGCGTGCCGCCGACCCCTTCCGACGCTCGGGGTCGGCACGGAGCGCAGGGTGCCCGGCCCCGCCTCCAGCCCGCCCGGCCCCACCATCAGCGCGCCCGGCCCCGCCCCGGGCGCCACCACCCGCCCCGGGTTCCGCCGCGTCCGCCAGTGCCCGCTCCGCAGCCCGGGACACCGTCCCGCCCCGCCCGTCGTCGCTCAGCGCCCACCACCGAGCCGACCGGAGCACCGCGGCGTCGGGCTCGCCCTCGTCCACACGGACGTCGGCCACCTCGGCGCGGAGCCGCCCGTCCCGCCCGCGCAGCTCGACGAGGGTCGTCACCGTGTCCCGCACCCGGACGACCCGGACCGGGCGGCCGCGCAGGAAGACCTCGACCACGTCGCGCGGTACGTGGTCCGCATCGTGGTCGTCGCCGCCGTCGAGGTCCGGGGGCACCTCGACCGGTCCGTCACCGCGGTCGACGCTCCACCCGGCGTCCGACCGGAGGAGCTCGACGCCCTCGGCCGCGAGGACCCGGTCGTCGGTGTCCCACAGGTGCTCGCGCAGCACCACGGGGCCGTGCCGGTGGACGCGGTCGGCGAAGGGTTCGAGGGCGGGCAGTCGCCGGTCGTCGGCGATGCGCCACGTGCGACGGGGGTCGGTGCGGCCGAGCGGCTCCGGGTGCGGGGTCTGCATGCCGTCAGTGTCGTCCGCCGCGAGGCCCTCGTCACCGGGCCTGCCGCGTTCTGTGGATGCCCCACCCGGAACGACGCCCTGTGGAGGACAGCGGACGACCCGAACCCACCGCCCCACGACCCCAGCGCCCAGCGCCCCACGCCCCACGACCCAGCGCACCACCCTCAGCCCCCGGCGCGTACGGTTCGCCCCATGAGCGACGAGGCACCCGTCCCCGCCCCCGGCGAGCCCACCGACCGCACCCTCGAGGGCTGGATCGCCCACCAGCGCTGGTACACGGCGAAGGGCACCACCCCGCGGCTCCGCACCCTCGCGCAGCCCGCCGGTACCCGCCTCGTCCTCGACGACGCCCCGACCGGCCCCGTCCTCTACCAGGCGCCGGTCAGCCCCGACGCGGCCGGGGCCGTGCACGACGCGACCGCCGATCCGGACTGGATCCGCTCTCTCGCCGCGCGCATCGACGCCGACGACGAGAGTCTCGTCCCGATCGGCACCGTCCGGCGGTCCCGGGTGCTCAGCGGCGAACAGTCGAACACCTCGGTGATCTGCGAGACCGACACCGGCACCGAGGTCATCGTGAAGGTCTTCCGCGTGCTGCACCACGGCGACAACCCGGACGTCACCACGCAGCTCGCCCTCTCGGCCGCGGGCAGCGCACGGGTGCCGCGCGTGTACGGCGCGCTCCGCGGGAGCTGGCCGGACCCGGGGCGCTCCGACGGCACCGCGAGCGGGCACCTCGCCTTCGCCCAGGAGTTCCTGCCGGGGCTGCAGGACGCCTGGCGCGTGGCGCTCGGCGACGCCCGCGAGGGCATCCCCTTCGCATCCGACGCCGAGCGGCTCGGGCTCGCGCTCGCCGAGGTGCACCGCACCCTCGCCGAGGCCCTGCCGACCGAGCCCGCCGCCGACGACCGCCGTGCCGCCGCGATCGCCACGATGCACGGCCGGCTCGACGCCGCGGCACGCGAGGCCCCGGCGATCGGGCCGCACGTCGACGCCGTCCGTGCGGTCTACGCCCGGGCCGCGGACGCCGACTGGCCCGACCTCCAGCGCATCCACGGCGACCTGCACCTCGGACAGGTGCTCGCCGCTCCGGAACCCCGCGGCTGGGTCTTCCTCGACTTCGAGGGCGAGCCGCTCCGGCCGCTCACCGAGCGCTCCCTGCCGGACGTCACGCTCCGGGACGTCGCCGGCATGCTGCGCTCGTTCGACTACGTCCAGGGCTCGCTCGCCCAGGACGCCGCACCCGTCGATGCGGGGGAGTGGGCGCAGGACGCCCGGTCGGCGTTCCTCGACGGCTACCAGCAGGGGACGGGATCGGACCTGCGTGCCCACCGGGAACTGCTCGACGCGTTCGAACTCGACAAGGCCGTCTACGAGGTCGTCTACGAGACCCGGAACCGTCCCGACTGGGTCGGCATCCCGCTCGCCGCGGTCACGCGCCTGGTCGCGCGCAGCACGGCCTGACCGACGGGCCGAGGGCTGCGGCCCTGGACCGGACCGGATGACGGACGGGAGGCGCGGTGCCAGCCGGCACCGCGCCTCCCGTCCGTCATCGGGTGACGCCCGTCAGTTGACGGGTCCGGTGTACTTCTCACCCGGTCCGGCGCCCGGCGCGTCCTGGATGCTCGACGCCTCGCGGAACGCGAGCTGCACCGAACGGAGTCCGTCGCGCAGCGGGCGGGCGTGGTGGTCCCCGATCTCCGTCGCCGCGGCGGTGACGAGCCCCGCGAGCGCCGAGATGAGCTTGCGCGCCTCGTCGAGGTCCGTCTGCTGCTCGGGGTCGTCCGCGAGACCCACCTTGACGGCGGCCGCGCTGAGGAGGTGCACCGCCACGGTGTTGATGAGTTCGACGGCCGGCACCTCCGAGATGTCGCGGGCGGCCTCGTCGGGCTCGGGGGAAGGGGTGTCGGTCACGGTGCTCCTCTGCTAGACTCGTCCGCGGCAGATGCTGTCAGTGTGCCCGGACTCGTGCGAACGAGGCCGATCACTCCCGCAGCGTCACGAAAGAGGAGTCTCTCCCACCCGCGGCCGCGCACCACAGGCTACCGGGTCCACACCGCTCCACCGGCGTCCGCGTCGGTCGGCCGTCCCGTAGGGGTCGGCGTCGGGCGGCTGCCGAACGGGTCACGATCCGTGCGTCAGATCTCCTCTCTCGTGCCGTCGTCCAGGGCAAACGCCCCGGACGGCCACCACCTGATTGAAGGAGCTCCGCATTCCCGATCCCCGTACCAACGACCGAATCCGCGTCCCCGAGGTCCGACTCGTCGGCCCCCAGGGCGAGCAGGTCGGCGTTGTCCCCATCGCCGTCGCACTGCGCCTCGCGCAGGAAGCCGAGCTGGATCTGGTCGAGGTCGCGCCGAACTCGAAGCCGCCCGTGGCGAAGATCATGGACTACGGCAAGTTCAAGTACGAGGCCGCTCAGAAGGCCAAGGAAGCGCGTCGCAACCAGGTGAACACGGACCTCAAGGAAGTCCGTTTCCGCCTGAAGATCGACGTGCACGACTACGAGACGAAGCGCAAGCGCGCCGAGGGCTTCCTCCTCGGTGGCGACAAGGTGAAGGCGATGATCCTCTTCCGTGGCCGCGAGCAGTCGCGTCCGGAGCAGGGTGTCCGTCTCCTCCAGAAGTTCGCCGAGGAGATCGCCGAGTTCGGTGTCGTCGAGTCGCGTCCGACCCAGGACGGCCGCAACATGACGATGATCATCGCCCCGCTCAAGAACAAGTCCGACGTCAAGGGCGAGCAGAACGCCAAGCGCGCTGCTCAGAAGGCCGAGCGTCGTGCGTCGGAGCACGCTGCGAAGGGCAAGGACGAGACCACCGACGTGGCTCCCGAGCCCGCGCAGGCCGAAGCTCCCGCCGAATAGGTCCCACCGACCGATCCCGCAACGACGCGGCTCCCCATCCATCCCACGGAAAGGCACCACCATGCCCAAGCAGAAGACCCACTCCGGGTCGAAGAAGCGCTTCAAGGTCACCGGCAGCGGCAAGATCATGAAGCAGCAGGCCGGTATGCGTCACAACCTCGAGGTCAAGAGCGCCAAGCGCAAGGCCCGCCTCAACGAGGACCAGGTCCTCGCCAAGGCTGACGCGAAGAACGTCAAGAAGCTCCTCGGCCACTGAGCCCCGCAGAACGTAAAGGAATAGATCAATGGCACGAGTAAAGAGAGCGGTCAACGCCGCCAAGAAGCGCCGCGTCATCCTCGAGCGCGCCGAGGGCTACCGCGGTCAGCGTTCGCGTCTGTACCGCAAGGCCAAGGAGCAGGTCACCCACTCCCTCGTCTACGCGTACCGCGACCGTCACGCGAAGAAGGGCGAGTTCCGTCGCCTCTGGATCCAGCGCATCAACGCCGCGTCGCGTGCGAACGGCCTGACCTACAACCGCCTCATCCAGGGCCTCGGCCTTGCCGGCGTCGAGGTCGACCGTCGCATCCTCGCGGACCTCGCGGTGAACAACCCCGAGACGTTCGCGGCGCTCGTCGAGACCGCCAAGAAGGCGCTCCCGGCCGACACCTCGGCCCCGAAGGCTGCGTAGTCAGTTCTTCTGCTCGCGAAACCCCCGCCGGTCCGGCGGGGGTTTCGTCGTTCCTAGACTTGTCCCGTGAGCGATCTCCTCGAGAACCCCAAGGCCGGCCGTGTCCGTGCCGTCGCAGCGCTGTCGAAGAAGGACGTGCGCGCCGACACGGGCCTGTTCCTGCTCGAAGGGCCGCAGGCGGTGCGTGAGGCGATCGAGTACCGCCCGGAGCTCCTCCGCGAGCTCTACGTGACCCCGACGGCGGCCGCGCGCTACGGCCTCGACGACGCGCCGGTCGACACGTGGTTCGTGACCGAACAGGTCCTCGACGCGATGGCGGACACGGTGACGCCGCAGGGCGTCGTCGCGGTGTGCCAGCAGTTCCCGACGTCGGTGAAGGACGTCTTCCCCGACGCCGGTGCCGCCCAGGAGGCGCGTGGCGGCCTGCCGGGGATCGTCGCGATCCTCGAAGAGGTGCGTGATCCGGGCAACGCCGGCACCATCATCCGTGCGGCCGACGCCGCCGGCGCCGACGCGGTGGTCCTCACCGGGCGCAGCGTCGACCCGTACAACCCGAAGGTCGTGCGGTCGACCACGGGCTCGCTCTTCCACGTGCCGGTGTCGGTCGGCGTGACGCTCGCCGACGCGGTCTCCCGTGCCCGGGGCCTCGGGTACACGATCCTGGCCGCCGACGTCTCGGGCGACGACCTGCCCGAGGTCCGCGCCGACGGCATGCTCGACGGTCCGACCGCGTGGGTGTTCGGCAACGAAGCACGTGGTCTGACCACCGAGGACCTCGCCCTCGTCGACCGCGCCGTGAAGGTGCCGATCTACGGCAAGGCGGAGTCGATGAACCTCGCGACCGCGGCGTCCGTCTGCCTGTACGAGTCGGCGTTCGCGCAGCGCACGGCTCGTCCCTCCACAGGCGACTGATCGGGGGACTCCTCCCCAGACCGTCCGGTACCGGACGGCGGTATCCCACGGGCCGGTAGGCTTGGGTCTCGTGTCAGAACCTCTCGAGATCAGCGAATCGGCCGTCGCCGACGCCGTGGACCGGGCCCTCGCGGCGGTCCGCGCCACGACGACCGTCGCCGAGCTGAAGCAGGCCAGGGCCGAGCACACCGGCGAACAGTCCGCGCTGGCGCGGATGAACGCGTCGATGCGCAGCGTGCCGAAGGAGCAGAAGGCGGCCGCGGGCAAGCTCGTCGGACAGGCCCGTGGGCAGGTGAACGCGGCGATCGCCGAGCAGGAGTCCGTGCTCGCCGAAGCCGAGGAACGTGCACGCCTCGACGCCGAGCGCGTCGACGTCACCGCGCTCCCGGTCCGCCGCGCGCCCGGCTCGCGGCACCCGCTGTCGCTCCTCAACGAGACCGTGGCCGACATCTTCGTCGGCATGGGGTGGGAAGTCGCGGAAGGCCCCGAGCTCGAGCACGAGTGGTTCAACTTCGACGCGCTGAACTTCGACCCGGACCACCCGGCCCGGGCCATGGCCGACACGATCTTCGTCGAGCCGGTCGAGCGCCACCTCGTCATGCGCACGCACACCTCTCCGGTGCAGGTGCGGTCGCTGCTCTCGCGCGACCTACCGCTCTACGTCATCGCGCCGGGCCGGGTGTACCGCGCCGACGAGCTCGACGCCACGCACCTGCCGGTCTTCACCCAGGTCGAGGGCATCGCGATCGACAAGGGCCTGACGATGGCGCACCTGCGCGGCACGCTCGAGCACTTCGCGCGCCAGATGTTCGGGGCCGAGGCGCAGATCCGTCTCCGCCCGAACTACTTCCCGTTCACCGAACCCAGCGCCGAGATGGACGTCTGGCAGCCGAACGCCAAGGGCGGCGCCCGGTGGGTCGAGTGGGGCGGCTGCGGCATGGTCAACCCGAACGTCCTGCGCGCCGCCGGCATCGACCCGGCCGAGTACCAGGGCTTCGCGTTCGGCATGGGCATCGAGCGGACGCTGCAGTTCCGCAACGGCCTGAACGACATGCGTGACTTCCTCGAGGGCGACATCCGCTTCTCGCAGCAGTTCGGAACGGTGGTCTGATGCGCGTCCCACTCCGTTGGCTCGGCGAGTCCGTCGACCTCCCCGACGACGTCACCCTCGAGCACGTCCACGCGGCGCTCGTGTCGGTGGGCTTCGAGGAAGAGGACGTCCACACCTACGACCTCACGGGCCCGATCGTCGTCGGCCGCGTGCTCGAGCGCGAGCCCGAGCCGCAGAAGAACGGCAAGACGATCAACTGGTGCCAGGTGGACGTCGGTGAGCCCGAGCCCCGCGGCATCGTGTGCGGCGCGCACAACTTCGACGTCGGCGACCTCGTCGTCGTCACGCTCCCCGGCGCCGTCCTGCCCGGCCCGTTCCCGATCGCCGCACGCAAGACCTACGGGCACGTGTCCGACGGCATGATCGCCTCGGCACGCGAGCTCGGTCTCGGCGACGAGCACGACGGCATCCTCCGCTTCGCGGACCTCGGCATGGATCCCGAGGTCGGCGCGGACGCCATCGCGCTCCTCGGTCTCGACGACGCCGCGGTGGAGATCAACGTGACCCCGGACCGCGGGTACGTGCTGAGCATGCGCGGCGTCGCTCGCGAGTACGCCCACGCCACCGGCGCGACCTTCCACGACCCGGTCGAGCGGGTCACCCCCCGCAGCGCCGAGGGCTTCCCGGTCGTGATCGACGACCGGGCCCCGGTGCGTGGCCGGGTCGGCGCGCACACGTTCGTCACCCGTGTCGTCCGTGGCATCGACCCGACCGCGAAGACCCCGGCGTGGATGGTCTCGCGCCTCGCCCTCGCCGGTGTCCGGTCGATCTCGCTGCCCGTCGACATCACGAACTACGTCATGTTCGAGCTCGGTCAGCCGCTGCACGGGTACGACCTCCGGACGCTGCAGGGCGGGCTCGGTGTCCGTCGTGCTGCTGCCGGCGAGACCCTGACGACCCTCGACCACGTCGAACGGACGCTCGACCCGGAAGACCTCGTCATCACCGACGACTCCGGTCCCGTCGGCCTCGCCGGCGTGATGGGCGGTGCCCGGACCGAGATCTCCGACGCGACCACCGACGTCCTGATCGAGGCGGCCGGCTTCGACCAGACCTCCATCGCCCGGACCGCGCGTCGGCACAAGCTCCCGAGCGAGGCGTCCCGACGCTTCGAGCGCGGTGTCGACCCGCTCGTGGCCGAGGCCGCTGCGAACCGTGCGGTCGAGCTCCTCGTCGAGCTCGCGGGCGGCACCGCGGACCCCCTCGGCTCGACGCTCGTCGACACCGAGCCCCGTCCGACGGTCACGATGCGCATCGCCCGTCCGGCCGAGCTCGTCGGAGTCGACTACACCGACGCCGAGGTCATCGACACCCTGCGCGCGATCGGTGCGTCGGTCGACGTCGACGGGGACACGCTCGCCGTCGTGCCGCCGACCTGGCGCCCCGACCTCACCGACGACACCACCCTCGTCGAAGAGGTCGCGCGCATCGTCGGCTACGACCGCATCCCGAGCGTCCTCCCCGTCGCGCCGCCCGGACGTGGTCTGACCGTTCACCAGCAGGCACGTCGTCGCGTCGCCGCTGCACTCGCCGCCGACGGCCTGGTCGAGGTCGTCACCGCGCCCTTCGTGTCGCAGGCGACGCAGGACGCCTACCCGGGCATCGACGGTGCCGGCGGGCCGAGCGTGGTCCTCGCGAACGCCCTCGACAGCGAGCAGAGCCTCCTCCGTCGCAGCGGGGTGCCGGCACTCGTCGACGCCGCCCGCCGCAACGTGTCGCGCGGCCTCGTCGACGTCGCGCTCTACGAGACCTCGCGGGTGTTCCTGCCGGTCGCGGGCGAGACGCTCGGTACCGACACGGTCCCGGCCGGCGCCGTGCTCCCGGACCGCGACACCCTCGCCGCGCTCGACGCGTCCCTGCCGCCGCAGCCGTTCCACGTGTCAGCGCTGCTCACCGGCAACCGGGTCGTGAAGCAGCCCGGCGTACAGCCCGAGCCGTACGGCATCGCGGACGCACTCGACGTCGCGCGCGCCGTCGCGTGGGCGGTCGGGGTCGAGCTCACGGTGGCGCAGACGACGCACCCGTCCCTGCACCCGGGCCGTGCGGCATCGCTCCTCGTGGACGGAACCGTCGTCGGCGTCGCGGGTGAACTCCTGCCCGAGCTGACCGAGGCAGCGGTCCTGCCGCGCGTCGTCGCGGTCGTCGAACTCGACCTCGACGCCATGGTCCGGGCGGCGCCCGAACTGGTGTCGGTGGCACCGATCGTGTCCTACCCGGCGGCGACGCAGGACCTGTCCCTCGTGGTGGGTGCCGGCGTACCGGCGGGTGACGTACTGGATGCGGTGCGCACTGGTGCCGGAGAGCTGTTGGAGTATGCTCGCCTCGTGGATGACTACCGGGGCACCGGCGTGGACGAGGGACAGAAGTCCCTGACGTTCGCGCTGCGCTTCCGCGCCACGGACCGCACGCTGACCGCTGCCGAGGCCACTGAGGCCCGTGACGGCGCCGTCCGACGTGCCGGCGAGCGATTCGGGGCGACCCTGCGCGACTGATCCCATCGGGACCAGCACCGCCCGGGGCCGCCGCCTCCGACTCTCTCGACGACCAGTCCGACCAAAGGTGGAATCCCATGTCCGTATCCGTCGCCGTGGCGGGAGCCTCCGGCTACGCGGGCGGTGAGCTCCTGCGCGTGCTCTCCGCCCATCCCGAGTTCGACGTCAGGACGGTGACGGCGTTCTCGAACGCCGGACAGCCGCTCATCGCGACGCAGCCGCACCTCCGCTCGCTGTCGCACCTGACCCTCGAGCCGACGACGGCGGAGAACCTGCGCGGACACGACGTCGTGTTCCTGGCGCTGCCGCACGGCCAGTCCGGGGCCATCACCGCGGAGCTCGGCGGCGACGCCCTCGTCGTGGACTGCGGCGCGGACCACCGGCTGACGGACCCGGCGGCGTGGGAAGCGTTCTACGGCGGCGACTACCACGGCGCGTGGACCTACGGGCTGCCGGAGCTGCTGCACGCGGCGCCGACGCCCGGGTCGGCGGACGAGTGGCGTGACGTGGACGACATCCAGACGCAGAGCCGGCAGCGGGCGGCGCTCGTGGGGACGAAGCGGATCGCCGTCCCCGGGTGCAACGTGACCGCGGTCACGCTCGGCATCCAGCCGGGCATCCAGGCCGGGCTGATCGAGTCGGACGACCTCGTGGCCGTGCTGAGCGTCGGCCCGAGCGGTGCCGGCAAGAAGCTCGCGAGCACGTACCTGGCGTCCGAGATCATGGGCTCCGCGAGCGCGTACGCGGTCGGCGGGAAGCACCGCCACATCCCGGAGATCCAGCAGAACCTCGTGGTCGCCGGCGCGTCCGAGGTGACGATCTCGTTCACCCCGGTCCTCGTGCCCATGTCCCGCGGCATCCTGGCGACGACGACTGCGAAGCTCGCGCCCGGTGTGAGCGCCCGTGACGTCCGGCTCGCCTGGGAGCAGGCCTACGCCGACGAGCCCTTCGTGCACCTCCTGTCCGAGGGCGAGTTCCCCCGGGTCGCCGACACCATCGGCGCGAACACCGCACTGATCGGGCTGGCGGTCGACGAGGCCGCCGGTCGCGTCGTCGCGGTGAGCGCCCTCGACAACCTGGCCAAAGGCACCGCCGGTGCTGCGGTCCAGTCGACGAACATCGCCCTGGGCTTCCCGGAGACCCTCGGCCTCAGCGTGGACGGAGTCGCACCGTGACCGACGCAAGCCAGCCCACCCACACCGACCCGGGCCTCCAGGGCGTCACCGCGGCAGCGGGCTTCCGCGCGGCCGGCGTGACGGCCGGTCTCAAGTCGAGCGGCAAGCCCGACGTTGCCCTCGTCGTCAACGACGGGCCGGACGCCGCAGTGGCCGCGGTCTTCACCAGCAACCGTGCCCAGGCGCACCCCGTGATCTGGTCGCGCCAGGCGGTCGGCGACGGTACCGCCCGAGCGGTCGTCCTGAACTCCGGCGGCGCAAACTGCTTCACCGGTCCGTTCGGCTTCCAGACCACCCACATGACCGCCGAAGCCGTGGGCGAGGCGCTCGGCATCGGCGCCGGCGACGTCGTCGTCTGCTCGACCGGCCTCATCGGGGTCGGCGACCAGACGTTCCGCGACAACGTCCTCAGGGGCGTCGACCTCGCGAGTGCGGCACTGTCGGCCGACGGCGGTCCGGACGCCGCGACCGCCATCATGACCACCGACACGAAGCCGAAGCAGTCGGTCGTCACCGAGGACGGCTGGACCGTCGGCGGCATGGCCAAGGGCGCGGGCATGCTCGCACCCGGGCTCGCGACGATGCTCGTCGTGATCACCACGGACGCCGTCGTCGGCTCGGACGAGCTCGACCAGGCGCTCCGGGCCGCCACCCGCGTCACCTTCGACCGGGTCGACTCGGACGGCTGCATGTCGACGAACGACACCGTGGTGCTGCTGTCCTCCGGCGCGAGCGGCGTCACGCCCGAGGTCGGCGACTTCCAAGAAGCCCTGACCGCGGTCTGCGCCGACCTCGCACGGCAGCTGCAGCAGGACGCCGAGGGCGCGAGCCACGACATCGCGATCCACGTCGTGAACGCCGCGACCGAGGACGACGCCGTCACGGTCGGCCGGAGCGTCGCCCGGAACAACCTGTTCAAGGCCGCGGTGTTCGGCAACGACCCGAACTGGGGCCGGGTGCTCGCTGCGATCGGCACCACCGACGCCGAGTTCGACCCGTACGCCGTCGACGTCTCGATGAACGGGGTCCGTGTCTGCCACGCCGGCGCACCGGACGAGCCGAGCGACCGCGTCGACCTGACGCCGCGCGACACCGACGTCCTCATCGACCTCGGCGTCGGACCGTTCTCGGCGACGATCCTGACGAACGACCTCACGCACGACTACGTCCACGAGAACAGCGCGTACACCAGCTGATGGCCGACGACAGCATCCTCTCGAAGGAAGAAGAGCACGAGCTCGCGACCGTCAAGGCCGCGACCCTCATCGAGTCCCTGCCGTGGCTGAAGCGGTTCTCGGGCAAGATCGTCGTCGTCAAGTTCGGCGGCAACGCCATGGTGAACGAGGACCTCAAGCGCGCGTTCGCCGAGGACATGGTCTACCTCCGGTACGCCGGCCTCCACCCGGTGGTCGTGCACGGCGGCGGCCCGCAGATCTCGGCGGCGCTGAAGGAACAGGGCATCGCGTCCGAGTTCCGCGGCGGCTACCGAGTCACCACGACCGAGGCGATCACGGTCGTCCGCGACGTGCTCGCCGGCGAGGTCAACCGCGAGATCGTCGACCTGATGAACGAGCACGGCGAGGGCCTCGCGGTCGGCGTCTTCGGCGACGGCGGCTCGCTGTTCACCGGCGAGAAGAAGGGCGTCGTCGTCGACGGCGAGCACTTCGACCTCGGGCACGTCGGCGACATCACGCACGTCGACCCCTCCGGTGTGCTCGCCGCGATCGAGGCCGGGCGCATCCCCGTGGTGTCGAGCATCGCCATCGACGACGCCCACCCGGACCAGGCGCTCAACGTGAACGCCGACGCCGCGGCGGGCGCGCTCGCGATCGCCCTCAAGGCGTCGAAGCTCATGATGCTCACCGACGTCCCCGGCCTGTACCGCAACTGGCCGGACCGCGACTCGATCGTTGACCTCATCGCGGTCGAGGAACTCCGCGCGCTCCTGCCGTCACTCGAGTCGGGCATGATCCCGAAGATGACCGCGTGCCTCGACGCCGTGGTCGGCGGGGTCGGCGGCGCGACGATCATCGACGGGCGGATCCCGCACTCGATCCTGCTCGAGGTGTTCACCCTGCGCGGCGCGGGCACCGAGGTGATCCCGGACCCGAGCCGACGCACCGAGAACCAGATGACCCACGCCGAGATCGGCCGACGCGTCGCAGCACCGTCGACGAGCAGCACCACCGGCCAACACGTGGCCAGCACGACCGAGAAGGGACAGCCGCAGTGAGCACCGAGACGCAGACCGAGACCTGGAACGACCGGTTCGGGGCGTCGCTCATGCGATCCCTGACCCCGCCGAAGATCATGCTCGAGCGCGGCGAGGGCTGTCGCGTCTGGGACGTCGACGGCAACGAGTACCTCGACTTCCTCGCCGGCATCGCCGTCAACTCGCTCGGCCACGCGCACCCCGCGCTGGTCGAGGCGATCAGCGACCAGGCCGCCAAGCTCGTGCACGTCTCGAACTACTTCGCGACCCCGCCGCAGCTCGAGCTCGCCGAGCGGCTCAAGCGCATCACGGGCGCAGGTGAGGCCGGCCGTGTGTACTTCGGCAACTCCGGCGCCGAGGCCAACGAGGCCGCGTTCAAGCTCGCACGGCTGAACAAGGGCGCCGACGGGCAGAAGACCCGCATCCTCGCGCTGAAGCAGGGCTTCCACGGCCGCACGATGGGCGCGCTCGCGCTCACCGGCAAGCCCGCCCTGCAAGAGGACTTCCTGCCGATGGTCCCCGGGGTCGAGCACATCGACTCCACGGTCGCCGCGCTCGAGGAGTCGATCGACGACACCGTGGCCGCGCTCATCGTCGAACCGATCAAGGGCGAGGCCGGCGTGGTCGACCTGCCCGAGGGGTTCCTGCTCGCCGCTCGCCGCCTGACCGCGGAACACGGCGTGCTGCTGATCCTCGACGAGATCCAGACGGGCGTGGGCCGGACCGGCAACTGGTTCACCTACCAGGGCCACGGTTTCGAGCCGGACGCCATCACGATCGCGAAGGGCATCGCGGGCGGGTTCCCGATCGGCGCCCTGGTCACCTTCGGCTGGGCGTCCGAACTGTTCTCGGCCGGCCAGCACGGCTCGACGTTCGGTGGCAACCCGCTCGGCACCCGGGTGGCGAACGCCGTCCTCGCCGAGATCGAGCGCGCGGACCTCGTGTCCGGTGCGGTGACGAAGGGGGAGCGGATCCGTGCGGGCATCGCGAGCATCGGCTCGCCCCTCGTCGAAGAGGTCCGTGGCACCGGCCTCCTCATCGGGGTCGGTCTGACCGGCCCGGTCGCCGCCGCCGTCAACGCCGCCGCGCTCGAGCGCGGCCTGATCATCAACGCCCCGAACGAGTCGAGCCTGCGCATCGCGCCGCCGCTCGTCGTGTCCGACGCCGAGATCGACGAGTTCGTGTCGATCCTCAGCGAGAGCCTGGCCGCAGTCGCCGCCGAGCAGGGCACCACCACCCAGGAGACCTCCGCATGACCCGTCACTTCCTCCGCGACGACGACCTCAGCCAGGCGGAGCAGTCCGCGATCCTCGACCTCGCCGAGCAGATGAAGGCCGACCGGTGGGGTGCCAAGCCCCTCGCCGGACCGCAGAGCGTCGCCGTGATCTTCGACAAGTCGTCCACCCGCACGCGGGTGTCCTTCCACGTCGGCATCTCCGACCTCGGCGGCAGCCCGCTCATCATCTCGACGGCGAACAGCCAGCTGGGGGGCAAGGAGACGCCGTCCGACACCGCACGCGTCCTCGAGCGCATGGTGTCGGCGATCGTGTGGCGCACCTACGGCCAGGCCGGGCTCGAGGAGATGGCGGCGAACACCAGTGTCCCCGTCGTCAACGCCCTGTCGGACGACTTCCACCCGTGCCAGCTGCTCGCTGACCTGCTCACCATCCGCGAGCACCGCGGGACCCTGGCGGGGCAGACCGTGGCCTTCATCGGCGACGGCGCGAGCAACATGGCGCAGTCCTACCTGCTCGCCGGGGCCACCGCGGGCATGCACGTCCGCGTCGCGGCACCGGCCGAGTTCTCCCCGGCGGCCGAGGTCGTCACGGACGCCGAGCGTCGCGCTGCCGTGACCGGCGGTTCCGTGCTCGTCGTGACCGACCCGGTCGCCGCCGTCGCCGGAGCGGACGTCGTCGTGACCGACACCTGGGTGTCGATGGGCAAGGAGGACGAGAAGCAGGCGCGGCTCGACACCTTCAACGGGTACCGCGTGGACGACGCGATGATGGCGCACGCCGCCGACGACGCCGTGTTCATGCACTGCCTGCCCGCCGACCGTGGGTTCGAGGTCACGGCCGAGGTCATCGACGGTCCGGGGAGCATCATCTGGGACGAGGCGGAGAACCGTCTCCACGCCCAGAAGGCGCTGCTCGCGTGGCTCCTCGCAGCGAACGCGACCGGCGCTCCCACCGCGACCGGCGCTCCCGCCGCGACCGGCGCCCACGCGACGACCGGCGCCCCCGCGACCGCCTGACCCAGGGAGACCACCGTGGCAGACCGCGTCGTCCTCGCGTACTCGGGCGGACTCGACACGTCCGCCGGCATCGGCTGGCTGCGTGACGCCACCGGCAAGGACGTCGTCGCCCTCGCGGTCGACGTCGGCCAGGGCGGCGAGGACATGGCGGCGATCCGGCAGCGCGCGCTCGACTGCGGCGCCGTCGAGTCGATCGTCATCGACGCGAAGGACGAGTTCGCCGACGACTACCTCGTCCCCGCGCTGCAGGCCAATGCCCTGTACCAGAAGCGCTACCCGCTCGTCTCCGCGCTGAGTCGTCCCCTCATCGCGAAGCACCTGGCGCTCACAGCGAAGCAGCTCGGTGCCGACAGCGTGGCGCACGGGTGCACGGGCAAGGGCAACGACCAGGTCCGCTTCGAGGCGGCGGTCGCGGCCCTCGCCCCGGACCTGACGAGCGTCGCACCGGTGCGGGACCTCGCGCTCACCCGCGACCGAGCGATCGCCTACGCCCAGCAGCACGGCCTGCCGGTCGAACAGTCGGAACGCTCGCCCTGGTCGATCGACCAGAACGTGTGGGGTCGAGCGGTCGAGACCGGTCACCTCGAGGACCCGTGGAACGCCCCGGCGGAGGAGCTCTACGCCTACACGCAGGACCCGACCGTCCCGCGCGCTCCGGACGAGGTGACGATCACCTTCGAGCAGGGGGTCCCCGTCGCCATCGACGGACAGCGGTTCAGCGTGCTGCGCGTCGTGCAGGAGCTCAACGCACTCGCGGGCAAGCACGGTGTCGGTCGGATCGACGTGGTCGAGGACCGTCTCGTCGGCATCAAGTCGCGCGAGGTGTACGAGGCGCCGGCCGCCGTCGCCCTGATCGCCGCGCACGAGGAGCTCGAGAACCTGACCCTCGAACGCGACGTCAACCGGTACAAGCGGCAGGTCGAGTCGGACTGGGCCGACCTGGTCTACGACGGGCTGTGGTTCAGCGGCCTGAAGCGGAGCCTCGACGCCTTCATCGCCCACACTCAGCAGCACGTCTCCGGCGACGTCCGACTCCGGCTCCACGCGGGCCGAGCCGTCGTGACCGGACGCCGCTCCAGCCAGAGCCTCTACGACTTCGACCTCGCGACCTACGACACGGGCGACGCCTTCGACCAGTCGCACGCGAAGGGGTTCATCGACATCTGGTCGTTGCCGAGCAAGATCTCCGCCCGCCGCGACCGGGCCAACTGAGCGCCCAGGCACCCCGCCCCCAAACCCACGACCGGACGACGAGAGAACCATGACCGACGCGAACCAGCCCGCCGCCAAGACCGACGCCACCAACACCGGCGCCCTCTGGGGTGGCCGCTTCGCGGACGGCCCGAGCGCCGAGCTCGCCGCCCTCTCCCGATCGACCCACTTCGACTGGCAGCTCGCCCCCTACGACATCGCCGGCTCCCGCGCCCACGCCCGCGCCCTCAACACCGCCGGGTACCTGACGGCCGACGAGCTCGAGCGGATGCTCGCCGGCCTCGACCGCCTCGAGTCCGCGCACGCCGACGGCACGCTGCAGCCCGCCGACAGCGACGAGGACGTGCACGGCGCCCTCGAACGACTCCTCATCGCCGACCTCGGCCCCGAGCTCGGCGGGAAGCTGCGCGCCGGCCGGAGCCGCAACGACCAGATCGCGACGCTGGGTCGAATGCACATGCTCGACCACGGTCGCCGGATCGGGCACCTCGTCATCGACCTCGTCGACGCGATCTCCCAGCAGGCGAACGAGCACCCCGGCGCGATCATGCCGGGTCGCACGCACCTGCAGCACGCGCAGCCGGTCCTCCTCGCACACCACCTGCTCGCGCACGCGTGGCCCCTGGTCCGTGACCTCGAGCGTCTCCGCGACTGGGCGGACCGCGCGAGTGTGAGCCCGTACGGCGCCGGCGCCCTCGCGGGGAGCTCGCTCGGCCTCGACCCCTCGGCGATCGCCCACGAGCTCGGGTTCGCCCGCCCCGCGGACAACTCGATCGACGCCACGGCGGCTCGTGACGTGGTCGCCGAGTTCGCGTTCGTCCTCGCGCAGATCGGCATCGACGTCTCCCGCCTGGCGGAGGAGATCATCCTCTGGAACACGAAGGAGTTCGGCTTCGTCCGGCTGCACGACGCGTTCTCCACGGGGTCGAGCATCATGCCCCAGAAGAAGAACCCGGACATCGCCGAGCTCGCCCGGGGCAAGTCCGGCCGGCTCATCGGCAACCTGACCGGCCTGCTCGCAACCCTCAAGGGCCTGCCGCTCGCCTACAACCGCGACCTGCAGGAGGACAAGGAGCCCGTCTTCGACTCGGTCGCCACCCTGGAGGTCCTGCTCCCCGCATTCACCGGCATGGTCGCGACCCTCTCGTTCGACACCGACCGCATGGCCGAGCTCGCGCCGCAGGGCTTCTCGCTCGCGACGGACGTCGCCGAGTGGCTCGTCCGCCAGGGGGTGCCGTTCCGTGACGCGCACGAGGTGTCCGGCGCGCTGGTCCGGTACTGCGAGGAGCGCGGGATCGAACTCGACGACCCCACCGACGACGAGTACCGGACGGTGTCCGAACACCTCACGCCCGAGGTCCGCGGCGTCCTCACCATCGAGGGTTCCGTCGCGTCGCGCGCCGGCATCGGCGGCACCGCGCCGGACCGCGTCGCCGAACAGCTCGCGTCGCTCACCCGTCGCGTCCACGACCTGGCGGAGGGCGTGCCCTTCACCCGATGACCGACCCCACGCTCGCGCTGCTGTCCGAACCGGCGCCGGTCTCGGCGCCGGCGTTGCTCGGTGCGACGATCGCGGGCAAGGGCGTGACCCTGCGCATCACCGAGGTCGAGGCCTACTTCGGCCCCACCGACCCTGGCTCGCACGGCCACCGCGGCCCGACGCCGCGCAACCGTCACCTGTTCGGACCGCCCGGGACGCTCTACGCCTACCGCTCCTACGGCATCCACACGTGCGTCAACGTCGTCAGTGCGCCGGAGGGCACGTCGTCGGGATCGCTGCTGCGGGGCGCGCAGGTCGTGGAGGGTCTCGAGGCGGCCCGTTCCCGCCGCGGCGGCTCCGTCACGGACGTCGCGCTCGCGCGCGGTCCCGGCAACCTCGGCGGAGCGCTCGGTGCGGTGCTCGGCGAGGACGACGGCAGCAGACTCCTCGACGGCTCCGGCCCGTACATGCTGACGCTGGCTCCCGGCCTGGAGGCGCGGCTCGCCGCCGTCGGACCGACCCGCGTCGTCGAGGAACTCCTGTCCGAGACCGTGCCCGGTCCGGCGGCGACCGGTCCGGTCCCGCGGATCTCCCGAGGGCCGCGCACCGGCGTCGGCGGCATCGCCGGCGGCGCGCGCTTCCCCTGGCGCTTCTGGCTCACCGGTGACCCGACGGTGTCGGCGTACCGGCGGCACAAGGGTGCCCTCGACTGATCCCCACCGGCACGGCCGTCCGCCGCTGGCGGGTCGCGCCGGAACCGGCGGCGTGGCCCCGGGACCCGACCCGCGCCTCCTGGACCGCGCGCGCCGCTACGATGGCTGGGTGTCCAGTGAATCCGCTCACGATGTCCTGACGCGCCAGCAGAACGACCCGACCTTCGCCTCGGTCTGGGACGAACTGCGCTGGCGTGATCTGGTGCACGTCTCCACCGACGAGACGGCACTCAAGGAGGCTCTCGACGGCGAGCCGATCACGTACTACTGCGGTTTCGACCCGACGGCGCCGTCCCTGCACTGCGGGAACCTGCTGCAGCTGCTCACCATGCGCCGGATCCAGCTCGCCGGGCACAAGCCGCTCGCACTGGTCGGTGGTTCCACCGGGTTGATCGGCGATCCGCGGCCGACAGCCGAGCGGACGCTCAACACCCGCGAGACCGTGCAGGAGTGGGTCACGCGGTTGCAGGGCCAGGTGTCGCGGTTCCTCAGCCCCGACGGCGAGAACGGCGTGCGGCTGGTGAACAACCTCGACTGGACGGCACCGCTGTCCGCGATCGACTTCCTTCGCGACATCGGCAAGTACTTCCGCGTGAACTCGATGCTCAAGAAGGACGCCGTCGCCGCGCGCCTGAACTCCGACGCGGGCATCAGCTACACCGAGTTCAGCTACCAGATCCTGCAGGGCCTCGACTACCGCGAGCTCTTCCGCCAGTACGGGTGCACCCTGCAGACGGGCGGCTCGGACCAGTGGGGCAACCTGACCTCGGGGACGGAACTCATCCGTCGTGCCGAGGGGGCGACGGTGCACGCGCTGGGGACGCCCCTCATCACGAACTCCGACGGCACGAAGTTCGGCAAGAGCGAGGGCAACGCGATCTGGCTCGACCCGGACATGACCTCGCCGTACGCGTTCTACCAGTTCTGGCTCAACACGACGGACGCCGACGTGATCGCCCGGCTCCGCCAGTTCACGTTCCTGTCCCGCGCCGAGATCGAGCGGCTCGAGCAGGCCGTGGCCGACGAGCCGTTCCGGCGCGAGGCGCAACGGACCCTCGCGTTCGAGGTGACAGCGGTCGTGCACGGGGTCGAGGCGACGCAGGCGGCGATCGATGCCTCCGCGGCGTTGTTCGGCAACGGCGACCTGGGCGCGCTGGACACCACCACCCTGCGGTCGGCGATCGCGGAGCTCCCGGGGTCGGTGGCGCTGCCCGGTGATGCGGACGTGGCCCGAGCGCTCGTCGACACCGAGTTGGTGAAGTCCCTCGGCGAAGCCCGTCGCGCCATCGACCAGGGTGGTGTGTACGTGAACAACACCCGCGCCGAGGACCCGACCGCGCCGCTGTCCGACCTCGCCCTGCCCGGGGGAGTGCTCGTGCTCCGTCGTGGCAAGAAGACCCTGGCCGGCGTGACGCTCTCCTGATCGCCGCCGCTCGTCGATGCCCGGTTTCCCTGGTGGGAGCCGGGCATCGCTGCGTCCGGGCCGCACGTGTTGCACAACGCGACACGCCCGGGATGTGGCCCGTCTTGGCGCACCCGCTGAACGCTGCGTATAGTTCTTACTCGTCACCCCAAAGGTGCGGCGGAGCGGCTGGAGCGAAAGCCCAGAGCACGCCGGCCCTCAAGCGGGACCATCCTCCACTGAAGTTCAGATCTTGCCTTGCGCTGGATCGCTTCGACGCCTAGGATGACTACTCCACCGGTTCTCTCCTACGGGATGAGCCACTGGGCCTCAGGGTCCGACGACACACCGGTGGTCAAACCAAGAACGAAAGCCTCTCTGGCGGAACCTCTTTCGGGGTCGAGTGGGGAGTGCGTCTGGTCCTTGAGAACTCAACAGCGTGCACATTGTCAATGCCAATTTATTGACCCCGTGACTCATCAGTTTGCTGGTGGGTTCGGAGACAATTCCTTTTGGATTGAAGATTGTCAGTAGACAGTCAACAGTCAGAATCAACTCGCTGACATCTTCGGGTGTTGGTTGTAATTTTTTACGGAGAGTTTGATCCTGGCTCAGGACGAACGCTGGCGGCGTGCTTAACACATGCAAGTCGAACGATGATGCCCAGCTTGCTGGGTGGATTAGTGGCGAACGGGTGAGTAACACGTGAGTAACCTGCCCCTGACTCTGGGATAAGCGTTGGAAACGACGTCTAATACTGGATATGATCACTGGCCGCATGGTCTGGTGGTGGAAAGATTTTTTGGTTGGGGATGGACTCGCGGCCTATCAGCTTGTTGGTGAGGTAATGGCTCACCAAGGCGACGACGGGTAGCCGGCCTGAGAGGGTGACCGGCCACACTGGGACTGAGACACGGCCCAGACTCCTACGGGAGGCAGCAGTGGGGAATATTGCACAATGGGCGAAAGCCTGATGCAGCAACGCCGCGTGAGGGATGACGGCCTTCGGGTTGTAAACCTCTTTTAGTAGGGAAGAAGCGAAAGTGACGGTACCTGCAGAAAAAGCACCGGCTAACTACGTGCCAGCAGCCGCGGTAATACGTAGGGTGCAAGCGTTGTCCGGAATTATTGGGCGTAAAGAGCTCGTAGGCGGTTTGTCGCGTCTGCTGTGAAATCCCGAGGCTCAACCTCGGGCTTGCAGTGGGTACGGGCAGACTAGAGTGCGGTAGGGGAGATTGGAATTCCTGGTGTAGCGGTGGAATGCGCAGATATCAGGAGGAACACCGATGGCGAAGGCAGATCTCTGGGCCGTAACTGACGCTGAGGAGCGAAAGCGTGGGGAGCGAACAGGATTAGATACCCTGGTAGTCCACGCCGTAAACGTTGGGCGCTAGATGTAGGGACCTTTCCACGGTTTCTGTGTCGTAGCTAACGCATTAAGCGCCCCGCCTGGGGAGTACGGCCGCAAGGCTAAAACTCAAAGGAATTGACGGGGGCCCGCACAAGCGGCGGAGCATGCGGATTAATTCGATGCAACGCGAAGAACCTTACCAAGGCTTGACATACACCGGAAACGGCCAGAGATGGTCGCCCCCTTGTGGTCGGTGTACAGGTGGTGCATGGTTGTCGTCAGCTCGTGTCGTGAGATGTTGGGTTAAGTCCCGCAACGAGCGCAACCCTCGTTCTATGTTGCCAGCGCGTTATGGCGGGGACTCATAGGAGACTGCCGGGGTCAACTCGGAGGAAGGTGGGGATGACGTCAAATCATCATGCCCCTTATGTCTTGGGCTTCACGCATGCTACAATGGCCGGTACAAAGGGCTGCGATACCGTAAGGTGGAGCGAATCCCAAAAAGCCGGTCTCAGTTCGGATTGAGGTCTGCAACTCGACCTCATGAAGTCGGAGTCGCTAGTAATCGCAGATCAGCAACGCTGCGGTGAATACGTTCCCGGGCCTTGTACACACCGCCCGTCAAGTCATGAAAGTCGGTAACACCCGAAGCCGGTGGCCTAACCCTTGTGGAAGGAGCCGTCGAAGGTGGGATCGGTGATTAGGACTAAGTCGTAACAAGGTAGCCGTACCGGAAGGTGCGGCTGGATCACCTCCTTTCTAAGGAGCATCTGGCTCGTCGTGTCCTTCGGGGGACGGTGGGTCCAGGCGCCGGATCGAGACGAACGTTCTCGCCGGTAGCTCATGGGTGGAACATTGACAGTGCAGTCGGGAGCGCAGCTTCTGACCTCAGTACGCCGGGGCCTTCGTGGTTCGGGTTGGAACGGGTTGGGGGTGAGCGGGTCGGCTGGTGCACGTTGTTGGGTCCTGAGGGACCAGGCTTCCCGGCCGAGTGTGGTCGGGGGTTGAGCCGTGATTGGGGCCTTTGGGTTCTGGTTGGGTTCTTCGGTGGGCCGCATGATGCTGGGAGCGTTGTTCCTGGGGGAGTGTGGTGCCGATCGTATGTTGAGAACTACACAGTGGACGCGAGCATCTTAGATCGCTCGTGACGATGATCAGGCCCTTTGGGTGTGGTGATTGTTCGAGTCGATCGCAATTTTAATCTTTGTGGTCAAGTTTCTAAGAGCAAACGGTGGATGCCTTGGCATCTGGAGCCGAAGAAGGACGTAGAAATCTGCGATAAGCCTCGGGGAGCTGATAATCGAGCTGTGAGCCGAGGATTTCCGAATGGGGAAACCCCGCTGGGCGCTTTTGTGACCTGGTGACTCCCGCCTGAATATATAGGGCGGGTAGAGGGAACGTGGGGAAGTGAAACATCTCAGTACCCACAGGAAGAGAAAACAACATGTGATTCCGTGAGTAGTGGCGAGCGAAAGCGGATGAGGCTAAACCGATCATGTGTGATAGCCGGCGGGCGTTGCATGGTCGGGGTTGTGGGACACGTCGCTCAGTTCTGCCGGACTGGGGCGGTTACAGCGCATCATAGTCGAACCGGTTTGAAAGCCGGGCCGTAGTGGGTGCCAGCCCCGTAGACGAAATGGTGTTATGGCCGGATGTGTATCCCAAGTAGCACGGGGCCCGAGAAATCCCGTGTGAATCTGTCAGGACCACCTGATAAGCCTAAATACTCCCAGATGACCGATAGCGGACAAGTACCGTGAGGGAAAGGTGAAAAGTACCCCGGGAGGGGAGTGAAATAGTACCTGAAACCGTTTGCTTACAAACCGTCGGAGCCTCCTTGTAGGGGTGACGGCGTGCCTTTTGAAGAATGAGCCTGCGAGTTAGTGATATGTGGCGAGGTTAACCCGTGTGGGGCAGCCGTAGCGAAAGCGAGTCTGAATAGGGCGATTTGAGTCGCATGTCCTAGACCCGAAGCGAAGTGATCTATCCATGGCCAGGTTGAAGCGACGGTAAGACGTCGTGGAGGACCGAACCCACTTCAGTTGAAAATGGAGGGGATGAGCTGT
Organism: Curtobacterium sp. BH-2-1-1; assembly: GCF_001806325.1. Taxonomy (NCBI): domain Bacteria; kingdom Bacillati; phylum Actinomycetota; class Actinomycetes; order Micrococcales; family Microbacteriaceae; genus Curtobacterium; species Curtobacterium sp. BH-2-1-1. The sequence goes on from NZ_CP017580.1 coordinate 2,264,108, forward strand.
GGATAGGGGTGAAAGGCCAATCAAACTTCGTGATAGCTGGTTCTCTCCGAAATGCATTTAGGTGCAGCGTTGCGTGTTTCTCGCCGGAGGTAGAGCTACTGGATGGCCGATGGGCCTCAACAGGTTACTGACGTCAGCCAAACTCCGAATGCCGGTGAGTGAGAGCGCAGCAGTGAGACGGTGGGGGATAAGCTTCATCGTCGAGAGGGAAACAACCCAGACTACCAACTAAGGCCCCTAAGCGTGTGCTAAGTGGGAAAGGATGTGGAGTTGCATAGACAACCAGGAGGTTGGCTTAGAAGCAGCCACCCTTGAAAGAGTGCGTAATAGCTCACTGGTCAAGTGATTCCGCGCCGACAATGTAACGGGGCTCAAGCACACCGCCGAAGTTGTAGATTTCGCACACTCGATAAGCCTTCGTGGTTCAGTCGTGCGGAGTGGTAGGAGAGCGTCGTGTGGCGAGTGAAGCGGCGGAGTGATCCAGCCGTGGACGCTACACGAGTGAGAATGCAGGCATGAGTAGCGAAAGACGGGTGAGAAACCCGTCCTCCGAAAGACCAAGGGTTCCAGGGCCAGGTTAATCCGCCCTGGGTAAGTCGGGACCTAAGGCGAGGCCGACAGGCGTAGTCGATGGACAACGGGTTGATATTCCCGTACCGGCGAACAACCGCCCAAGCTAATCCAGTGGTGCTAAGAGTCCTAACCCGCATTGACCGGATCCCTTCGGGGTGATGGCGTGCGGTCTAACGCTCGACCCCATGCTGGTGCGGTTAGCGTATGAACAGGTGTGACGCAGGAAGGTAGCTGAGCCAGGCGATGGTATCCGTAAGGTGATCCTGGTGTAAGGATGTAGGGCTGACGATAGGCAAATCCGTCGTCTGTATGCCTGAGATCCGACGCGTACCCGTAAGGGGAAATCAGTGATCCTATGCTGCCGAGAAAAGCATCGACGCGAGGTTGCAGCCGCCCGTACCCGAAACCGACTCAGGTGGTCAGGTAGAGAATACCAAGGAGATCGAGAGAATCGTGGTTAAGGAACTCGGCAAAATGCCCCCGTAACTTCGGGAGAAGGGGGGCCGGACACGTGATGCGGACTTGCTCCGCTGAGCGTTGAAGGCCGCAGAGACCAGTGGGAAGCGACTGTTTACTAAAAACACAGGTCCGTGCGAAGTCGCAAGACGATGTATACGGACTGACGCCTGCCCGGTGCTGGAAGGTTAAGAGGAAGGGTTAGCCTTTGGGCGAAGCTCTGAATTTAAGCCCCAGTAAACGGCGGTGGTAACTATAACCATCCTAAGGTAGCGAAATTCCTTGTCGGGTAAGTTCCGACCTGCACGAATGGCGTAACGACTTCCCAGCTGTCTCAACCGCGAACTCGGCGAAATTGCACTACGAGTAAAGATGCTCGTTACGCGCAGCAGGACGGAAAGACCCCGTGACCTTTACTACAGCTTGGTATTGGTGTTCGGTGTGGCTTGTGTAGGATAGGTGGGAGACTGTGAAGCGGGCACGCTAGTGTTCGTGGAGTCATTGTTGAAATACCACTCTGGTCACTCTGGATGTCTAACGTAGGACCCTGATCGGGTTCATGGACAGTGCCTGGTGGGTAGTTTAACTGGGGCGGTTGCCTCCCAAAGAGTAACGGAGGCGCCCAAAGGTTCCCTCAACCTGGTTGGCAATCAGGTGGCGAGTGTAAGTGCACAAGGGAGCTTGACTGTGAGACTGACAGGTCGAGCAGGGACGAAAGTCGGGACTAGTGATCCGGCAGTGGCTTGTGGAAGCGCTGTCGCTCAACGGATAAAAGGTACCTCGGGGATAACAGGCTGATCTTGCCCAAGAGTCCATATCGACGGCATGGTTTGGCACCTCGATGTCGGCTCGTCGCATCCTGGGGCTGGAGTAGGTCCCAAGGGTTGGGCTGTTCGCCCATTAAAGCGGTACGCGAGCTGGGTTTAGAACGTCGTGAGACAGTTCGGTCCCTATCCGCTGCGCGCGTTGGAAATTTGAGAAGATCTATCCCTAGTACGAGAGGACCGGGATGGACGAACCTCTGGTGTGTCAGTTGTTCTGCCAAGGGCACCGCTGATTAGCTACGTTCGGACCGGATAACCGCTGAAAGCATCTAAGCGGGAAGCCGTCTTCGAGATGAGATTTCCATGCACCTTGAGTGTGAGAGGCTCCCAGCAGACTACTGGGTTGATAGGCCGGATGTGGAAGCGGGGACTAACGACCCGTGGAGCTGACCGGTACTAATAAGCCGAAGACTTGACAATACAACTATTTCCCACACTTCGGTGTGGGGCTCGCGTCCACTTTGTGGTTCCCGACAGACGATCGGGAACAAGAAACTGAACACCGCGCATGCGCGGAACAGCTTTCGAATTTCCAAGCGATTGGGTCGAAGGTGTTCCGGTGGTCATAGCGAGAGGGAAACGCCCGGTCACATTCCGAACCCGGAAGCTAAGCCTCTCAGCGCCGATGGTACTGCAAGGGGGACCTTGTGGGAGAGTAGGACGCCGCCGGACTCAATTTAGTAAGAAGATGTGGCCATCGGCCCTCCATCGAGAACTCGTAGGGGAGACCCTCGTTCTCGGGAGGCCGGTGGCTACTTCTGTTTCTGCCGCACCTCGCTCGACTCGTGCGCTCGTTCGTGATGGACTGGGTGCACGCGTACGGGCGGGACAGTGCGGCGCCGACACACACAACGACACAGCGGACGATGGCCTGGGCGAGCGCTCGGGCACGCAATGAGGAGCAACGGTGGCGAACGACGACGATCAGCGGCGGAACGACGGCGATCGTGGAGACCGACGAGGCCGCGATGGCGACCGGTCCCCTCGGCGTGACGGTGGGAACCGTTGGTCGTCCGGGCCGCGCGACTTCGAGCGCCGCGAGAGCGACCGGCGCGATGCTCCCCGGCGCGACGCTCCCCGGCGCGATGGGGATCTTCCTGCTCGGGATTCTGGTTCGTCCCGTGACGGGGCGCGCTCCTACCGGGACGGCGATCGTCCGTTCCGCGATGGTGGCCGGCGGCCCGCCTGGCGTGGTGACCGTGACGACTCGAGTCGTCCTCCTCGTGGTGACGGTCCGCGCAGCTCGGATCGTCCTGCTCGTGATGGGGATCGCCCGTTCCGTGGGGGTTCCGACCGTCCTCGTCGTGATGGTGACCGTCCGTTCCGTTCGGATCGTCCGGCTCGCGATGGGGATCGTCCACGTCGTGACGGGGACCGTCCGTTCCGTGGTGGCGACGACCGTCCGCGTCGTGACGGTGACCGTCCGTTCCGGTCCGATCGCCCCGCTCGTGATGGCGACCGTCCGTTCCGGTCGGACCGTCCGGCTCGTGATGGTGACCGTCCGTTCCGGTCGGACCGTCCGGCTCGTGATGGTGACCGTCCGTTCCGGTCGGATCGCCCCGCTCGTGATGGCGACCGTCCGTTCCGTGGGGGTACCGACCGTCCGCGTCGCGATGGTGACCGCCCGTTCCGTGGTGGCGATGACCGTCCGCGTCGCGATGGCGACCGTCCGTTCCGGTCGGACCGTCCGGCTCGTGATGGCGACCGACCGCGTCGTGTTGGTGACCGCCCGTTCCGCTCGGACCGTCCCGCCCGTGACGGCGACCGACCCCGTCGTGACGGGGACCGTTCGTTCCGCGGCGGCCAGGACCGTGACCGCGGCGGCCGCGACGATCGTCAGCGCTTCGGCGACGGCAGCCGTCACGCCGGTGCGCGGTTCGGCGAGGCCTCGCGGGACGACTGGGAGGACCGCGACCCCTACGGCACCAAGTCGATCCGCCCCCGCCACGAGGACCCGGAGATCCCCGAGGACATCCAGGCACGCGATCTCGACAAGGTCGCCCGGGCGGAGCTCAAGACGCTCAGCAAGGACAACGCCGACTGGGTCGCCCGTCACCTCGTGGCCGCGGCACTCCTGGTCGACGAGGACCCCGAGACCGCGAACCAGCACGCACTGAGCGCGGCTCGTCGAGCCGGCCGGGTCGGCGTCGTCCGTGAGACGGCGGCCATCACGGCGTACCGCCTCGGTGACTTCGCGACGGCGCTGCGAGAGCTCCGGACCTACCGACGCATCTCCGGCCGGAACGACCAGCTGCCGATGATGGTCGACTGCGAGCGTGGGCTCGGCCGTCCCGAGCGGGCGCTCGAACTCGGCCGGTCGGTCGACCGCGCGGCGCTGGACACGGCCGTGCAGGTCGAGCTCGCCATCGCCATGTCCGGTGCGCGCCTCGACCTCGGGAATCCCACAGCCGCACTCGGCGAGCTGGAGATTCCACAGCTCGACCCGTCCACTGCCTACAGCTGGTCCCCGGCGCTCTACAGTGCTTACGCGGCCACGCTCGAGGAGCTCGGCCGTCAGGACGAGGCCGACGAGTGGTGGGCCCGTGTCGATCGTGCGGCAGCGGCCCTGGCCGAGGTCGCGGACGAGAACGCTTGGGAGACAGTTGATGTGGTCGAGGAAACGCTCGAAGTCGAAGGACCCGCAGACGAGCTCGCCGGAGCCGTCGACGACGAGCCCGACGCCGAGCTCGCCGACGAGCCCCTCGGTGACGAGCCCGACGACGACGAGCCGGCCGGAGACGAGCCCGGCGAGATCGACGACGACAACCCCTCCGACGTCGACGGGTCCGCAGCCGACTGACGTGCCGAAGCCGCCGACGGACGGTGTGGACGTCGTCCTCACCGACCTCGACGGCGTCGTGTACCGCGGCCGCAACGCGATCCCGCATGCGGTCGAGGCGCTGACCCGCGCCTCGCTGACCGCCCGCGTCGGCTACATCACGAACAACGCATCGCGCCGACCGGTCGACGTCGCGGAGCACCTCGAGCGGTACGGGCTCGAAGTGTCCGAGGACGACGTGGTGACCTCGTCGCAGGCGGGCGTCCGGCTGCTCGAGACGCTCGTCCCCGCGGGTGCGACGGTGCTCGTCACGGGTGGTCTGGGGCTGACGAGCATCGTCGAGGCAGCGGGCTTCACCGTGACGTCCAGCGCCGAGGATTCGCCGGCCGCGGTCATCCAGGGGTTCTCCCCGGACCTCGGGTGGACGCACCTCGCCGAGGCGTCCTTCGCCCTGGCCGACCCGGACGTGCCGTGGGTCGCGACGAACATGGACTGGTCGATCCCGGTCGAGCGCGGCATCGCGCCCGGCAACGGCACGCTCGTGTCCGCCGTGCACCAGGCCGTCGGTCGGATGCCCGTGGTCGCCGGCAAGCCCGAGCGGCCGATCTTCGACGCAGCCCTCGCGCGCTTCGGTGGTGAGCACCCGTTGTTCATCGGCGACCGCCTCGACACGGACATCAAGGGCGCGAACGACGCCGGGATCCCCAGCGTCCTCGTCCTCACCGGGATCGACAAGGCCAAGCAGGTGCTCGCGGCCGACCAGCGTTCGCGTCCCACGTACATCCTCGGCGACCTCCGTGGCCTGTCCGAGCCCTACCCGGTGACCATCCGGCGGGAAGACCCGGACGGTACCCGCTACGCCACGGTCGGTGCCGTCACGGTGGCGATGCGCGGCCACGTCGTGCGGGTGCTCGACGGCGGCGACGCGATCGACCTTCTCCGCGCCGGGACCGCCCTCATCTGGGAGTCTGGGCTCGCGATCTACGGGCTCGACGTCGACCCGAAGCTGTACGGCGGCGAGTAGCGTGACCGAGGTGTCGAACGACGAGCGGGACCCCGAGCGTGACGCCCGCCCGGGCGATCCGGACCAGGTGCGGACGGACGACCATGCCGTGACGGACGACTTCGGGCAGCGCACCGCCGCGGCCGAATCGCTGCCGCTGGCCGAGCGCGCCGATGCGTTCTCCGCGCTGCACGACGAACTGCGCACCCGTCTCGAGAGCGGCGGCAGCACGAGTGCCTGACGAGCACGGCAACGGCGACGAGACACTGCAGGACGAACGGCCCGTCCGGCTCGATGCCCTCCTCGCTTCCCGCGGGCTCGCGAAGTCCCGCACGGCAGCGTCGAAACTGATCCAGGACGGCCGCGTGACCGTCGCCGGCACCGCGATCGTCAAGCCGTCGGCGCCGGTGCGGCCATCGGCCCCGATCCACGTCGCGGGTTCGGACGAATGGGTGTCGCGTGCTGCGCTGAAGCTGCTCGGCGCGCTCGACACGTTCGGCGTCGATCCGTCGGACCGTGTCGCGCTCGACGTCGGTGCGAGCACCGGAGGGTTCACCCAGGTGCTCCTGAGCCGCGGCGCACGACGCGTGGTGGCGCTCGACGTCGGGCACGGGCAGCTCGACCCCCTGGTGGCGCTCGACTCCCGTGTCGCCGTCGTCGAGGGTACGAACGCGCGCAACCTCACGGCCGAGTCCTACCTCGCGCTCGACCCCGCCGCGGCCGAGACGAGCCTCGTGGTGGGGGACCTGTCGTTCATCTCGCTCCGGCTCGTCCTTCCGGCGCTGGTCGAGTCCGTCCCCGCCGACGACTTCGTCCTGCTCGTGAAGCCGCAGTTCGAGGTCGGCCGCGGTGGTGTCCGTGAGGGCATCGTCCGTGACCCGGCGCTCCGGAACGACGCGCTCATGAACGTCCTCTGGGCAGCGTGGGACCTCGGTCTGGGCACCTCGGGGCTCGCGGCGTCGCCGATCGTCGGCACGCACGGCAACCACGAGTACCTGGCGCGTTTCCAGCGGGATGTCGGTACCAATCCGACAGAATGGATCGTCCGGGCGACCGAACTGACGGAAGGGACGGCATGAGCGACGACCGGCACATCCTCCTGGTGTCCCACACGGGCCGCCGCGACTCGATCGACGCTGCGGTCGAGGTCTGCGACCTCCTGCACGCCGCCGGTCTCGTCCCGGTCATGCCGTTCGACGAGTACGCCGACATCCGCCGCGCCGAAGCCTCGGTCGGGCAGGTCGACATCCTCGGCGTCGACGTCCAGGCCGACCAGCTCGAGATCGTCATCGTGCTCGGTGGCGACGGCACGATCCTCCGCGCGGCCGAGCTCGTGCGCGGGACGGGCGCCCCGATCGTCGGCGTCAACCTCGGACACGTCGGGTTCCTCGCCGAGAGCGAGCGGGACGGGCTCCGGGCGACCGTCGAACGAGCCCTGTCCGGCGAGTACCACGTCGAGGAACGCGTCACCCTGCAGGTGGACGTCGTCGTCGGCAACGAGGTCGTCTACTCGTCCTGGGCGCTGAACGAGGCGACCATCGAGAAGGCCTCCCGGGAACGCATGCTCGAGGTCGTGACCGAGGTCGACGGCCGCCCGCTGTCGTCGTTCGGCTGCGACGGTGTGGTCGTGTCGACCCCGACCGGCTCCACGGCCTACTCGTTCTCCGGGGGCGGGCCGATCGTCTGGCCCGACGTCGACGCGCTCCTCATGGTGCCGCTGAGTGCCCACGCCCTCTTCGCGCGGCCGATCGTGGTCGGCCCGGACTGCACCCTCGCGATCGAGGTGCTGCGTCGCACGAGCGGTGTCGGCGTCCTGTGGTGCGACGGTCGACGCACGCACGACCTCCCTCCGGGTGCCCGTGTCGAGGTCCGGCGCTCGCCGGACCCGGTGCGTGTGGCCCGCCTCAAGGACGCCCCGTTCACCGATCGGCTCGTGGCGAAGTTCCAGCTCCCGGTCGCCGGGTGGCGCGGCCCGCAGCAGGACGACGAGGACACCCTGTGATCGAGGAGATCTCCATCTCCGACCTCGGGGTCATCGGCGAGACCACCCTCGAGCTCGGCCCCGGCTTCACCGTGGTGACCGGTGAGACCGGTGCGGGCAAGACGATGATCGTGACCGCGCTCGGGCTGCTCCTCGGCGCCCGTGCCGACGCGGGGTCCGTCCGCCGCGGCGCGTCGACCGCCGTGGTCGAGGGGCACTGGCACGTGCCCGAGCACGACGCCGTCGCCGAACGTGTCGAGGACGCCGGTGGCACCGTCGAGGACGGCGAGCTCATCCTGACGCGCACGGTCTCCGCCGAAGGTCGCAGCCGCGCGACCGTCGGCGGCCGCAGCGCTCCCGTCGCGGTGCTCGGCGAGCTCGCGGACCAGCTGGTCACCGTGCACGGACAGTCGGACCAGATCCGGCTGACCTCGGCGACCGCGCAGCGTGCCGCACTCGACGGCTTCGGCGGTCCGGCGCTCGAGAAGGTCCTCGCGGCGTACGTGCGGGCCTACGACACCTGGCAGCAGCACACCGGCGAGCTCGAGACCCTCACCCGTGACCGTGACGACCGGGTGGCCGAGGCCGAACGCATCCGCGCGGCGTGCGACGAGATCGAAGCGGCGGATCCGCAGCCCGGCGAAGACGTCGAGCTGGCCGACCGTGCCGAGCGCTTGGGGAACCTCGAAGAACTCCGGCTGTCCGCGGGCCTCGCGCACGAAGCCCTCTCGAGCGAGTCGCTGGACGGCGTGCAGGACGTCGTGGGCCTCGTCGAGTCCGCTCGCCGGGCGATCGAGCGGGTCGCGGCGTCCGACGCCGAACTGCAGCCCGTGCTCGAGCAGCTCACGGAGCTCGGCATCCAGGCGTCCGAGGCCTCTGCGAGCCTGTCGAGCTACCTCGGCTCGCTCGAACCCGACGCCGGCCACGACCTCGAACTCATCAACGAGCGGCGTGCCCTGCTCGCCGGCCTCACGCGCAAGTACGGCGAGACCGTCGACGACGTGATCGCCTACGGGCAGCGCGCGAGTGATCGGCTGCTCGAACTGGACGGCGACGACGACCGCATCGTGGCGCTGCAGCAGGCGGTCGAGCAGGACGAGCAGACGCTCGCCGGCGCCGCCGCGGCCCTGACGACGGCACGGACCAAGGCGGCGAAGGACCTCGCCAAGCGCGTCACCGCCGAGCTGAAGTCCCTCGCGATGGCCGGGGCGACCCTCGTGGTCGAGGTCTCGGACGCCGGCGACTACCGGAGCCACGGCCGCGACCAGGTGTCGATCCTGCTGCAGCCGCACTCCGGCACCGACCCCCGGCCGATCGGCAAGGGCGCGTCCGGTGGCGAGCTCTCCCGCGTCATGCTGGCGATCGAGGTGGTCATGGCGGGCAGCACGACGGTGCCGACGTTCGTCTTCGACGAGGTCGACGCCGGTGTCGGCGGTGCGGCGGCCATCGAGATCGGTCGTCGTCTGGCGAAGCTCGCGGAACGCACGCAGGTCATCGTCGTGACGCACCTGGCGCAGGTGGCGGCGTTCGCGAACAACCACCTCAACGTCGTCAAGGACGCCAGTGGGGCAGTCACGTCGTCGAGCGTCCGTCGCCTCGAGGGCGAGGACCGTCTGCAGGAGATGGCGCGGCTCCTCTCCGGGCTCGGGGACAGCGCCAGCGGCATGGAGCACGCGCGCGAGCTGCTCGACGTCGCCGGCCAGCAGGCCTGATCGCGTCGCCGCACGCCGATCCAGGAGGCGCGGCTCGCGCCCGCCTCGCACCGGGCGGCGGACCCGGCCGCACGGCGCGACCACGGCCCGGAGACCCGGCCACACGCCCGACGCAACGCCCACGGCGAACCGAGGTCGCGCCTCCTGGCAGTTCTGACGTACGATGGAATCCCGTGGCGGACACTCTCAGCGGCGGAACCAATTCTTCGAACGCGACCCCGAAGGTGACGAAGCAGATCTTCGTGACCGGCGGGGTCGTCTCGTCCCTCGGCAAGGGCCTGACGGCGGCCAGCCTCGGCAACCTCCTCACGGCTCGCGGCCTCAAGGTCGTCATGCAGAAGCTCGACCCGTACCTCAACGTGGACCCGGGCACCATGAACCCGTTCCAGCACGGCGAGGTCTTCGTGACCGACGACGGCGCGGAGACGGACCTCGACATCGGGCACTACGAGCGCTTCCTCGACATCAACCTGTCGCAGTCCGCGAACGTCACGACCGGCCAGGTCTACTCGACGGTGATCGCGAAGGAGCGTCGGGGCGAGTACCTCGGCGACACCGTGCAGGTCATCCCGCACATCACCGACGAGATCAAGCGCCGGATGCGCGAGCAGGCGCAGAACGACCCGCAGCCCGACGTCATCATCACCGAGGTCGGCGGCACGGTCGGCGACATCGAGTCCCAGCCCTTCATCGAGTCGGCGCGGCAGGTCCGCCACGAGCTCGGCCGCAACAACGTGTTCTTCGTGCACGTGTCGCTCGTCCCGTTCATGAACGCCTCGGGTGAGCAGAAGACGAAGCCGACGCAGCACTCGGTGGCCGCACTCCGCTCGATCGGCATCCAGCCGGACGCGCTGGTCCTGCGGAGCGACCGTCCGGTGTCGGATTCGAACAAGAAGAAGATCGCGCTCATGTGCGACGTCGACGAGGACGCCGTGGTGAACGCGGTCGACGTGCCGTCGATCTACGACCTCCCGACGCTGCTGAACAACCAGGGCCTCGACCAGGTCATCGTCGACGCGCTCGGGCTCGCGGCGGGTCCGGTCGACTGGACTTCGTGGACCCCGGTCCTGCGTGCCGTGCACGAGCCGAAGAAGGACGTCACGATCGCCCTGGTCGGCAAGTACATCGACCTGCCGGACGCGTACCTGTCGGTCACCGAGGCGCTCCGTGCGGGTGGCTTCGCGCACGACGCGAAGGTCACGCTGAAGTGGGTCGTGTCCGACGACTGCACCACGCCCGAGGGTGCGGCGAAGCAGCTCGGCGACGTCGACGGCATCTGCATCCCCGGCGGGTTCGGCGTGCGCGGCATCGAGGGCAAGCTCGGCGCACTGCGGTTCGCGCGTGAGCAGGGCATCCCGACGCTCGGCCTGTGCCTCGGCCTGCAGTGCATGGTCATCGAGTACGCCCGGCACGAGGTCGGTCTGACCGACGCGTCGAGCACCGAGTTCGACCCGGAGACCTCGACGCCGGTCATCGCGACCATGGCGGAGCAGGTGGACATCATCGCGGGCGGCGACCTCGGCGGGACCATGCGCCTCGGCCTCTACCCGGCGACGTTCACCGAGGGGTCGCTCGCGGCGTCGCTGTACGGGGCTCCCGAGGCGTCCGAGCGGCACCGTCACCGCTACGAGGTGAACAACAAGTACCGCGAGCAGATCGCGGACGCCGGCCTGGTGTTCTCGGGCACGTCGCCCGACGGCACGCTGGTGGAGTACGTCGAGCTGCCGCGCGAGGTGCACCCGTTCTACATCGCCACGCAGGCGCACCCCGAGCTGCGCTCGCGTCCGACGGACGCGCACCCGCTGTTCGCGGGGCTCGTCGGTGCCGCGATCGAGCGGCACGAGGCGTCGAGCCTCTTCGACCCGCAGGAAGAGGAGCAGGTCGCGTAACGCGAGTGGTCTCTGACTGGAGGCGCGGTGCCAGCTGGCACCGCGCCTCCAGTGCCAGGATGGTCGCGTGACTGACGCACCCATCGCTGACGAACCCGCCTCGTTCGAGGTCACCGAGTCCACCGTCGTGTACGAGGGCGCCGTCTGGGACGTGCGCCGCGACAGCATCGCGTACCACGACGAGACGATGGTCCGGGAGTACATCGACCACACCGGTGCCGTCGCGGTCTACGCCGAGGACGACGAGGGCCGCGTGCTCGTCATCCAGCAGTACCGGCACCCGGTGCGGATGCGCGACTGGGAGCTGCCGGCGGGGCTGCTCGACATGGCGGGCGAGGACCACCTGACCGCGGCGCAGCGCGAGCTGGCGGAGGAGGCCGACCTCGAGGCCGACGACTGGGAGCCCCTCGTCACCTACAACACCTCGTCGGGCGGCAGCGACGAGTTCCTGCAGATCTACCGCGCCCGTGGGGTGCGCGCGACCGCGACGGCGTTCGACCGCGAAGCCGAAGAGGCCGACATCGTGAAGCGGTGGGTGCCCCGGGCCGAGCTGGTGGAGGCGATCCTCGACGGTCGGCTGCACAACTCCGGGCTCGTCGTGGCCGTGCTCGCGGTGGACGCGCTCGAGCGGGGTGCCGCATGAGCCTCGCGGCGCTGCTCGACCAGGGGCAGTGGACGCACGAGCCCGCCGCGGCCATGCTCGACGGCAAGGTCCTGCGGGTGACGGCTGTCGAGGGCAGTGACGCCTGGCGCACCACCTCGTACGGGTTCGTGCACGACTCCGAGCACGCGCTGCTCCGCCCGGTCGACGGGGCGTTCTCGGTCGAGGTGTCGTTCGTGCTCGACTACACGGAGCAGTTCGACCAGGCGGGGGTGTTCCTGCGGGTCGACGAGCGGAACTGGATCAAGGCCGGCGTCGAGTTCGCCGACGGGACGCCCCAGGTCGGAGCCGTCGTCACGCGCGATGCGTCGGACTGGTCGGTGGCCCCCGTGCCGGAGTGGACCGGTCGGGTCGTCACGGTCCGGGCCAGCCGCGACGGCGATGCCGTGACGATCCGGGCGTGGGCGGACGACGAGCCGCCGCGGCTCGTGCGGGTGGCGTACCTCGACCCCGACGCCCACGTGTCGGCGGGGCTGCTCTGCGCGGCACCGTCCCGCGCGGGACTGACCGTCGCCTTCACCGGGTTCCGCGTGGGGGAGCCGGACGGGTCGCTGCACTGACGCTCCCCGAGCGGCGCTAGCCTCGTGGAGTGATCCCGTTCGAGCGTGCCACGGAGACGTACCTGCGGCACATCGCGATCGAGCGGGGCCTCTCGCAGCACACGCTGTCGGCCTACCGGCGGGACCTGCTGACGTTCGCGGAATGGCTCGCGTCCGCTCCGATCGTGGAGTCGGACGGCGCCGACCGTGCCGGGGGACCGGCCGTGCTCGACGACGTCGGGAGGATCGCGCGCGCGGACCTCGCGGGGTTCGTCGAGCACCTCGCGACCCGAACGTCCGGGCCGCTCGCGCCGAGGTCGGTGGCACGCATGCTCAGCTCGGTGCGGTCGTTCACCGCGTTCGCCGCCGGCGAGGGGTGGCTCCAGCTCGACCCCGGCGCATCCGTGCGGCCCCCGAAGGCTCCGATGCGACTGCCGAAGGCGATCTCCGTGCACGACATGGAGCGGTTGCTCGGGGCCGCGTCCGCCGGGTCGCCCGACGGTGTCGCCGACGACCTCGTGGGGCTGCGGGACCGGGCGTTGCTCGAACTCCTCTACGCCACGGGAGCGCGCATCTCGGAGGCCGTCGGGCTCTCGGTCGACGACGTGACGACGCTGTCGGACGGCTCCGGTGACCTCGACGACGGGCTGTCCGTCGTCAAGGTCACCGGCAAGGGCAACAAGCAGCGGGTGGTGCCGCTCGGCAGTTTCGCGCGGGCGGCGATCGACGCGTACCTCGTGCGGGCGCGGCCGGTGTTCGCGGCACGGGGAGCGTCGACGCCGGCACTGTTCCTCGGCGCCCGGGGCGCACGGCTGTCACGGCAGAGTGCGTGGCTCGTGATCCAGGCGGCAGCGGAGCGTGCGGAGCTCTCCGAGCACGTGTCGCCGCACACGTTCCGGCACTCGTTCGCGACGCACCTGCTCGAGGGGGGAGCGGACGTGCGGGTCGTGCAGGAGCTGCTCGGGCACGCGAGCGTGGCGACGACGCAGATCTACACGATGGTGACGGCGGACATGCTGCGGGACGTGTACCAGACGGCGCACCCGCGGGCGCGGCGTACTTCGTGAGCAGGAACGGTCGGGTCGCCTGAGGGCACCCGACCGTTCCTGCTCACGAAGTCAGAACACGTGGAACTGCGCGGACGCCGCCACGGCAGCCGTCGCCACCGCGAGGACCAGGGCGCTCGCCGAAGCACTCCGCGCCAGCACCCGCCAGCCCCCGGTCGCTCCGGGCCACACGACGCCGAGCAGCCCCGCCACGATCGCCGCCGCGCTGCTCGCTCCCCAGGGGTTCACCACCACGGAGGCCACCGCGAGCAGCACCGCCAGGGTCGAGAACGCACTGAACCGGTGGACCCCGGAGCCCCCGGACGCCCAGGAACGCGTCCGGATCGCCGCCGGCTGCACCGAGAAGGACGGTCCGACGGGTGCGACGACCACCGGGACGATCGGCTCGGTCCGGCTCGGCAGCACCCGTGTCGCCGCTCCCCAGGCGCGCCCGTCCCACCAGCGCAGGCGGCTCGCGTCCTGCGGATCGGGGAACCAGCCGGCGGCCGGCAGCGTCACGGGGTGCTCCTCGGGGTGCGTGGGAAGGTGCACGTCGACGCTACGGGAATGCGGGAAGCGGCCACAGTCCCAGCCCGGGTGTCGGCAGGAAGGGGGACCACCCGCGTGCAGTAGCGTCGAGCGGGTGACCTCGACGTTCGACGACTTCTGGCGTGACCGGCGCGACGAGCGACCGGAGTTGCCGACGGCCCTGCCGGAGGCGTGGTCGTTCGGCGCGACGCCGGCGCAGGCGGACGATCTGCTCGACCTCGTGCTGCGCGGGGTGAAGGACGGGACGGCGTCGTCGTTCTGGGACTACGAGGCGTCCGGGGACCGCGTGCCGGAGGTCGGGGACATCGGCATCGTCACGGACTCCGCCGGGGCACCGCGGGCCGTCGTCGAGACGACGAGCGTCCGGATCGCCCCCTTCGACGAGGTCGATGCGGACCACGCCCGGGCCGAGGGGGAGGGCGACCGGACGCTCGCGCACTGGCGTCGGGTGCACGAGGCGTACTGGCGCGCGCACTCGGAGGACCCGCGCGGGTTCGATCCGCGGATGCCGGTCGTGTGCGAACGCTTCCGGCTCGTCTGGCCCGCACCGGCGACGACCCCGCCCGCACCGGCGACGACCCGGCCGGCACCGGACCCGACCGCCGTCGCCTGACCGCCCGTCAGGCCGGGACGGGCGCCGCGTCCACCTCGCGCATGACGTCCTTCACCGAGGCGAGCAGCCGGGCGTTGAACTCGACGCCGAGCTGGTTCGGCACCGTGACGAGCACGGTGTCGGCAGCCCGCACGGCCTGGTCCGCCGCGAGTTCGGCCACCAGGTCCTCCGGGGATCCGATGTACGACCGGCCGAACCGTGCGAGCCCGCCGTCGAGGTGCCCGACCTGGTCCTGGCCCTCGACCTGTGCCCGGACACCGAAGTAGTGCCGCGACTCGTCGTCGATGATCGGGATGATGCTGCGGGACACCGAGACCCGAGGGGTCCGCTCCCAGCCGGACTCGGCCCAGACCCGACGGAAGCGTTCGATCTGCTCGGCCTGGAGCTCGTCGAACGGCACACCGGTGTCCTCGGTCAGCAGGGTCGACGACATGAGGTTCATGCCCTGCTCGGCCGTCCACTCCGCGGTCGCCCGGGTGCCGGCGCCCCACCAGATGCGGTCGCCGAGCGAGTCGGAGAGCGGCGAGATCGGCAGGGACCCGACCGAGCCGGTCATCTGCGGGTTCGCGTTCGCCATCGGTTCTCCGGCGATCGCCCGTCGGAACACCGACGTGTGCGCACGGGCCATGTCCCCGCCGTTCTCGTCGGAGGCGTCCGGCACGTAGCCGAACTGCTGGTAACCGGCGAGGGCGGTCTCGGGTGAGCCCCGGGAGACGCCGAGCTGCAGCCGACCGCCGGAGATGAGGTCGGTCGCAGCCGCCTCCTCCGCCATGTACAGCGGGTTCTCGTAGCGCATGTCGATGACGCCGGTGCCGATCTCGATGCGGCTGGTCTTCGCTGCGATCGCGGAGAGCGACGGGAAGGGCGCCGCCTGCTGGGGCGCGAAGTGGTGGACGCGGAAGTACGCGCCGTCGACGCCCGCCTCCTCGGCGGCGACCGCGAGGTCGATCGCCTGGACCAGGGCCTCACGACCGCTGCGCACCTTCGACCCCGGCACGTCGCGCCAGTGTCCGAACGACAGGAACCCGATCTTCGTCATGTCGATACGAACGCATCCGACAGCACGGCCATTCCGGGCCGACTACGGTGTCCGGCATGGACGACCCTCGCCAGGCACTGGTCGCGCAGCGGGCACGCAACGAGCGGCTCCTCGCGGACGTCGAGCGGAGCATGCGGGACGTCAGCGACGCCCGGCAGGACGCCAACTCCGACGACGAGCACGACCCCGAGGGCGCGACCCTCGCCTGGGAGCGCGGCTCGCTCGGCGCCGTGCGGGACGACGCCCGTGAGCGGATCCGGTTGGTGGACGCCGCGCTCGCGCGGCTCGACGCCGGGACCTACGGCCGCTGTGCGGTCGGTGGGGAACCGATCCCGGAGGCGCGCCTCGCCGCGGTCCCGTGGGCCGCGACGTGCGTGGCGCACGCCTGACGCGCCTCCTGGCCCGCACCGTCTGACGGGAGGCGCGGGTCGGCCCCGCCACGCGCCTCCCGTCACGGACGCACCGCACGTCCACCGCGCGCGCCGCGGTTTCCCAGCCGCGCGCCCTACATTGCGGCACATGGAAGGCGACCCGAACGACCGGACCGACGCGGTCGAACGTGCCGAGACGCCGCACCGGCGGTTCCAGTGGTTCCACGACGTCCGCGCCTGGATCCACGCGCGTCCCCACCTGCACCTCTTCTACAAGGTGCTCGTCGGGATCGTCGGCGGGCTCGTCGTCGTGATCGGGCTGATCCTCGTGCCGCTGCCCGGGCCGGGGTGGCTGGTGGTCTTCATCGGGCTGACGATCCTCGCGAGCGAGTTCCACTTCTTCCACCGGATCATCACGTGGCTCCGTGCCCAGCTGCACCGCTTCTGGGACTGGGCGAAGGCGCACGGGCCGCAGTGGCTCCGGAACGCCGCCGACCGCGGCAAGGCGGACGTCGACGCGGCGCACACCGGTGCTGCCCGGACGGTCGGGGTGCGCGGGCGCGGCGCGAAGCGGGCGCGGCCCGGGCACTGAACCGCGCGCGTGTCGCGCCTACTCGGCGGGGGACACCCGGACCGAGCCGGTGCAGGTGCGCTCGAGCACCTCGGTGGCCTGCTCCTCGACGGCGGCGGCGTCCCGCGACACGAGCTGCAGCACGAGGGCGACGACCGCGGCGAGGACGATGAACGCCCCGTACCCGGCGATGACCGGCACGAGCCCGACGGTCGGCTCGAGCAGCCCTCCGACGACGGCCGGCACGCCGAACGCCAGGTAGCTCACGACGTAGATCGTGGAGAGCAGCCCTGCACGGTGCGTCGGTGCCGCAGTGGCGAGCAGCATCCGAAGCGGTGCCTGGAACCCGGCGCCGAAGCCCACACCGGCGATCGCACTGCCCACGACGAGGCCGGGCAGGGAGTGCGCCATCACGAACGCCACCGTGACGATCGGTCCGAGCACGAGGGCGACCAGGCCGATCAGGACCGCACGACGGGCGTCCATCCGCTGCGTCGCGAGGCCGGTCAGCGCGCCGACCCCGGTGACGACGGCGATCAGGGCACCGGCGGCGAAGTGGTTCGTGATGCCGAAGACCGCGCCGAGCGCCGAGGGGACGAGCGACAGGAACATCCCGCCGAGGGCCCAGCTCGCGATGAGCGATCCGGCGACGCTGCGGAACAGCCGCCGCGAGGACCGGGGCACGCTGATCCGGGGGACGAGGGAGCGGAGGGCACCCGGTCGCGGGGTGACCCGCTCGGGGACGACGACGAGTGCGATCACCATGAGGACGAGCAGCGCGCCGAAGAGCAGGTACACGAGCTGCTCCGGCGCGGGACCCCACTGCACGAGGGCGCCGCTCGACATGGCACCGGTCGCGAGGGCGATCGGCGGGATGACACCGTTCAGCACCCCGGCGAGGGTGGGGAAGCGCTCGAGCGAGTTGTCGATGAGCGCCGCTCCGAGGGCGCCGATGAGCAGTCCGACGGAGACGCCCTGCACGATGCGGTCCACGATCAGGGCGCCGACACCGTCCGCGACCGCGAAGAGCCCGAGGGACAGTGCGACGCCGAGGCCGCCGACGACGAGCACGGGCTTGCGGCCGACGTGGTCGGACAGGCGCCCGGCGACGAGCAGGCTGGCCAGCAGCCCCGCGACGTAGATGGCGAACACGCCGGTGAGCATGAGCGGGGTGAGGTGCCACTCCGCGGCGTACACGGGGTAGATCGGCGAGGGGACCGCCGACGAGGCGACGGACACGAGGAGCATCGCCGCGAGGATCCAGAACCCGGCGACCGAGCGAGCTGACTGCGCCATGTGCGCCACCTTCCGTTGCGAGCGGGACAGTACGAAGAGAGTCGTACAGTATCGAGTCGTGCTGTACGACGCAAGTCGTACTACGAGCGGAACGGTGGTAGCGTCCCGTCCATGCCCGCGACCGTGGATGCTCCCGAACACCTGCCGCAGCCGACCGTGGCCGAGATGGACCTGCCGGTCGTGATGGACGCCCTGAGCGACCCGATCCGGCTCGCGATCCTGCACCGCTACCTCGTCGACGCCGCCGGTGGCATCCGCAGCTGCGGCTGGGTCGGCATCGACCGGCCGAAGTCCACGCTGACCCACCACTTCCGCGTCCTGCGCGAGGCCGGGCTCCTCGAGCAGCACCAGGAGGGGCTCACCCGGTCGAGCCGCGTCCGCATCGAGGACGTCGAGCAGCGGTTCCCCGGGCTCCTCGACCTCGTGTTCGCGTGGGAGGTCCCCGCGGCCCTCATGCGCACGGACCTCGCCGAGGGCGCCGCGTGAACGCCGCCGCCGACTCCGCCGACTTCGCCGCGTCCACCGGGACCCCGCACACGCTCCCGACGATCGGCGCCGACGCCGCCGTCACCGACGCGCTGCGCCAGGACCTGACCGACGCCGGGTTCACGGTCGAGCGGGTCGACGCCCTGTGGGGCGCCGAGGCCGCCGCGTCGCTCCACCGCGGTTCGCGCGTCGCAGCGCTCCGGGCGCTCGCCGCCCGCGACACGACACCGCTCGGCACCCTCGCGACGCTCTTCGTGCTCGGGCTCCCGGTCCGCCGCGGCGATGCGGACGCCGCGTTCCCGTCCGCCGGCGTGCAGTCCGTCGAAGCGAGCGGTCTGGTCCGTGTCGACGCCGACTCCGTCGCTCCCGCCGTGGACCTCCGCCCCTACGCCTTCGTCGACGACCTCGGTGCCGGCAGCTGGTGGATCGTCTCGGACCTCGGCGAACTCGCACTCGGTACGGCCCTCGGCGAGGAGCACGTCCTCGGCATCGGCGGTGCCACCACGACGCTCTCCGGCCTGCAGGTCCCCGTGCCCGTCCGTCGCGTGCTCGACCTCGGCACCGGCTGCGGCATCCAGGCGATGCACGCCCGACGCTTCGCCGACGAGGTCGTCGCCACCGACATCTCGCGCCGGGCCCTCGACATCGCCCGGTTCAACGCGCAGCTCAACGGCATCGACGGCATCGAGTTCCGCTTCGGCTCCCTGTTCGAGCCGGTCGCGGGAGAGCGCTTCGACCGCATCGTCTCGAACCCGCCGTTCGTCATCACGCCCCGCAGCGAGGGCGTCCCCGCCTACGAGTACCGCGACGGCGGCATGGTCGGCGACGCCCTCGTCGAGACCGTCCTGACCGGACTCGGCGAGCACCTCGAACCCGGCGGGACCGCGCAGCTGCTCGGCAACTGGGAGTACCACTGGGGCACGGACGGCCTCGACCGCGTGCGGTCCTGGTTCGAGCGCGCCGACACCGACGGACTCGGGCTCGACGCCTGGGTCATCGAGCGGGAACGGCAGGACCCGACCGCCTACGCCGAGACGTGGATCCGGGACGGCGGGACGAAGCCCGGGACGCCCGAGTTCGACCGGCTGGTCGGCGCGTGGCTGGACGACTTCGCCGACCGTCGGGTGACCGGCGTCGGCTTCGGGTACGTCGTGGTCCGGAAGCCCCGGCCGGGGCCCACGCGGGCCGGTTCCGGCGCGTCGCGGAGCCTGCGGAGCGACGTGGCGGCCGAGCCCGTGGGGAGAGGCGCGGTGCACCTCCGCCGCTTCGAGCGCGTCCCCGAGACGCTCGGCTCCAACCCCGCGGGTCTCGGCGCGACGGTGGCGCGGGTCCTCGACGCGGCCGCGTGGCTCGCCGCGCACGACGACGTCGCGCTCGCCGCCGCCCACCTCGCGGTCGCCGGCGACGTCACCGAGGAGCGCTTCTACTGGCCGGGCAACGACGACCCGACCGTGATGACGCTCGTGCAGGGCGGCGGACTCGGACGCCGTGTGGACGCCGACACCGCGCTCGCCGCGTTCGTCGGGGCCTGCGACGGGGAGCTGTCGGTGGCGGCGATCGTCGGCGCCCTCGCGCAGATCACCGGGGTGGACGAGCAGGTGCTCGCCGCCGACCTGCTGCCGGCGGCGCGCGACCTGGTGCTCGACGGCCTGCTCGTCCCGGCCGCCTGACGATCAGGCGCGGTGGTCGCGCCAGCTGTGCTCGGGGGCGTAGCCGAGCAGCTCGCGGGCCTTCTCCGACGAGAGCAGCGAGCTGACGCCGTCGATGTCCGCGCGGCGCTCGATGTCCGGCACGTAGCGCTCGACGAGCTCGATCGTCGGGGTGTCCATGACGGTGTCCGGGCTCGCGATCACGAACGCCTCGAACCCGGTGAGCTCGGCCTCGAGGGCCTTGCGCACGGCCTGGGCGCCGTCGCGGGAGTCGATGTACGACCAGAGGTTGAACGTCTTCGCCTCGGGGGTGGCGTCCCACGGGAACGCCGGGTAGTCGGTCTCGTCCATCACGTTCGAGAACCGCAGGCCGATCATCTTCAGCTCCGGGTCCCAGCGGGTGAAGTGGCGGGCCATCTCCTCCTCCACCGCCTTGCCGAGCGAGTACGACGACTGCGGGCGCACCGCGAACTCCTCGTCCACGGGCAGGTACGGCGGGTGGTGCTCACCCATCGGGATGCCGAGCAGGGTCTCGCTCGACGCCCACACCAGGTTCTTGATCTTCGCGGCACGAGCGGCGTGGAAGACGTTGATCGACGACGTCACGTTGTTCGTGATGAGCGCGACGTCCGGCACCTGCCCGGGAGCGGGGACCGCGGCGAGGTGCACCACGGCGTCGACGTGGTCGTACCGGTCGTCGACGCCGAGCAGGACGTTGAGCACCTGGCCGTGGTCGGTGAGGTCGGTGCGGACGAACTGCACCCGTTCGGGCTTGTCGGGGAAGGGCACACGGTCGACCAGGACCACGTCGTACCCGTGCGCATCGAGGTCGCGGACCACCGCTCGCCCGAGCTTCCCACTGCCGCCGGTCACCACTACACGCGTCATCGCGTCACTCCACATCGTCGTCGGGTCGCCCTCGCGGGCTGGCTCCATCCTGCCCGGCGCGACCTGACCCGACCAGGCCCTGTCCGTACCCCGTTGCCCGGGGTCAGGCGGTGGGGGCGACCTGGGCGATCGCGAGCCGTGCGACGAGCTCGACGTGCTGCGCCATGTCGCGCGACGGGTCGAACAGCCACTGGATCTGCATGCCGTCCGAGACCGCGAGCAGCACGCTCGTCAGTTCCTCGACGTCGACGTCCACGCGGAGTCGTCCGTCCTCCTGCATGGCGCGGAAGTCGGACGACAGGTCGCGGCGGCTGCGCTCGTAGCGCTCGCGGAAGTACTCGTGCGCCGGGTGCTCCGGGTCGGTCGCGGCCGCGGCGGAGAGGTTGACGAACATCTGCACGAGGCCGGGGACCTCGGCGTTGTGCCGCACGATCGCGGCGAGCAGCGCTGCCGGGTCCGGGGCGTGCCAGTCGTGCTGCAGGTCGATCTCGTCGCGGCGCCGCAGGATCTCGACCCAGAGCTCGTCCTTCGAGTCGAAGTAGTGCAGCAACCCGGCCTGCGTCAGCCCGACGGCATCGGCGATGTCCTTGATGCTCGTGCGACGGAAGCCCTGCGACGCGACGAGGTCGAGCGCCGTCGTGAGGATCTCCTCGCGCTTCGCGATGCCCTTCGCGTACGAACCCCGTCGTGCCATGGCAGGACTGTACCGCTCTCGGCGACCGCCCAGAAAACCTAGCCCTGGTTGGTTTTGGTGTTACGGTGGCACGAGCCGCCGACGAAGGCGTGCGAGTCGCCGACGCAGGCGGCGTCCCCGAGAAGAGGTTGCAGTGGCCAACGATGCCCTGACCGTCAACGACACCCCGACCGCCGTCGCCCCCACGCGCGGCCGGGGGAATCCGCTCATGTACACGCTCGGCATGCCGATCGCGATGCTCGGCCTGTACATCGCGCTGCTGCCGCCGGTGCTCGTCGCCATGGCGCTGAAGGTCGCCGAGATCGCGCCGGACGACCAGGCGGGCGTGCTCGGCCTGGCACTCGGTGTGGGCGCGTTCGCCGCGATGGTCGCCAACCCCCTTGCCGGTCGCTTCAGCGATCGGACTGCCGGGAGGCTCGGCATGCGTCGTCCGTGGATCATCGGTGGCACCGTGGTCGGCTTCGCGGGCCTCGTGGTCGTCGCAACGACCACCTCGACCGTCGTGCTGGTCCTCGCGTGGGGCGTCACGCAGATCGCCTACAACGCCACGATCGCGGCGCTGACCGCCGTCATGCCGGACCACGTCACGCGCTCCCAGCGCGGCCGGGTCGCGGCGCTGCTCGGGCTCTCCCAGAACCTCGCGCTCGTCGGCGGCACGTTCCTCGTGCAGCTCTTCTCGACCTCGGCGACGCAGATGATCATCCCCGGCGCGATCGGGTCGATCGTCGTCGTGCTCTACGCGCTCGTGTTCCGCGACCGCGTGCTCACCAACCGGCCGACGTCGAAGCTCAGCGTCGGGCAGGTCTTCGGGTCGTTCGTGTTCAACCCGGTGAAGCACCCGGACCTCGGCTGGGCCTGGCTGACCCGCTTCCTCATGGTCGCCGCGCAGTACACCGCGGTGAGCTACCTGACCTACTTCCTGCGCGACGACATCGGCGTCGAGTCCGACCACGTCGCGAACGCGGTGTTCCAGGGCACGCTGTGGAACGTCGTGGGGATCGTCCTCACGTCGCTCGTCGCCGGGTGGCTGTCCGACAAGCTCGGCCGCCGCAAGCTCTTCGTCGCCGTTGCCGGTGTCGTCGGCGTGGTGGGACTCGTGCTCATCGCGCTCGCGCCGTCGCTCGGCATGGTGCTCGTCGGGGAGTTCGTGATGGGCGCCGGCATGGGTGTCTTCTACGCCGTCGACCTCGCCCTCATCACCGACGTGCTCCCCTCCGACGAGGACAACGCGAAGGACCTCGGCGTGGTGAACATCGCGCAGGCCCTGCCGCAGTCGATCGTCCCCGCCTCCGCCCCCGGCGTGATCGCCCTCACCGGCGGGTACAGCGGCTTCTTCATCACCGGCGCCGTCGTCGGACTGCTCGGCATCGCCTCGGTGTCCCGCATCCGCGGCGTGCGCTGACCACCTGTTCTGGCTCTGAACGAAAGGACCGACCACCGTGACTACCGTGGACGACGTGACCACTGCCTCCAGTACGGCCGAGCGCATCGAGGCGCTCGTCGGCCAGCTGACCACCGACGAGAAGGTGCAGCTCCTGACGGGGCGCGACTTCTGGACCACCTGGCCGATCGAGAAGATCGGGCTGCGCCGCATCCTCATGTCGGACGGCCCGTCCGGCGTCCGCGGTGAGGTCTGGGACGAGCGCGACCCGTCGCTGAACCTGCCGTCCGCGACGGCGCTGAGCGCCTCGTGGGACCGCGCGATCGCGAAGCGCTACGGCGCCGCAGCGGCCGTCGAGGCCCGCCGCAAGGGCGTCGACGTCGTCCTCGGCCCGACCATCAACCTGCACCGCTCGCCCCTCGGCGGCCGGCACTTCGAGGCGTTCAGCGAGGACCCGGTGCTCACCGGCGACCTGGCGGCGTCGTACGTCGAGGGCGTGCAGGAGAACGGCGTCGCCGCGACCCCGAAGCACTACATCGCGAACGACTACGAGACCGACCGCTTCACCGCGTCGACCGAGGTCTCCGACCGTGCCCTGCGGGAGCTCTACCTGCTCGCGTTCGAGAAGGCCGTGACCGAGGCGCACGCCTGGGCGATCATGTCGTCGTACAACTCGATCAACGGCGTCACCGCGTCCGAGAACGAGCTGCTCGAGACCCCGCTGAACTCCGAGTGGGGCTTCGACGGCATCGTCGTCTCCGACTGGACCGGTGTCCGCTCGGTCGACTCGGCGAAGGCGTCCCAGGACGTCGCGATGCCCGGGCCGAACCAGTGGTGGAGCGAGGGGCCGCTGCTCGCCGCCGTGCAGTCCGGCGACGTGCCGATCGAGGCGATCGACCGGAAGGTCCGCCGCATCCTCATCCTCGCCGCCCGCGTCGGCGCACTCGAGGGCTTCGAGCCCGTGGCCGCCCAGCCCGTGCACGTCGAGGACGGCGTCGCGTTCGTCCGCGAGGCCGAGGCCGAGGGCACCGTCCTCGTCCGCAACACGGGCGTGCTGCCGCTCGACGCGCCCGCCGTCTCCCGCATCGCCGTGATCGGCCACAACGCCGACCAGGCCCGCACGCAGGGCGGTGGCTCGGCCACGGTCGTGCCGTCGCAGGTCGTCTCGCCGCTCGACGGGATCCGTTCGGCCTTCCCGGGTGCCACGGTGGACTACGCGATCGGTGCCGTCGTGCAGGAGGGCATCGCGGAGTTCCCGCTGTCCACCATCACCAACCCCGGCACCGGCGAGCCCGGCGCCCGGGTCGCGTTCGTGCGCGACGGGACCGAGCTGTACGTCGAGGACCGCCGTGCCACCGCGCTGTTCTGGTTCGGCGGCGACGCCCCCACGCGCGAGGCCGACCGGCTCGACATCACCACGACCTACACCGCGCCGTCCACCGGCACGGTCCGGATCGGCATCGGTGCAGCGGGCCGCTCGCGCATGTGGATCGACGGCGAGCTCGTGCTCGACGAGGACGTCCCGTTCGAGGGCGACCAGCTCGGCGCCGCGTTCCTCAACCCGCCGGCACGCTCGGTGCCCGTGTCGGTGACGGCCGGCCAGGACGTCGCGATCCGCATCGAGTACGACGTCATCCAGGACGAGACCCTCGGCGGCGTGCTCGCGTACCAGTTCGGCACCGAGCCGTCCGACGAGGACCCGTCGGTGCTCATCGATGCCGCAGTCGAGGCTGCCCGCACGGCAGACGTCGCCGTGGTGGTCGTCGGCACGAACTCGAAGGTCGAGTCCGAGGGGTACGACCGCTCGTCGCTCGCGCTGCCCGGGCACCAGGACGACCTGGTGCGTGCGGTCGTGGCGGCGAACCCGAACACGGTCGTCGTCGTGAACGCCGGCTCGCCGGTCGAGATGCCGTGGCGGAACGACGTCGCCGCGGTCCTGCTCACGTGGTTCGGCGGACAGGAGTACGGCAACGCGCTCGCCGACGTCCTCACCGGCGCTCGCGAGCCGGGCGGCCGTCTGCCCACCACCTGGCCGGTCGCGATGGCGGACGTGCCCGTGCTGGACGTCACCCCGGTCGACGGCAAGGTGTCCTACGACGAGGGCGTGCACATCGGCTACCGGGCTTGGCTCCGCGCGGGCACCGAGCCGGCCTACCCGTTCGGCCACGGACTCGGCTACACGACCTGGACGATCGACGGCGTCACCGCGACGCCGACCGTCCGCGAGGGCGACGCGGTCATCGTCACCGCGACCGTCGCGAACACGGGCGACCGGGCCGGCAAGCACGTCGTGCAGGTCTACGCCTCGCGGGAGTCCTCGGCGGTCGACCGTCCGGTCCGCTGGCTCGTCGGCTTCGCGCCCGTGCGGCTCGACGCGGGGGAGTCCACCGAGGTCTCGATCGAGGTCCCGGCCCGGGCGTTCGCGCACTGGGACGGTGCATGGGCCCACGAGTCCGGCACCTTCACGCTGCACGTCGGCGCATCGGTGTCGGACGAATCCGGCACCGTGACGGTCCAATCCGCGTGAAGTCGTCCGGTTTCCGCGCTGACGCCGTGATCATTCAGTAACATCGATCTGCGCCAGGCGGCTGGTTACCGTCGGCGCGCGCACCGAGAACTGGGTCGCCATGCGTGCGACACGGTCTCCTGATCCGGCCGATGGAGCCCTGGTGGCCCTGGTGCGTCCAGAATGCGTCCCCGCGTCCGCGCGGGGGCGCATTCGCTTGTACGGGGCAGGTGCCAACCGGTTGACTTCCGCCAGTCTGGGAGAAACCAGTGAACGAACGTCACTTTTTCGGTCCACGAACCGCAATCCGGTGTGACAAACCACTCGGTAGGTGGAACGATGGGTGCACCATCCCGTGCGGATCAGGGACGAGATGGTCATCCGGCCGGGCTCCCGGGGAGCCTCACCACCACCTGGTGCGGGCCCGCCGGATGCCCTGCATCACCGGGCTCGGACGGCCGGTGCGACGTTCTCGGCGACGATGCGCAGGATCCGCTCGTGCGACGCGGCGTCACCGTTCGCGGGCAGGGTGATCACGAGTTCGTCGGTCGACCGCACGGCCGGGTCGGCGAGCAGCGCGTCGACGATGGCCGACGGCTCGCCGGAGACGACCTTGCTGAAGCGGAACGGCGGGTTCCCGGAGAGCGGGCGCCCCTCGTCGTCCATGCCGCTCGCGTACCCGGTGAGGAACTCCTCGTGCACGGCGCGGTCGTGGTCGTCGAGCAGCGGGACCACGATCCGGCCGACGGCGACCTTCGGGGTGCGGTCGGGGTGCAGCTGGGCGAAGCGCTCGCGGTACGCGGCGATCTGGTCCGCCTGCGCCTCGGCGAACGGCGCACCGGTGTCCTCGGTGTTCAGGGTCGAACAGTGCAGCAGCAGACCCTTCTCGGCCGTCCGCACCGCGGTGCCCATGCTGCCGCCGCCCCACCACACGCGGTCGCGGAGTCCGGGGCTGAGGGGCTGCAGCGTGAGGTCGGCGTCGGCCGGGATGCTCTCGTAGCCCGTGCCGGCGGTGCCGAGCGGCTCGCCCTGCAGCACCTCGAGCAGGCGGGACGCGCGCGCCTCGGCCTCGTCGCGGAAGCTGCGGTCGGACGCGCCGAACACCGGGTCGAGGATCGGGCCGTAGCCCGCGATGCCGGTCGAGATGCCGAGCTGCACGCGGCCGTCGCTGAGGAGGTCGACCGTGCTGGCGTCCTCGGCGAGGCGGATCGGGTCCTCGTAGCGCATGCCGAGGACCGCGGTGCCGAAGCCGATCGTGCTGGTGCGCTGGGCGGCGGCCGCGAAGAAGGTCATCGGGCTGGTCAGGAACGGCTCGAAGTGGCGGCCCCGGACCCACCCGGTGCCGTAGCCGAGCGACTCGGCGGTCTCGAAGAGGCGCAGGCCGTCCTCGAGGGCAGCGGCGGCGCCGGCCGTGCCGCCGTGGTTCGGGACGAAGGAGAGGAAGCCGAGTTCGCGCACGACGTGAGTCTATGCGGACGCATCCATGCGTGGTCCAGGAGGCGCGGTGCCGGCCCGCACCGCGCCTCCAGTCCGTCTCGTCGTCACCACCCACCTGGGAGGATGGTGCCATGACCGACGTCACCACCCAGCCCCCGCTCGTCGCCGCCCTGCCGGCGGCGGTCGACGGTGTCGTCGACCCGGACGCCGTGTACGAGGCGTTCGCGGCCTGGGCGGCCGAGGGCGGGCGCCCGCTCTACCCGGCGCAGGACGAAGCCGTGATCGAGCTCGTCTCCGGCGCCAACGTCGTGCTCTCGACGCCCACCGGCACCGGCAAGTCACTCGTGGCCGCGGGTGCGCACTTCGCCGCGCTCGCCGAGGGCAAGCGGAGCTACTACACGGCGCCGATCAAGGCACTCGTCTCCGAGAAGTTCTTCCAGCTCGTCGAGCTGTTCGGCGCCCAGAACGTCGGCATGGTCACGGGCGACTCGAGCGTCAACGCCGATGCCCCGATCGTGTGCTGCACGGCGGAGATCCTCGCGAACCTCGCGCTCCGGCAGGGACCGGACGCCGACGTCGACGTCGTCGTGATGGACGAGTTCCACTACTACGGCGACCCCGACCGCGGATGGGCGTGGCAGGTGCCGCTGCTCGTCCTCGAACGGGCGCAGTTCCTGCTCATGTCCGCGACGCTCGGCGACGTCACGACCATCGCGGACGACCTCTCGCGCCGGACCGGACGGCCGACCGCGCGGGTCACCGGGGTCTCGCGTCCGGTGCCGCTCGAGTACGAGTACGTGATGACGCCCGTGCAGGAGACGGTCGAACGGCTGCTCGAGGAGGGCAAGGCGCCGGTCTACATCGTCCACTTCGCCCAGGCCGCCGCACTCGAACGGGCGCAGGCGCTCATGTCGGCGCGCGTCGCGTCACGCGAACGCCGAGACCAGATCGCCGAGGCCATCGCCGGGTTCCGCTTCAGCGCCGGGTTCGGGCAGACCCTGTCCCGACTCATCCGGGCGGGCATCGGCGTCCACCACGCCGGCATGCTGCCGAAGTACCGACGGCTCGTCGAGCAGCTCGCCCAGCGCGGGCTGTTGCCGGTGATCTGCGGCACCGACACGCTCGGCGTCGGCATCAACGTGCCGATCCGCTCGGTGCTGCTCACCGGGCTGACGAAGTTCGACGGCACGAAGATGCGGCAGCTGTCCGCTCGCGAGTTCCACCAGATCGCCGGTCGTGCCGGTCGTGCCGGGTACGACACCGAGGGCGACGTCGTGGCCGAGGCGCCGGAGCACGACATCGAGAACGCCCGGGCGGTCGCGAAGGCCGGTGACGACCCGAAGAAGAAGAACAAGATCAAGCGGAAGAAGGCGCCGGACGGCTTCGTGTCGTGGGGCCAGGCGTCGTTCGAGCGGCTCATCGCGGCCGAGCCCGAGCCGATGGTCTCGCGGATGCGGATCACGCACGCGATGGTGCTCTCCGTCGTCGCGCGCGGCGGTTCGGCGTTCGAGTCCGTCCGGTCGCTGGTCTTCGACAACCACGAACCCCGGTCGCGGCAGCTCGCGATGGCCCGGCGGGCACTGACCATCGCACGGACGCTCATCAACGCGCGGGTGATCGAGAAGGTCGACGGGGAGTACCGGCTGACCGTCGACATCGCGCCGAACTTCGCGCTCAACCAGCCGCTCTCGCCGTTCGCGCTCGCGGCGTTCGAGCTGCTCGATCCTTCGTCTCCCAGCTACGCGCTCGACATGGTGTCCATCGTCGAGGCCACCCTCGACGACCCGCGGGCGATCCTCTCGCAGCAGCAGTTCAAGGAGCGCGGCGAGGCCGTCGCCCGGATGAAGCAGGAGGGGATCGAGTACGACGAGCGGATGGAGCTGCTCGAGGAGGTCACGTGGCCCAAGCCGCTGGACGAGCTGCTGACGGCCGCCTACGAGGCCTACGCCGCCGAGCAGCCGTGGGTCCTCGACTTCGCGCTCTCGCCCAAGGCCGTCGTGCGTGACATGTACGAGCGGGCGATGACCTTCGGCGACTTCGTGCGGTTCTACCAGCTCACCCGCTCCGAGGGGCTCGTGCTCCGGTACCTCTCCGACGCGTACCGGACGATGCGGCAGACGATCGCCGACGAGCAGCGCACCCCCGAGCTCGACGACCTGATCGAGTGGCTCGGCGAGGTCGTCAAGCAGACCGACTCCTCGCTCGTCGACGAGTGGGAGGCCCTGCTGAACGGTGACGTCCTGCTCGCGTCGGAGGAACACGAGGAGATCGCGCCGCCGCAGCCCTCGCGGCTCACCGGGAACCCGCGGGCGTTCCGGGTGCTCGTGCGCAACGCCCTGTTCCAGCGGGTGCTGCTCGCCGCCGCCGACGACGTCGCCGGACTCGCGGCGCTGGACGGTGCGGCGGGCTTCGGCGAGGACGCGTGGGACGCCGTGCTCGAGGAGTACTACGAGGCGCACGACGAGATCGGGACGGGTGCCGACGCCCGGTCCATGCAGTACCTGGTGCTCGACGAGGCCGGGGCCACCGGGGTGTCCGGGGCGGCGGGCGCGTCGGGCTCGGCACGCGTCTGGCGTGCGCGGCAGATCTTCGCCGATCCCGCCGGTGACAAGGACTTCGGGTTCTCCGCCACGATCGACCTCGACGCGTCGGACGAGGCGGGCGAGGCCGTGGTGCGGGTCACCGAGATCGGGCGCTTCGACGGCTGGTCGGACGTGGACGTCGACTGATGTCGGTGGTGCGCGAGCTCGGCGGCTCCTCGGCCGACGGTGACGTCGCCGCGCTGCAGGACCTGCTCGAGTCGGTGCCGGACTACGCGTTGCGGATCACCGGGTACCCGCCGGGGCCGTCCGACGGGCTGAGCGCGCTGCTGTCGGTGCCGGACGGGTTCGATCCGGCGGGGAAGGTCGGGCTCGGGCTGTGGGAGGGGGAGCGGCTGGTGGCGTTCGCGGACGTGCTGCTCGGGTACCCGTCGCCCTCCGTCGCGTACATCGGGCTGCTGGTCGTCCGAGGGGGCGAGCAGGGTCGGGGGCTCGGGCGGGCGATGCACGACGCGGTCGTCGAGCGGGTCAGGGCGGCGTCCGGGCGCTCGGGCGTGGGGCGCTCGGGCGTGGAGCGCTCGCGCCTGGAGCGTTTGCGTGTGGAGCGCTTGCGCCTCGGGATCGTCGCGTCGAACGCGTCGGTGGCGGAGCCGTTCTGGCGGGCGCTCGGGTACGAGCCGACGGGGGAGGAGAAGCCGTACCGGTACGACCACCTCGTCAGCACGGTCGCGCTCTGGGAGCGGCCGCTCTCGGACCGGCCGCTCTGACGGTCAGAACAGGGTCGCGGGCGGGGTCGCCTCGGGCAGCGCGGCCGGCTCGGTGACCTCGACCCCGGGCCACCCCGGCCCGTGCGGCACCTCGGTGCCCTGCTGGTAAGCGGTCGCAGCACCGCGGGCGCGGACGTCCGCCGCCTCGTTCATCTCGTGCCCGACGTGGCCGCGGACCCACTCGAACGTGACCTTGCGGCCCTGCAGCTCGGCGTCGAGCTCCTTGATGATCTCGACGTTCAGCACGGGCTTGCCGTCGGCCTTCCGCCAGCCCTTCCGCTTCCAGCCCGCCAGCCACTCGGTGCACGCCTTGATCGCGTACTGGCTGTCGCAGAGGATGTGCAGCGGCTCGCCGGTGTCCTTCGTGGCGCGGAGCAGCTGGAGGACGGCTGTCAGCTCGCCCTGGTTGTTCGTGGCGTTCGGCCACCCGCCGGCGGCCCAGCGGTCGTCATCGACGTACCAGGCCCAGCCGGCCGGGCCGGGGTTGCCGAGGGCTGAGCCGTCTGCTGCGGCGACGATCGTCACGGTGGGACCTCCTGCGTGTGGCGAGTGCTGGTCAACCGTAACGGACCGGACCGACCCCCGGCGTCAGCGGTTCGCGGGGGAGATGTTGAGGGTGGCGTCCTCGTTGAGCCACTTGTCGCCGCGGAGCTCGAGGTAGGGGTTCATCCACTCGAACTGCGCCGGGGTGACGCCGAAGCGCTTCGACACCGTGGTGAGGTCGTCCCCGTGCGACACCATGTACCAGGTGGGCGTGCCGTCGACGTCCTTCACGTACCCGTACGCCCCCGGGCGGGCCTTCCCCACGGTGACGTGAAGGTCCGGGTAGGGGTTCGGGATCTTCCACGTCAGCGTGCCGACCGCGAGCACGGAGCCGACCCACGGACGGTCCGCGTCGCTGGTGCCGTCGCCGGACGACATCGGCACCAGGACGGCGCTCGCGAGGTAGTCGGGCCGTGCGCCGGCGTCGAGCGTGTACGAGTCGGGCGGTCCGGACGCGCGGTCCCACTGCACGAACCCACGGGCGACCGCGTCGTAGCCGTCCTGGAACCCGGCGACGCGGTGGCGGAACTGGATCGACATCGGCTGCGGGTTCGTCGTCCGGTAGTCCGAGAGGTGCACCGTGAACACGCCGTCGGCATCGGCGGTGACCCGCACGTGGATCGACGTGTCCCCGGTCTTCGACACGACGTCGGTCTCGGCGGCGACGGTCCCGGCGGGGAGGACCTGCTCGGGGGTGGGGGAGGCGGAGGGCGTCGGTCGCTCGGTGGCGTCCGGTCCCTGCACGGCCAGCCGGGTCGGACTCGGCACCGGATCGGGTCCGCTGAACACCGAGCAGCCGGTCAGTCCGATGGCTGCGACCGCCGACAGCAGCACCACCGCAGTCGTCCGTCCCCTGGTCACCGCTCGGCGCATGATCCCCCTCGTCCCCGGCCGGCGTCGGATCTCGCCTGGCCCGCGGCGATCGTAGCGTGGGGTCGGGGCGTGTTCCGGGCCCGTGACCGGATCGGTACCGATGCTGCGGGATCGAGCGGTCGCCCTCGGGCGGACCACCGGTCGGGTGCGTCGATCGGACTGCCGGGGACGTCGCTCGGGCAGCGAGGCCTACGGTCGGCGCCATGAGCGACAGCATCCCCGACGTCCCGGGCCCCGAGGACTCCGACGACCGCGCACGCACCGACGCCCTGCGCGAGGCCGCACACCACGAGGGCGCGGACGGCGTCGGCGAGCGTGAGCAGCGCGCGGCCGACACCTCGTACAGCCCGTCGAGCGAGCGGGAGACCGAGGCCTCGCAGACGTCGCAGCGTGATCGCGCCGACCTCGAGGCGGACGGCATCGACCCGTCGAGGATCGTCGCCGCTCCGGGCACGGGTGGTGCCGACGACGCGGGAGACGTGGAGCCGGAGCCCGGCGACCTGCACCTGCCGTGGCAGTCCGAGGAGGACCGTCGGGGCTGAGGTTCCGGGGTACGG
Source organism: Curtobacterium sp. BH-2-1-1 (assembly GCF_001806325.1). NCBI lineage: Bacteria > Bacillati > Actinomycetota > Actinomycetes > Micrococcales > Microbacteriaceae > Curtobacterium > Curtobacterium sp. BH-2-1-1. The sequence goes on from NZ_CP017580.1 coordinate 2,296,331, forward strand.
ATCGCCCAGCCCGCCGGCGTAGCGTCCCGCGCATGCCGGTTCCGTGGATGGAGCGCACTGGTCGGACCCCAGGCGGGGTCGTCGGTGCGTGGTTCAACGTCGTCGTCTGTGCGGCGCTCGTCATCGGATTGCCGCTGAGCGTGCTGAGCCGTGGGCACGACCTCGCGCACATCGTCTTCGCGATCGTCCTGACGGCGATCGCGGTCACCCTGGAGGTCTTGTTCGTCCGGAACCTCCGGCAGCAGATCGAGCGGAGGCGGGGGCGGTGACCGGGGCGACCTGGTTCGGCATCGGCGCGGTCGTCGCGGCGCTGTGGGGTGTCACGATCGCGGTGTTCAACCGGTGGGCGCAGTCCATCGGTGGCGATGAGCTCATGAACGGGAGGCCACTCACCCCGCGGTTCGTCCGGGTGATCGGCATCTTCCTCGCAGTCGTGGGGACAGGGATCGCCGTGGTCGCCTTCAGTGGGCTGCTCCCGACCGGCTGAGCGCGTCAGGACACCGAGTCCGGGTGGGACCCCGTGCGCTGCCCCGACTCGAGCGACGCGATCGCCGCCAGGTCGTCGTCGCTCAGCACGAACCCGTCGACGTCGAGGTTCGACCGGATCCGCGACGGCGTCACCGACTTCGGCAGCACCACCACCCCCTGCTGCACGTTCCACCGCACGAGCACCTGCGCCACGCTCACCCCGTGGGCGTCCGCGATGCCGGTGAGCACCGGCTCGTCGATGAGTCGCCCGCGTCCGAGCGGTGACCAGGCCTCGGTCACGATCCCGTGCTGTGCGTGGAATGCCGTGAGCTCACGCTGCGGCAGCCACGGGTGCCGTTCGACCTGGTTCACCGCCGGGACCTCGCCCGTCTCGTCGATGAGTCGTTCGAGGTGGGGCGCCTGGAAGTTCGACACCCCGACGCTGCGCGCGCGCCCCGACTTGCGCAGCTCGACGAGGGCGCGCCAGGTGTCGACGTAGCGGTCGTTCGCCGCGGCCGGCCAGTGGATCAGGTAGAGGTCGACGGTGTCGAGCCCGAGTCGCTCGAGGCTCGCGTCGAACGCCCGCAGGGTCGCGTCGCGCCCCTGGTGGTCGTTCCACACCTTGGTCGTCACGAAGACGTCGTCACGGTCGAGCCCGGAGGCGCGGATCGCCTTCCCGACGCCGGTCTCGTTGCCGTACATCTCGGCGGTGTCGACGTGCCGGTAGCCGGCGTCGAGCGCGAGACCGACCGCCGTCTCGGCCTCGGTGTCGTCGACCTTGTAGACGCCGAAGCCGATGGCGGGGATCGATGCGCCGTCGCGGAGGGGGACTGAGGTGACCATGCACCCATCCTGCCGATCGTGGCGGGGGTGCGCCGCGCCTCCAGGCCGGGCGTCGCGCCACGTCATCGACGTGACACCCGTCGATCGACGCACGGGACGTCGAAACACGCGTGTTTCGCGACCTAGGTGGGGATGTTGACCGGCTCGGTGTCGGGGATGGGGCTCGCGTCGCGACCACGCAGGTCGGGCAGCCAGCGCCGCGTGACGAGCGGCAGGACGACGCCGACCGCGGCCATCACGGCACCGACCATCATCCCGCCGGTCGCTCCCTGGCTGTCGATGAGGAAGCCGGCGACCGCGGAACCGCCCGCTGCACCGATGAGCTGGCCGGTGCCCATCCAGCCGTAGGCCTCGGCCGTGTCGGAGAACTTCACCGTCGCCGAGACCGAGCCGAACATGACCGCGAGGGCCGGAGCGATGCCGGCGCCGGCGATGACCAGGGCGAGGCAGAGCCACCAGAAGTTCGTGCCGCCGACGGCCAGGGCGAGTCCGACGAACACGATCGACATGCGCGTCCACAGGGTGTTGCGCGAGATCGGCAGGTGGCCCAGCGTGAGGCCGCCGATGAGCGACCCGACCGCGAACACGGCGAGGACGATGCCGGCGTTCGGGCTGCCCTCGCCGAAGACGCTCGTGACGCTCGCCTCGACCGCGGCGCACGCCCCGATGAGGAGGAGGCCGGTGAGGGTGGCGACGACGACCGACGGCCGCTTCAGGACGACGCCGAACGCGCGCTTCGACCGCGGGATGCGGACCCGGCCGAGCTCCGGTGACGCGATGAACCACGTGCCGCCGACCACCAGGAACACCATCGCGACGACGATCGCCTGGACCGTGCCGATCTGCGTCGCGACGAACGTCGTGATGACCGGGCCGGCGACCCAGATGAGCTCCTGCGCGCTCGCGTCGAGGGAGAAGAGGGGCGTGAGCTGCGACGAGGTCACCATCTTGGGGTAGATGGTGCGCACCGCCGGCTGCACGGGCGGGACGGCGAGGCCGCCCAGGAACCCGACGACCACGTAGGCCCACAGCGGCATGACGAAGAACGCGATGACGGCCATGCTCACGAGCGCGACGAGGCTCGTCAGGATGAGCACCGGCCGCATGCCCCAGCTGCCCATCCAGCGGCTGGTGAGCGGACCCGCGATCGCCTGCCCGATGCTCGTGGTCGCGAGCACGAGACCGGCGGCGCCGTACGAGTCGAAGACGTGCTCGACGTGCAGCAGGTAGGCCAGCGACAGCATGCCGAAGGGGAACCGTGCGGTGAGCTGCGCGGCGATGACGCGACCCACGCCGGGAGTCTTGAGGAGGGGGCCGTACGTGCTCACGAGACGAGTGTACGGACCGGACGGACGGCCCTGTCACCCGTCCGGGGGAGGTGTGGACGGCGAGCTGACCGCGACACGCCGACACGCTGATTCCACACATGTGGATCGATGCTGTCCACGGGTGTGGGGAAGTGTCGGTGGTCCGCTGGAGAATGGCGGAATCACGGGCCTCTCCGAGCTGTTCACACTGTGGAGGAGCTTGTGGAGAACTACACGGCTGTAACACTTCCTCTTGTGGTCGGTGACTCCGCCAGCCACTAGATGTAGTGTGGAGGCATCGCAGCGGCCCCTCCCGGAACCTGCTGCACACAGGCATCAAGACAACCACCACAGCAACAGCAGAACCAGGGGAGATCATGGCCGTCACCGTCTACACCAAGCCGTCCTGCGTCCAGTGCACCGCGACGTACCGCGCGCTCGACAACAAGGGCATCCAGTACGAAGTGCACGACGTCTCCACCGACGAAGCCGCGCTCGAGCACGTCAAGAGCCTCGGCTACCTGCAGGCGCCCGTCGTCGTCACGGACGACGACCACTGGTCGGGCTTCCGTCCCGACAAGATCGCGACGCTCAGCGCCGAACTCGCGTAGTTCGACCCACGTCCGCGGGTGGTGACCCGAGCTCGTTCAGGAGGCTCGGATCACCACCGCAGGACACCCACGGTCCGTCTGTCCGCACCTTCTCATCGGAGGGGCACCATGAGCCGACTGGTCTACTTCTCGAGCGTGTCCGGGTACACCGCACGCTTCGTCGAGAAGCTCGGCCGTGACGCGGACCGGATCCCGCTCTACCCGAACGACCCGTTCCTCCACGTGGACGAGCCGTACGTGTTGGTGCTGCCCACCTACGGTGGCGGCAACGGGCAGGGAGCGGTCCCCAAGCAGGTCATCAAGTTCCTCAACGACGAACGCAACCGCTCGCTCATCCGCGGTGTGATCGTCGGGGGCAACACGAACTTCGGCGAGGCCTACGGTCTCGCGGGGGACGTCATCGCACGCAAGTGCAACGTCCCCGTCCTCTACAGATTCGAACTCTTCGGGACTCCTGACGACGTGTCAGCGGTCAACACAGGATTGGATGCATTTTGGACGCAGCAGTTGCAGACGTCGATCTGACGTCGCCGCAGACGGGGATGGACTACCACTCCCTCAACGCGATGCTCAACCTCTACGACGCGGACGGGAACATCCAGTTCGACAAGGACCGTGAAGCCGCGAAGCAGTTCTTCCTGCAGCACGTCAACCAGAACACCGTCTTCTTCCACAACCTGAAGGAGCGGCTCGACTACCTGGTCGAGAACGAGTACTACGAGCGCGAGACGATCGACATGTACTCGCTGGACTTCATCCAGAAGCTCAACGACCTGGCGTACTCGAAGAAGTTCCGGTTCCAGACGTTCCTCGGTGCGTTCAAGTACTACACGAGCTACACGCTCAAGACGTTCGACGGCAAGCGCTACCTCGAGCGCTTCGAGGACCGCGTCGTGATGACCGCCCTCGGCCTCGCACAGGGCAACGAGCAGCTCGCGATCGACCTCGTCGAGGAGATCATCGCCGGCCGCTTCCAGCCCGCGACCCCGACGTTCCTCAACACCGCGAAGGCCCAGCGCGGCGAGCTCGTCTCCTGCTTCCTCCTCCGCATCGAGGACAACATGGAGTCGATCTCGCGCGGCATCAACTCCTCGCTGCAGCTCTCGAAGCGCGGCGGCGGCGTGGCCCTGCTCCTCTCCAACATCCGCGAGGCCGGCGCCCCGATCAAGCAGATCGAGAACCAGTCCTCGGGCATCATCCCCGTGATGAAGCTGCTGGAAGACTCCTTCTCCTACGCGAACCAGCTCGGTGCGCGTCAGGGTGCCGGCGCGGTCTACCTCAGCGCCCACCACCCGGACATCATGCGGTTCCTCGACACCAAGCGTGAGAACGCCGACGAGAAGATCCGTATCAAGACGCTGTCCCTCGGTGTCGTCGTGCCGGACATCACGTTCGAGCTCGCGAAGAACAACGAGGACATGTACCTCTTCTCGCCGTACGACGTCGAGAAGGTCTACGGCATCCCGTTCGGCGACGTCCCGATCTCCGAGAAGTACCGCGAGATGGTCGACGACTCGCGCATCAAGAAGACGAAGATCAAGGCGCGTGACTTCTTCACCACGATCGCCGAGATCCAGTTCGAGTCGGGCTACCCGTACATCGTGTTCGAGGACACGGTGAACAAGGCCAACCCGATCAAGGGTCGGATCAACATGTCCAACCTGTGCTCGGAGATCCTGCAGGTCAACACCCCGACGACGTTCAACGAGGACCTCTCGTACAACGAGATCGGCAAGGACATCTCCTGCAACCTCGGCTCGCTGAACATCGCGCTGACGATGGACTCGCCGGACTTCGGTCGCACCATCGAGACCGCCATCCGCGGCCTCACCTCGGTGTCGCAGATGTCGCACATCACGTCGGTCCGCTCCGTCGAGGACGGCAACGACAAGTCGCACGCCATCGGCCTCGGCCAGATGAACCTGCACGGCTACCTCGCTCGTGAGCGCGTGTACTACGGCTCCGAAGAGGGCATCGACTTCACGAACATCTACTTCTACACGGTGCTGTTCCACGCCCTTCGTGCGTCGAACAAGATCGCGATCGAGACCGGCGAGACCTTCGACGGCTTCCGCGACTCGAAGTACGCGTCGGGCGAGTTCTTCGACAAGTACACCGACCAGGCGTGGACCCCCGCCACGGCTCGCGTCGCCTCGCTCTTCGACAACGCGAACATCACGATCCCGACGCAGGACGACTGGAAGGCGCTGAAGGCGTCCATCCAGGAGCACGGCATCTACAACCAGAACCTGCAGGCCGTCCCGCCGACCGGTTCGATCTCGTACATCAACCACTCGACGTCGTCGATCCACCCGATCGCGTCGAAGATCGAGATCCGCAAGGAAGGCAAGCTCGGTCGCGTCTACTACCCGGCGCCGTTCATGACGAACGACAACCTGGACTACTACCAGGACGCGTACGAGATCGGTGCCGAGAAGATCATCGACACGTACGCCGCGGCGACGCAGCACGTGGACCAGGGCCTGTCCCTGACGCTGTTCTTCAAGGACACCGCCACCACGCGCGACATCAACAAGGCGCAGATCTACGCATGGCGCAAGGGCATCAAGACGATCTACTACATCCGTCTCCGCCAGCTCGCGCTCGAGGGCACCGAGGTCGAGGGCTGCGTCAGCTGCATGCTGTAGAGCCTGCCGCTCTGCATTCTGGAGGCGCGGTGCCAGCCCGCACCGCGCCTCCAGTCCCGTAATCATCACCATCTCTTGAAGGAAACGTGCGTTGGTCGAGAAGCTGAAGCTCATTGATCGGGTCCAGGCCATCAACTGGAACCGCATCCAGGACGACAAGGACGTCGAGGTCTGGAACCGCCTCGTCAACAACTTCTGGCTGCCCGAGAAGGTGCCGCTGTCGAACGACGTGCAGTCGTGGAACACGCTGACGCCGGCCGAGCAGAAGCTGACCATGCGCGTCTTCACGGGCCTGACGCTCCTGGACACCATCCAGGGCACCGTCGGCGCCGTGTCGCTCATCCCCGACGCGATCACCCCGCACGAAGAAGCCGTCTACACGAACATCGCGTTCATGGAGTCGGTGCACGCCAAGAGCTACTCGTCGATCTTCTCGACCCTCGCGTCGACGCCCGAGATCGACGAAGCCTTCCGCTGGTCCGAGGAGAACCCGAACCTGCAGAAGAAGGCCCAGATCGTCATGGACTACTACCAGGGCGACCAGCCGCTGAAGCGCAAGGTCGCTTCGACGCTGCTCGAGTCGTTCCTGTTCTACTCCGGGTTCTACCTGCCGATGCACTGGTCGTCGCGGGCGAAACTGACGAACACCGCCGACCTCATCCGCCTGATCATCCGTGACGAAGCCGTTCACGGGTACTACATCGGGTACAAGTACCAGAAGGGGCTCGAGCAGCTCACGCAGCCCGAGCGTGACGAGTTGAAGGACTACACGTTCTCGCTCCTGTTCGAGCTGTACGAGAACGAGGTGCAGTACACGCAGGACCTCTACGACGAGGTCGGGCTGACCGAGGACGTCAAGAAGTTCCTGCACTATAACGCCAACAAGGCGCTGATGAACCTGGGCTACGAGCCGATGTTCCCGAAGAACATCACGGACGTGAACCCGGCCATCCTGTCCGCCCTGTCGCCGAACGCTGACGAGAACCACGACTTCTTCTCGGGGTCGGGGTCGTCGTACGTGATCGGCAAGGCTGTGAACACTGAGGACGAGGACTGGGACTTCTGAGTCTGGTCTGAATCGTGGGGGCGCCCCGTTGGCTTCGGCTGGCGGGGCGTTCTTCGTTCGCGAGCACGGTCGCGCATCCGGCCGGATAGGGGGCGCTCATCGAGATTCGTTCCGGACGAGCTATGTGAGACGTGAAGGCCGTGGAGCGCGTGCCGCGGGAGGCGGTGTCCGATGGAGGATCGGTTATCGAGACGGCTTCAGGCGTGACATTTTTGAAGGAGAGCGCGGCCCCCATCGGGGTCCCGGTGGGAGCCGCGTGCCGGTCGGTGCGTCATTCCGGTGTGTAGACGTAGAACTGGTCGCCGGGCGCTCCTTCGACGGCGGGAGTCGCAGCGACCCAGTTCCGTCTGCTGGTGGTGCTCAACACCTCGCTAGGAATCTTCTGGCTCGGCTTCCGGATCTGGATGTGGCGTTTCGGACTCCGCAAGTCGAAGGGCGACCGGTAGCGGATCAGTCAGAGAAGTGAGATGTCCGTAGGCATCTGGCCCGCGGTCTCGCCAGTTGAGCTTTCGGGCGATCCTGGGTCTCCGTGACCGGCGCTGTCTCAGTTGCGTGAAGTTCCGTGTCGCTCCGGTATGGCGATCGCAATTCCGAGAAGCGCTGCGACCGCCAGGACTATTAGCTGAGCCACGGCATCCTGAGCGGTCATGTGTCCGAGGTGCGTCGCGTGGTATGCGAAGTGGAGCACGCCAAAGCTGCCCCACGCGATGCCGAGGACGCGGTATAGGGGCTGTGATCGCCAGAACAACGCTGCGATGCTGCCGGCGCCGAGGGCGAGGTACTGCGCCCCGTGGTCGCGGATGAGGTGCTCGTTGAACGGCCCGTCCTGGGAGATCCACTCGCCGAGCAGCGAGGGGAAGTGGTCGTAGAACTCTCGCGGCAGCACGTAGGCCCAGATGCCGACAGCGACGGCGACGATGATCGTGCCCACGAGGCCGACGGTCTGCAGGGGGCCGATGCGGTCTCGCGAGGGTCGTTCGTGCTCCAATGGAGTCTCCTTGCTCGTCGGGTTGTTCAGCTGCGGTGGTCTGCGGAGCGGAGCCACTGGTCGAACGTCGTGCCGGTCACGCGCTGTGGCTCGGCCCCGCCTCGCAGGGCACCGGAAGCGAGGCCCCTGCCGTACGCGCCTGGGAGACGGACGTCGAGAACGCGGCGCCGGACGTTGTCGTGTTCGTACATCCGTCGGATCATCTCGGCGAGGGTGTCCTCCTCCGGGCCGACCAGATCGGGACCTCGACCCGCGGGGGCGGATTCGGCGACGCGGACGAGGTGCTCCGCGACGTCCCGTGCTGCGACGGGCCGAGACAGGGTGCGCGGCACTACTGTGACCGGTCCGATGGAGGTCTGTGCTGCGACCTGTTCCGAGAATTCGTGGAACTGCGCGGTCCGAGCCACGGTGTGCGGGACGTTCGAGGCGCGGACGAGACGTTCCTGCGCGAGCTTGCCGGCGTAGTAGGACGTGTCGATTCCGTCGATACCGACGATCGACAGGACGACGTGGTGCGCTGTGCCGACTCGTGTCTCCGCCGCGAGGAGGTTCGAGGTAGCGGTCGAGAAGAAAGCTCTGGCCGCTTTGGTGGAGAGCGTCGTGGTGTTGAGCACATCGATGACCGCGTCAGCGTCTTCGATCGAACCGGCGATACCGACATTGCCGAGCACGTCGACGCCGTGCTGTTTCGAGAGGACGACGACGTCGTGCCCTCGTTCAAGTGCTGCATGGACGACGTGGCGTCCGACGGTGCCGGTGCCGCCGGCGATCGCGATCTTCATGTGGTCTCCCGGTTCGGCGCGTCAAGCCGCGCTCTTGCTCACACTGACGAGGTCGGGGCGCAGAGTGTGAGGGCGCGCTTCAGTTGGAGTGGGGGCGAGCGCTGGCTACGGCTGCGTCGTGGGCACGTCGACGGGGTAGCGGCGGGTGCCGGTGCGGTGTGCGCCGAGCGGTACGAGGGAGTCGGGAGCGTCGGCGCCGAGCGCAACGCCGGGCGCTGTCGCGACCTGACGGCTGTCCGCGGCTGCCGAGAGGGTTGCGCGGAGGATTTCGTCGAGCCGGTAGCGGTCTGGTCCGGCGAGGTCGACGGTGTCGTTCACGGGCTGCCTGGTTGCGGTCTCGGCCAGGAGGTCCACGACGTCGTCGACGTCGACAGGCTGGAGCAGCATGCCAGGTGCGCGGACGACGCCGTCGTCTGTGAGCCAGTCGGCGATCGTGGGGATGAAGTCGTGGAACTGCGTTGCGCGGACGATGGTGAAGGGTATGCCGCCGTCACGGACCGCTTCTTCCTGGGCGACCTTGCCGACGTAGTAGCCGTTGGCGAGTGCGCGGTCCGCGCCGACGACCGAGAGCAGCACGTGATGGCGGACGCCGGTGGTGTGCTCGGCCGCGAGGACCCGTTCGGTGGATCCGCGGAAGAAGGCGGTTGCGGCTGCAGGATCCATGTCGACGGTGTTCAGCACGTCGACGACGACGTCGACGTCGGCCATGGCGATGCCGAGGCCGGCCCCGGTGACGGCGTCGACTCCGTTCGTGCGTGATGCGACGATGGTGTCGTGTCCGAGCTCGTTGAGGCGGAGCGTGAGGCGGGTGCCGACGTGGCCGTTGCCGCCGAGGATGAGGATCTTCATTTGTGTCCCTTTCCGGGGGCTTCTGCCGCCGCCCATGTGACGACGCTGGGCGGCAGGGTGTGAGGTCAGCTGATGGACCAGGAGGTCAGTTTCTCCGGGTTGACCTGCATCCACACGTCGGTGATGCGCCCGTCACGCACCTTGACGTTGACGATGGCGAGCAGCTGATCCCCCTCCATGGCGGCGAGCGCGACACCGTCACCGGTCAACTGTTCGCGGAATGCGAGGGAGGGCCGCTTGCGAGCGGTGCCGAGCATGAACCGAGCGACGTTGGAGACACCGAGGACCGCGCGTCGAGCGGCGTTGACGACGCCTCCGCCGTCGGAGCGGAGTGTGACTGAGGGGTCTAGGAGCGCCGTCAGCGCGGCGAGATCTCCGCTGCTAATCGCGGCCGCGAAGGCGAGCATGACGTCATCGTGCTGCTTCCGGTTGCGTGGGTGCATGTCGTGATCTCGCACGCGGCGTCGGGCTGACGTCGCGAGCTGCCGGACGGCTGTGGAGGTTCGACCGACGATGATGGCAATCTCGTCGAACGGCACGGCGAATACGTCGTGCAGGACGAACGCGACGCGCTCCGCCGGTGTCATGCTCTCCATGACGATCAGCAGCGCCGTGCTGACCTCGTCGTCGAGCGTCACGCGGTCCAATGGGTCGGCGGTTGCTGTCCGGTCGCTGGCGCTGCCGGTGAAGAGGTTGGCAGGTACCGGTTCGGGGAGCCATTCCCCGACGTATCGCTCACGGCGTGCCCGTGCGGACCCGAGGACATCGAGGCACACCCTGCTCATCACCCGCGTGAGCCACCCCTGTGGGTTCGTGATCGCGGCTCGTTCGGCATCCGTCATTCGGTACCAGCGGACGTAGGTTTCCTGCACTGCGTCCTCGGCTTCGGCGAGGGTGCCGAGCATGCGGTAGCCGATCGAGATCAACCGTCGGCGTTCGTCGAAGACGTCTGGGAGCTGCTCGCTGGCGCGGGCAGCGTCCGTTCCGGGCTTCTGTGGCTCGCTGTCGGTCATCGTCGCTCCTGTTCGTGCTGTGATCATCATGACGACGGCGGGTGCCGGAATGTGAGGCGATACGGCGGGGAAGGCCGGGGCGAAGGAGTTGCACCCGGCCTTCCTCTTGGTGTCAGGTCAGGGGGCTACCGGGTAGTGGCTGGTGATCGCGACCCGGTTCCAGGCGTTGATGACGATCGCAACCCAGGTGATAGCGGATACCTGCTCGTCGGATAGCGGTGCCACCTCCGGCCGGCGCGTCACGTGCTGGTCGCCGATGCCGGTGATCTGCTCCGCGATCAGGAGCGCGGCCTGCTCCTCGGGGGAGAAGTACTGCGATTCCCACCAGGCCGCGACGACGGCAAGCCGATCGGCGGTCTCGCCGGCGGCGATGGCGTCGCGGACGTGCATCCGGAGGCAGAACGCGCACCCGTTCAGCTGCGAGGCGCGGATCTTCACCAGCTCCACGAGCTTCTTGTCCAGTCCCGCGTCGGCGGCATCGTGTTCGGCCTGGCCCGTCAAAGCCATGAGCGTTTCGTAGTTCTTCGGCGCGTGCTTGCCGATGTTCACGTGCTGCATCCTTGTGCTCCTTTGATTGTCGAACGACGCCGCACAGCGACGCCCCGAGATCCGTCGCTGTGCGGGTGTCTGTTGCTGTGACGACGTGCGTCTACTCGGTGTGAGGTTGTGCTGGGGAAGTGAGCATCGTCATGCTTTGACGACCGGAGCTTGCGTGGCGTCACCGGCGGCGACAGGCGCGGCGTGTTCTGCATCGACTGGGGGTAGCGGCGCGAGGCGGTCCGTGAAGAAGAAGTGGTTCAACTGAGTACGGATTCGCATCGCGGTGGTGGTGCGGCCGTCTGCTCTGGGCTGCAGGATGACCGGTTCGGGCCGTTCGGCGGCGAGGATGCGCCATTGCTCTTCGGCGCTGATCGATGCGTGGACTTCGATGTGGTCGCCGTCGGGGAGTCGGACGATGCGTCCCGTTTCGTAGCCGTGGAGGAGCGCTTCGCGATCCTTGCGCTGGAGTGCGAGCGCGGTCCGGCGGGCGAGCGCGAATGCGATGAGCGGTCCGACGATCAGCAGCGTCTGCTCGGTGTGGATGACGGTCTCGAGTGCCAGTTGGAATTGGTGCGCGAGAACGTCCGCGCTGCCGGCTGCCCAGAGGATGCCGTAGAAGGTCATGCCGGCAGCGCCGATGGCCGTGCGTGTCGGGGTGTCGCGTGGTCGCTGCACCAGGTGGTGATCGCGCGCGTCGGCCGCGACCCACTGCTCGAGGAATGGGTACAGCAGTACGAGGACCATGAAGGCGCCGATCGCGAGCAACGGGACGACGACGGCGAGTGTCACGGTTCGTCCGAGGATGACGATCTCCCATCCGGGTGGCACGAGGCGAAGGGCACCGTCAAGGAAGGCCGTGTACCAGTCCGGTTGCGACCCCGCGGTTGCGTTGCCGGGGTCGGACGGGCCGTACTCCCACACCGGATTGATCGTCACCGTCGTCGCGATGACGACCAGGATCCCCACCACAATGATGAAGAAGCCGCCGAGCCGGATCAGCCCGTTGGGCCAGAGCGCCACCCCCGTCGTCGTCGCTTCCGACCTGCCGGGAGCGGGGAACTGAGCTGGTGGTTCCGCGAGGGCGACGACGGCTTGGACAGTGAGCAGCAGGGCCATGGCGATCGGGACGACGCCGAAGTGGATGACGGCGAGTGTCTCGATGATTCGGCCGGGGAACGGGCCCCCGAATAGGAGCCCGGCGACGTCCGTTCCGATCAGTGGGATGCCAAGAGCGACGCCTTCGACGATGCGGAGTCCGCTGCCGGAGAGCATGTCGTCCGGTAGCCCGTAACCGCTCCATCCGCCGGCGAGGGCGACGACGTACAGGAGGAACAGCAGAACCCAGCGCGTGCGGCGCGGCTTGCGGAACCCGCCGGTGAAGAAGGTGACGAGCATCTGCATGATGATCGTCGCCGGGAGGAGCTGCATCGACCAGTGGTGCAGTTGGCGCAGCAGCATACCGCCATGCACGTCGAAGGCCAGCCGCAGCTCCGACGCGTACGCCGCGGAGACACTGTGACCGTCGAGGGGTGCGTACAACCCGTGGTAGACGACTTCTTCGGTGGACGCATTGAACAGGAACCCCATGACGAATCCTGTGCCGAGATAGACCATTGCGATCGCTGCGGTCGCGACGCCGAACAAGCTGGTCCAATGCAGCGGTACCGGGCGGTGCCGCATCCAGATGAGGGCCGCGGCGGACAGCCGTCCGAGCGTGGTGTCCGCGACCACGGCCGCTAGGGACCGGCGGGATGGTCGGGTTCGACGATCAACGGGCATCGGTCGCTCCCGGGACGGTGTCGGGGACACCACCGGTCACGAACGCTCGGCGAGGCTCGGTGATGGAGCCGAGGGAGGCGATGTCGCGGCCCGCGAAGACAGCGCTGATCCAGACCAGAAGGACACGGAACTTCCGCTCCCATGTCGGAACGGCGAGCACGTGGTAACCGCGGTGCATGACCCACGCGGGAAAGCCCGTGATGACGATGCGCTTGTACTGGAAGATCCCGTGTCCGAGGCCAAGAGTCGCGACGACACCCAGGTTGTGGTGCACGTAGTCACGGGGTGCTTCGCCGCGGAGCGTTGCGACGAGGTTCTTCGCGAGCCGCTTGCCCTGTCGGACGGCGTGCTGAGCGTTCGGGACCGTGAGTGCCCCCGGCTTCGGGGCGGCAAGGTCCGGTACGGCTGCGTCATCGCCCGCGGCCCATGCGTCCGGAACGATCCCGTCGTCGCCCTCCACGCGCAGGTCTGCACGAACGCGGACCGACCCGCGGGCGGTCAGTGGCAGGTCAGTATGGCGCTCCACGACGGGGTTCGCTGCGTTACCGGCAACCCAGACGATGAGGCCGGAGTCGTACTCCTCGCCGGTCGAGAGGACCACGCGGCCGCCGACGGCGGAGAGCATCTGCGTGTTCAGGTGAACGTGACCGCCTCGTCGTTCGAGGTGTCGGACGACCCACCTGCCGGGTTCGTCGGTGACCTCGGGCAGGATCCGTCCCTGCGCTTCGACGAGGTGGAACGAGATGTCGGCCATGCTCAGCTCCGGGTACGACTTCAGCAGCGCGGTCGCGAGGGCGAGGGTTTCGCCGAAGCCTTCCACGCCGGAGAAGCCACCTCCAACGAACGTCACGGTGAGCAGCTTCTGCCGCTCGGGCCCCGGGGGGAGGACCGAGGCGCGGTCGAAGGCGGTGAGGATGTGGTCGCGGATCGCGACGGCTTCCTCGACCTGCTTCATCCCGATTGCTTCATCGACGAGCCCGGGGATGGGGAACTTCCGCGTGACTGCCCCGGCGGTCACGACGATGGTGTCGTATCGCACCGGGAACGGCTCGCCGTCCTTCGGTGTCACGGTGACGGTCCGGGCGGCGTGATCGATGTTCGTTACCGCGCCGGCGATCAGTCGGGTCCTGCGGAGGTGGCTACGGAGGGAAACGGCGACGTGGCGCGCTTCGACGGAGCCGGCAGTCACCTCGGGGAGGAACGGCTGGTACGTCATGTAGGGACGTGGATCGATGACGGTGACGCGCGCTTCGCCGCGGCGGAGCTTCTTCTCCAGCTTCCACGCGGTGTAGAACCCGGCGTACCCGCCGCCGACGATGACGATGTCCTTCACGGTGCGACCTTCTTCCTGTCCAGTCAAAGGTCTGACGGCGCAGCTCACGCTTATGTGAGTCATCACCGGAATCGCCGCTCGGCCATCACGCTCACCGTGCTGGCGTCGTCACAGAGGGGAGACCATCAGACAGGAGCGAACCCGATGGACACGCCCACAACGGTCGTCGACGACTACCTCCACAGGCTCGCCATTGACTACGTCCCCTTCGCGGACCTCAGGAGCCTCCAGACACTGCACCGCACACACCTCGCGACGGTTCCGCTCGAGGAACTCGGCGGATGCGAGGACGCAGCCGGCTCCTTGCCCGGGCTCCTCGACCGCATCACCCAGCAGCGGCGCGGTGCACCCGCGACGCAACTGAACCTGGCGTTCGCGATGCTGCTGGTCGGCCTCGGCTTCACCGTCACCCCGCTCACCGTCACCCCGAACCGACTCCCCAGCGCCCGCGGGATTCCCCGATTGGCTCTCACCGTGCGCCTCGGGGCGGACCCGTACCTGGTAGATGTGTCCGGAGCCGGCGCCGACGAACCACTGCGCCTCCAGGACAGGCAACAGCAGAGAGGTTCGATCGACGGCTTTGAGATCCACATGCTCAATGGCGAGCTCGGCGTCCGAGGATCGGACGGTCCTCGCTACACGGTGGCATCCGCTCGAGGTCTTGACGACACCCTCCGCTTCGACGCTCTTGTCCGTTCCGACACGCTCGGCCGGCGGGTTGGCGCCGATGCACCTGTCTTCTCAATTCGTCGGCAACGCGGACGGACGACCCTCATCGGCGATCACCTCATCGAGACGAACGGGACGGCGCGCACGGATGTGCTGCTCGCGCCGGGCCAAGCCCCGCAAGCGATACGCGAGCGATTCGGTGTCGTGCCCTCCGCTCGGGAAGAGCGGTGTTTGTGCGGTCGATCTCGTTGACTCGGCGTGCTGCTTGATCAGCTGGTGAGGCTGCGTTCGAAAAGGCGGTACGCACCGTCCGATCCGATGTGGCGAAACCCGTGGGACGTGTAGAGCCGTTCAGCGCGAGTATTCGACTCGTGGACGCCGAGCGCGGCCGTCGGTGCACCGCCAGCGGTCGCTGCACTGACGAACCCTTCCAAGAGGCGGCCGCCGACACCGGCGCCCCGCCGCTCGGGCACCACGTGCACGGCGACGAGTGTCGCGACGGCGGGCTGCAGTTGCCAGACGGCCAAACCGGTGACCATGCCATCCGCGTCCGTGATCGCGCCGCTGGTGGGCAAGCAATCGATCCACAGCTCGAGATTCCGGTCCAAAGCATTCGTCCATCCGGCGACACTGTCCGGCTCAACCTCCTGCATGTACGCCCGTTCCAGACGGAACAGCAGCGGGAGATCCTCGGGACGGATTGTGCGGTAGCTCATGGGCCGATCATGCCGTTCGGGAGAATGTTCACGTCAGCGGTCGATGCCGATTGGCGCGTCGACACCGTCCCGTGAACCGATGACGTCCTCGGCCGGGATCGCGTCGACGAGCGCGCTTCGCTGTGCGTCGGTGAGCCGAATACCTGCGGCTGCCGCGTTCTCGTCGAGGCGGGAGCGGCGACGTGTTCCAGGGATGGGTACAGCGCCCTCGGCGAGGAGCCACGCGAGGGCCACCTGCGCGGTCGTCGCACCGATCTCGCTGGCTACCCGCTCGACGCGTGCGACGAGCCGCCGGTTTGCAGCGAACGCTGCGGGCTGGAAGCGCGGGAGACCTCGCCGGGCGTCGTCCGGCGCCAGATCGTCCAGGCTGCGGACGCCCTCGGTGAGGACCCCGCGTCCGAGCGGGGAGAAGGCCACGAAGCCGATGCCGAGTTCGTCAGCGGTCGCCTTCTCCTCGTTGTGCAGCACGTCCCGGGAGAACAGGGAGAACTCCGATTGCACTGCAGCAATCGGGTGAACGCTGTGAGCGCGGCGGAGCGTGGACGCGGCGACTTCTGAGAGGCCGATGTGTCGCACCTTCCCCGCTGCGACCAGGTCCGCCATCGCACCGACGCTGTCCTCGATCGGTACCGCAGGGTCGGCGCGGTGGAGGTAGTACAGATCGATGGTGTCCATGCCAAGGTGCCGGAGGGACCGGTCGCAGGCGCGTCGGATGTACTCGGGGCTGCCGTTGCGGCCGTGGACGGTGCCGTCGTCGTCGGTCTCCGCTGATGCCTTCGTCGCGATCGTGATCTCGTCGCGACGAGACCCCAGGGCGCGGCCGATCAGCTGCTCGTTCGTGAACGGTCCGTACGCCTCGGCGGTGTCGATGAACGTGACACCGATCTCGACCGCGTGCTGCAGCGTCGCGATCGACTCCTGCTCATCGCTCGGGCCGTAGAAGGCGTTCATGCCCATCGCGCCGAGACCGATCGTGGAGACGGTCAGTCCGTCACCGAGCTGTCGTGTCTGCATTTGCAGGGGTTCCTTTCTCGACGATCGCCCGGTAGGTGGCAATTTTCTGTTCGATCGCGGCGAGGTGCCGCTGCGTCCGTGCGAGGTCTTCGAGGACGTGCTGCCGGTGGTCCTCGAAGAACCGGAGCCGGTCCTCTTCCGTGCCGGGCCGTCGACTGAGTTCAGCGATCCCGCGGATGTCGGCGATCGACATGCCGGTCTCGCGCAGCATCACCAACCCGCCGACCCAGTCGAGGTCGGGTTGGTGGTACCGGCGCTGCCCGGACGGTGTCCGCGGCGTCGGGTCGAGCATCAGGCCAGCCCGGTCGTAGTACCGCAGGGTCTCCATCGGGAGACCCAGCGCGGCCGCGGCCTGCCCGATGCTCAGCCCGTCCGGTGGGACGGCTGCATCGACTTCGGGGAGGGGAACTTCGCGCATGGCCTCATGCTCACACCCGGAGTGCGCTCCAGGTCAAGCGCTCGTCACGGTCCGCCCGCTCACCGGCGGACGACCTACGCCACCACAGCGGCGACGACGAGATCCAGTACACGATCACGCTGCCGGCGGTCCGTGCCGCTCGTCTCCGAAGCCACCGCTGTCCCTGCCACCAACAGCAGCACGTCGTCCGAGGCCACACCGTCACGCAGCCGTTCGGCTCGTTCCAGCGCAGCCAGCAGCACCTGCAGCGCATCGTTCAGACGGCCGCGGCTGTGCTCAAACGGCTGGGCGCCGCCCGCAATCGCAGCCGTCAACGCCGAGCTCAGACCGGCTTTCGTAGCCAAGTAGTCGACAAACCGGTCCAACCACTCACGAAGGGCAGTCGCCGGTTCCTCGTTCGCTGCGAGGTGCGCAGCAGCATCGCAGACAGCGTCGAGCTCATTCCGGTACACAGCTTCGACCAGGGCGATGCGCGAGGGGAAGTGCCGGTAGACGGTCCCGACACCGACGCCCGCCGCGGCTGCGATCGCGGTGAACGGCACGTCCGCGCCTTGCATGGATACCAACTGCACTGCTGCATCGAGCACGCGCGCCCGGTTGCGCACGGCATCCGCGCGAAGGCCGTTCCGATCGCTCATCCCCACCCCTTCCAAACGGAACGCTTTCCGTTTACGCTGTTCCGGAACGCGTTCCGCTTACCACTGTACTTCCACGAGAACGGATCGAACATGACGACCAACCCAGACGCCACCGTGCTGGTCACCGGCGCGAACGGCTACCTCGGCGCGCACATCACCGCGGCGCTACTCGACCAGGGCTACAGCGTTCGCGCCACCGTCCGCAGCGCAGCCCGAGGAGCGGCGCTGCGCGAGGATCTCGACCGTGCAGGGGTGCTGTCTGCCGACAGGCTCGATCTCGCGTACGCCGACTTGAGCTCCGACAACGGTTGGACCGAGGCCATGTCCGGGGCGCGGTACGTGATGCACGTCGCTTCTCCCTTCCCCGGCGACACCCCGCAGCACGAGGATGACGTGATCGTGCCGGCACGAGACGGAGCACTCCGCGTCCTCGCGGCTGCTCGCGATGCCAGCGTTGAGCGAGTCGTGATGACGTCCTCGTTCGCAGCCGTCGGGTACTCACACAAAGCTGTTCCGAGCTTCACTGAAAGCGACTGGACCAACCCCGAGGATGACCTGCAGCCCTACATCAAGTCGAAGGTCGTCGCCGAGCGAGCCGCGTGGGACTTCGTTGCTCAGCAAGGGGAGGGGCTGGAGCTCTCGGTCGTGAACCCCGTGGGCATCTTTGGCCCGACGCTGAGCACGAAGCTGTCGACGTCAGTCGCGTTCATCAAGGCGATGCTTGACGGTTCGATGGAGAGCCTGCCGGCACAGTCGTTCGGCGTTGTTGATGTGCGCGACGCTGCTGTGCTCCACCTTGCAGCGATGACGCGCTCAGAAGGGGCGGGGGAGCGGTTCCTGGCAGTCGCGGACGGACCATCCGTGAGCTTCCGCGATGTCGCTGTCCTGCTCCACGAGGAGCTCGGCTCCCTCGCCTCACACGTTCCATTGACCGAAGCAGCCGCCAGCAGCGACGGATCGGACAGCTCGGTTGCGCCCGTCATCAGCAACACCAAAGCCAAGAACGTCCTCGGCTGGGAGCCGCGCCCCGTGCGCGAGACGCTGCTCGACACTGCGATGTCCCTCGTGGAACTCGGCCTCGTCGGCAAGGACGAGCCAAGTCGTCGATGACGCTCACGCGGTCCTAGAAGGGCGCCTGCCGTAACTCGATGTGGCGGGCTCGCACTGGTCTCACGCGGTGGCGGTGCCAGGACCGTCAGCGGCGCGAGGCATTTGGTCGCCTCACAAGTCGGTGCTGTCCGTCGTCAAGCCCTCGGCGAGATCTCGTCAAAGACAGAAGAAGGGTGAACATGAGGGTCTTCATCGCGGGCGGTCGTGGCCAGGTGGGAGCGGAAGTCGCTGGGGTGCTGAAGGAGGAGGGCGTTGAGGTAGTCATCGGCAGTCGCGCCAATGGCGTGGACGCGACGACGGGCGACGGGCTGGACGCCGCGCTGGTCGGAGTGGACACGATCGTGAACACGCTCAACATCGCGCGCTTCGACGACGAGGCGACGGCGTTCTTCGAGACGACGACCCGGAACCTGGTGCGTGCCGGGAACCGGGCAGGGGTTCGGCATCATGTCCTGCTGTCGATCGTCGGTGTCGGTGAGGAGGACGGACCGGACAACGGGTACTGGCGCGGCAAGGTCGCCCAGGAGCGGTTGTTGAAGTCAGCAACGGTACCCGCGACGATCGTCCGTACGACCCAGTTCCACTCCTGGGTCCCGGTGCTGGCAGACCAGCACACCGTCGACGGACGGGTGATCGCGGAGCGCTCACTCATCCAGCCAGTCGACCTCTCCGAGGTTGTGGACCTCCTCGCGACGACCGCGCACGACCCGGAACCGTCTGATCGTGAGATCGACCTGGCTGGACCGGAGCGCTACTTCTTCGACGAACTTCTTCGCGGAACGCTGGCCGCAGCAGGCGACGATCGTGAAGTCGTGACCGTCCCGCGCACCGGGCCGATTGACCTGATGGTTCCGCGCGGCCGGCATCAAGTCGGGAACAAGAAGTACCCAGTCCCCAACATCCCACTCGCTCACTGAGGGCAAATCGCGACCTGGCTTACTCTCGTCCGGAAGCGGAGCACTGGATGCTGCACGTCCGGTGAAGGATCGGATATCGGACGCGATGGACGCCCCGTTGGACCTGCTGGTGCTGCGGGGCGTTCCGTTCAGCTCAGCCGCGGTCGCGTGCCATTCCTGCTTCGGTGTTGCGAGTACCGACTGCGACGCCGTGCGGGGATGCAGCTTCGATCCGGGCGAGGTCGCTCGTGGTGAGGACGACGTCGGCGGCGGCGACGTTTTCCTCGATCCTGTAC
The DNA here is from genome assembly GCF_001806325.1 of Curtobacterium sp. BH-2-1-1. Classification (NCBI taxonomy): domain Bacteria; kingdom Bacillati; phylum Actinomycetota; class Actinomycetes; order Micrococcales; family Microbacteriaceae; genus Curtobacterium; species Curtobacterium sp. BH-2-1-1. The sequence continues at coordinate 2,316,315 of NZ_CP017580.1, forward strand.
GCCTTCGTGGTGCCGGGGATCGGGACGGTGCCGACCTGCATCAGCCACGCGAGCGCCAGCTGCGCGGTCGTGACTCCCTTCTCGTCAGCGATGACCTTCAGTGCCGAAACGACGCGGAGGTTCGCGTTGATCGCCTCGTCTGAGAACCGGGGGAGGTTTCGCCGTGCGTCGCCCTCGGGGAGGTCGTCCTTGCGGGTGAGGGTGCCGGAGAGGAACCCGCGGCCCAGCGGCGAGAAGGACACGAACCCGATGCCGAGCTCGCGGGCAGTGTCGAGGACGCCGTTGTGTTCGGCGTCGCGCTCGAACAGGCTGTACTCGGACTGGATCGCCGTGATCGGGAACGTCGCGTGCGCACGGCGCAGGGTCTCGGCCGAGGTCTCGGAGACCCCGATGTAGCGCGCTTTTCCGGCGGTCACGGCTTCAGCCATCGCGCCGATGGTGTCCTCGATCGGGACGGTCGGGTCTGCCCGGTGCAGGTACCAGAGGTCGACGTGGTCGGTGCCGAGGTGGCTGAGGGACCGGTCGATCGCGCGGCGTGCATGTCCCGGGGAGCCGTCGAGGCCGATTGGTGTGCCGTCGTCGGTGAAGTCCGTGGCGAACTTCGAAGCGATGACTACTTGTTCCCGGTCGGCACCGAGGACCCGGCCGAGCAGTTTCTCGTTCTCGAACGGTCCGTACGCTTCTGCGGTGTCGAACAGGGTGATCCCGAGGTCGAGGGCTCGTCGGATGGTCTCGACGGAGCCGGTCTCGGTGGCGCCGCCGTAGAAGGCACTCATGCCCATGCACCCGAGACCGAGGGCGGACGTGACGAGGCCCTGGGAGCCGAGAGGGATCTGCTGCATGCGTGTTCTCCGTTCGTCGCCGGGATCACCCGGACGATGACGACCCTCCACCCTGGTGCGCACACCATGTCAGGTGGGAGACTCGACCCATGCTGCTCCCGGAGGTCCACGTCGATGAGCCGGTCACGATCAGCGCTGCGGCAGAGTTGCTCGGCATCACCGTCGACACGATCCGTTACTACGAGAAGGAAGGCATCGCGCCGGCTCCTGATCGTGGGCAGCACGGGTGGCGCCGTTACGACACGGCTGCGCTGAGCTGGCTCGCCGGGACGGTGATGCTCCGCGGGACCGGGATGAGCGTGCAGGAGATGCGCGAGTACGCGTCCGCGTACAGGGCTGGCGCTGATGATGTCGCACGGCTCGCGCTCCTCGAGCAGCATCATGCGACCGTCCTCGCTCGGCAGGCGGAGGTGCAGCTGCACCTCGCGGCGCTGGAACGGAAGATCGAGGCGTACCGCGAGACCATTGCCGCGACCGGCCGATCGGCGGCATGACCTCTGCCCGGTCGACCATCGGCTCCCGGACGCGGCATAGACGTGGAATCAGTGGGCAGCGGTGTCGGCTTCGGCTGTCGGAGCTCGCCCGTGCTCCTGCTTGCGGGCGTAGTAGGCGGCACTGAGTTGGACGATGGCGAGAACTGACCACGTGATCGCCATGAACGTGTGGAATCCGGACGGGTCGACGATGGCCAGAACGATCCAAATCACAGCCAGAGCGGCCCAGGTCCACGCAAGCCACGGGAGGGGCTTCCCAACGATTCGTTCGAGGATGCTGCGCCGCTTCATCTCGGTCATGTACGTGACCCTATGGGATGGGTTCTAGCTGTCAGACGATGTCCGGTAGCCGATCGGCTATTGAGACGCCTATCAGAGACCCGTCGTCGAGCTTCGATAGTGCCGCGCAACTTTTCGAAGCTCGAACTCACTTCTTGGCACGCGCCGATCTGCCGATAGCCCACCCTCGTCACTTCCACACCTCAGCTGACCTGGGCCCGTAAGGGAGCGGTCAACCCCCTACGCGACACCAGCAGACGTGTTTACGTTGAGGTCTGCCTAGGAGGGCGCTTGCTCGTCACAAAAATTCGTATCGACGGTCAGATATTTTTTCTCGATCCCGGCCAAGACGTTGACGCCCTCAAGGCGGCAATCCAGGATGCAGCTCGAACGGCGCCGACGTTCGTCGAGTTCGACACAGTCGGCCATGGGCTTGTCTCCGTGCTCGTCACCCCGACCGCGCCCGCGCGCTTCGAAACTGTCAATCGCTCCGACGACGAGTACGAGAGCATGGTCGAGCACCCAGAACCTGTCGATATAGAGCTGCTTGCCCTCGACACGTACATGGACCCGCATATCCCCGAGTCAAGACCAGGGCGCCCTAACGCACAGGACTGAGACCTGCGTCTGATCCGGTGCTGACGCACCGGCCACGACAGGTGGCACGGCCGCATCCCTAGCCGTTGGTGCACCAGCAGCTGATCGGCTATCGGACGCGAAAGTCCCTCCGCTGCCGAGCTGGTGCTGCGGGGCGTTCCGTTCGGGTCAGCCGCGGTCGCGGGCCATGCCTGCTTCGGTGTTGCGGGTTCCGACGGCCACGCCGTGAGGCGAGGCCGCTGCGATGCGTTCGAGATCGCCGGTCGTGAGGACGACGTCGACAGCGGCGGCGTTCTCCTCGACCCGGGACGGCTTCGTGGTCCCGGGGATCGGGACGGTGCCAGCCTGAACCAGCCACGCGAGCGCGAGCTGCGCAGTCGTGACGCCTTTCTCGTCAGCGATGACCTTGAGGGCGTCGACGACGCGGAGGTTCGCATCGATCGCCTCGTCGGAGAACCGGGGCAGGTTCCGCCGGGCGTCCCCCTCGGGGAGGTCGTCCTTGCGGGTGACGGTGCCGGAGAGGAACCCGCGGCCGAGCGGCGAGAAGGGCACGAACCCGATCCCGAGCTCTGAAGCGGTGGCGAGGACGCCGTTGTGCTCGGCGTCGCGCTCGAAGAGGCTGTACTCGGACTGGATCGCCGTGATCGGGAACGTCGCGTGCGCCCGGCGCAGGGTCTCGGCTGACGTCTCGGAGACGCCGATGTAGCGGGCCTTACCAGCGGTCACGGCTTCAGCCATCGCGCCGACGGTGTCCTCGATCGGGACGTTCGGGTCCGCCCGGTGGAGGTACCAGAGGTCGACGTGGTCGGTGCCGAGGTGGCTGAGAGACCGGTCGATGGCCCGTCGTGCGTGCTCTGGGGAGCCGTCGAGACCGATTGGCTGGCCGTCGTCGGTGAAGTCGGTGGCGAACTTCGACGCCACCACTACACGGTCTCGATCGGAGCCGAGCACCTGGCCGAGGAGCTTCTCGTTCTCGAACGGCCCATATGCCTCCGCGGTGTCGAAGAGGGTGATGCCGAGGTCGAGCGCGCGACGGATGGTCGCGGCGGAGCCGGCTTCGGTCGCACCGCCGTAGAACGCGCTCATGCCCATGCATCCGAGCCCGAGTGCGGACGTGACGAGGCCTTGGGAGCCGAGAGGGATCTTCTGCATGCGTGTTCTCCGTTCGTCACCGGGATGACCCGGACGATGACGACCTTCCACCCTGGTGTGCGCACCATGTCAAGTGGGAGACTCGGATCATGCTGCTTCCCGAGGTCCACGTCCGCGAGCCGATTACGATCAGCGCTGCGGCGAAGCTGCTCGGCATCACGGTCGACACGATCCGCTACTACGAGAAGGAAGGCATCGCACCAGCACCAGCACGAAGCTCGGACGGGTGGCGACGCTACGACACGTCGGCACTGAGCTGGCTCGCTGGAACGGTGATGCTTCGCGGCACGGGAATGAACGTCCAGGAAATGCGCGAGTATGCGGCCGCGTACCGGGCCGGCGCTGACGACACCGAACGGCTCGCGCTCCTCGAAGAGCACCACGCTGTCGTTCTTCAGCGGCAGACAGAGCTTCAGCGACACCTGGCCGCGTTGGAACGGAAGATCGACGCATATCGCCAGACCATCGCCGCGAGAGGTGCGAGCGGGAAGGCTCGATCGGCCGCCTGATGACGCTGTCCGTTTGCCCATCGCCTATTGGGCCGTATGACGATGGTCGTCCGATACGTGGATGCGACGTCGACGTTAGAGCTGACCGGCCCTGAGCAGCAGCCGGATGCTCCCGGCCGCTTCGACTCAATCACGATCTCGAGCTCGGCCAATCAGTGCGTCGACCCATAAGCCCACGCCGCCGGCGAGAAGGAAAATGCCGAGGATCCATGTCGGGAAGCCGTGTGTCGTGGTCACGGTCCGCATCGGCGTCAGTAGGCACACCAGACCCAGCACGAGGAAGGCGGTTGCGACGCTCGCCGGACGCCAGAACTTGGGCTTCCTCATGAGACGAACATAGCCAGCATCAGACGGCGAGGTCTTGATTACAGCCCGTCCGATAGCCGGTCGTGCTTGCTCGAAGCCCCAAGCGGGACCCTCGATGGTTTTGATCCCGGGTGGGGCTCCGCTCTCGGACGCCCGCGTCTGAGAGCGGAGCTGAGGATTTAGCGGTTGGGGTGCGCTTGTCGGTTGACGCAGCGGTAGACGGTTGCGCGTCCGATGCCGAACAGCTCGGCGAGTTCGGCGACCGAGTGCGTGCCAGCTTCGTGGACCTCGAGGAGGTGGCGTTGTTGCGCGGGGCTGAGTTTGGGTTGCCGGCCGCGGAGGTGGCCTTTCGCTTTCGCGATCTGCATTCCTTCGCGCGTTCGGGCGCGGATGAGGTCGGACTCGAACTCGGCCACCATCGCGAGGACGTTGAACAGCAGCCGGCCAATGGGGTCGTTCGGGTCGTGGACGGAGCCGCCGATGTTGAGCTTGACGTTCTTGGCGGTGAGTTCGTCGACGATGTCCTTCGCGTCGCGGAGGCTTCGTGCGAGCCGGTCGAGCTTGGCGATGACGAGTGTGTCCCCGTCACGACAGGAAGCAAGCGCTTCGCGCAGCCCCGGTCGTGATCTGTTCGTGCCAGTCAGGCCATGATCGGTGTGGATGTTGGGCGGGAGGACTCCAAGCCGTTCCAGCGCGACGCGTTGAGCGGTGAGGTCCTGTTCGTAGGTTGAGACGCGGGCGTACCCGATGAGTAGAGCGTTCATGGCGCGAGGATCCGCCGACTTCCCGAGTCCGCCTCGTCTCGCACCGCGATCGCTCAACGGACGGCAGCTGCGGCCTCCGGGAACGCACGTGTCTCGCACGAATGACTGTCGGCGCGGGGCACGCGGGAGCGAATGGCTAGCTGCCGCTGTAAACGGGGAATTCGCTGGAGTCGCCGTAGTCGCGTTCGTGCAGCTGCTGCAACACGGCCATGTCCTCGTCGGAGATGATGAAGTCGACCTCGGCGTTCGAGCGCATATGCTCAACGTTTGCGGTCTTCGGCAGGGCGACGGTGCCGAGCTGCACGACGTAGCGGACGCACAGCTGCGCGACAGACACGTCGTACTTGCCGGCCATCGCCTTCAGGTCGGCGTTGTCGAGGATCTCGCCGTGCGCGATGGGCGAATACGCCTCGACATGGATGCCCTTGTCCGCGCAGAACGTGAGCAGATCTGTGGGAGTGTTCCCGGCGTGGACGAGGAGCTGGTTCACGTGTGGGGTGATGGTGCCGCCGTCGAGGATGTTCTGCACGTCCTGTTCGAGGAAGTTCGAGACACCGATCGCGCGGATCTTGCCGGCCTGGTGTGCCTCTTCGAGGGCTCGCCATGCGGCGCGGTTGCCCTCGGCGTAGTTGCCGCCGCGGAAGTCGTCCCACGGCTGGGGTGCGTGGATGAGCATCAGGTCGATGTAGCCGATGTCGAGCTTCGCCAGGGACTCGTCGATTGCCTTGACGGCGGCGGCGTGGTCCTTGATCTCGGCGGCGAGCTTGGAGGACACGAACAGGTCCTCGCGGGCGCCGCCGGAGGCGCGGACGCCCTTGCCGACGCCGTGCTCGTTGCCGTATGCCTGCGCGGTGTCAATGTTGCGGTAGCCGACGCCGATGGCGTCGCGGACAGCCTGCTCGGCCTCGTCGTCGTCCATCATCCAGGTACCGAGACCGATCTTTGGGATCTCGACGCCGTTGGAGAGGGTGTAGGTGTCGGTGAGAGTGCTCATGCTGCGTTTCCGTTCTTCGGCAGGGCGTCGTACACCTCGTCGGTGACGGGCTCGAGCCATTCATTGCTGACGTCCTCGCCGGGCGTGATGAACGCCAGGTGCGAGAACCAGGAATCGCCCTTCGCGCCGTGCCAGTGCTTGGTGCCGGCGGGCACGCGAACGGCTGTGCCAGGGGTGAGGCTGATCGGCTCGGAGCCTTCTGCCTGATACCAGCCGGACCCAGCGGTGCAGATCAGTACCTGGTCGCCGCCGCCGTTGGTGCCGTGGTGGATGTGCCAGTTGTTGCGGCAGGCAGGCTCGAAGGTGATGTTGTTCACTGGAACGCCGCCATCGACGACGGGCGCGTTGAAGCTCTGCCCCGTGAAGTACTGCGCGAACGCGTCGTTCGGATCGCCGGTCGGGAAAGGTTGCTCGAAGCTGACTTCAGTCACGGGGTGCTCCGTTTCTTGTGGTGATGCGATTCAGTTCTTGTTGGCGGGGCGCTCTAGTCGGCGGGGTCGCGTAGGAGGACCTCGATGGTGGCGGGCTCGGGCCAGCGGCGATCACGGAAGGGAGATGGGGCCTGCACCAGGTCTCGACGACCGTCAAGAGTCCCCCATCGAATCCGTGCAGACCGCTGGTGTTGCCGTAGGAGAGCTCACGGCCTCAGGGAAGCGGCAAGCCCACTCCACACCCTTTCCTCGTCCGGCCAACGCGCGGAACGGGCCATCTGACGACGCAACGTTTGTCCGGCTGTCTTCATCGGAGGACTCATGGGCGCAACAGGGCCTTGATCGCGCGGCGCTCGTCCATCGCCCGGTAGCCCTCCGCTGCCTGTTCGAGCGGGAGGTCGAGGTCGAACACCTTGCCGGGGTCGATCCGGTTCGTCCAGATGAGGTCGATCAGTTCCGGGAGGTACTGCCGCACCGGGGCAGCACCGCCGTGGACGTGGACGCCGGCGCCGAAGAGCGCGTCACCGGCGATCTCGACGTCGTGCGAGACGCCGACGAACCCGACGTGGCCGCCCGGCCGCGTGGCGTCGATCGCCTGCATCATCGACTCCTGCGTGCCCACTGCCTCGACGACCGAGTGGGCACCCAGGCCGTCGGTGAGCTCCTTGATGCGTGCCACCCCCGCGTCACCGCGTTCCTCGACGACGTCCGTGGCGCCGAACTCGCGGGCGAGCGCCTGACGGGACGCGTGACGCGACATCGCGATGATCCGCTCCGCGCCCATCTGCTTCGCGGCGAGGACGGCGAGCAGGCCGACGGCACCGTCGCCGACCACCGCGACGGTCTTCCCCGGGCCGGCCTCGGCCGCGACGGCGGCGAACCAGCCGGTGCCGAGGACGTCGGACGCCGCGAGGAGCGACGGGATCTTGTCCGCGGCCGGGTACTCCGGCGTCGCGACGAGCGTGCCGTCCGCGAGCGGGATCCGCGCGTACTCCGCCTGGGTGCCGATCGTGCCCATCAGCACGCGGTGCACGCAGTAGGACTGGTAGCCCGACCGGCAGATCTCGCACGTGTTGTCCGAGGCCCAGAACGACCCGACGACGAAGTCGCCGACCGCGACCGAGTGGACGTCGTCGCCGATCTCCTCGACGACGCCGACGTACTCGTGCCCCATCGGCGTCTGCTCGGTGACGGCGTCGGTGCCGCGGTACGGCCAGAGGTCCGACCCGCACACGCAGGCGGCGACGACCTTGATCACGGCGTCGGTGGGCTGTTCGATGGTCGGCCGGGGACGGTCGACGACCTCGACCGTGCCGGGTGCGGTGATGACTGCTCCTCGCATGGGAGTGCTCCTTCTCGTCGTCCCGACGGCGTGCTCGCCATCGGTGGTCCGGGTGGTCCGGGCGGGATCAGCGGCGGAATAGGTCCGCGATGCCGCCGGGGTTCGGGGCGAGCCGGACGGCGGCCTCGGCGCGGACGCGACGTTCACGCTCGTGGTCGCGGGTGAGGTCGGTGATCTCGGCAGTCGTCTGCCACCACATCAGGATCCGCCCGCGCAGGGTCGGTCGCCGGTGGGTCGGGGAACTCGCCGTCGGCGCGCTGCTGGTGCCGTTCACCGGGTCCCCCGCTGGGTGGCGCCGTCGACCCGGGTCGGGTCCGACGACCCGGCCCGCACCGACTGCAGTTCCTGGGTCGCGGTCCAGCTCGCCAGGAGCCGGAGCGATTCCTCGCTGGGCGAACCGGGCTCGGCCGAGTACGCCAGGAAGTTCAGCCCCTGGTCGCTCATCGGCTCCATGGCCTCGTAGACCATGTGCAGGTCGCCGACGACCGGGTGGGTGAAGAACTTGTTGCCGTTCGCGTGGTGCCGGACGTCGTGGGCGCCCCAGCGCGTCCGGAACTCGTCGCTCTTCGTGGAGAGTTCGCCGATCAGGTCCTGCAGGGCACGGTCGTCCGGGTTCCGCCCGGCCTCGGTCCGGAGGATCCCGACGTTGATGTCGGCCGCCGCGGACCAGTTCCGGTAGAACGCCTCCGACAGGTCGCGGTGGAGGTAGGTGAAGCGAGCGAGGTTCACCGGGCGCTCCGGCAGGGCGTACAGGTCCCAGTAGAGGCCCCGGAACAGCTGGTTCTCGGCGAGGACGTCGAGTCGGCCGTTCCGGATGAACGCCGGGCCGGCCGTGAAGCCGTCGAGCACCCACTGCATGCCCGGGCGGACGGTCGCGGCCGGGGTCCGGCTGCTCCGCCGGATCGGCGACGCGCTCGCGACGCGAGCCAGGTCGAACAGGTGCGCGCGCTCGGCGTCGTCCAGCAGCAGGGCATCGGCGATCGCCGTGAGCACCGACTCCGACGCCCCGACGAGGTTGCCCCGCTCGAGCTTCGCGTAGTACTCGACGCTCACGCCGGCGAGCATCGCGACCTCGGTGCGCCGGAGCCCCGGCACGCGGCGGTTCGTCCCTCCGGGCAGTTCGACCTGCTCCGGAGAGACCTTCGCGCGACGTGAGGTCAGGAAGTCCTTGACCTCGTCCTTGTTCTGCATGCCGTCCACGCTACGACCGGCGCCGGACCCGGAGGACGCTCTGCTGGTACACCCTTCCCCGGTCACCCCCGGATGATGTCCGCAGCGATCCGGGCGGCGTCGTCGATCGGCACCGCGAACCCGATGCCGATGTTCCCGGAGCCCTGGCCGACGGTCGCGATCGAGCTGTTCACGCCGACGACGCGTCCGCCGGCGTCGACCAGCGGGCCGCCGGAATTGCCCGGGTTGATCGAGGCGTCGGTCTGCACGAGGCGCTGCGCGTCCGCCGCCGTCGCGCGGTCCACCGCGCTGACGATGCCGGACGTGACCGTGCCGTTCAGGCCGAGGGGCGATCCGACGGCGATCACCTGCTGCCCGATCCGCAGGTCGGCGCTGGTCCCGAGCACGGCCGGGCCCGGGAGACCGGAGGCCTCGATCACCGCGATGTCGCTCTGCTCGTCGCTCCCGACGACACGTCCGCCCACGGAGGTGCCGTCCGGCAGGACCAGGCGGACCCACGACGAGCCGTCGACGACGTGGTGGTTCGTCAGCACGTGTCCGGATGCGTCGATGACGAAGCCGGATCCGCTCCCGGCCGCGGTCCGGACCTGGACGACACTCTGCAGGATGGAGCGCGCGGCGGTCTCGACGTCCGTGGTCGGAGCCCCCGGACCGCCTCGCTGCTGCTGCTGCAGGACGGTCGGCGCGTCCGTCCGGTCCGGCACCACGAGGAGGGCCCCGGTCACGCCGGCGGTGCCGCCGAGCACCACCGCCACGACGAGCGTGGCGACGGCGGCGGCCCGGCCTGGTCGGCGCGGTCGCCGCTCGGGCGTCGGCCAGACGGGTACCGGCGCGGACGGGCCCACGGGGGTGCTCCCGTCGGGGACGGCGGACGGGAGGCGCGGTGCGGGCTGCGGGGGCGCCTCCCGTCCGGCGCCGGGTCGCGTTCCGGCCACGGTCGCCGGGCTCGGCGCCGCTCCGGTCGTCCACTCCTGGGGGCCGGCCGGTCGGCCGACACCGTTCGCGCGTGCGTCCATGGTGGTGGGTTCCTTGTCGGTCAGGGGAGGCGGGAGGACCAGCGCAGCGAGAACGCGCCGGCGACGAGGGCGAGGAGCATGCCGAGCAGGGCGGCGTAGGGCGTGACGTCGACGGGTTCGACGTGCCAGCCGATCGACGAACCGATGTCCTGGTAGACCTCGCGCAGCTCGCCGGTGCTGGCCGCGCGGTAGAAGCGGCCGTCGGTCTCGTCCGCGAGCTGGCGGAGACTCGACTCGTCGACGGGGACGGGCTGTCGCCCTCCCCACAGGTTCGCCTCACCGTCAGCGGTGCCGTACGCGATCGTGGACACGGGCATCCCGGCGGCGCGGGCGGCCTCGGCGGCGGCGGACGGCTCCCGACCGGTGGTGTTCGCGCCGTCGGAGAGGAGCACGAGGCGAGCCGGGATCGTCTCCTTGTCGGTGGCGCCCCGGCCGGGGGTGGGCGACGGCGTCGTCCCGCTGCTCGCGTCGTCGCTCAGGCGGTCGACCTCACCGACGGCCTCGAAGACGGCTTCACCGATGGCGGTCCCGCCACCGCCGTCGCCCATCGCGGCGATGGCCTCGCGCACGGCGTCGTGGTCCTCCGTGGCACGGGCGATGACCTGGGCGCCACCGGCGAAGCTGATCGCCCCGACGTTGAAGCCGTAGGGCATCTCGTCGACGAAGTCCTCAGCCGCCGCCTTCGCGGCTTCCAGCCGGTTCGGTCGGACGTCGTCGGCCTGCATGGACCCCGAGGAGTCGATCGCGACGATCACGGTCGCCCGCTCGTACGGGACACGGACGTCGATCACGGGTTGCGCTGCGGCGAGGCCGAGGCTGGCGAGCCCGAGCAGCACGAGCGCCGCCGGGAGGTGCCGTCGCCACCGCGGCCGCTCCGGGACGAGCTTGTCGAGCATCGGCAGGGTGGCGAACCGCACGGCGTACCGCTGCCGGCGCCGTTGGACGAGCACGTAGGCGACGGCCAGCGCGGCGACGGGGACCAGGGCGAGGAGCAGCCAGGGGGTGGTGAGGGTCATTGGTTCCTCCCGGTGGAACGGGACGGTGCACGGTGTCGACGGTGCACGAAGCGGGTGAGGACGCGGACGAGGTCGTCGTCGGTCCGGAGCACGAGGTGGTCGGCACCGCTGGCGCGGACGGCGGCAGCGGTCGCGGCGCGGTGGGTAGCGGCACCCTCGGCGTAGGCCTTGCGGAGCCGACGGTCGGACGTCGACACGTCGCGCTGCACCCCGGACTCGGGGTCGACGAACACGACGTCGCCGACGTCGGGGAGCTCGAGTTCCCGCGGGTCGACGACCTCGATGACGACGACGTCGTTCCGGGCGGCGAGCTTCCGGAGCGGCTGCTCCCAGCCGAACGGCCCGGTCACGTCGCCGTCGGGGTCGAGCAGGTCGGACACGACCACGCGCAGCCCACGGCGGGGGGCCTGCGTGGAGAGGCGGGTGAGCGCGCCGGCGAGGTCGGCCACCGGGACGCCATCACGGTCGCCGGACGGCGCACGGAGCACCCGGCGTGCCGCGAGCCGCCCGGGACCCGGGGGGATCCACCGCACGGTCTCGGTGCCCAGCAGACCGATGCCGACCCGGTCCCCGCCACCCTGCGTGACGAGTCCGATCGCGGCGGCGGCCCATGCGGCGACGTCGGCCTTCTCGAGTTCGGTCGTCCCGAACGCCATGCTCGGCGAGCGGTCGACGAGCACCCAGGTCTCGAGGGCGTGCTCGGCACGGGTGAGCCACACGTACGGTTCGCCCGCGCGGGCGCTGGCGTTCCAGTCGATGCGACGGACGTCGTGTCCCGGCTGGTAGCGCACGAGTTCCTCGGGGTCGCTGCCGGAGCCGAGCGCGAGCCCGGGGTGGTCGCCCTGGACGACACCGTCGATGCGTCGGCGGACGGTGAGCTCCAGGCGGCGGAGGGCGGCGTCGGTCGTCGGCGCCGGACTCATCGGCGGCCGTCGTGCTCGGCGCCCTGGCCGGTGGGAGCGGCCGCGGTGGGGGGCTGCGCAGCTGGGGGGTACTGCGCGCCGTCACCCACCGCGACCGCGTTCGGGTCCTCGGCCGACGCGATGCGGGGCTGCGGGACGACCTGCAGCACCGCCTCGACGGCGGTCCGGGGATCGACGCCGTCGGCGACGGCGTCGAAGGTCAGCACCAGGCGGTGCGCGAGGACGTCGGACGCGACGTCCGCGACGTCACACGGGAGGACGTAGTCGCGACCGCGGATGAGGGCGAGCGCCCGTGCAGCGGCGACGAGGCCGAGGGACCCACGGGCACTGACGCCGTACTCGAGCACGCCGTCGAGGGTGTGGATCCCGTAGCGGTGCGGGTGCCTGGTCGCCATCACCAGCTGCACCGCGTACAGCGCGACGGCGTGGTGCACGAAGACCTGCTCGGCCTCGGCCTGCAGGCGGACGACCTCCTGCACGGTCAGGATCGGCTGCACCGTGGGACGGCCGGCGCTCATCCGCTGCACGATCGTGAGTTCCTCGAGCTCGTCGGCGTGGTCGACGTCGACCTTCAGGAGGAAGCGGTCGCGCTGGGCCTCGGGCAGCTGGTAGACGCCGTCGTTCTCGATCGGGTTCTGGGTCGCGAGGACCAGGAACGGGTCCGGCAGCCGGTGGGTCCGACCGCCGATGGACACCTGCTGCTCGGCCATCGCCTCGAGGAGCGCCGACTGCACCTTCGCCGGAGCGCGGTTGATCTCGTCCGCGAGCACCAGGTTCGCGAAGACCGGTCCCCGCTCGACGTCGAACGTCTCGGTCGAGGGTCGCCAGACGCGGGTGCCGACGATGTCCGACGGCATGAGGTCCGGCGTGAACTGGAGTCGGACGAAGTCGCCGCCGACGACGGTGGCGAGGGTGCGGACGGCGAGGGTCTTCGCGACTCCGGGGACTCCCTCGAGGAGGACGTGCCCGCGGGCGAGCAGTCCGATCATCATCCGTTCGACCATCGCGTCCTGGCCGACGACGACGTGCTTGACCTCGAACAGTGCCCGTTCGAGGACGGCCGCTGCGGAGGGGTACGGGGCTGCGTGTGCTGCTTCGGTCATGCGACGAGTCCACCCGGCAGGGGCGAAAACGAGCGGAAGCCCGAGCGAAACCGGACCGAAAGGGGTGTCCTGACGGTACCTGTCCCAGCGCGGGCGGCACGGTTACCGTGCTCCCATGCGGGTGCTGCTGGTGGAGGACGAGGCGGGTCTCGTCAGCGCGCTCCGCGTCGCGCTGCAACGCGAGGGCTACGCCGTCGACACCGCGGGCCGGGTGGCCGAGGCGCAGGAGAAGCTCGCCGTCACCACCTACGACATCGTGCTGCTCGACGTGAACCTCCCCGACGGGGACGGGTTCGAGCTCGCGGCGTCGATCCGGTCGCGCGGTGCGACACCGACGCGGATCCTGATGCTCACGGCACGCGGACAGCTGCGTGACCGGGTCCGCGGACTCGACCTCGGCGCCGACGACTACCTCGTGAAGCCCTTCGCGCTCGTCGAGTTGACGGCACGGATGCGCGCGCTCACCCGGCGGGACGGAGACCCCTCCGCCGCGGTGCTCGTCGACGGTCCGATCCTCCTCGACACCGCACGGCAGCTCGCCCGCCGTGGCGACCGGGAACTCTCCCTGACGCTCAAGGAGTTCGGGGTGCTGCGGTACCTGCTCCGTCGCATCGGGTACGTCGTGTCCGCCGAGGAGCTCCTCGAGCACGTCTGGGACGAGAACGCCGACCCCTTCACGCAGACCGTCCGGGTCACGGTCGGCACCCTGCGCCGGAAACTCTCGGTGGACGGTGAGGAAGCGGCGATCGAGACCGTCGTCGGCCGTGGCTACCGGCTGCGGGAGCTGGCCGACGAACCAGCGCTCTTCGGGACGACCGCGGACGAGGTGACCACGTGAGCGCACTGGACCGTGTCCGACGGGAGCTAACGGGCGGGGCCGCACCGCGCCTCCCGGCCTGGATGCGCACCGTCCGGATGCGGCTGACGCTGACGTACAGCGCGGTGCTGTTCGGCATCAGCGCGCTCGCGCTGACCGCGGTCTACGTGGCGCTGTCGAAGACCGTGTCCGCGGAACCGTTGAACCCCGTGACCGTGAAGAAGTTCTACACGGCGGCCGACGGGACGATCGTGTACAAGCCGGGCGAACAGTTCCAGGTCGCGGACCTCGCCAGTGTGCAGCGAGCGGTGAACTACGCGTCGCTGCAGACCCTGCAGCAGGCCTCGATCGTCGCGATCGCCGTGATGTTCGTCCTGAGCCTCGGGATCGGCTGGTGGGTCGCCGGCCGGGCGCTCCGACCGATCGGGGCGATCACCCGCGCGACACAGGAGATCACCGCGACCGACCTGACCAGACGGATCGACGCGAGCGGTCCGCGCGACGAGCTGCGCACCCTCGCCGACACGGTCGACGGCATGCTCGACCGACTCGACCGGGCCTTCCGCGCCGAGCGGATGCTGGTCGAGGACGTCTCCCACGAGCTCCGGAACCCCGTCGCGGTCGTGCAGTCGAACGTGGAGGCGGTACTCGCCTCCGACGACGTCACCCCGGCCGAACGTCGTGCCGCGTCCGAGGTCGTGCTGCAGTCCACCCGCCGGATGACCCGACTGCTCGAGGACCTGCTCGCCACCGCTCGGACCCGCTCCGAGGCGTTCACCGACCGGGACGTCGACCTCGCCGCCCTCGGACGCTCCGTCGCCGCCGAGTACCGGGTGCTCGCCGCGCAGCGGGACCTCACCGTCACCGAGCGCATGCACGGCGGACCGGTGGTCTTCGCGGATCCGGACGCCCTCGCGCGGGCCGTCGGCAACCTGCTGTCCAACGCCGTCCGGCTCGCACCGGTCGGATCGGACGTCACCGCCGCGGTCGGCAGCGTCCGCGGCTGGGCGTGGGTCGCCGTCGCCGACGAGGGGCCCGGGATCCCCGAGGACGAGCGGGCTCGAGTGTTCGACCGCTTCCACCGCGGCGACCCCGACCGGGCCGGGCACGGCTCCGGGCTCGGCCTCGCCATCGCACGGCAGATCGTCGAGAGCCACGAGGGTCGGATCCGGCTCGAGCCGCACGCTGCGGGCGGTTCCGCGTTCGTCCTGTGGTTGCCCGAGCGGGCGGTCGAGGGCGCCCCCGAGCGGACCGCGGAACCGCCGTCGGGCAGTCCGCTCGTCGGCCCTGGGAGGATGGGCGCATGACTAGGATCCTCGTCACCGGCTCGACCGACGGGCTCGGCAGGGCGACGGCGGCGTCCCTCCTCGACGCCGGCCACGACGTCGTCGTCCACGCCCGCTCGTCGACGCGTGCCCGAGCAGTGGCCGACCTCGTCGACCGTGGCGCCGCGCTGGTCGTGTGCGACCTCGCCGACCGGGACGAGGTGGTGGCCACCGCGACCTCCCTCGACGGCGGACCGGCGATCGACGCCGTCGTGCACAACGCCGGCGTCCTCTCCGGGCCATCCGTGGTGCCCGTCAACGTGGTGGCGCCGTACCTGTTCACCGCGCTGCTCGGCACGCCGACCCGCCACGTGTACCTCAGCAGTGGCATGCACCGCGGTGGGCACCCGGACCTGGACGGCATCGAGTGGGCCGGACGGACCGCGTCGCGGAGCTACTCCGACAGCAAGCTCCTCGTGACGCAGCTCGCCGCCGCGGTCGCCGAGCATTGGCCGGACGTCTGCTCGAACGCCGTCGACCCGGGCTGGGTGGCGACCAAGATGGGCGGTGCCGGTGCACCCGACGACTTCGACCTCGGCCACGAGACGCAGGAGTGGCTCGCCACCGCGCCGGATGCGGGCACGTCCGGCGGGTACTGGTTCCACCGGCAGCAGCAGGAGCCGCACCCGGCCGTCCGGGATCGGCGGCTCCAGCGTGGCCTGGTGGACGCACTCGCTGCGGCGACCGGGGTCCGGCTCCCCGAGCGGTGACCGCCCGGGGCCACGGGGTCCGGTGGGGCGCCTGGTCCGGTCAGGGGCTCCCGGGTCCGGTCAGGCGCCCGGGTCCGGTCAGGCGTCGGGGATGGTCACGTCCCACGTCGAGGGGTCGACCTCGTCCGGGTCCGGGCCGCCACGCACCCCGCGGTCGAGGGCGTCGATCGCCCGGAGCTCGTCGTCGCTCAGCACGAAGCCGCTGATGTCGAGGTTCTGCGCGATCCGAGCCGGGTTCGTCGACTTCGGGATCGCGGAGCGCCCCTGCTGCACGTGCCACCGGAGCATCAGCTGCGCCGGGGTGACCCCGTGCTCGTCGGCGAGCCGACCGATCGTCTCGTCCTCGAGCACGCTCCGACGGCCCTCTCCCCAGCCGGGGTAGAAGGTGATGCCGCCGATGGGTGACCAGGCCTGCGTCAGGATGCCCCGCTCGGCGTTCGCCTCCTGCACCGCCCGCTGGGTGAAGTACGGGTGCAGCTCGACCTGGTTGAGCGCCGGCACCACCTCGGTGCGTTCGGCGAGGGCAGCGAGGTGGTGCGGCATGAAGTTGCTCACACCGATTGCCCTGACGCGCCCCTCGGCGAGCAGCGACTCGAGCGCCCGGTAGGCGTCCACCGTCCGCTCGAAGTGCTGCGGCATCGGCTGGTGCAGGATCAGGACGTCGATGACGTCGACCCCGAGCTTCGCGGCACTCGTGTCGAAGGCGTGCCGGGTCTCGTCGAAGCCGTAGTCGGACACCCAGACCTTGGTCTCGAGCACGACCTCCTCGCGGTCGAGGCCGGAACGACGCACCGCCTCACCGACCTCGCGCTCGTTGCCGTACCCGGCGGCGGTGTCGATGTGCCGGTAGCCAGCGGCGAGGGCTGTCTGGACGGCGGTCGTCGTCTCCTCCGGTTCGCTCTGGAAGACGCCGAAGCCGATAGTGGGCAGCTGGACGCCGTTGTTGAGGGTGAGGGTGTCGTTCACAGGGGTCTCCGTTCGGATCAGTGGTCGTCGGTGGCGGCGGCTGCGCTCGTCGCCGCGGCGGGCAAAGCGGACAGGGCGCCGAGGATCGCGAGCCGCTCGGCCGTCGGGGAGTTCGGCTCGACGGTGTAGACGAGCATCGTCGAGCCCGGATCGGTGGTGAGCTCGAACGACTCGTACCCGAACACCAGCTCGCCGACGTCGGGGTGGCGGTAGTGCTTGGCACCGCGCAGGAACCGGATGACGTCGTGGGTCGCCCAGAGCGTCCGGAACCGTTCGCTCCGGGTCGACAACGCTCCGATGAGTCGCTGGAGCTCGTCGTCGTGCGGATCGCGACCTGCCGCCTGGTGCAGCAGCGCGACGACGTTCCGCGCGGCCTGGTCGGCGTCCACGAAGAACTCCGCCGCCCGGGGATCGAGGAACTGGAACCGAGCGCTGTTGAACGGCGCCTCGGCCGTGCGCGGATCCGGCATGCCGTACAGCGCGGCACCGAGTCGGTTCGCGCCGATGACGTCGAGTCGGCGGTTCTGCACGATCGCGGGTGTCGACAGGGCGTCGAGGACCGCCTGCGTGCCGGCGTCGACGGTCACGCGGGTCGACGGACGGCGACGCCGGCGCGCGGGCCCCGAGGTGCCCGCCGCGAGGTGCAGCAGGTGCTCGGTCTCGGTGTCGTCCAGGTGCAGGGCACGGGCGATGGCCTCGAGGACCTCGCGGGACGCACCCTTCGCGTTCCCTCGTTCGAGCTGCGCGTAGTAGTCGGTGCTCACGCCCGCGAGGTGCGCGACCTCCTCGCGTCGGAGGCCCGGGACGCGGCGGCGACCACCGAACGGCTGGACGCCCGCTGCGTCCGGGGTGATCCGGGCGCGACGGGACCGGAGGAACCCGCTGATCTCTGCTCCCGCGGACATGTCAGGCGGGATCGATCGTCAGGTCGATGACCTCGGGCGTCACGATCGCCGGGTCGACGGCTCCGCGCTGCCCGGTGTCCAGCGCCGCGATGGCATGCAGGTCGCCGTCGGTCAGCGCGAAGTCGAACACGTCCAGGTTCTCGACGATGCGCGCGGGCGTGACCGACTTCGGGATGGCGCTCCGGCCCTGCTGCAGGTGCCACCGGAGGATCACCTGCGCCGGGGTCTTCCCGTGCGCCGCTGCGATCTCGGCGATGACCTCGTTCCGCAGCGGCGGCACGGCGCCGTTCTCACCGGCCCACCCGTAGACACCGCCGATCGGCGACCAGGCCTGCGTCACGATCCCGGCCTCGCGGTCGGCCGCGACGAGACCCGGCTGCTGGAAGTTGGGGTGCAGTTCGATCTGATTCACCGCCGGCACGACGTCGGTCTCCGCCGCGAGGGCCCGGAGGTCGTCCTCGGACGAGTTCGCCACGCCGATCGCGCGCACCCGTCCATCGGCCAGGAGGCGCTCCGCAGCCCGGTACGCGCTGACCGTCCGCGCACGGTCGGCTGGCCACGGCCAGTGCAGCAGGTACAGGTCTACCTGGTCGACGCCGAGCTTCGCGGCGCTCGTGTCGAAGGCGCGCAGGGCGCTGTCGAACCCGTAGTCGGTCATCCAGAGCTTCGTGGTGAGGAACACGTCCTCGCGGGGCACGCCGGACTCGCGGAGTCCGCGGCCCACCTCCCGCTCGTTGCCGTAGGCGGCCGCGGTGTCGATGAGTCGGTACCCGGCCCGGAGTGCCGTCGTCACCGCCGCCACCGCCTCGTCGCCGGTGCTCTGCAGGACGCCGAGGCCCAGCGCGGGCATCTCGACGCCGTTGTTCAGCCGGATGCTGGTGCGCGTCACGTCGCACTCCTTTCTCGTATGGTCCAGCCTGCGCCCCGGAACGGCCCCGTGCGAGGCGGTGTCGGACCGTGGACTGCCGGCCCACCCCTCACTGGACGACAGTGACCTCGACGCGCCCCTCGAGCCCGGCCAGCTCCTGCGGGGTCGCGTCGTAGGTCCCGAGGTGGATCGTGTCGTCCGAGTACTCGATCCCCGAGGCGTCGTAGTAGAACCCGAGGTTGCCCCACGGGACGTAGTAGATGAGGTCGCCGTCCTCCGGATCGGACCCCGGGGATCCCTCGGTCGTCAGGGGGGTCGGCGGGTCGCCGATCTTCTCGCGGCGGCTCAGGTCACGCAGGGTGGTCGTGAAGGGGACCTGGGCGACGAGGGCGCGTGCCGTCGGGTTGTCGCCGTCGATTCGGACGTCGACCGTGGTGGACCCGCGGATGAACCGCAGTGTCGTCCGCCCGTCAGCGGGCTCGGCACCGTCGGCGCCGCCGCTGGATCCGGTGGTGGCCGTGGCGGAGGGCGTACTCGGTGCGTCGGCTCCGGTGCCCTCGCTGCCGGGCGAGCCCGACGACCGGGCGGGATCGGCGCTCGTGCAGGCCGTCAGGGCGAGGACGCCGAGCAGCGGCAGGGCGAGTCGGACGGAGGCGTGCATGCGGAGTCCCTTCGGTGGTGGTGGGCGGGCGGTGGCGGCCGGACGAGCTGGGCCGGCGGGTCAGGTCGCCGGGCGGAACGCCGTCCGCCGACCGACCACGGTGAGCAGCAGTGCCACGGCACCGAGGACCACGAGCACCGCCATCGGCGCGAAGCCGCCGCCCACCGCAAGGACGCCCGCGCCGACGATCCCCGCCGCGAAGATGGCGACGTTGAACGCGACGGGCAGGAAGGAGTTGGCGACGTCCGCGTCGGGACCACCCGCGATGGTGAGGGCGGACTGCATCTGGGCGGGCGCGCCTCCGAAGGCGATGCCCCACAGCGCGACCGCTGCAAAGACCGCGACGTCGGAGCCGTGGGCTAGGAGCAGCACGAGACCGGCGACCACGAACACGGCGACCGTGCCGTGCAGGAGCAGACGCGGGTACCGGTCGAGCAGCGCTCCGGTGATCGCGATGCCGGCGATCGACGCGACACCGAAGGTGACGAGGACCACGTCGACGCTCGCGCCCGTCCCGGCGGCACGCAGGAACGGCGCGATGTAGGTGTACGCGGTGCTGTGCCCGAGCATCCAGAAGGCGATCACGGCGAGGACAATGCCGACGCCGGGGATGCGGATCACGGCGCGGAGCGGCTTCCGCTCGTCCGGCGCCTGACCGGGCAGGTTCGGGACCACCAGCACGACGAGGACGATGACGGCGGCGGCGATCACGCTCAGGCCGCCGAACGCCCAACGCCAGTCGAACGTCGTCCCCAGCCACGAACCGAGCGGCGTGCCGAACGCGATCCCGACGGGGGCGCCGGTGGAGACGATCGCGAGGGAGCGGCCGGCGGACTCGGACGGACTGATGCGTCGACCGTACGAGGCGAGCATCCCCCAGAGCACGCCCGAGAACGCGCCGGTGAGGAACCGCATCGCGAGGGACAGTGCCACCGAGTCGGAGAACGCGGTGACCGTGTTGGTCAGGAGCAGTCCCGCGACGGCCACGAGCAGCAGCGGCTTCCGGTCGAACCCGCGGGTCAGGGTGATCGCGGGCACCGTGACGACCACGGTGCCGAGGGCGTACGCGCTGACGAGGAGACCGACGGTCCCCTCGGACGTCGACAGACCCGACGCGATCTCCGGGAGGAGTCCTGCGGGCATCGTCTCCGCACCGATCAGGACGAACCCGGTCGCCGCGAGCACGAGCAGGGCTGCCAGGGGGAAGCGGGTCGGCTGCTGGGCCGGTCGCCGGGGTACCGGGATGGTGCCGGTCGTGGTCATGGTGTCCTCTCACTCGGTCCGTCAGCAACCCTGCCCCCGTCCGGCCGCCGTCGGAAGCGCTGGGACGTGCCCTGACGAGGCACGTCCCAGCAGGGTCCGCTGACGTAGCGTCGGGGCATGGACAGCAAGCAGGAGGCGTCGGAGTTCCTGTCCTCTCGACGTGCGAAGGTCACCCCGGAGCTGGTCGGCCTGCCCGCCGGCTCGAACCGCCGCGTGCCCGGGCTCAAGCGCGCCGAAGTGGCGTTCCTCGCCGACATGAGCTCCGAGTACTACGCGCGGATCGAGCGCGGCAACCTCGTCGGCGTCTCCGAGCCGGTCCTCGCCGGGATCGCTAGGGCACTCCTGCTTGACGACGCCGAGCGGGAACACCTCTTCAACCTCGCCCGGGCCGCGGGAGCGTCACCGGTGCGTGCCGCTCGGTCGAAGCGGCCGGACACGCAACCCCGGGTCGGACTCCAACGCACCCTCGACGCGATCGAGCGCGCACCAGCGATCGTCCGGAACGGCCGTATGGACCTCGTGGCGGCGAACGCCATGGGGTGGGCGCTGTACTCGGAGGTCGAGCCGGTCGACGGACGGCACCCGAACTTCGCCCGCTTCACGTTCCTCGAACAGGATCGGGCCGAACGCTTCTACCCGGACTGGGAGGGCGCTGCCGACATCGCCGTGGCGATCCTCCGCATCGAGGCGGGCCGTGACCCGCACGACCGCGAACTGCAGGACCTGGTCGGCGAGCTCTCCACCCGGAGCGTCGCGTTCCGCACCAGGTGGGGGCGGCACGACGTCCGGAACCACTCCGAAGGCGTCAAGCGCTTCCGGCACCCCGTCGTCGGTGAGCTCAGCCTGACCTACGAGACCGCCGACCTCAGCATCGATCGCCGTCTGAACCTCTGCATCTACACCGCGGAGCCCGGCTCGGACACCGCGCAGTCGCTCGGGCTGCTCGGCTCGTGGTGGGCCACCCAGCGGCAGGCGACGGGCGTCGACATCGGCGGGGCGCAGGCCTGACACGTACCGATGAGGGGTGGTCCCGCAGAGCATCCCTCGGCCGTTCGCCCGCGCCTACCGTCGCAGTGGCCGCCCATGCAGCCACCGTCGGAAGGATGCACACCATGACCACCAGTGACCGAGCCCGGCAGGAGCTCGCACAGCTCTTCCCGGACGGGCCGTCCTCACTCGCGACCACGGACCCGGAGTACCTGTCGCTCTACCAGGACTTCGCGTTCGACGAGGTGCTCGCCCGCACGTCGCTCTCCCGAGTCGACCGACTCACCGTCCAGCTCGGCGCGATCATCGCCGTGGGCGGGCAGACCGAGTTCCGGGCGATGGCCACCGCCGCACTGAACGGCGGGGTCAGCGCGATCGTCGCCAAGGAGGTCGTGTACCAGGCGACCGCGTACGTCGGCATGGCCAGGGCGATCGACTTCCTCGTCGTCCTCAACGAACTCCTCACCGACCGCGGTGTCGCGCTCCCCCTCGAGGGGCAGTCGACCACGACGCCTGCGGACCGGCTCGAGGCCGGCCGTGCGGCGCAGAGCGCGATCGTCGGCACCGCTGCCGTCGACCGGATGTACGAGCAGGCTCCGGCCGACGCCGTGCACTTCCAGGAGTTCCTCTCCGCCAACTGCTTCGGCGACCACTACACGCGCACCGGCCTCGACGTGCAGCGCCGTGAGCTGCTGACCTTCGCGATCCTGGTCGGCCTCGGCGGCGCCGACGCACAGGTCGCCGGCCACGTGGCGATGAACCTGCACGTCGGCAACACCCGCCAGCACCTGCTCGACGTCCTCACCGTCCTGGTGCCGTACGTCGGGTACCCCCGGACGCTCAACGGCCTCGGCGCGGTGAACGACGGCGCGCCCGCCGACCACGACTGAGTCCCGGAACGCGCTGGACGCCCACCCCCTTCCCTTCTCATCCTCGACAGGAGCACCACCATGCACACTCGACACCTCGGACAAGGACTGGAAGTGTCCGCGCTCGGACTCGGAGCGATGGGCATGTCCCAGGGCTACGGACCGAATCCCGGCGATCGTGACGAGATGATCGACGTCCTCCGCGGCGCCGTCGACATCGGCGTGACCTTCTTCGACACGGCGGAGGTGTACGGCCCCTACGCGAACGAGGAACTCGTCGGCGAGGCACTGGAGACGGTGCGCGACCAGGTCGTCACCGCGACGAAGTTCGGCTGGGACATCCGGGACGGGGCGAGTGTCGGCCTGAACAGCCGGCCGGAGCAGATCCGCGCGGTCGCCGACGCGTCGCTCGCACGGCTGCGGACCGAGACGATCGACCTCTTCTACCAGCACCGAGTCGACCCGGACGTCCCGATCGAGGACGTCGCCGGGGCGGTCGGCGAACTGGTCGCCGCAGGCAAGGTGCGGCACTTCGGTCTCTCCGAAGCCTCCGCCGGCACCATCCGACGTGCGCACGCGACCTTCCCGGTGACCGCCGTCCAGAGCGAGTACTCGCTCTGGACGCGGGACCCCGAGGAGGAGGTCCTCCCCACCCTCCGCGAGCTCGGGATCGGGTTCGTCCCCTTCAGCCCGTTGGGCAAGGGCTTCTTCACCGGCACGGTCGGCACGGACACCGCCTTCGCCGACGGCGACATCCGAGGGAAGATCCCCCGGTTCGACCCGGAGAACCGCTCGGCCAACCAGGTCCTGGTCGACCACGTGGCCGAACTGGCCGGACGACGCGGCGTGACCCCGGGGCAGATCGCGCTCGCCTGGCTCCTCGCGCAGGAGCCGTCGATCGTGCCGATCCCCGGGACCCGGAGGCTGTCCCGGGTCCTCGAGAACGCCGCTGCGACCGCGGTGGCGCTCTCCGCGGACGACGTCGCCGACCTCGACGCCCTCACCCGGCGGCTCGGGGTCCAGGGGAACCGCTACAACGACGTGCACATGGGCTACGTCGGCCGCTGAGCCCGGACCGGCTCCCACACTCGACCGCACTGCACCAGGAGGAGAACCATGCGCGTGATCGGACTCGAACGTTTCGGTGGCCCGGAGGTACTCGAGTCCATCGAGCTCCCCGACCCCCGTCCGGCCTCCGGTGAGGTACGCGTCCGCGTGCGGGCAGCCGCCGTGAACCCCGTCGACACCATCATTCGTTCCGGCCACTTCGCAGGCAACGACGACCTCGACGCCGGTCCCGTCGTGCCCGGCACCGACATCGTCGGCACGATCGACGAGATCGGTCCGGATCAACCTGCCGGCACCGACTTCACCGTCGGTGACGACGTGATCGCGTTCGTCGCTCCGCACGGGGCCCACGGCGGGTACAGCGAACTCGTGACGGTTCCGGCGCTGTCCGCCGCCCGGAGGCCAGCGACCATGGCGGTCGAACACGCAGCGTCGTTCCTCTCGAACGCGCTGACCGCTGCCGTCGCCCTCGAGGCACTCGCGCTCCGACCCGGCGACACGCTCGCCGTGACCGGCGCAACAGGAGCCGTGGGCGGGTACCTCGTGGAGCTCGCTGCCCGGCAACGGGTGACGGTCGTCGCGGCAGCAGCCGCGGACGAGGTCGACCTCGTCCGCGGCTTCGGCGCTGCACACGTCCTCCATCGGGACGGCGACTTCGTCGACGGGGTCCTGGCGTTCACGGACGGGCGCGGAGTCGACGCACTCGCAGACCCCGCGGTCCTCACCGATCGCGTGGTCGGGGCCGTCCGGGACGGCGGACAGATCGCCTTCTTCCTCCCGAACGACAGCCACCCCGGCCGGGGCATCACCGTCTTCCGGTCCTACGTGATGCACTCGACGGCTCGGCACGACCTCATCACCGAACTCGTCGAGCTCGCGGCGTCGGGAGCGATCACGACCCGGGTCGCAGGCGTCGTCCCGGCGGCAGAAGCTGCGTCGGCCCATGCTCGGCACGAACAAGGAGGCACTCGGGGGCGCTTCATCCTCGCGTTCTGATCGTTCTCGATCCATAGGCCCGTTCCGCCCGATCATCGGGCGCGAACGCCCGGATGGCCTGTACCGCGGTCTCGTGGGAGCAAGGGCGGGACAGGGTGAGCGTTTTTGTCGCCGACATCGGCGGCCACGAGAGATGCTCTCGCTCGGGCAGGCAGCCACGAACAACGCCGACGGCCTTCTCGACGAGATTGTGCCCGGCGACTAGCTACGCACTGTCCGTTAGACGATCCCCTTACGGAACGACTGGGATCACATCGGCGCACGCCCGATCGCTGGACGAGATGGGTACGAGATCTCTCGAGTGGATGTCAGTTTTCGAGGTCAACAAGCATCTCGCTTGTTGCGCCGCCACCGCGTATCGAGATCATCGCGCGCGCACACTTCTGGGTCGGGTCGTGCCGTTAACTTCAGCAGCACTTGCGATGGGTTCGTTCTTCAGAGGTCACGCCGGGCGGTGAGTGGCTCGGAGCCGATGACCTCCAGCAAGGCGAGGTTCTCGGCGTCGCGTGAGCCTGCCGGCGCGGTGTAGAGCACGAGGTGCTGGTCGCGTTCGGTGATGGCGAGGGAGTCGCAGTTGACGGTGATCGCCCCCACCGGTGTACGGCGAAACGTCTTCCGCAGGGGTGGCGGCGTCTGGACGTCGTGCCGTTTCCAGAGCCGTGCGAACTCGGCGCTGCCGGTCTGGAGGTCGTCGATGAGTTCCGCGACGATGGGGTCTGAGGGGTACATGGCGTGAGCGTTGCGGAGCTGCGTGACGACGCCCTCCTGGAATTCGATCTCGTCCGAGATTCCGTAGATCGTCTCCGGTGGTTGCTCTGCGGCGAGGAAGGTCTTCCTCGCGAGGTTGCGGTCGCGCGGCGGCAACAACGAGAAGTCCTCCATGAGGGCTGCTGCGAGATCGTTCCACGCGAGCACCTCGAAGGTGGCGGACAAGACGATGCCGGCGGTATGCGGGAGTCGTTCGAGGAGCGCGAGAACGCTCGGTCGAACGTCGCGACGGTGCAAGCCCGACGGGGTCGGAGCGGTGCCGGCGAGCCGGTGCAGGTGGTCGGACTCCTCGGACGTAAGACGGAGAGCACCTGCGATACCACCGAGGACGACGTCCGAGGGTCGAGGAGCGCGGCCCTGTTCGAGACGGGCGTAGTACTCGGTGGAGATGTGCGCGAGAACGGCGATCTCCTCCCGGCGCAGTCCCGGTGTTCTGCGGCGTGGTCCCGACGGTAATCCGACGTCCTCCGGCCGAAGACGCTCTCGGCGACTTCGGAGGAACGCTGCGAGCTCACCCTTGTCCATGCTCCCAAGTGTGCGCCTGAGCCGGCGATGGATCCTCGTACCGTTTGTGCCTGGATGCGGATTCTGCGGGCGGCGACGGTGTTCGTATGACACACACCAACGAATCCACACCGGTCGGCCTGCTGACCGGCAAAGTCATCTTCATCACCGGAGCCAGCCGTGGCATCGGCGCCACAGCGGCTCGCCTCTTCGCTGGCGAGGGTGCCGCTGTCGTGCTGGCGGCCCGCAACACGAAAGCGCTCGGCTCGATCGTCGACGAGATCCGCGGTCAGGGCGGCACGGCTGATGCCGTTGCCATGGACCTCGCTGACCGGGCGAGTATCCGCGCCGCCGTGGACTACGTCGAGGAGCTCCACGGACGCCTCGACGGCGCCTTCAACAACGGCGGCGTGAACCAGCAGAACGTCGGTCCCCTCGACACCACTTCCGACGACGACATCGACGAGCAGTTCGCGGTGAACTTCCGTGCTCACTGGGTCGCGATGGTCGCCGAAGCAGCCCTCATGCGGAAGTCCGGAGGAGGTGCGATCGTCAACACCTCCAGCATCGGCAGCCGCCGCGCGGTTCCGCCCCTGCCCGCCTACGGGGCGATGAAGCGAGCACTGAACAGCATCACCGAGACCGCGGCGGTGACCTGGGCCGGGGAAGGCATCCGCGTCAACGGGATCACGCCAGGTGGAACCGCAACGGAGATGATGGACGAGTGGGAGACGAAGACGCCGGGCATCATCGACGCGAATAACGCAGCTAGCCCCATCGGCCGCATGGCGACCGCCCTCGAAGTCGCCGAAGTCGCCGGTTTCCTCCTGAGCGACCGCGCCTCGGCCGTGACGGGCGCCATCGTGCCCGTCGACGGCGGCGCCGGCGCCTGAGGCAGGGGGAACGCACATGACCGACACAACCACCGACAACGGCTCGACCCGCGGTAGCGGACCCTCTTGGACGGACCTCAGCAGCCAGGTCGCGGTCGTCACCGGGGCCAGCCGAGGGATCGGGCAAGCGATTGCCATCCGACTCGGCCTCCTCGGCGCCAGCGTCGTCGTGAACTACTCACGCGACGCAGCAGGAGCAGCAGACACCGTCGCCGCCATCACGGCAGCCGGCTCCAACGCCGTGGCCGTCCAGGCCGACGTGTCAGATCCGACGCAGGTCGAATCGCTGTTCAACTCAGCGCGAGCGCAGTTCGGAGGTGTCGACGTCGTCGTGGCGAACGCCGGTATCGATGAAACCGGCGGACCGATCGTCGACGTCACCGAAGCGGACTACGACCTGATGTTCGGCGTCAACGCCAAGGGTGCGTTCTTCACGCTCCAGCAGGCAGCACGCACCGTGAACCGGGGCGGAACGATCCTCTACATCGGATCGAGTTCCGCACTGCGACCCATCGCAGGGTTCGGGCTCTACGCGTCCAGCAAGCTGGTCGGCGGGTACCTCACCGGGGTGCTTGCTCAGGAGGTCGGGGGGCGTGGCGTGACCGTCAACACCATCATCGCCAGCGCGACGGACGGCGCCGGGTACTTCGCCGCCGCGTCCGATGATGACCCGCTCCGCACGCAGGTGCAGACCGCCAGCCCCCTCGGATCAAGGATGGGCTCGGTCGATGACGTAGCCGACGCGGTCGAGTTCTTCGTCGGCCCGCTCGCACGCTGGGTCAGCGGCGGTGAACTCCTCGTCAGCGGCGGACAGAACTAAAGGCGGCACAGCTGATCACGACCCCGCTCGAGCGTCATGCCCGAGCGGGGTCTCCAACACTCGATTCCTGATCGTCCTCAGCCGTCGCTCGAGAGGCCCCCGAGTGCCATCCCTATGCCTGTTGTGCAGATGACCTCGAGCATCTGAATCCTCACGGTCGTCTGCACAGGTGCCTCGACGTCGCGATCAGTTGTGCAGGCGATCATGAGACACGACAGGCTTGTGAGCAGCTTCGTTCGGTGTCGTCGTTTTCGCACCGATCCGTGTCGTGATCACGTCCGATAGCCGATCGGCTACCGAGACAATCGCTCTATGGCTGCGAATTGCCAAGGAAGGCACACCGCCGCGTGTGCGACGGAAGTAGCGTCAGCGCATGGCTGACCGGTGGAATGAGATCTATGTGGGCGGCGTGCTCCTGGACGACGTGGTGTCGGGAGACGTCAGCGCCCTCGAGCAACAGTTGCGGGAGGCGATCGAAAACGGTGACGAGTGGGTGAGCGTCACTACAGGCCCCACAACCCACTACAACCTCCATGTCAGTCCCGCTACTGACATCGTGGTCCGATACCGACAGGGCTAGACATGAGCGCAGATACCGACGTGATCGTCTTCTACCCAAGCCTCGGGCACGCGGGCGACGGCGACTTGAACCTCCGGTTCCCCATCGAATACGGCGATGAAATCCGAGCACTTCTGGACGAGCAGGGGATCGACCACGGCGGAATCCTCGAACACTCCGCGGGTCATGAGCTCGCGATCGAGGCCGTGCACGTCCTCACGAACGCGGGATCCCTAGCCAGCCTGGCGCTGGTCTTCAAGGCGTTCTTCCACCGGCACGATGGGAAGAAGGTGGTCACAAAAGACGGAGAGGAGATCTCCGGGTACTCGCGGAAGCAAGTCGAGGAGATGCTGGAGACGTTGCGCAAGGATCAGGAGTTGAGGGATGCCGAGACCCGGCGCGTGCTTGGCCGTCCACCTGTCGACGACGTCGCCGAAGATCGGACCAGTTCAGGGAGCTAAGAGACTGCAGGAATGATTGTCTCCAACCCTAACCGGCAACGGATCGGCTATCGCGACAGCATGCGCGGCCGTAGACTGCCCGCATGGATGACATTCTCTCGCTTATCAACAAGCTCCCAGGCGTCGAAGAGGCGTGGGAGGAGCGGCGCTTCACGGTCTACCGGAAACGCCGTGCTTTGTCGGTCACCGTTTCTGATCAGGGTCCTGTCGGTGGCTCGCATCGGTACTCCGCCACTGCAGAGGCGAACGACGACCCGACGGCGGTCAGCCACGGTAACGCTGAGGCGACCATCGAGGACGCCCTCGACGCCGTGCACTGGTGGGAATTCGACTGAACGCAGCACACTTCCTCTCGTTGCTGGGTGAGTTGTGGTGCCGAGGGGACATGCTGAAGGACATGAAGGAACGCAGGCTCCGAAAGGAACTCAACAGGAATCGCCTCCTGGTTGAGGCCCTTGCCCGCGAGGTCGACCTGCGCCGAACATTCGTGGCGGAGCGGCACACAGCCATGACCACTAAAGCATCCATCTTGGTTGCGTCAGCGAGCCTGATGACCGCCCTGCAGTCCGCTGGACTACATGGCGACCTGATCGGGTGGGCGATCGGCTTGTCTGCGGCAGCTGCGGTCTTCGGCGTAGGAGTTCTTGTCCCGCGGATCGGTCGAGAGCCCGGTTTGGTCTCCATGGAGGAAAACTTCTGGGAAGACGGCGAAGTGGCCGCCATCCGCAACATGACAGCGGACAAAAACCGGGTATTAGAGCAAGACGAGCGGGCGCTGTTCTGGCGAGCAGGAGTCGTGATGCTAGGTTTCGCTTCGCTGGCTGCATCGCTTGTGATCGCCGCAATAGCGTTCGCTTCTCAGTGAACCACCACGATTGGATTTGTTTTGGCAGACAAGAGTCCCAAGAAGCCACCGCCCGTTAAGCCGCCGAGTCAGACGCAGAGGGTCATCAAAAACAACCCCTCGACGTTCGGCAACAACCCTCCGCCGCAGCGTCCTGCGCCGAAGCAGGACAAGAGCTGATCGATCAGGGTTCGAGCGTTGCTTGCGCTGCGCTGCAGTTCGGGCACCAGTCGACGTCGTCTACTGAGCAGTCCCACCCGTACGATCTCGCATGCCCTCGAGTGCCGTCGTAGCTGACAGCGTTGGGGCCGATCAGGGCGAGTTTTCGCTGCACTGCCCGACTCGGTGTCTGGCCGTTTTGGGCGCAGGGGAAGCAATCTGAGGCGTAGCAGATCGCCCACCCAACGGGGCACGGTGCTTCCGAGATGCTTTGCAGCTTGGTTCATGCAGTGCGCAACACCCGACGAGGGTCAGCCCCTCGTACGCTCAGTCTCATGGCTTCGACTCAGACTCCCACGCAGCAGCGCAACAGCTTCTCCGAAGGTTTCGCGTTCGGTTTGATCCTCAACGGACGTTGGTCGTTGGTCTACGACAAAAGCGTCATCGACCTCGCTGTCGCCGGCGCCTTCCGTGACTGGCCCTACGCAGCCACCTTTCCGCAGGTCCGGACAGACTTGCGCGGCCTTGATGGCGTGCATGCGATGACGCGAGTGGATGAGAGCAAGCGGACTTTTGCCTTCTACTGGGACAGGTCCGGTCCCGAGATGCAGATTGTCAGCCGCGATCCTGACTGGTCAGAGGAAGTTCCTGACGACGTGTCCTACGCCGTGGGGGTCATCAATGACTTCGTGCCACGTGCGGGGTGGCAGGACCTGGCCGCTTCATTCCTCACCCGCGTCGAGCGGTAGTACAGCGCAGCTGCAGCAGTCCCGACCGGTGGGCGGCCGCCTCGGTTGTCCGCGGATCAGGTCCGAACTGCCCGACGGCTGTATGAGCAGCAGGACATGACCGTCGCGCAGATCGGCGACGTTCTTGGGGTCAGCCGCACCACGGTGTGCCGAGCCCTCCGATGAGAGAGCGAACCGGTGGCCGGTCGACGAGGCAAGACGTCCGGATGACGATGGTCTGTTGAGGCGCCGGCCGACGCTCGACTCAAGACTTCCTAGGGCACAGCGGCGGGACTCGCCGAGGAGTGCTGCGAGAAAGCGAATGTCCGCGCTGTGGCACCATCACGCCGGCGGCGTCGTGCCTGCACCCTCGGTGTCATCCGCGCCGGCAGGCCCTGTCCCGGCCTGATCGAGGTTCTCGTTCGGGTCGCCCATGTCTCCGGTTGCCGCGCCGGCTGCGGACAACCCGAAGTGCTTGCGGACTGCGTTCGCCTCGGCGAGGGACAGGGTGTGTTCGGGGCCGAGGGAGGGTGCGGCCTGGATCGCATTCTTGGTGTACCCGACGTGCAGATCCGTGCCGTCGAGGGTGGCGTCTTCGACCGGGACGAGCGTTTGGTGCCTCCCGAGCAGCCCCGTCGCGACGCTGACGTAGGCAGCACTGCCGTCCTCGTCGGAGGGGAACACCTGCGTCACCTTGCCGACCGTCGCACCGTCGCGATCACGAACGGTCGCGCTTTCCACCTGATGGATGAGGCCCTTTGAGATCATGGGCGTAGTCAACGCCGTCCGCCTGGCGCTTCGCGGCGACGCGGTCAGGCGTGTGCCACGCTGCATTTGGTACGCATCAAGATCACCTCTGTCGCCAACGAGCACGTGGAGTAGCCCGCCTTGGTCCTCACGAGGACGAACGGGGCCGTCATCACCGTTCTGAACGACACGTTCCGCCCGATCGATGACCAGACCTGGCGTGCAGGCCCGCAGGAAGTCATCGATGAGTACAGCGACTCCTACCTGCAAGCCGGCGACACGGCCGAGAAGATGAGCGTCGAGTTCCGTCGTCTCGAAGACGACGGTGAGTACCGCTTCTTCGTCGTGGGCCGAGATCACGATCTCACCGAGCCAGTCACCGAGACCATCGACGTACAGGCTGCACACGAGCCGCGGCATCCGGCAGAGCTCTTCACAGCCGACCATGCAGCACCGGTGTTCGTGCACTACGTCGAGCACCAGACCGTCCCCGAGGGCTACACGCTCCGCGTCAGCGCCGACATGTGAGGCCAGGAGCCGCCGTCGCGTCAGCGCATGTCGCCCGCGTTCCTCGGCGAACGAGGTCGTGATCAGCGATGGGGGAAGAATCTTCGGACGGCACGGTGCGCCACCGGGATCGACAGGAGTGCGCCGCCGACGAGTACTCCTGCGGCCACGAGGACGGAGACCGGACTGCGGAGCGGGGCGAGACCCATGCTGATCAGGCACCAGGTCACGGTGATCGTCCCGCTGATGATGGTGGGACGCAGCGCTGCACGATGAGCGATGCGCCATGCATCGTCGCTGGACATCGTGATCCGCGTGCGGACGCCGGCGAGATCGTTCCGAGCCAGCGATCCGCTCGCGGCTCTCCAGGTCAGCCAGGTGACGAGAACCGCAGCACCGACCTCGAGAGACAGCGCGAAGACCATTGCTCCATCCATAGCTGTGAAGCTAGTGTCTTGACATGTCAACGGCAACGTTTCATTTGTCGATGAGTGTTGTCAGCGGGATGGGGAGTCTGCGAGATGTTCAACCTGACCACGGCCGGGAGCGTGAACCCGCTTCTGCCGACGGTGCTGGACGGCGCGATGATGAGCGTCGCCATCGTCGGATTGGTGCTTGCTCTCGCAGCTCTCGTGTCGCTGCTCGCAGCCTCGTCACCGACGGGGTGGCCCGTGCTCGCCTGGGCCGTCCTGGTCCTGTTCGTGCCCTTCGTCGGTCCGGTCTCGTGGTTCGCTGCGAGGCGCCGCGAACGGCTGCTGCGGTTCCGAGACCTCGACCACACGTCGGGGGAAGGCCCTCATGCGGACCCCACATGAGGCATCCGGGCTCTGGCGCGCGAGTCTTCGCGTGGCGGACGGCTGGAGAACTGTGCGCGAGCCCCGCGGGCCGTACGCCACCGCTTCGATGCTCGAGTGGGGGAGCATCACGAAGGGGCTCGTCGGGACGACCGCGTGGCTCACACTCGAGGTCGACCGACCGGTCGCGTGCTACCTGCCAGGGGTGGCCGACGACGAGATGACCGTGGCGGACCTCGTCCGCCACACCTCGGGGCTACCGCGGCTTCCGGCGACGATGCGTGACAGCCTCTTCGGCGACCCGTACCGAAAGGCCGTCGGCGAGCCTCTGGATCTCGATACGGCAGTGCCGGGTACGCCACGAGGCCACTTCGTGTACTCGAACCTCGGCTACGCACTCCTCGGTGCCGTGCTCGAGGGGGTGCACGGCGACTGGTTCGCCGCCGTGCACCAGCACGTCCTCGAGCCGGCTGGGATCTGTTCCGCGACGCTTGTGCCTGCTCGGGCAGAACGTGTGGTGCCGAAGCTCTTCGGTCAAGCGGTCAGGCCGTGGGCGCTCGGGGAGTCGTCGTTCGCGGCCGCAGGCGGCGTCTGGTCAACGTTCGAGGACCTCTGTCGCTATGCCGAATGGGCGCTCGAGCCTGGCGCTCCGCCCTCCCGCACGGTGAGCTGGCAGCGGCAAGGGGCATCGACCTGGATCAACGGCGAGGTGCGAGCGGCAGGCGCGGTCATCGCCAACGCCGCAGGAATCACCGCGGTGGTCCATGCGCTCGCGAAGGCTCCGCATGCGGCCGATGCGATCGCCACGGCGCTGATCGAGCGGGAGGTGCGAGAGAAGTGCGACGGCTGATGCGGCGGTGATCCGGTGAGCCCCCTGCCTTCCGAGCGGACCCTCATGGGCCCATCTGCTCGGCTACTGGGACGCCTCGGTGTTGCGGATCTAGTGGCTGCCCCGTTCTGAGTCGCGTCGCTGCCGAAGTCGAGTTGCCCGTAATGCGCCGGTCACGATCAGGACCGTCATGACGATCCACCCGGTGATCGCGAGCGGCCCGACAAGGCGTTGGTCGAACGGCGGAAAGAGGATCGACTGGTACGTGGCGAAGCTGTTGAGCGCCGCGTGTGCGAGGACGCAGGGCAGAAGCGATCCGCTCGCAAGCCGGAGCCACCCGATCAGCACGCCGGCACCGACGCAGCCGATGGTCATCATGATGATCCCGAGCGGGTCACGTTGCTCGTAGTTCAGGCCGAGCAGGATCGCGGGGGCGTGCCAGAGACCCCAGATCGCCCCGCTCAGGCTGAGGGCCCACCCGGTTCCGAGCGGCAGCAGTTTCGGGAGGAGCCAGCCGCGCCAACCGATTTCCTCGCCCGTCGCAGCGATCGCCGTGATCGCTATCCCGATGGGGAGGTTCACCAGTTGGACCAGCGCAAGGAGCGCCATCGGCATCGGCGGCTGCTCGCCCGTGACTCGAATGATGAGCTCTCTCGCCACGGACCGCTCAGGATCGAGCTGCACCCACCCGAGCAGCAGGCCGAGACCCCAGCTGCCCAGAACCAGCACCGCAGCTCCGGCGATGCCAGCGCCAGCGAATCGCCAGCCCTGACGGGTGAAGAATCCTGTCAGCCCGAGCTCCGCCAGGAGCGCTTTCCCGCGATGACGCTGGAGCATGACTGCGACCAGCAGCGCTGCGAGGCCCGGTGTGAACATCATCGCCACGGTCGCGATGTAGGCGCCTGGGCTTCCGACGGGATCCGAGAGATCCGCGCTCGTCTGAACCGCTGGCCAGAGCAGCACCCACGCTGCACCGTACGCCAGGCACACGAACACGCTGACAGCACCCCATCGGGTGCCCCGCGGCCTGCCTGCCGTGGTCTCCCTGTGGTCCTTTCGCGCCGTGATCTGCCTCATGGTGCCTCCTTGTCGATGCGAAGTAGCCAGTACGGAACGACTGCCCACGCCGGGCCTGCCAGGAGTGCCCACCACGCTGCTGGTGCCACGATCGAGGCCGCGACTCCCGCGATCATCAGCCAGCTGATCGCCACAGTGGCGATGAACCCAGCAGTTACCGCGCAGGCGATCCGACCCTTCCGTCGATCTCGCGCGAAGGCCGATCCGACCGCCGCGACAAGAAAGAGGGTCTGCACGGCAGCGAGAAGGCTCACCGTCCCCAACGGGGTCCCGTATCCGCCTGGGCTGCCGTCCGGACCGAAGGTCGTAGCGATCCGATCGGGGAGTCGGTTCCACCACGCTCTCGTGACTGCGATCTCGATGAAGACGGGGACGGCCGCGGCGAGGGAGCCAAGAGACGCGCTACGCACGTGCTGCGCGCTCACCGGACCCCAGCGCCATTCACGCTAGGGCTGTGCACGGTGGCGTGGTGCCTTCTGCCGAGGCGGGACCAGAACTGGTGCGTCTGCTCATGCGGGGTGTACGGCATCGCGGCGATGCCGACGATCGCAATCATGATCAGTCCGAAGCTCCAGAGCCCGATCGTGATGATGATCGCCCCGTGCAGCACCACGCACAGGACCAAGGCAATCGAACGACTTCGCGGGCCACCCAGAATCAGCACACCGATCGCGATCTCCGCTATCACCGCACCCCAGGTCACGCCCACCGTCACAGCGGGCAGCGTCGTCGCAGCTTGTAGGACAGGAGCAAGCGGTCCGCTCGCCCCGAAGTACGGGTCTCGAAGGACGTAGTACTCGGCTGTGCCGTTGACCCACTCGGGTGCAAACAGCTTGGCGATCGCGGCGTTGAAGTAGATCGCCGTGACCTGCACTCGCATGACCATGAGACCTCCGAGCGCCACTTGTCGGCGCCAGCTCGCGACGGTCCGCGGCGGACCGAGCAGCCAGCGACGTCGGTCGGCGAAACTGACGGCGACAAGGAGCAGGGTGCACACCGCGGCCGCTTGGTCGCCCCCGTCGGGGAGCGAGATCGACCCAGCGATCGAGAACGCAACCCACGCGTGAAGGATCGCCATCACGGTCGGCGCAACCCCAGCCGCAACCCCGATGAGGATCAAGACCATGGCGGATGTGACGAGCGCATCGGGCAAGGATTGTCCAAGGCAGTATGTCGAAGCGTTTCGAAGCCCATCACAAACCGGTCCGGCTCCGCTTCCCACCAGAGTCTGCATCAACGCGTCGTACGGCGTTGCCACGAGGATCGTGAGTTGAGCCAGCACGAGCGTCCCGCGAAAGCCGCTGAAGCGGAGCGTCTGAAGGTCCAACCCGCGGAGAGTGTGCCGCAGTCGGGGAGCGCTCACCTCAGCGACGATCAGTTGCACGACACCTCCACACGTGCAGCCTGCAGCACCCGGAAATTCGGGAGATCGAAGCTACGGAACTCGAACGGAGTCGCCTTCTCCTGAGCGAGGAGGAGATCTCCGCAGAGAGTCTTCCGCTTCGCCCCATTCCTCAGAGCCTGCGGTCGCTCTTCGGCTGCCTGCCGGATGCACTTCTGAGATGCAGACTTGTCCACGCAGTTCTTCCAGTTCGCCACCTGCTGATGCAGCGCTGCTAGCTCAGGACCCTGCGCACGCTGCGCGCGCGAGACGCCGAACATGTTCGCTTCTTTGCCTTGCGGCAGCGAAAGCGCCGATTCGCTTGTCTGCGTGCGGTAGGCGACGTACTGCCGACCCTTGGACGACGCAGTGAAGAACTCCCAGCGCTGTGGCGCTATCGCCAGCACAGCATCTCGGGCCGCCACGGCGACAGGTTCACGACTCGACAACGCGTGTGGAGATAACGACTGCACGATGGTGAGCGCCGTCCAACTCATCAGCACCACGACCGTCGTGGCGAACGGCCAGAGCGCTCGTTCCGAACCCATCACCGCAGGGCGAGAGTTAGCTCCGAGGCAAAGGCAGCACTCGAATCGCGGTTTCCTGACTTCGGCCACAACTTCACCTTCACGGAAACAGCCGCCCAGACCAGGACGCCGACTGCGAGGACGACGAGGCACTTGCCGTCGCCGGTGATGGTGGCAGAGTCCGAGGTGGCGATGAGCTTGGTCGCGGTTTCAAATGCGTGCAGCGCATCGAGCACCCGGTACGGGTCGCCGCTCTGCAGTGGGACGGTGATGTTGTCGTGGAACTGTGGGTAGGCATTCTGGTACTCCGTGGTTACGGCGGAGATCTGTGCAGCTGTCAGCTCCTGCTCGCCGCTCGGTACGTACTTGACAAGCTCTGGGTGCTCAGCGATGACCCGCCCCTGCCCGGTGAACAGCTCGATCACGTTCCGATCGGAGAGCGGGGCTCGCTCGGCGGCGAGGTGATGCGTCGTTGGTGTTGCTGCCTGGGCTGGCAGCGCCGGCACTGTGATTGCAGCGGAAACGGTGACCATCACGGCCGCAGCCGCGATCATGATCTTCGACATCGAAGGTTTTTCCTCTCGAGGTTCTTGTCAGTTGGTCGACGGCAGGGCAGCCGCCAGTTCTGCCGCGAACTGTTCTTCGGTCACGGCGGAGCCGGATCGGCCAGCAACCCAGACGAGGACGCTGAACCAGAGCGTGGCCGCGACCGCGACGGCGATCAGCAGGGCGCACTTGCCGTCGCCGGTGATGGCGGCAGGCTGTGAGGTGGCGATGCGCTCGGTCGCGGTTTGGAAGGCATGCAGCGCGTCGAGGACCCGGTACGGGTCGCCGCTCTGGAGCGGGATGGTGATGTTGTCGTGGAACTGTGAGTAGGCGTTCTGGTACTCCGCGGTCACGGCGGTGATTTGCGCAGCTGTCAGCTTCTGCTCGCCGCTTGGTACGTACTTCGCTAGTTCAGGGTGTTCGGCGATGATCCGCCCCTGCCCGGTGAACAGCTCGATCACGTTTCGATCAGAAAGCGGAGCCCGTTCCACTCTGACGTGTTGCGACGTTGGTGTTGCTGCCTGGGCAGGCGGCGCCGGCACCGTGGTTGCAGCGGAAACGGTGACCATAGCGGCCGCAGCCGCAATCATGAACTTCGACATCGAAGCCCCCTTCTGACGCAGCCCCTCCGCGCCGAAGACAACGTACACATACCGAAGTGTGATGCACAACATATCGATGTAGCCCTGGCCTCGTACCAACGCAACCTGTCAGCCGGACGACAGTCGCGCCTCCAGGCCGGATCGAGAGCCGCGCCCCCGCGGCGGACGCAACACGAACGGCGGCTCTCCGCCTTCCGGAAGAGAGCCGCCGTTTCGCCTCGCAGTGGTCAGCGCGCGGAGGGGACCTCCGCGCCGACGAGCTCGGCCCGCACGATGTCCGCACCAGCGGACAGCGCACTCAGCTTCCCCAGCGCCGCACCCCGCGCCAGCGGCGCCATCCCACAGTTCGAGCTGGGGATGAGCTTGTCCGCATCCACGAACTCGAGCGCCCGCCGCAGCACCTCCGCGACCTCGTCCGGGGTCTCGACGACCTCGGTCGCGACGTCGATCGCCCCGAGCATGACCTTCTTCCCCCGGATGAGCTCCACGAGGTCGAGCGGCACGTGCGAGTGGATGCACTCAAGGGAGACGATGTCGATCGACGACTGCTGCAGGAGCGGGAACGACTGCTCGTACTGCCGCCACTCCGCCCCGAGCGTCTCCTTCCACTTGTTGTTCGCCTCGATGCCGTACCCGTAGCAGATGTGCACGGCGGTCTCGGCGTGGAGGCCCTCGGTGGCGCGTTCGAGCGCGGCGACGCCCCAGTCCTGCACCTCGTCGTGGAAGACGGTGAAGGCGGGCTCGTCGAACTGGATGATGTCGACGCCGGCAGCCTCGAGCTCCCGGGCTTCCTGGTTGAGGATCGTGGCGAACTCCCACGCCAGCTTCTCGCGAGACTTGTAGTGCTGGTCGGAGAGCGTGTCGATCATGGTCATCGGCCCGGGCAGCGCCCACTTGATCGGCCGGTCGGTCTGCGCGCGGAGGAACCGGGCGTCGTCGACGAACACCGGCGCGGGGCGACTCACTGCGCCGACGACCGTGGGGACGGCAGCGTCGTAGCGATCGCGGATCCGGACGGTCTCCTTGCGCTCCTGGTCGATGCCGTCGAGGTGCTCGATGAACGTCGTGACGAAGTGCTGGCGGGTCTGCTCGCCGTCGCTGACGATGTCGATCCCGCGGTGCTCCTGCTCGTGCACGGCGGATCGGAGCGCGTCCTGCTTGCCCTCGGTCAGGGCGGCCCCGTCGAGCTGCCAGGGGGACCAGAGGCGCTCGGGCTCGGCGAGCCAGGAGGGCTTCGGCAGGCTGCCGACGATCGCGGTGGGGAGGAGAGAACTCATGGAGGTGACGGTCCAGACGGTCAGCGGGCGGGAACGGGCTCGGCAGCGAACTGCGAGAGGAGCGCGTGGTGCGGCGTCACGAGGTGCTCCTCGGTCCACCGGCCCTGGGTGATCCCGAGGCGGCTGCGCTCCTCACGGTCGTAGGTGACCGGGGTGGGCGTGAAGTCGGTGTGGTCGAGGGAGGGGCGGTACGTGCTGCCGGCCGGGGTGTTCGCGGCGTAGATCTCCGGCCGGTAGATCTTCTGGAACGTCTCCATGGTGGCGATCGTGCCGATGAGCTGGAGGTCCGTGTAGTCCGTGGTGACATCGCCGCGTGAGTAGAACGCGAGCGGGGCCGACGCTCCGGCGGGCTGGAAGTACCGGACCCGCATGCCCATCCGGCCGAAGTAGTCGTCGGTGAGCGAGGAGTGCTCGTGCTCGTACTCGGCGCCGAGGACCGGGTGGACGTACCCGGTCCGGCGGTAGGTCTGGCTCGTCGAGACGCTGATGCAGACGACGGGCTCGGCACTGAAGCCGTCGTGGAACGCCGAAGACGAAAGGAACCGCTGGAAGAGGGCCCCGTGCAGCACACCGAAGTCGGACGGCAGGCCCGGCGACGACGGCAGCAGCACCGAGAAGTCGTAGTCGCGCAGGTACGACGAGAAGTTGTTGCCGAGGATGCCGTGGTGGTGCTCGCCGGTGAGCTGGTCGACGATCGTGACGTCGAGCATCTCGAGCAGCGGGAACTCGGCGTCCGATCCACCGTCGGAGAACTGCAGTGCGGCCGAGACGATGTCGAGCTGCAGGCGGTAGCGATCACCGGCAGCCGAGAGCTCGTTCGCGCGCCCGTCGATCATCGCCAGCGCGGCACGGAGGTTCTCCTGCCGGCGCTCGCCGCGCGCCAGGTTGGCGAAGTTCGTGGTCAGCCGGGAGCTGTCCGACGGGGAGTAGTCCTCGTCGAACCGGGTCCGGGTGATGCTGAAGGTGATCTCGCTCGCCATGATGCATCGATCATGGCGGGATACTGAGGCCATCAGGTAATACCGAGACACTATGCGGCGGTATAGCCTCGGCCTATGGCCCGGGTCTCGAACGACATCACCCTGCAGCAGCTCCGGTACTTCATCGAGGTCGCGACCGAGGGCTCGATGAGCGCCGCGGCCGATCTGCTCTACGTGTCGCAGCCGACCATGTCCGCGGCGATGAAGGACCTCGAGACACGGATCGGTCGCCCGCTCTTCACCCGTTCGGCCCGGGGCGTCGTGCTCACCGTCGACGGCGTCGAGTTCCTCGGGTACGCCCGGCAGGTCGTCGAGCAGGTCTCCCTGCTCGAGCAGCGGTACGTCGGGCGGCAGGCGTCGCGTCGGTTGCTCGGGGTGTCGGCGCAGCACTACTCGTTCGCCGTCGAGGCCTTCGTCCGGATGGTCGAAGCGGCGGCCGCGGACGAGTACGAGTTCTCGCTCCGCGAGACGCGCACCTGGGACATCATCGAGGACGTCCGCACGCTGCGGAGCGAGGTCGGCATCCTCTACCGCAACGACTTCAACAAGCAGGTCCTCGGGAAGCTGCTGCGGGACGCCGGCGTCGTGTTCACGCCGCTGTTCGTCGCCCAGCCGCACATCTTCGTGTCGCGGCGGAACCCGATCGCGTCGCGGGAGCGCGCGACCCTCGAGGACCTCGCCGACCTGCCCCGACTCACGTTCGACCAGGGCGCGAACAACTCCTTCTACCTGGCCGAGGAGATCCTGTCGACGATGTCGAGCAAGCGGGAGATCCGGGTCTCGGACCGGGCGACGATCTTCAACCTCATGATCGGCCTCGGCGGGTACACGATCTCGACGGGCCTCATCAGCGACGACCTCGACCCCGAGATCGTCGCCATCCCGCTCGACGTCGACGAACGCATCGAGATCGGGTGGATCGCCCACGCCTCGGTTCCCCTCACCGTCCAGGCGCAGGCGTACCTGGACGAGTTGCGAGCGGTGGTCACGAGTTACGGCGTCGAACCGCTCGCGCGGTGACCAGCCTGGAG
This sequence comes from Curtobacterium sp. BH-2-1-1, assembly GCF_001806325.1. Classification (NCBI taxonomy): domain Bacteria; kingdom Bacillati; phylum Actinomycetota; class Actinomycetes; order Micrococcales; family Microbacteriaceae; genus Curtobacterium; species Curtobacterium sp. BH-2-1-1. Next base: position 2,356,743 of record NZ_CP017580.1, read on the forward strand.
GCGCGACCCGCCTCCGTCAGGCGGGCCGCGCCTCCAGGCTCCCGCGACCGGCGCGGGGCGCGACGGACCGCCGTATCCTGGCTGCCGGCCCGCGTCGACTCCGCGGCGCGGAGGGAACTGCCATGAGCATGGAAGGCGCGGCCTGGAGCTCGCTCTACAAGATCTCCACCGCCAAGGACGGCAGGAACGGGTTCTCCCGCGAGTCGCTCCGGCGCATCATGACGTTCGCGACGCCGTACCGTGCCAAGCTCGTGGTCTTCATCGCGCTCTCGATCGTCGGCGCGTTCCTCGCGGTCGCGACTCCGGTGCTCGCCGGCCAGGTGGTCGACGTCATCGCCGCTCGTGGCGCGGTCGGCACGATCGTCTGGCTCGCGGTGGTCATCGCCGTCGTCGCCGTGGCCGACGCTGCCTCGTCGCTCGCGACCCGGTGGTACTCCGCCCGCATCGGTGAAGGGGTGATCCTCGACCTGCGGACCGCGGTGTTCGACCACGTGCAGAAGATGCCGATCGCCTTCTTCACCCGGACCCGGACGGGCGCGCTCGTCAGCCGCCTCAACAACGACGTGATCGGAGCGCAGCAGGCCTTCAGCGGCACGCTGTCCGGCGTGGTCACGAACCTCGTGGCGCTCGTCCTCACCCTCGCCGTGATGCTCAGCACGTCGTGGCTCGTGACGGTGATCGCGGTGCTCATGCTGCCGCTCTTCCTGGTGCCGGCTCGCCGCATGGGTGGTCGACTCGCGGCCCTGCGTCGCGAAGCCGCCGACCACAACTCGGCGATGAGCACGCAGATGACCGAGCGCTTCTCCGCACCCGGAGCCACCCTCGTGAAGCTCTTCGGTCGGCCGGAGGAGGAGCCCGAGGAGTTCCGCGTCCGTGCGGCGCGCGTCCGGGACATCGGCGTGCGCACCGCGATGCTGCAGTTCGTCTTCGTCACCGCCCTGACGCTCGTCGCGGCCCTCGCCCTCGCGCTCGTCTACGGCCTCGGCGGGGTCCTCGCGCTCGGCGGCCAGCTGAACACGGGTGACGTGGTCACGCTCGCGCTCCTCCTCACCCGGCTGTACGTGCCGCTGACCAGCCTCGCGAACGCCCGTGTCGAGATCATGAGCGCGGTCGTCAGCTTCGAGCGGGTGTTCGAGGTCCTCGACCTCGAGCCGCTCATCCAGGAGAACCCCGGCGCCGTGGCCGTGCCGGACGGTCCGGTCGCGGTGGAGTTCGACGACGTCCGGTTCGCCTACCCCTCGGCGGACCGGGTGTCGCTGGCCTCGCTCGAGGAGGTCTCCACGCTCGACACCCGCGGCGGGGACGAAGTGCTGCACGGCATCTCGTTCCGGATCGAGCCCGGACAGACCGTCGCGCTCGTCGGGACCTCGGGCGCGGGCAAGTCCACGATCGCGCAGCTGCTCTCGCGGCTCTACGACGTCGACCAGGGCGCCGTCCGGCTCGCCGGCGAAGACGTCCGCGACGTGACCTTCGAGTCCCTCCGGCACACGATGGGCATGGTGACCCAGGACGGGCACCTGTTCCACGAGACCATCCGCTCGAACCTGCGGCTCGCGCGGCCGGACGCCTCTGACGACGAGGTGTGGGACGCGGTCCGCCGCGCGCGCCTCGAGACGCTGATCCGGTCCCTGCCGGACCAGCTCGACACGATGGTGGGGGAGCGCGGCTACCGGCTGTCCGGCGGGGAGCGACAGCGGATGACGATCGCGAGGCTCCTGCTCGCCCAGCCGCGGGTGGTCATCCTCGACGAGGCCACGGCGGCCCTCGACTCCACCTCGGAGGCTGCGGTGCAGGCTGCGCTCAGCGAGGCGCTCGAAGGACGCACGGCGATGGTGATCGCGCACCGACTCTCCACCATCCGGAGTGCGGACCAGATCCTCGTCGTCGAGGACGGCTCGATCGTGGAGCGCGGGACGCACGAGGAGCTGCTCGCGGCGGGCGGCCGGTACGAGGAACTGCACCGGACGCAGTTCGCGGTGCAGAAGGACGTCGCTCCGGACGAGGTGGGTCCGGCGAGGGCGTAGGTGCACTCGGCCGCCGTGCTGCACTACGGTCGGGTCGGGGGTCCGATGCTCCCGCCGACCCCCGAGGAGCGCACCGTGTCGTCACCGACGCCGCCAGGCTGGTACCCCGACCCGTCCGGTCAACACGCCACCCGGTGGTGGGACGGCACCCAGTGGACCGTGCAGGTCGGCCCGCCGCCCGCGCAGCTGCCCCGCCAGCGGCTGCCCGAGCACGTGCCGACGGACACCGTGTTCGTCTGGGTCCTCGCGCTGCTCCCGCTGCTCTCCCTCCCCGTCACCTTCCTCTACGAGCCGCAGGTCCGGTACGGCGTCGGTCCGGGAGGCGTCCGGACGGTGGACCCGACCTCCATCTACACCGCCGGGTACTTCCTGCTGCAGGCGTTCTCCGTGCTCCTGTACGCCGCGAACGTCGTGCTCGCGTTCTTCGACCACCGGGTCCTCGGTCGCCGGGGTGTCATCCGGCCGTTCTCGTGGCCGTGGGCGTTCCTGTCGCCGATCGTCTACGTCATCGGCCGGTACGTCGTCGTCCGCAAGGTCGCACCGGGACGGCCCATGTGGCCGCTGTGGATCAGCATCGCCGTCGTCGTCATCGGCATCATCGTCGGGATCGGTCGGGCCGTCGCGGTGTTCCAGCAGCTGCTCCCGTAGTCGTCACCGGACGAGGACGAGTCGTGCCCTGCACACGAGCGACGAGCGACGACCTGGACGAGTTGCGGACGTTCCTGCTCGAGGCCGACCTGACGGTCGCCGGCCTCGACTCGCCGGCCGTGCGGGTCTGGCTCGAACGCGGACCCGAGGGCGGGATCACCGGCAGCACCGGATTCGAGCTCAGCGCGGACGGCGCGCACGCCCTGATCCGGAGCGTCGCGGTGTCCGGCTCGATGCGGGCGTCCGGGGCCGGTACGCGGCTCGCGCGCTTCGCGCTGGCTGAAGCGGCTCGAGCGGGCGCGGGTCGAGCGTGGTTGTTCTCGCGGCGGTCGGGGCCCTTCTGGCAGAAGCTCGGCTTCACTCCCGCAGACCGCGACGTGCTCGCTTCCGTCCTGCCCGGGACGCAACAGGTGCGCCTCTTCACGTCGACCGGGCAGCTCGGACGCGAGGTCGCGTGGTCACGCGAGCTCGTCAGTGGTGACGTCTCGTTCCGGGTCCGCGAGCGGGGCGCGTAGCATTGCCCGACCCGGCGCTCGGTCGCGGTCCACACCCCAACGCACGGGAGGCAACGTGAACGGCCCACTGCGGAGCACTGTTCGTGGACGGCGTCGAGGGGGAGCCCGGGTCGTGGCCGGTGTGGCCGTCGCACTCCTGGCGATCGTCGTGTCGGGGTGCTCCACGCAGACGGCCCCGAAGGCCGCCGATCCCCTCGCCACCTGGAACGCGGCCGTGGCCGACCGGGCCGACGAACCCGCGAACTGGGTCGCCCTGGGGGACTCGATCACCGAGGGGCAGGGCGCCTCCGCCCGCTCCACCCGGTGGATGGACCTCACGCTCGACGGGCTCCGCACGGAGCACCCGACGGACGGTGTCACCGGTGGCGCCGGGTACCTCCCGGCACAGTTCGCCGTGTACGGCCCGGACTCGACATGGGGTGACTGGGCGACCGCGAGCACGGGGTCGAGCCAGTTCGACGCCACCGCACCCGACCTCGGCTACCGATCGGTCGCGATGCAGGCAGGCGCTTCGCGGACCTACGCCTTCGCGGGCACCGGGATCGACATCTGGTGGGCGCGCTACCCCGGGTCCGGCGACTTCACCTACAGCGTCGACGGAGCCGCACCGGAGACCGTCGCCACGACGGGGAACGCAAGCACGGGCACGACGACGACGGTGGACGGGTTGTCGAGCGGGGAGCACACGGTGACCGTCACCGCTGTCTCGCCGTTCTCCCTGCTGGGGTTCACGATCTTCGACGGCGACCGGGGCAAGGGCATCCACCGTTACGACTCCGCCCACTCCGGAGCGACGATCGCGACCTTCACCGAGGACCAGGAGGGCTTCCTGACAGCGATGCGTCGTGCTGCTCCGGACCTCGTCACGATCACGCTGGGTGGCAACGACGCGTCGAAGCTCACCCCCGAGGAACTCGGGACGCAGTACGTGGCGTTCCTGAAGGCCCTCGCGGCGCTCCCCACGAAGCCCTCGCTGCTCGTGATCGGTGAGTTCGACCCGGCCTCGAGCATGACGGACGGCATGGCGAGCCCGTGGTCGACCTACCTCGCCGAGATCGAGAACGCCGCAGCCAAGGGTGGCGCCGCCTTCGTCGGCATGGCGGACACGTTCCCGCAGGCCGACCACTCCGGCACGGGGATCTACTCGACGGACGGCATCCACCCGAACGACTCCGGCCAACGGCGGATCGCGAAGCTCGTGCTCGCCACCCTGGCTGCGCACGAGGACGACTGACGGACTGGAGGCGCGGTGCCAGCTGGCACCGCGCCTCCAGTCCGTCAGTGCGGAGCCCGTCAGCGTGTGCTGACGGTGACCCGGGTCAGCGCGAACGCGCCGTCCTGCGCGAAGAGCGCGAGACGCCCGGACGGGCGGTCGTAGAGGCGCGTGCTCAACGCGACGGAACCGTCGACGACGGCGACGCAGAGGTCGCCGTCGAGGTGCACGTCGATGCGGTGCGGGCCGGGAGCGAGGGGAACCGGGCGCTCGAGCTCGACCGCGTGCGGGACGTCACCGAGGATCTGCCACTGCTCACCGCCGGTCGTACCGCGCGGCCACCGATCGAGGACGAGTCGGGAGCGGTCCGGTTCGAGGCGGAGCGCGTAGCCGGCTTCCGCGTCGTCGCTCGTGCGCAGGAGCACACCGAACGACCGGGTGTCCGGGGCGACGTCGAGCTCGATCGTGACGAGTGCCTCGGCGGGGAGTTCCGGCCCGGTCCAGGATGCGAAGCGGCTCGATGCGCCGTCTCCGACGACCGGTGCTGCGCCGTTCACGGGTGTGAAGACATCGGTGACGTCGACCTCGTTCGCGTACGCCGCTCGGAGCGTCCGGGGGAGGTCGAAGCGCAACGATCCGTCCGGTCGCTGGTGCGCCTGGAGGGTCGCCATGGTGCCGGCCCACTGCCACGCCCCGGCGTCGCGCTCGCCCTCCTTCGTGGCGATCCACCCGACGAAGAAGCGGTCCTCGCCGAGGGCGACGGTCTTCGCGGCGTAGAACGCGCGGCCGTCGACGGTGTCGTCGGCGGGCGCGAGCCACGGTCCGTCGGGCGACGTCGCGACGCGGTAGCGCGTGCAGAACGCGTCGGAGAACTCGGAGTACACGAGGTACCACCAGTCGCCCCACCGGAAGACGTCCGGGCACTCGTGGGCGATGAACCGGTGCGGCGCCCAGATCGGGTCGGCGTCGCGCCAGGTGACGAGGTCGTCCGACTCGAGGCGGGCGACGAGACCGGAGCGGCGGTGGGGCTCGTCCGGGCGGCGGGTCGCGAGGAGCATCTGCCAGGGGCGCTCGGGCGACGGGCGGAAGACGAACGGGTCGCGCCAGTCCTCGGGCGCGTAGCCGGGGAGCGCTGGCAGGTCCCACTCGGGGTGCTTCGTCCAGCGCGTGAGGTCTCCGTCGGAGGTCGCGTGGCAGACGACCTGGACGTCCTTCCGGCCGAGGTCGGTGTCGGTGGTGATGTGCGGGTTGTGGCCGGTGGAGAACAGGTGCAGGAGCCCGGAGCCGTCGCGGACGACGCTGCCCGTGTAGCAGTCGAAGTCGCTGGCGTCGGGTCCGCCCGAGGGCAGCACGACGCCGTGGTCCTCGAAGGTCACGAAGTCCGTCGTCGAGACCGCGCCCCAGGGCATGCCCGTCGGACGGTCGACGGGTGCCGCGTCCGGCCGTTCGTCGAGCAGGTAGTACAGCCAGGCCCGGTCGTCGGCCGCGAACGGGATGACGTCGCCCACGAAGCCGTTCGGCGGGCGGAAGTGGGTGCTCGGTTCGGCGGTCACTCGGACTCCTGCGGATCGGTTGCCGGGGCTGGGGCGTCCCGTGGCGTTGCGAGGGAGCTTCGCGGGACGTACTCGCAGGGCACGAGGTGGCGCCCGGGATCGTGCGTCTCGGCGAGCAGGAGCGTGCCGGCGTCGAAGCCCATCTGCTGGTGGGGGAGCGCGACCGTGGTCAGCGGCGGGTGCATCTGGTCGGCGAGGTCAGGCTGGTCGTCGAAGCCGACGATGCTGACGTCCTCCGGGCAGCGGAGCCCGAGGGACTGCGCCGCCATCAGTGCGCCGACAGCCATGCGGTCGTTCCCGCACACGAGGGCGGTCGGCGGGTCGTCGGCGAGGAACTCCATCGCGAGGTCGTAGCCGGAGCCCACCTGGTAGGTGCCGTACCGGACGGGGACGGCGTCTGCTCGGAGCCCGGCTTCGGCCGCGGCCTCGTCGAACCCGCGCTTGCGCTCGCGGCAGGCGTAGTCGTCCTCCGGACCGCCGAGGAACGCGACGTCGGTGTGCCCGGCGGCGAACACGGCAGCGGCGACGTCGTGGCCACCCTGGAACTCGTCGGCCAGCACGGTGACGGCCGGGGCGCCGTCCGGCGGGAAGCAGTTCACGAAGACCGTCGGCACGCCCTCGACGCCCGACACCGGCGTGACGTCCTCGGGGCCGGGGGCGGCGTAGATCAGGCCGGCGACGCCCTGCTGCACGAGGTTCGCGACGGCCGCCGTGCCGCCGTCGGACGTCTGCGCGGTCTCGACGACGAAGCAGACGTACCCGGCCTCCTGCACGGCCTGCTGCACACCGAGCACGATGTGACCGGCGTAGGGCTGGGAGACGAGCCGGTCCGCGATGACCCCCACCGTGTAGGACCGGTTCGACCGCAGGGACTGCGCGGCACGGTTCGGCTGGAAGTTGAGCGCCTTCGCCGACTCGAGCACACGGGCCCGGGTGTCCGCGGCGATCGAGACGTCTCGCCGGTCGTTCAGCACGAACGAGACGGTCGGCTGCGAGACGCCGGCATGCCGCGCGACGTCCTTCATCGTGACGCGGTGCGACGGTTCCGTCTGCTTTCGGCTCGCCATCTGTCCTCCTTCGACATGCTCATCATGGCAGAAGCAAATACGTATTGCCTCATGTGGACGACGTGTGTACAGTCAGCGAGCAAATACGTATTGGCTCCGACTCGACGGGGCCACGATCGCTCAGAGAGGAGCGACCCATGGCGAACGGATTCAGCACTCCGATCGACCGACGCACGCTGTTCAAGTTCGGTGGTGCCGGACTCGCACTGGCCGGCATCGGATCGCTCGCGGCGTGCTCCACCTCCGGCAGCGGCGGTGGCGCGACGGGCACGATCAAGATGCTCTACTTCGGGGAGCAGAGCGCGGCGACCGCACTCCAGAAGGCCATCGAGCCGAAGATCCGGCAGCTCGACAAGACGGCGAAGCTGCAGGTCACGGCCATCAACGGCACCGACTGGAACGACTTCCTGGCGAAGGTGCTCACGCAGATCGCTTCCGGGGACGTGCCCGACATCGTCAGTGTCGCGACCGAGGGGCAGCAGCTGCTCGCCTCGAAGAACCTGCTGACGCCGCTCGACGACCTCGTCACCAAGAACCTGTCCGGGCTGTCGACGTACTTCAGGGGCATCCACCCCTCGCTGGTCGAGTCGACGATGTACCAGGGGCACCTCTACACGCTGCCCGACAGCTTCAACGCCGGCAGTATGTTCTACTCGACGTCGCTGTTCGACAAGGCGGGGCTCTCGCGTCCGGCTGCGAACTGGTCGATGGACGACTTCCACTCGTCGGCGGAGAGCCTGGCCAAGGTCGGCGGCAGCACCTACGCGTTCGACTGGGTCGTGCGGCTCTGGGGCAGCTGGACCTCGTTCCTCTACGCGAACGACGGCAACCTCCTCGAGGAGGGGCGCTACTCCGGCGGCGACTGGCTCTGGGGCAGCAAGGCGTTCGACGGCAACGCCGTGGGCGTGAGCGGCCGCAAGGGCGGCTGGAAGTGGGGCGACCCGACGGCGAACTCCGACGCTGCGGTCGAGGCGCTGCAGTACGTGATCGACCTGCAGAAGTCGGGGGCGTCCCCGTCGCCCGATGTCGGCGGTGGCGGCACGCTGCAGGGCCTCTTCGCGTCCGGGCGCATCGGCATGACGATCGGTGGTGGGTTCTGGGCGGGTGGTCTCCACAACGCGGGCATGAAGGACGGCAGCTTCGACGTCGTGGAGTTCCCGACGTGGAAGAGCAACAAGTCGCTCTTCGGTGCCGGCGGGTACGGCATCTTCGACTCGTCGAAGCAGAAGGACCTGGCGTTCGAGGTCATCAAGCTGATGGTGCAGCCGGAGAGCTTCGACGCGCTCTGGCCCGGCAACGTCACGACACCGGCGCAGAAGTCGCTGCTGACGGCCGATCGGTACAAGACCACGGGGCCGGAGCACTGGTCGGTGTTCTACGACCAGCTCGACAACTCGGTGCCGATCTCCGCACCGCCCTACTACAACGCGCTCGCGACTGCCCTCAACCAGCGCACCACCCAGGCGATCTCGTCCGGCAACGCGAAGAAGGCGCTCGACGGCCTGCAGGCCGACATCGAGAAGGCCGCCGCGCAGGCGTCGTGATGACCGCGACGACAGGATTCCGCTCCCGGCGGGCTGCCGAGGTCGCAGCCCGCCGGCCGGCGGCCAAGCGCGTCCGGCGCCGTGAAGCCTCGTTCGGCTACGCGATGATCGGACTGGCGGTGGTCTTCGTCGCCGTCTTCACCTTCATCCCGATCCTCGCGTCGCTCGGGCTCTCCTTCACGTCGTGGGACGTGATCAGCAGCCCGAAGTTCGTCGGCCTGGACAACTACGTGCGGCTGTTCACCGACGGTCCGGTCCTGGCCTCGTTCGGGGTGACCGTCGTGCTCGCGGTCTGCATCGTCGCGTTGCAGATCTCGCTCGGCATGCTGTTGGCGGTGCTGGCGAACAACCGGAAGCGCAACGCCACGCGCGTGTTCTTCCGGACGTCGTTCTACCTGCCGCTGCTCGCGTCGTCCGCGGCGGTGTCGATCTTCATGGGCTACATCTTCGACACCAAGTTCGGGCTCATCAACTACTACCTGAACGAGATCGGGCTCCCGGGCGCGCACTGGCTCAACGACCCGTTCTGGGCGAAGGTCACGGTCGTGCTCGTGGTGGTCTGGCAGCAGGTGGGCTTCACGTTCGTCCTGTTCGTGGCCGCCCTGATGTCCGTGCCGGTCGACGTCCAGGAAGCCGCAGCGATCGACGGAGCCGGGCCGTGGCGCACCCTCTTCCGGATCAAGATCCCGTTGATCAGCCCGACGATCCTCTTCGCCACCGTGATCGCGATGATCAACGCGATGCAACTGTTCGACCAGCCGTTCATCATGACGAAGGGCGGGCCGGGCACCGCGACGACGACCGCGACCATCTCCCTCTACCAGGCCGGCTTCCAGAACCTGCAGTTCGGGTTCGCCTCCGCCATCGCGATCCTGTTGCTCGTCATCATCGGCATCATCACCGGGATCCAGTTCATCGCCGCACGAAAGCTGGTGTTCTACCAATGACGACCACCGACGTCATCAACCCGCTCCACGCGCCGGAGACCGTCGCCCAGCCGAGCGTCGCCCACATCGTCCGTCGCCGCCGACCGGTGGCGAAGGTCGGCAGCGTCATCGGGCTGGTCATCCTGATCATCGCCGCGGTGTTCGCGCTCGGGCCGCTGCTCTGGACCCTGACCACCTCGCTCCGCACCCCGGCCGAGTCGTTCGACAACCCGCCGCAGTGGATCCCGCTCTCGTGGGACTTCAGCAACTACGCGGCCGTGTTCAACCAGATCCCGATCGGCCAGTTCTTCGTGAACAGCGTGCTCGTCACACTGCTCATCGTGGTCGGCCAGACCATCACCTGCACGCTCTCGGGCTACGCGTTCGCGATGATCAGCTTCCCGGGGAAGAACACGATCTTCGGGATCTTCCTCGCCACCATGATGGTGCCGATCCAGACGATCATCATCCCGGTGTTCGTCATCCTGAAGGACATGGGACTGACCGGCTCCATCGCCTCGCTCATCGTCCCGGCCCTCGGCAGCGCGTTCGGCACCTTCCTGATGCGGCAGTACTTCATGCAGATGCCGAAGGAGCTCGGTGAGGCGGCGCGCATCGACGGAGCGACGCAGTTCGGCGTCTTCTGGCACGTGTACTCGCGGATGGCCAGCCCGGCGATCGCGACGCTCGCGATCCTGAACTTCTCCGGGTTCTGGGCCGAGTACTACCGGCCGCTGATCTTCCTGAACCAGCAGGACACGTTCACGCTCCCGCTCGGGCTGGTCGGCCTGCAGGGCAACCTCGGCACCGGCTCGATCTCGGTCGTGCTCGCCGGCGTGGTCCTGACGATGATCCCGAGCGTGCTGCTGTTCATCGTCGCCCAGCGGTACTTCATCGAGGGCGTCACGGCGGGGTCGTCACGATGACCGACACGCCCGTGACCGAGGCGCCTTCGGCAGTGGCCCCGCCGGCCGACGCCCGCGCCGTCCCCACCCCGTCCCAGGAAGCAGCACCGACCGTGATCGCACCAGCCGACCACCACCTCCCGCAGTTCCACGTCCGCCTTCCCCGCGGCTACGTCAACGACCCGAACGGCCCGATCGACATCGGCGGGCAGGCCCACCTGTACTTCCAGTCCCGGCCGCGCGTCGACCTCGACGTCCCGGTGGAGTGGGGGCACGTGACGAGCGACGACCTGGTGCACTGGACGCTCCACCGTCCGGCGATCGTGCCGGTCCCGGGCGGTGCCGACTCCGGTGGTGCCTGGTCGGGCAACACCGTCCTGCACGACGGGGTCGTCCGCGCCTACTACTCCGGCAAGGTCGACCACAGCCCCTTCCAGTCGGTGCTGCTCGCCGAGTCCACCGACGGCGGAGCCACCTTCGGAGCCCCCGTGCAGGTCGTCGCGGACCCCGGAGCAGAGGAATCGATCACGATGTTCCGCGACCCGTTCGTGTGGTCCGACGGAGACGGGTGGTCGATGGCCGTCGGCGCCGCGGACGCCGACCAGGTGGCGTCCGTCCGGCACTACCGCTCGACCGACGGTGTCGACTGGGCGTTCGTCGGCGACCTCGTCGCCATGCCGCGCGCGACGGTGCACGGCATCGACACCGGCGAGGGCTGGGAGTGCCCGCAGATCATCACGATCGACGGCGCCGACGTGGCGATCGTCGCGTCCTGGTCCCACGCGGAGGGGCCCGGCGACGTGCTCGCGGTACCCCTGACCGGTGACCCGCGGCCCTCCCGGATCGACGACGGGCAGCACTTCTACGCGGCCTCGGTGATGCGGACGGGGTCGTGGGGCCCGGTGCTGTTCGGGTGGATCACCGAGGGCCGGACCCAGGAGTGGACCGAGCAGGCCGGCTGGTCGGGAGCGATCTCCCTGCCGCGCCGCGCGTGGGTCGCGGACGGACGGCTCCTGACCGAGCCCCACCCGGCTCTCGATGCGCTGCGCGTCGGTTCGGCGACGGACGGCCGCGCGGAGACGATCGGCGCCCAGGCAGAGATCGTGCTCCAGGACCCGGTGACCGGCCGCATCCGGGTCCGGTTCTCCGACGCCGAGTTCCTCGACATCGTCGTCGACACCGAGGCGGACACGCTCACCGTCGACCGGTCCTGCGCCAGCACCGACCAGCGCGCGGACCGGCGCCCAGCCGAGATCCGTCGTCCGTTCGACGCCGCGGCGGACCGCCCCGCGGTGCGCGTGCTGCTCGACGGTTCCGTGGTCGAGGTCTTCACCAGCGCCGGACGCTCCGTCACGACGCGGGTCTACCCGGTGCAGGCACCGCCGTGGACCGTCGAGGCCCCGGAGGGCGCGTCGTGGTGGCCGCTCGAGTGCTCGGTCACGTCGGTGGCGTCCGCTCCGCGGGCGGTCGTCGCCGGCGCCGGGACTGCCTGATGTCGCTGCGGTACGGCCCCGTCGCCGGTCCGGGGAGGACACGGACGTGTCGATGATCACCGTCGCCGGCGAAGCGCTGGTCGACGTCGTCGGTCAGGGCCGCGAGGTCCCCGGCGGCGGGCCCGCGAACGTTGCGCTCGGCCTGGGGCGGCTCGGCGCCGAGGTCGAGTTCGCGACCTGGCTCGGTGCGGACGAGCGAGGACGGCACATCGCGCAGCACCTCGAGGCCTCGGGCGTGCAGCTCGTCGCCGGCGGCTTCGGCGCTGCACGGACGTCATCCGCGACGGTGCTGCTCGGTGCGGACGGGCAGCCCAGCTACGCGTTCGACATCGAGTGGGACCTCCCGCGCCTCCAGCGGACACCGGAGTGGTTGCACGTCGGATCGATCGCCGCGTTCCTCCAGCCGGGGGCAGAGAAGGTGCTCGCTGCGGCCGAACGGACCACGGCCGCCGGTGGGATCGTCTCGCTCGACCCGAACGTCCGCCCCGCCTTGCTCGGCACCCGGTCCGCAGCACGCGCCCGGTTCGAGGAGCTGGCGGCCCTGGCGACCGTGGTGAAGCTCTCCGACGAGGACGCGGCATGGCTCTGGCCCGGGCGTGACACCGACGCGGTGCTCGACGCGGTCATCGGGCTCGGGGCAGAGCTCGCCGTCGTCACCGCCGGGGCATCGGGATCCATCCTGTCCACGGCCTCGGAGCGGGTGACGGTGCCGGGGGAGCGCGCGGCCGTCATCGACACGGTGGGCGCGGGGGACACCTACACCGCGGCGCTCCTCTGGCAGTTGACCTGCTCGCGGCCGTGGCCGGCCGACTCGTCGTCGACGGGCAGCGACTCGTCGCTGGGGCACCTCGACGGCACCGCGCTGGAGGAGCTGGGTCGGACGTGCTCCATCGCCGCGGCGATCACGGTCGGACGGCGCGGGGCCGACCTGCCGACCATCGACGACGTCCGGCTGGCCTCCGGCCCGAAGGCCGTCCGGTGACCGCGTCGACCGTGCGGACCCACCGACCCTCGTCCACCACCCGAACCCTCGAAGGAGAACACCATGCTCGGCAACCTCACCGGCATCCACCTGCTCGTCATCCTCGGCATCGTCATCCTGCTCTTCGGCGCCACCAAGCTCCCCGCCCTGGCGAAGGGTCTCGGGCAGTCGCTCACGATCTTCCGCCGCGAGGTCCGCGACACTGAGCCGCACGGCACCCCGACCGGCGACCCCGCTCCCGTCGCGACGTCGACCACGACGACGCCCGTCGAGTGACGACACCGCCTCGAGCTGAGCGGAGCGCACGGTGGACGCCGAGAAGCTGATCGTCATCGGGATCGTCGCCGCGGTCTTCGTCGGACCGCACCGCCTCGTCGGTCTCGCGCAGCAGCTGGCCGGGTTCGTCCGACAGCTCCGTCACTGGGCGGAATCCACGAAGGCCCAGGTCGAGGAGGAGATCGGCGTCGAGATCGACTGGTCCGAGCTCGACCCGCGTCGGTACGACCCGCGCCGGATCATCCGTGATGCGTTGACGCACCCGACGTCAGCGAGCGAGTCGGGGGAGCGGGCGTCAGCGGCGACGGCTGTCACCCATGAGACTCAGCAGTGATGCCCCGCGCCGCTCCGCGGAGCGCGTGAGTTCCCCGACCACGCGATCCGCGGTCGGAGCGTCTGATGCACGAACGCCTCAACGGACAGCAGCGCTCGACCAGAGCCCGCGCGCGAGTCCCCACGCCCGGCGGACGACCGGGTGCAGTTCCGTGGCTGCCGCGACGAGCAGCGTGCAGGCCTGCGTGATCAGGAACACCACGAGCGCAACCGACGCGAACGCGGTGACGATCCACGCGGTGGCCAGCACCAGGAGCAGCATCCCGAGCAGGCGGACGGCACGGGGTTCCACGGGCTGCCGCGCGGAGAGGGCCCCAGCTGCGACGAAGGCGAGCGGGACGAGTGCCTGCAGGACGAGCGCGACGGGGAACCACAGCTGACTGCTGGTCGCCGGGGACAGTGTCGCCACGAAGCCGACGACGCCGGCGGCGACGAGGATGCGCACGGCATCGCGGGTGAACGCTCCACCAGCGGCAGCCATCGACCCTGCTGCCACCGACGTCGCGGCCAGGACGGGCACGGCGATCGCACCGAGGACGTGGTGCCCGGTGAAGCCCAGCAGATTGTCGATCGCGAGCAACGCCGCGCAGCAGACTCCGGCAGCGAGGGCGACGGATGGTCTCGTTCGCGACCCTTTCATCGCTCGATGCCGTCGATCGGTTGCGAAGAGTCGCCGGTCCCTCCGTGCGCAGTCAACGATCGCCGCTCGTCTGCGCTCAAGTTCATCCTCCCCGAATCATCGCCACGGGCGCGGCGACGAAGCCCAGAATGCTGCACATCAGCGAACGGTACGACCTCACGGGTGCGAGCAATACGGGGAAGATGACCCTTGACTACGTAGACAACCCCGTGGTTACCTGTCTCCCACACCCGATCCCCCTCGGGCCCGAGGCTGCAGCGAAGGAGCTGGCACATGAGCGACACCGCCCCCGTCCGCCGCCTGCGCCCCGCCTCGATGACCGACGTCGCTGCCCTCGCCGGCGTCTCCCAGAAGACCGTCTCCCGCGTGGTGAACGACGAGCCCCACGTCACCGAGGCCGTCCGCGCCAAGGTCGAGGCCGCGATCTCCGAGCTCGGTTTCCGCCCGAACGCCGCCGCCCGCTCCCTCAAGTCCCAGCGCTCTCGCCGCGTCGGCCTCATCACCATCGGCACGAACCTGTACGGCCCGACGGCGATGCTCACCGGCGTCGAGCAGGCCTGCCGCACGAACGGCTACAGCCTCGCCGTGGTCCGAACGGTGACCGCGACCGCCGAGGAGCTCCAACCCGCGGTGGACTCCCTCATCGGCCAGGACGTCGAGGCGATCGTCTTCTCCGAGCCGGTCGACAACCAGATGGACCAGCTCCGCATGCCCTCGGGCGTGACCGTCCTGACGCTCGGGCCGCCCGACGTCGCCGACCGTGAGAACACCCTCGCGGTCGGCCTCGACGAGACCGGTGCCGCCTTCGCTGCGACCGACCACCTGCTGGCCCTCGGTCATGAGACCGTGTGGCACATCGCCGGCCCCGGGAACTGGACCTCGAGCCAGCGCCGGGAGACCGGTTGGCGCGCGGCCCTGCAGGATGCGGGCGTCGCCGAGCACGAACCGGTCGAGGGGGACTGGTCGCCGCAGAGCGGCCACGACGCGATGCGCGCGCTCCTCACCCGACCCGACGTGACCGCGGTGTTCGTGGCGAACGACCAGATGGCGATCGGCGCGATGTCCGCGATCCAGCAGGCGGGCCTGTCCGTCCCGGGCGACATCAGCATCGTCGGCTTCGACGACATGCCGATCGCGGCGTTCCTGCCGGTGCCCCTCACCACCATCCGCCAGGACTTCGACGAGGCCACCCGTCTCGCGATGCACCGCCTGTTCCGGACGCTCGACGGCCACCCGCCGGCCGAGCGGCACCGGATGCTCCCCGGCCAGCTCATCACGCGCGCCACCAGCGCGCCGCCGTCACCGGGACGGCGTCACCTCCGCCCCGCCGACTGAACACCGGACGGGAGGCGCGGCTTGCCGCCGTCCCGTGAGTGAGCGCTCACGCGCGCTCGCCTCCACACCCGCACCCACCTCGACGACGACGTCAGGAGACGACACGTGACCCCAGTACCACCGCGACCCGGCACGACCGCCGCAGCCGCGCCTCCCGACCGGAACGCGAGCCGGGGACCCAGCCGACGCGACCTGCTCCGGTGGGGCGCCGCTGCTGGCGGAGCCTTCGCGCTCAGCGGCCTGCTGGCCGCCTGCTCACCGCAGTCGACCGCAGCCGTCCGCTCCGGACGCGCCGACCTGGCGTTCTGGACGCACGACCCCGGCTACGAGAAGTTCTTCACCCAGGCGCTGCCGGTCGCCGACCGGGAGTCCGACTTCCGGTTCGCGCTCGACATCACCACGATCGCGGCGGCCGACATCCCGACGAAGCTCATCGCCCAGGCGGTCGCGGGCACGGGCACACCGGACGTCGCGGGACTCGAGATCGGAGCGTTCTGCCGGATGCTCCGCGGCGACATCGCGAAGGAGCTGCTGAGCGACCTGTCGCCGTCGGTGGCCGCGCAGCAGGACGACCTGATCGCCGCACGACTGACGCCGTTCTCGAAGGACGGACACCTCTACGCGCTCGACTCGGACACCCCGCTCTGCGTGTACTACCACCGTGCCGACCGGTTCGAGGCCCTCGGCATCCCCGACGACCTGACGACGTGGGAGGAGTACATGGACCTCGGGGCGAAGCTCAACAAGAGCAAGGGCGTCTCGCTGCACGCGGTCGCGGTCACCGACCCGGGCGGCACGCTGCAGAGCTACCAGATCCTGCTGCTCCAGCGCGGCGGCGACCTGTACGACGAGGACGGCGGCATCGCCATCCAGACCCCGGAGGCCGAGCGCACCCTGCAGTTCCTCGTCGACGGCGTGCAGTCCGGAGCGATCGCCACGGTCGCGGACATGTACGGGCCGAGCCTGCAGTCCGGGCTGAAGGGCGGCACGATCCTGGCGGTCGACATGCCCTCCTGGTACGCCAGCTACGGCATCAAGCCGAACGTCCCCGAGCAGAAGGGGAAGTGGCGCGTCCGGAACCTGCCCCGGTTCGCCGGTGGCGGCAGCACGACGAGCGTCGGCGGCGGGACCGGGTTCGCGGTGCTCCGCGACAAGCCCCTCACGAAGGCGGGGATCGACCTCGTGCTCGCGGCGTACCTCGACCCGGACCAGCAGGTGAAGCGGTACCAGGACCTCGGGTACCTGCCGACGCTGCGCTCGGTCTACGACGACCCGCGCCTCGCCGCGATGAGCGACCCGTACTTCGGCGGGCAGCAGCTGTTCGGCGTCTACAAGTCCGTCGTCGACGACGTCCCGTCGCAGCACCAGAGCGCCGACGCAGCGATCCTGCAGACCGTCCTGAGCGGCTACATCATCAAGGCCTACAAGGGCCAGATCTCCCCGAAGCAGGCGCTCGACGCCGCTGCGGCCGACTTCCGCGGCCAGACCCGCGCCTGAGGAGGACGACGTTGTCCACATCCACCGCCACCGGCATCCCGGTGTCCGCCACCACGGCCGATCCGCCGGCCCGACGACGACGGCTCAACACGAACGGCGGCAGCGCGCCGTACCTGTTCATCGCGCCGTTCTACGTGTTGTACGGCCTCTTCATGATCGTGCCGGTGCTCGCCGCCGTGTACCTGTCGCTCACGGAGTGGGTCGGTCTCGGTGCCCCGAACTGGATCGGGCTGTCGAACTACGCGAACCTGTTCCGCGACACCAGCTTCGGCACCGCCCTGGTGAACTCGCTGATCTACACGCTCATCGCCGTGTTCGTCATCGTGCCGGTCTCCCTGCTCGTCGCGCAGGCGCTCAACGCCAAGGGGCTGCGCGCCCGTGACCTGTTCCGCGTGACGTTCTTCATCCCGATGGTGCTGTCACCGATCGTCATCGCGCTCATCTACAGCCTGGTGTTCGACACGAACTACGGGCTGCTCAACGCCTCGCTCAAGGCGCTGTTCGGGCTGCCGAACACCGACTGGCTCGGGGACCCGACGCTCGCGAAGGTCGCGATCGGGTTCGTGCTCCTCTGGCGCACGGTCGGGTACCTGACGATCTTCTTCCTCGCGGCGCTCCAGAACGTGTCGCCGGAGCAGTACGAGGCCGCGTCGCTCGACGGTGCCGGCACGTTCCGGAAGTTCACGAACGTGACCCTGCCGGAGATCCGACCGGTCACGAGCTTCGTCGTCGTCACGTCGTTCATCAGCGCCGCGCAGCTCTTCGACGAGCCGTACCTGCTGACGAAGGGCGGCCCGGGCGAAGCGACCCTGTCCGTCGCCATGTTCATCTACCGCGCCGCGTTCGAGCGACAGCAGTTCGGGTACGCGGCCGCGGCCGGGGTCGTGCTGTTCGTCATCGTCTTCGGCGTCAGCCAGATCCTCAACCGCGCACTCGCCATCGGGAGGGACGCATGACCGCCACCACCGACCGCCCGACCACCCGGGCCGTCACGACCGCCGGAGGTCGGGCTCCCCGCTCCGGCCCGCCCCGCACGCGCGGGTGGGTCGCCCGCCGTGGGCTGCTCTACGCGACCCTCATCGCCCTGCTGCTCGTGTTCGTCTTCCCGCTGCTCTGGGCCCTGTCCGGATCGTTCAAGCGACGCGGCGACATCTTCGCGACACCGCCGTCGCTGATCCCGAACCCGGCGACCGGCGAGAACTACTCCAACCTGCTGTCGACCCAGCCGTTCTGGGCGTGGTTCGGCATCAGTGTCGGGACCGCGCTCATCGCCACCGTCGTGTCCGTCTTCGTCTGCGCGATGGCGGGCTACGGGTTCGCGAAGTTCCGGTTCCGGGGCAAGCGGGTGCTGTTCGCGGTGATGTTCTCGTCGCTGTCCGTGCCGTTCGCGGTGATCCTCGTGCCGCTCTTCATCCTGGTGGTGAAGTCGGGGCTCACGAACCCGTGGTTCTCGCTCGTCGTGCCGTGGGTGGCGCCGGCGTTCGGCATCTTCATGATGCAGCAGTTCATCGTCCAGGCGATCCCGGACGAGATCATCGAGGCCGCCCGCATCGACGGCAACTCGGAGTTCGGCACGTTCCGTCGTGTCGTGCTCCCGTTGCTCCGGCCGTCCCTCGGCGCACTCGCCGTGTGGAGCTTCCTGCAGAGCTACAACTCGTTCCAGTGGCCGCTGGTCCTGTTGTCCGACTCGAACCAGTACACCCTGCCGCTCGGCCTCAACGCGATCTTCGCCTCGGAGAACCGCTCGTACGACCTCGTGCTCGCCGGCGCCGTGCTCGCGAGCGTGCCGACCATCCTCGTGTTCCTGCTCCTCCGCAAGCAGTTGCTCGACGGCCTGACGGCCGGCGCCGTGAAGGGCTGAGACATGACCCGCGACCAAGCACCCTCGAACGGAGTACCCCGCACCATGCAGCACGACCGCGTCCTCTTCGGCGCCGCTTACTACCACGAGTACCAGCCCACACCCCGGCTCGACGAGGACATGCGCCTCATGCAGGAGGCCGGGTTCTCGGTCATCCGCGTCGGCGAGTCCGTCTGGAGCACCTGGGAGCCGGAGAACGGCCGGTTCGACCTCGAGTGGCTCGCCCCGGTGCTGGACGCCGCGCACGAGCACGGCATCCGGGTGGTCCTCGGCACGCCGACCTACGCGGTGCCGATGTGGCTCGCCCGCATCGTGCCGGAGATCAACGTCCGGCGACGGACCGGCGGCGAGGCGATGGGCTGGGGGGCTCGCCAGGAGATCGACTACGCCCACCCCGCGTTCCTGTTCCACGCCGAGCGGGTCATCCGGAAGATCGTCGCCCGGTACGCCGACCACCCGGCCGTGATCGGGTACCAGGTCGACAACGAGCCGGGCAACGAGCTCATCGCGAACCCCGAGGTGTTCCAGCGGTTCGTCGACCACCTGCGGCACACCTACGGGAGCGTCGAGCGGCTCAACGAGGAGTGGGGGCTGACCTACTGGTCGCACCGGCTCTCGACCTGGGCGGACCTGTGGACCCCGGACGGCAACGCGCAGCCGCAGTACGACCTCGCGTGGCGTCGGTTCCAGGCCTCGATCACGACGGACTTCATCGCCTGGCAGGCATCGGTCGTGCGGGAGTACTCCCGTGCGGACCAGTTCGTCACGACGTGCATCGCCTACGAGCGGCCCACCGTCGAGGACGAGGTGCTCACCCGTTCCCTCGACGTCACGGCCGGCAACCCCTACTACCGGATGCAGGACGCGCTCGAGCTCCCGAGCACCGACGAGCCGGCCCAGTTCTGGACGTCGTCCGGCGCCTGGTCGATCGTCGCGTCGGGTGACCGGATGTACGGGTCGAAGCAGGCGCCGTTCCTCGTCACCGAGACGAACGCGCAGGCCATCGGCTTCTCGTGGATGAACGAGCCGGCGTACGAGGGGCAGTGGCGCCAGGCCGCGTGGGCGCTCGTGTCCCGTGGCGCCTCGATGATCGAGTACTGGCACTGGCACACGCTGCACTACGGGGTGGAGACGTACTGGGGCGGGGTGCTCCCGCACTCCCAGCAGCCTGGGCGGACGTACGAGGAGATCGCCCGGATCGGTGCCGAGTTCGCGCGCGCCGGGGACCGGGTCGCCGGACTCCGGCCGCACGCCGACGTCGCGCTGCTCTTCTCGAACGAGTCGAAGTGGGCGTTGAACGAACACCCGGCGCTCGGCGACGGCATGGAGCCCGACCGCCGATCGTGGCAGACGGTCTACGACGCCTTCGCCCGCGGGGTGTTCGACGCCGGGCTCCAGGCGAACACGGTGCACCCGTCGCAGGTGTTCGACCGCGACCCGGCGTCCTTCGCCGCCGAGCGCCCGGTCCTCGTCGCCGCGGCGTTCACCATCGCCACCGATGCGCAGCTGCACTGGCTCGCCGCCTACGCCGAGGCCGGCGGCCACCTCGTGGTCGGCATCCGCACCGGCTACGAGGACGAGGAGGCGCGTGCCCGGCTCGAGCGCAAGCCCGCCTTCCTCGACGTCGCGGCGGGCGTCCACTACGACGAGTTCAGCAACCTCGGTCGCCGCATCCCGGTGTCCGCCGGGGCCGCCGCGACGGACCACGGGTTCTCCGTGCCGGTCGGGGCCACGGCGACCCGGTGGGCGGACGGCCTGCTCGTCGACGACGCCGACGTGCTCGTCGGGTACGACCACCCGCACCACGGCCGGTTCGCCGCGGTCACCACCCGTGCGCACGGTGCCGGACGGGTGACCTACGTCGGGACCGTCCCGGACCCGGCGCTCGCCGCGGCGCTCGTCGACTGGGCGGCTCCAGGGGCGGACGGAGCACCCGGCTGGCGTCCCCAGACCGACACGCAGTCGGTGCAGAGTTCGGTCAACGGACGCGGGGAGACCGTGCACGTGGTCCACAACTGGTCGTGGACGCCGAGCGCCTTCCGGGTGCCGGTCGCGGCGGAGGACGTCCTCGACGGCACGGCGCTCGCCGCCGGGTCCGAGCTGTCGCTCGGGGCGTGGGACGTGCGGGTGCTGGCCGTCCGGTAGGCGACCACTGCGGGACGGGAGGCGCGGTGCCAGCTGGCACCGCGCCTCCCGTCCACCGTCAGGTCACCGCCACGCCGCCAGCTCACGTGAGAGCGTCGCCCGCGCCCGGACGAGCATCCCGCGCACCGTCGAGACCGGCAGGCCGAGCGCATCGGCGACCTCCCGGTAGGACAGCTGCTCGACGTGCCGCAGCTCCCAGCACCGGCGCTGCGTCGCGGGCATGGTCGTGAGCACCGCCGTCGCAGCCTGCGCGAGGGACGCACGCTCGGTGACACCGGTCGGGGCGTGGTCGTCCGCTGCGGGCGTCGACTCGTCGAGCCGTCCGGTGACCCGCGCGGCGGCCCCGCTGAACCGGTCGTAGCTCCGCCGCCGAGCAGTGGTCACGAGCCAGCCGCCGATCGCCGCCGCATCGACGATCGACCCCAGGTTCGTCCACGCCGCGAGGAACGTCTCCTGCACGACGTCGTCGGCGTCCGCGTGGGAGTGCAGGACGCGCATGGCGGTGGCGTGCACGAGCGGCGTGTGCCGTCGCACGATCGATGCGAAGTCCGCGGGGTGCGGTGGTGCTGCGGTGGGGGCGCGCATGAGCACGGTGGGCTCCGATCCTCGGGTGGATGCGTCCAGGGGATTCGGAATCGGGTCACGCCGAGAGGGTCGTGGTGCTTACCCCAGATCGTGGGGGACCGGGCCTGGTGCGAGGCCGCCCGACCAGCGCCGGATGGCGTCCTCGTCGAGCGCGGTGATCCCGTGGTGCACCGGGAGGGTGACGTGGAGTGCGATCTTCGCGTCGTCGGGTGCCAGCCGGTCCGCGAAGGGGAAGAGGTCGGTCTCGTGACCGTCGGACGCGCATCAGCAGGGACCGACAGCACGAGGCACGACCGCGTCGTGGGTCCCATCGTGTTTCCCGATGGACCTCGGCTGCCATTCGGGCTACCTCCCCGCCCCACCCGTGGCCAGGGTGGACCCATGCAGCTCTCCTCCCGCTTCACCACCCGCAACGCCGACCGCTTCCGCTTCGTCAAGGCGCCCGGCCTCGACACCCCGCCCGCGCAGCGCGACCCCGCGGTCATCGAGACGGTGAGCCGCATGCTCTCGGAGATCGAACGCGGTGGCATGGACGCGATCGCCCGGTACGCCCGGGAACTCGACCGGCAGGACGCACTCCTCGAGCTGTCCGCTGCCGAGATCGCGGCGAGCGGTGACCGCCTCGCGCCGGACCTGCGTGAGGCGATCGAGCTCGGCTCGGCGCGGACCAAGCAGTTCGCGGCGATGCAGCGGGAGCACCTCACGGACTTCGAGGCGGAGCTCGCCGACGGCCTCGTCGTTGGCCAGCGCTACGTCCCGGTCGGCAGCGTCGGCGCGTACCTGCCCGCCGGGCGCTTCCCGCTGACCGCGAGCGCGTTCATGACGGTCGGGGTGGCCAAGGTCGCTGGTGTCCCGTCGGTCGTCGCGTGCACGCCGCCGCAGCCGGACGGTGGCGCGAACGACGCGGTCACGTACGCGGCGCACCTGTCCGGAGTCGACCGGCTGTTCGTCCTCGGCGGGGTGCAGGCGCTCGCGGCGATGGCGTTCGGTCTGCTCGACACGGACCTCGACCCGGTCGACATGCTCGTCGGCGCAGGCAACGCGTACGTGGCCGAGGCGAAGCGCCAGCTCTTCGGGACGGTCGCGATCGACCTGCTCGCCGGTCCCAGCGAGGTGGCGGTCATCGCAGACGACTCGGCGGACGCGGAGATCGTCGCCGCGGACCTGCTCGGGCAGGCCGAACACGGGCCGAACTCCCCGGCGGCCCTCGTCACGACGTCCGAGCGGCTCGCGCACGAGGTCGTGGCCGCCGTCGAGCGGCAGCTCCCCGCACTGTCCACGAACGCGATCTGCGGGCCCGCCTGGCGCGACCACGGTTCGGTCGTGCTCGTCCCGACGCGCGAGGACGCCGTGCTCGTGATGGACGAGCTGGCTCCGGAACACCTCGAGGTCCAGACCACCGACGACGAGTGGTACCACGACCACCTCACCAACTACGGCTCGCTGTTCCTCGGGCACTGGAGCACCGTCGCCTACTCGGACAAGGGCATGGCCGGCACGAACCACACCCTGCCGACCGCCGGGGGAGCGAAGCACAGCGCGGGACTCTCGGTGTCGCGCTACCTCAAGCCGCTCACCTACCAGCGCATCGCCCGCGAGGCCACCCCGTCGGTCGCGCACGCCGTCGACGTCATCTCGGCGAGCGAGGGCATGAGCGCGCACCGCGCCACCGCCACCATGCGCCTCGACACGTACGCACCCGTCGCAGCGAGCAACGACTGACCCCTGCATCACCCCCGTACCTCCCACCCCACCCGACCCGAACACCGACCGCATCGGAGCCAGCGATGACCACCGAGCACCACTCCAGCCCAGTCTCCTCGAGCCCCGGCGCCGCCGGCCCCGGCCTGAAACGGGAGCTCAAGGTCGCCGACGCCGCGGCGTTCTCCGTCGGCCTCATCGGACCCGTCGGGGTCATGGCCCTCCTCGGGGCGGGTGCCGCGGGCATCCTCGGGCGCGGCGCCACCTGGGCCTTCGTGTTCGCGCTCGTCGCGGTGTCCCTCGTCGCGTACGGGTTCGTGAAGCTGTCGCGGAACATCGCGCACACGGGCTCCGTCTACGCCACGGTGGGCCTCACGCTCGGCGCGCGAGCAGGGTTCGTCGCCGGCTGGGCGCTGTTCTTCGGCTACGTGACGATCGGTGCCGGGTCCGGCATCGAGATCAGCCTGTTCGTCACGCAGCTGTTGAACGACGTCGGGCTGGACGTCGCGCCGGACTGGATCTGGGTGACGATCGTGGCGCTCGCCGTCGTCGTGCTGCTCGGACGTCGCCCGGTCCACGTCATCACGCGGTCGTTGCTCTACGCCGAGCTGATCGGTGCCGTGCTCGTCACCGTCCTCAACGTCGTCGTGCTCGTCCGGCTCGGGGTCGGCGCGGCGCCCGCCGGTCGGCACCTCAGCTGGGACTTCCTCGCCCTGCCGAGCGGCACCGACGTCGGTCTGATCGCGGGCGCCGCGGTGTTCGGGTTCCTCGCGTTCGCCGGCTTCGAGGGCGCGGCGACCCTGGGCGAGGAGACGAGCAACCCGAAGCGGGACATCCCGAAGGCCCTGAAGATCGCGATCGTCGTCGTCGGCGCGTTCTACCTGCTGTCGATCGTCGCGCAGTCGCTCGGCTACGGCACCTCGGCAGCCGGGGTGAAGCAGTTCGCCGGCTCGGCGGCCCCTTACGGCGACCTGGCCCGCACGTACGTCGGCAGCTGGCTCGCCGACCTGCTCACCCTCGCCGCCGTGGTCAGCCTGTTCGCCATCTTCCTCGGCACCCTGTCCGGAGCGTCGCGCGTCCTCTTCGCCCTGTCCCGCGACACCGGCATCGCCCGGCCGGTTGCGAAGCTGTCGCCGCAGGGATCGCCGGTCAACGCCCTGAGCGTCGTCGCGGTCGTCGTCCTGCTCGTCGTGGTCGGGGAACGGCTCTCGGGCGCAGCGGTGCTCGACGCGACGTACTGGGCGCTCACCGTCGGGACCATCGCACTGCTCGTCGCCTACGTCCTCGCCACCGTCGGGGCCGTCCGGTTCCTCTTCTTCTCGCGCCGGACCGACACCCCGAGGTGGCAGATCGTCGTGCCGGTCCTGGCGCTCGCCCTGGTGCTCTACACGATCTACAAGAACGCCGTCGGGCTCGAGGCGCCGTACAGCTGGTTCCCGTACATCGTCGCGGCGTGGCTCCTCGTCGGGCTCGCGATCACGTTCCGGACGGGGCTGGTCGAACGGGTTCGGGTCGCCCTGGCAGCGTCGACCGGGGACGGCCGGGAGGCACCTTCCGCAGTCGCCGACGGCACCGCACCGCCGCAGCGACCCGCGTCCCGTGACGACGAGGACGTGGTCGCGTGACCCGCGTCGCCGCGGTGCAGCTCGCGCCCGTCGTCGGTGACCTCGCGGCGAACGCTGCGACGGTGGGGGCGGCGCTCGCCGCAGTCCCGGACGACGTGGACGTCGTGGTCCTCCCGGAACTCGCGACGAGCGGCTACGTGTTCCGCGATGCCGCCGAGGCCCGTTCTGCAGCCGTCGCCGCGTCGGACGCGACCGTGACGGACTGGGCGACCACTGCCTCCCGGCTCTCCGGCGGCGCCGGTGGCGTCGTCGTGGGCGGCTTCGCCGAACTCGGCGACGACGGTGTCGTGCACAACTCCGCCGCGGTCGTCGACCCGTCCGGAGTGATCGGCGTCTACCGGAAGGTCCACCTGTGGGACGGCGAGAAGGAGTGCTTCACGCCGGGGTCGCGGCCGCCGCTCGTCGTGGACACCCGGCACGGGCGCATCGGCGTGGCCATCTGCTTCGACATGGAGTTCCCGGAGTGGACCAGGCTCGCGGCGCTCGACGGTGCGGACGTGCTCGCGGTGCCGACGAACTGGCCGTACGTCGAGCGCCCCGCGGGGGAGCGTGCCCCCGAGGTGCAGATCGCCATGGCCGCCGCGCGGGTGAACCGGATGGCGATCGTGTGCGCCGACCGGTGCGGCACCGAGCGCGGGGTCGACTGGAACGAGGGGACCTCGATCGTCGATGCCGACGGATGGGTGCGAGCCGCGACGGGACCGGGCCCCGGCACGGTGGTCGTCGACCTCGACCTCGTCGCCACCCGGGACAAGACCCTCACGCCGCGCGCGGACCTGTTCGGTGACCGACGGCCGGACCTCTACGGACCGCTCACCGGCCGGTGACGACGCCGGTCACCCCTCGGTGAGGAGCTCGCGGGCCAGACGGGCGAGCTCCGCGGTGGCCGCCGACAGGATCGACCCGTCCCGTTCGACGAGCGCGACGGTGTCGTGGACCGGCTCGGCGAACGGCGTCCAGTGCAGCCCGAGGCCCGCGGCGGACACCTCGGCGACCGCCCGCGCGATGAACGTGTCGCCCACTCCCGACGCGACGAGGGCGAGCGCGGTCTCGACCTGCTCGACCTCGACGTGCGGCTCGAGGGACACCCCGGCGAGTCGGGCACGTTCGGCGAACTGCCGTCGGGTGGGGTCGCGCCAGCCGTAGTGCGCGTCGTACAGGACGAGGCGACGAGCGGCCATGGCCTCGATCGTCATCGGCTGCTCGGCGACCGACGGGTCCCGGCTGACGAAGACGACCTCGTCACGGCGGAGCGGCGTCACCCGGAGCCCGTCGGTGTCGATCGGCAGGACGACGAGCCCTGCTTCGAGACCGCCCGAGGCCACCTCGTTCGCGACCTCGACCGAGTTCAGCCCGATGACCCGGAGCCGCACGGCCGGGTGCGCGGCGTGGAATCGGGTGAGGAGCTCATCGAGCGCGTAGTACTTCGCGTTGCGGAGCAGTCCGAACGACGCCGTCCCGCCGACCAGTGACGTCACCGCGCGGAGCGCCCGGTCCGCCGAGTCGGCCTCGGCGATGATCCGCTCCGCCATCGGCAGCAGCACCGCGCCGGCGTCCGTCAGGGTCAGGCGCCGCCGGCCCCGGACGAACAGTGCGGTGTCGTACGCGCCCTCGAGCCGGCGGACGAACTCGGAGACCGACGACTGCGAGCGGAGCAGAGCCGCCGCGGCCGCCGTGAACGAGCCGAGGTGGGCGACGGCGACGAAGACGCGCAGCTGCACCAGGGTCACGGCGGCAGCCTACTGGTGTCGTCGTCGGCGGGCGGCGGTGGTCAGGCGATCGTGCTGCCGCCGTCGACGAGGAGCTCGCTGCCCGTCATGCCGGAGCTCTGGTCGGACGCGAGGAAGAGGACGGTGGCGGCGACCTCCTCGGGGAACGCCCGCCGGCTGTTCGGTCTCACGGGCTGAGCACCCCGTCGCCGGTACGCTGCGGACATGCCGGGGGACTTCACGATCCGAACCACGACCGAGCGCGACTGGGAGCAGGTGCGCGCCCTCCGCATCGAGAACGCCACGGACGATCCGATCTCCTACGGGGCGACGCTCGAGTACACGCTCGCGATGACCGAGGACGACTGGCGGCTCCGCGCGAGGCGTGGCGAGGGGACTGAGTCGACGAGCGTGGTGGCGGTCGACGGGACGGGCCGTTGGATCGGGATGATGAGCGGCCAGGTCGGTGACGCGTACGGCAACGATCCCGTGCTCACCGGCGTGTACGTCACGCCGTCGTCCCGCGGTCGGGCGAACGGCGTCGCGGATGCACTGCTCGACCACGTGGTCGGGTGGGCAGCGGGGCACGGGGAACGGCTCCGTCTCGAGGTGTACGAGCAGGCGGTGCCGGCTGGTCGCTTCTACGAACGTCGCGGGTTCCGGGCGAGCGGTCGCTCCCGCGACTTCCGACTGCTGGGGCAGGGGCGGGACGCCCCGTCGCTGCGCCTGGTCGAGTTGGTGCGGACCGTCACGTGACCGGCTGACGGACGGGAGGCGCGGTGCGACCCCGCCCCGCGCCTCCCGTCCGCTGTGCGGTCGTCAAACGGCGGCGAGCTCCCGCGTCAGCGCCGCCACGAACGCGTCGATGTCCTGCTCCGAGGTGTCGAACGAGCACATCCACCGCACCTCGTTCCGGCTGGCGTCCCAGTCGTAGAACCGGAAGTGCTCGCGCAGCCGATCGGCCACGCCGGCCGGCAGCGTCGCGAAGACCCCGTTCGCCTGGGTCTCCTGGCTGAACCCGACGCCGCGGATGCTGCCGTCGGCGATCCCCGCCTCGAGGGCGCCGCGGAGTCGCTGCGCCATGGCGTTGGCGTGCCCGGCCGACCGGAGGTAGAGGTCGTCGCTGAGCAGGGCGATGAGCTGTGCCGAGACGAAGCGCATCTTCGACGAGAGCTGCATGTTGAGCTTGCGGAGGTAGTGCAGGCCCTCCGATGCCTCGGGGTTCAGGACGACGATCGCCTCGCCGTAGAGCATCCCGTTCTTCGTCCCGCCGAAGCTCAGCACGTCGACGCCGGCGTCGGTGGTGAAGTCGCGCAGGGGGAGCCCGAGGCTCGCGGCCGCGTTCGAGATGCGGGCGCCGTCCATGTGCAGCGTCATGCCGAGCGGGTGGATGTGGTCCGCGATCGCGCGGACCTCGTCCACCGAGTAGGCGGTGCCGAGCTCGGTGGTCTGGGTGATCGAGACGACGAGCGGCTGGGCGCGGTGCTCGTCGCCCCAGCCCCAGGCCTCCTTGTCGATGAGCTCGGGGGTGAGCTTGCCGTCCGGCGTCTCGACGGGCAGGAGCTTGATCCCGCCCACGCGCTCGGGGGCGCCGGCCTCGTCGGTGTGGATGTGCGCGGTCGAGGTGCACACGACGGCGCCCCAGCGGGGGAGCATCGACTGCAGTCCGACGACGTTCGCGCCGGTGCCGTTGAACACCGGGAACGCCTGCGCCTGCGACCCGAAGTGCTCCCCGACGACCTCGTTGAGCCGTGCGGTGTACACGTCTTCGCCGTAGGCGATCTGGTGGCCGTCGTTGGCCGCGGTGATCGCCGCGAGGATCTCGGGGTGGATGCCGGCGTAGTTGTCCGAGGCGAAGCCCCGCAGGTCCAGGTCGTGGAGTCGAAGGGTCACGCGTTCATCCTAGGTTCGGGGCGTCGCCCGCCGAGAGCGGGATGCGGGTGCCGTTCACGGCTGCGGGGTCGGCCGACCAGAGCCGCACGACCTCGTCGCCGAGTCGCGCCTCGAGGCCGGCGAGTGCGCGCACGACGAACACGACCGCGGCGGCGGTGTCGGGCGCGTCCGTGCCGAACCCCTGGGCGACGGCGCGGACCCAGGCGTCCGAGGCGGCCTTCGCGGCGGCGTAGTTCGCGGCACCGGCGGTGGGCGAGTCGACGGTGGTGGAGGAGACGAAGGCCAGGCGTCCGGCGGGCGAGGCGACGAGGTCGCCGAAGAACTCCCGCGTCGTGTTCCGGAGCGTCCGGAAGGCCCGGTCGAAGAAGTCCCAGTTGTCGTCCGACTGGCCGGCGATGCTGCCGCCGCCACGCCAGCCACCGACCAGGTGGACGAGTCCGTCGATCGGCCCGAGGTCCGCGTGGATCCGTGACGCCAGCGCGGCGACGTCCGCACGCGACGAGAGGTCGCACGTGTGGGTGGTGACGCCCGGAACGGCGGTACTGAGAGCCTCCAGGCCCGCCGCCCTCGTGCCGACCGCGACCACCGTCGCACCGGCGGTGACCAGCGACCGCGCGACGGCCTCGCCGCTGGTGCTGGTCGCGCCCGCGACCAGCACCACGCGACCGGTGAGCGACCCATCGCTCACGCCGCGACCTCCGTCGTCCCGGTGATCCCGGCCGTCGACGCGATGACCGGCGCCATCTTCTTGTTGAGCGCCTCGTAGAACATCGACAGCGGGAACTCGTCGTCCATGACCGCGTCGGTGTAGCCCTTCGGCGGTCCGGCGAGCGTCTCGGTGGGGAGTCCGCGCGCCCAGGCCGAGGCCGGGTGCGGCGTGAGCGTCCGGGTGAGCATCTCGTACGCGGCGAGCCAGTGCGCCGCCTTCGGCCGGTCGATCGAGCGCCGGTACAGCTCGTTGATCTCGTCGCTGAGGGCGATGATGACGTCCGGGACGGCCTCCCAGTCGATGGTGAGCTGCGTGTCCGTCCAGTGCAGGACGTCGTGCTGGTGCATCCACGCGAAGAGCAGCTGGCCGCCGAGGCCGTCGTAGTTGCGGACACGGCTGCCGGTGATCGCGAAGCGGAAGATGCGGTCGAACACGACGGCGTACTGCACGAGGCGCGCGTGGTCACGGATGGCGCGCTGCGCGTCCTGGAGGCTCGCATCCGGCAGTGCCGAGAGGGTGCGTTCCAGACGCACGGACTCGCGGAACGCGGTGAGGTCGCAGCGCAGCTCCTCGAGCGAGTAGAGGAAGAACGGCATCCGCTGCTTGATCATGAACGGGTCGAACGGCAGGTCTCCGCGCATGTGCGACCGGTCGTGGATGATGTCCCACATCACGAAGACCTGCTCGGTGAGCTCCTGGTCGTCGAGCATCGCGCGCGCGTCGTCAGGAAGGTCGAGCTTGGTGATCTCGGCGGCCGCGCGGACGACCCGGCGGTAGCGGGCGGCCTCGCGGTCCTGGAAGATCGCGCCCCACGTGAACGTCGGCAGCTCGCGCATCGCCACGGTCTCGGGGAAGAGCACGGCCGAGTTCGTGTCGTACCCGGGGGTGAAGTCGACGAACCGCAGCGCGACGAAGAGCGCGTTGCCGTAGTCGCCGGCCTCGAGCTCGGCGATGAACTCGGGCCAGATGACCTCGACCAGGACGGCTTCGACGAACCGCGAGGAGCTGCCGTTCTGCGTCACCATCGGGAACACGACGAGGTGGCCGAGCCCGTCGACGCGGTGCTGTTGCGGCTGGAACGTGTTCAGGGAGTCGAGGAAGTCGGGGACGCCGAACCCCTCGTCGCGCCACCGGGCGAAGTCGTGCTGCACGGCCTCGAGGAAAGCCGCGTCGTGCGGGAAGTGCGGTGCGAGCTCGGCGATGGCCGGGACGATCGTCGCGACGTGCTCGGTCGCGGCAGCGTGGTCGGCAGGCTCGGGCACGGAGCCGTCCTGCACCTGGACGGTCTGCAGCGCGGTGACGGCGTCCTGCAGCCGGAGCCAGGCCGGGTGGGCGGCGACCTCGCGCACGGACAGGCGGTCCTCGACGACCTCGGGTTCTCCGACGATGGCGTCCTTCGAGAACTCCTGGACGAACTGCGACATGTCGTACCTCCCGTCGTTGGGCTGGCTGCGGGTGCGCTGGTGCATCGAGCCTAGGGAAGATCGGGGGGCGCAAAGTTGCCCATCTGCGGCGGAAACGTGCGCGTCTGGCGGCCCCGCGCTCCGAACTGATCGCACCGCGCAAGGTTCCTCCGTTGCAGGGCTGGACTGCGCTCGACATCGCTTCACCGGTACGGTCGCAGTGAGCTTCAGGGAGGACCGTGGACGAACCGATCAGCGACGGGTCGAGCGTCGACATCGAGGTCGTCCACCCCGGTGACCCGGTGGCCGACGGGATCGTGCGGACGTACCTCGCCGAGGTCGCGTCGCGCTGGTACGGACGCCCGGCGACCGAGGAGGAGGTCGACCAGGCGCTGCGCGACGAGCCGTACGACGGGCTGCAGGGTGCGTCCGGGGTGTTCCTCGTCGCCGTCGAGCAGGGTCGAGCGATCGCGTGCGCCGGAGCGCGGTTCGGTGCCGGTGTCGGTCTCGGTGTCGCCGAACTCACGAAGGTCTTCACCCTGCCCGAGGCGCGTGGACGGGGCACGGCGGCCCGACTCGTGCGCGAGCTCGAGGCGGCGTGCCGTCGCCGCGGGATCGGCGTGCTCCGGCTGGACACCCGTGCCGAACTCGCCGAGGCCTGTGCGCTCTACGAGCGGCTCGGCTTCGAGCGCGTGCCCGCCTTCACCGACGACCCCTACTCGGACCGGTGGTACGCGAAGCGGCTCTGAACCGCAGCGACCGTGGGTCGGGAGGCGCGGGTCGGCGCCGCACCGCGCCTCCTGGTCGGGCCGTGGTCGCGTCCACGACTGCCGGGCCGACGACCGGACCCGGCTGGGTCAGCGCCGCCGCCCCGCGCGGCGCATCGGGACGTGGCCCCACCAGCCGAGGCCGTCGGCGTCAGGCGCTCGGGCCGCTCGTCCGGTTCAACCGGTCGGCCGCACGCCCGAGGAGCCAGTTCACGGCCCACCCGACCACGCCGATGACCGGCACCGCGACGATCACGACGGTCCAGACGATCTTCACGAGGTCGCTCCGACGTCGGTCCCGCCACACCTGCACCAGCGCCAGTACGTCCAGCGCCAGCACGACCAGCAGGACCAGCACGTGTGCGCCGCCCAGGTTCTCGAGCACGTCGTTCTCCCCTCGTCCGCCGCGGCGCAGGGATGCGCCGCGCGGCGGTCCAACGATAGGAGGGCGCGGCGGGTGGTTCGTCAGTCCAGCGGTTGACATCGGTGATCGATGGTCCCGGTGCCGGCCACGACACCCGCATCCGAGGGGTAGACGTCACGTGTTGCTCAAAATACGATCGTCTACTGAGTGCAGATCACCTGCGCGCCGATCGAAGGAGCCCCATGTACCGGACACGTACCGCCCTCGCCAGCACCGCCGTCGCTGGCCTCGCCGTCGCGGCCATGATCAGCGTCGCGACCCCTGCGGCCGCCGACAGCCAGACCACGGCGGTCGCCGCAGTCGAAGCCGGAGCACTGTCGATCTCGGCGCCCACCGCACTCACCCTCGGGTCGGCGGCACCGGGGACGACGGGTTCCGCGACCCTCGAGGGCGTCGTCGTGACCGACGATCGCGCCGGGACCGATGGGTGGGTCGCATCCGTGACGGTCACCGACTTCTCGTCGGCCAGCGTGGACCGCCAGCTGCCGGCGTCCGCGCTGACCTACGCTCCCGGACAGGCCGTCGTGACGGGGACGGCCACCCTGACGCCGTCGACGGTCACCGGCAGCACGACGGCCGCGGCGGTGCAGACCGCGGCTGCCGTCTCGGGGAACAACACCGCGACCTGGGACGCGACGGTCGGTCTCGCCGTGCCCGCGGACGCCCTGGCCGCCGATGACTACACGGCGACGATCACACACTCGGTGGCGTGACTCGACGAGCTGCGCACAGCCTCCTCCTCGTCGTTGCGGCGAGCATCGTGTGGTCCGTCCTCGTGGCCCCGGCCGGGGTCGCCGCAGCGGGGACGGGATCGAGCCCGGAACCGGGGATCGGCGTGCAACTGCTCCCCGGGGCCGAGGCCACGGACCGGTCACCCACCAGTCGGTACATCCGGGACACGCTGCGGCCCGGGCAGACGGTCGAGCGGACGATCCGTGTGACCAACGCTTCGGACACGGAGCGGGCGGTGTCGATGACCACGACCGCGGCCGGGATCACGGACGGAGCGTTCCGGATCGACACCGCACCGCGGAGCGAGCTGACCGACTGGATCGGGCTGGACCCGGCGTCCGTCGACGTTCCGGCGAGGTCGTCCGCTCTGGTCCGGGTCCGCATCGCCGTCCCTCCGGACGCGACCGGCGGGGAGCGGT
Organism: Curtobacterium sp. BH-2-1-1; assembly: GCF_001806325.1. Taxonomy (NCBI): domain Bacteria; kingdom Bacillati; phylum Actinomycetota; class Actinomycetes; order Micrococcales; family Microbacteriaceae; genus Curtobacterium; species Curtobacterium sp. BH-2-1-1. Next base: position 2,389,667 of record NZ_CP017580.1, read on the forward strand.
ACGCGGTCGTCTGGGCAGCCACCGCCTCCGAGCGGCCGGACGGGACCGGCCTCCGGATGGTCAGCCGGGTCGGGGTGCGGTCGTACGTGGCCGTCAGCGGGCCGGCCGCGCTCCGCACGGCGTTCCGGGTGTCGGAGCCGCGCGTCGGACCGAGTGGGGACGAGCGGACCGTGCTCGCGGACGTCCGCAACACCGGCGAGCGCGCGGTCGACCTCACCGGCACGCTCGTGCTCGCGGACGGACCGGCAGGGGCCGTGCTCCCGTCGATCACCGGGGACCGGCCGCGGACCCTCGCCCCGGGTCAGCGGGCCGCGTTGACCTTCACGGTACCGGCCGCGGTGGCGCCCGGCACCTGGCTCGCACGGATCGCCGTCACCGACGGCGTCACCACCGAACGGACCGCGGGGAGCATCGCCCTGCCGAGCGCCTCGCCGAGGGCCGCCACGCGCATCGACCGGGCGTCCGGATCCCATCCGTCCGTGGGGCTCGTCCCCGTCCTGCTCGTCCTGCTCGTCCTCGCCTCGGCGACGGTGACGGCCCTCGCGCTCCGGCGCCGCCGCTCGACGACCGCTCCGACTCCACCGGAAGGAACCCCGCATGTCCCTCACTGACCAGATCCCGAGCCTCGACGCCCCGGCGCAGCTCCACCTCGAGACGTTCCTCACACTCCGCGAGGGGGAACCCATCCGCGTGCTCTGCGACTGCGGGTTCGGGCGCGACCACCGCACGGAACGGGGTGTGCCCGTGGAGTGACCGACGGGCGGGCGGCCCCGCGCCCACCTAGGATCGTCGGGTGAACCAGCGCCAGGAACAGCGAGCTCGGACCCGGCAGCGGATCATCGAGGCCGCGGCGCAGGAGTTCGCCCGGAACGGCTACGCAGGGACGTCCTTCTCGTCGATCGCGGCGTCGATGGGGAAGCCCAAGTCCTCGATCGGGTACGAGGCGTTCCCCTCGAAGCAGGCCCTCGCGAACGCGGTGGTCGAACAGCACCTCGACCGGCTCGAGGCCCTGCTCGACCGGGTCGAGCGCGCGACGCGCCCCGGTCTCGACGCGCTGCTCATCGCGATGCGCGCAGGCCTGCACCTGGACCGAACGAGTCCGATCGCGAGCGGAGCCCTGCGGCTCATCATCGAACAGAGCGGCGAGCAGCGGTCGAGCCGGGTCGAGCACACCCTGGACTTCGTGCGGCGGAACGTGCGGGCCGCGATCGAGGACGGCGACGTCCCGGCGACGGTCGACGCGGGCGTGCTGGCACGTCGGCTGCTGACCGGCGCGCTCGGCGCGCACGCGGCGAACCTCTTCCGACTCTCCGGCACGCCGGTCGATCAGAGCGTGCAGACGAGTTGGGAGATCGTGCTCCGCGACGCGGGAGCCTCACCCGAGCGCATCCGGACACTCGGGGCGTACCCGCTCGACGCGATCCTGGCCTGAGCGGTCGCGCCGCAGCGGGCCACCGGACGGCTGGGCGGCGCGTCGACGCCGGGGTCGCTAGAACAGGTTACCCCCGCTGGCGACCTGGATCGCGACGAGGGCTCCGGCGAAGACCACCAGCACGCCGACCAGTGTCGCGAGTGCGACGGGCCACCCCGTCCGGCGTCGGGCACGGCGCGCGGTCGAACCGACGACCCCCGCGACGAGGACGACGAGCGTGAGGACGAGGTGCCAGTTGCGCACGGCCGCGCCGGGGTCGTCAGCGCTGCTGCACCCCGGCGACGGTTGCGCGCACCCGGCGAACGCGAGCTGGCCGATGAGGACGACGAACCACGCCGCCGGGCTCACGAGGACGGCCGCGCCGAGCAGCAGGACGGTGGCGACGAGGTCGACGGAGCCGGGGCCGCGGGGTGGCGGCGCTTGCTCGGCTCGCGGCGGGCGCAGCACCAGGTCGTCGCCGGGATCGTCCCACCAGTCCTCGCGTGCCCCCATGCACCCAGCGTAGGTGGGAGCGGTGGACGCGAGTGGACGGCGGACGGGAGGCGCGGGTCGGGCCCGCACCGCGCCTCCCGTCAGAAGCGGGTCGAGCCGCGCAACCGGCGCGGCCGGCCGTCGGGGTCCACGGCGAGGCGCGCGGCGGGACGCGCCCACAGACGCTGCAGCGCGGAGACCGGCTCCGGCTCGTGCTGGCGGATGCGTCCAGGGGGCCGCGGGCCGGGCTGCCCGTCCTCGTGCCAGTGGTCGAGCGCACGTGCCGTGGAGCGCCAGAGGGCGAGCAGGTCCGCGCCGGACCCGGTGAACCGCTCGTCGTCGGGCGTCGTCGCGAGGTGCTCCGCGCAGAGCTCGTGGCGGAGGTCACGGGCGAGGGACCGGCCGTCGTCCGAGGTGTCCACGACGGCGCACGTGAGTTCGCTGTCGGACGTCCACGAGCGGCGGTTGAAGTTGTCCGAGCCGATCGTGAACCATTCGTCGTCGACGATGCAGACCTTGGCGTGGATGTAGATCGGGCGGCCGTCCTCGTGCTCGAGGTCGAAGGCGCCGACACGGTCGGGTGCGGTGCGGCGGAGCGTCCGGAGCGCCTCGATCTGGCCGAACCGGCTCGGGGGACCGCCCAGCGGCCCGTCCGAGTTCGGGTACCGCGGCACGAGGACGACGACACGGAGCTCCCGGTTGCGTTCGAGGGCCTCGGCGATGCCGGTCGCGACCTCGCGGGACCAGAGGTACTGGTCCTCGATGTAGAGCAGCGATCGTGCTCGGGCGAAGGCCTTGCCGTACGCACGGGCGATGCTCCGCTCACCCAGGGGCGCGAACGGGAACGGCGGGCGCTTCACCCCGTACGTGCGGAGGAGCTGCACGGCGTGGTGCCCGGCCGGTGGTGGTGGCGCCGTGCGTTCGGGCAGGGGCTCGGGGCGCCGCGGCATGTGGACGAGGCGTTGCAGCAGCATCCGGTACGGCAGGCTGCGGTCGAGGGGGAGCGGGTCGTCCCAGCGCTCGGCGAAGACCGCGAGCACGTCCGCGACGACCGGCCCGCGGAGCTCCATCGACGCGTCGTGCCAGGCCGGGCGCTCCCCGTAGCGGGCGTCGATCGAGACGGGCTGCGGGTCGCCCTCGTGCGCGGCGTCGTCGCGACGGCTGTGGCAGAGGTCGATCCCGCCGACGAACGCGACGTCGCGGGAGGGGTCGTCGCGGTGCTGGATGACGAAGAACTTCTGGTGGTGCGAGCCGAACACCCGGACGCGCTGGTCGAGCAGCACCTGGCCGCCGGCGTCGTTGATCTTCCGGCCGAGCAGCTCGTTCGACCGGGCGCTGATCGACGCCGAGACGCGCTCGCCGTGGGACCGCCAGATGAGCCCGCGCACCTCGATGCCCGCTCGTGCACGGTCGGCCAGCAGGTCCCCGATCGTCGGGCCGTCCGGCAGCAGCCGCTCGTCGGCGTCGCCGCGCCAGTCGGTGAACCACACGCGGTCACCGGGGCGGAGGGCGGTCAGTTCCGCGTGGATGCGGTCGAAGTAGGCGGCGCCGTGCACGAGCGGCCGGACGTGGTTGCCCTCAGACCACGGTGCCGCATCGGCGCCGGTGTCCCCCTCGGCGTCGGGCCGGTTCCGGTCCGTGTCGTCGTCGGGGTGTCCCGCGTGCACGCCGGTGGCGAGGTTGCCTCGCTCGTCGCGGGAGAGGAACCAATCAGCTGGACCGGTACGCACAGTCGAACAGTACGGGACGGCGCCGTTCAGGGGCGCGAGCCCGGCAGGGGGATCTCGCGGCGCTCGTCCCACGGCTCGGCCCAGCCGAGGCGGTCGAACAGGGCGTCGAGGAGCATCGCGGTGAAGCCCCAGACGACGTGCTGCGCGGGGCCGGAGTCGATCGTGAACGCCGGACCGCGCCACTCCTGGCCGCCGCGGCGGATCACCGTCACGCCGCGGTGGGCGGGGTCGAGCAGGTCGGCCACCGGCGCCCGGAACACCGCGGCGGACTCGGCCTGGTCGACGACCCGGACGGGCGAGGACTCGCGCCACCACCCGAGCACCGGCGTGACGAGGTGCCGCGAGAACGCGAGCGGCACCGGGGCGATCGTGCCGAGGACGTCCACGCCCGCGGTGTCGATGCCGGTCTCCTCGCGGGCTTCACGGAGTGCCGCGGCGGTCGCGTCCGTGTCACCGGGGTCGACCCGGCCGCCGGGGAACGCGATCTCGCCGGGGTGGGCGCGGAGCGTGGTGGCCCGTGCGAGGAGCAGGACGTCGAGGTCCCGCGAGACGTCGGTGCCGGCGGCTCCCACGGCGGGGCGGTCGCTCGGGACGTCGTCGAGTTCGCCGAACAGGATGAGGACGGCCGCGTTGCGGGAGGCACTGGCCACCGGCATGCCCGTGACGAGCGGGGCGGCACCGGGACCGACGAGCGCGGAGAGCTGCTGACGCGCCGGGTTCACGTCGTCAGCCTAGGTGCTGCGCTCCGAGGCGGAACATCCGGAAGGTGCGCCCCCGGGGGATCTCCGAGGCACGACCCGTACGTTCCGAGTCAGCACCACCGGGACCACGGCGGTCCCGAACCGACACTGCACGGGAGCAGACCATGAGCGACACCGACGGCACCGCACCGAAGAACGACCCCGAGGGCACCCCGAAGCCGGACGGCCTCGGCGAGGACGGCACGATCCCCAACGAGCCCGACGGTCTCGCCGCCGGACACGTGGGCGACGACTCGCACTTCAACCCGGAGGAGGACGACGGCACGGAGTGAGCGAGACGCCGGTGGCCGGCCGGCGGGTGACCTGGGACCATGGAGCATGGGGAACCGCCGGAGGATGCTCGTGACCGCCACGATCGGGGTCGGGCTGGCCCTGGCGCTCGCCGGGTGCTCGTCGCCCGGGTCCGTCTGCGCCGACTCCGGGCAGGGCAACACGGTGAACGTCGTCGTGCCCGACCACCTCGCGACCGCCGTCGAGTCGGTCGCCGTGTGCGTCGGTGCCGCCTGCACGCCCGAGCAGGAGTCGGCGACGTCCGAGGTCGACGGCGCGACCTGGACGGTCCCGGTCGAGCAGACGCAGGACGAACGCGGCCGCGTGGCGCTCTTCGACGCCGACGGTACGCGGCTCGACGAGCGCGGCGTCGAACTGGCCTGGACGGACTACGGCTTCGGCGCACCCCTGCAGTGCCGGGGGAGCGGTGTCGCCGAGGTCTGGCTCGACTGACGGCCCGAAGCGCAGGCCGCACCCGACTGTGAGCTCGGAGGCTAGAGCACCCGCTCCAACAACCGCAGCGTCCCCGCGATGTCCACGTCGCGGTCGAGCAACCACTGCACCTGCAACCCGTCGAACGCCGCGATGATGAGCGACGCGACCTGGTCGAGGTCCGCATCGCTGTGCCGACCTGTGGCGACGAGCTCGTCGCGCAGTTGCTGTGCCAGATCGGCCCGCGCGGTGGCGAACCGCGCCGCGAAGTACGACCGCGCGGTCTCGTTCCCCGCCTCCACCGAGGCACCGAGCAGCGTCGTGTAGAGCGTCACCAGGGCCGGCTCGCTGACGTTCCGGTGGGCGACGAACTCGAGCCGGGGGAACACGCCGCCGGTGTCGCCCAACGCCCGGTTCGACGCGTCGTCACGCTCCCGCAGCACCTCGACGAGCAGGGCCTCGCGCGACGAGAAGTAGTGCCGGAGTGCGGCGTGCGAGATGCCGATCGCCTCGCCGATGGCCCGGAGCGAGGTCCCGTCGATGCCGCGGGAGGCGACGACCTCGAGCGTCTGGTCGAGGATCTCCTGCCGGCGCTGCACGCCCTTGGCGTAGGGCCCGCGGCTGCCGGTTCCATCGTTGGAGGTCACTCGGACCAACCTACCGGCAGCCATGAGTCGCCGAAGTGCTGGCGCAAAGTACCGAAACAAAAACTTCCGGTCGGAGGTTTTGGGTGCTACTGTCCCGATCACCTAGTAGCACTAGGGATTCAGCGGGCCCCGAAGCCCCCTATGACTCGAGGAGGAGTCATGTCGACACCGACGTCGAAGGAAGAACCCACACGCGGCATCGCCGGAACCGCATCCCCCGCGGTCACCGCCGCCGCCGGCGCCACCGCCACGGACGCAGCGGCGTCCCGAGCGTTCTCGGTCGAGGGCATCACGCAGTCCGTCAGCACGATGCGGGTGGGCCGCGGCTACCTCTGGGGCCTCAGCTTCGCCCAGTTCGGCCTCTTCGTCGCCCTGCTCACGCCGGTCTTCGTGAGCATGTCGATCAAGGCGACCGAGCTCAACCCGTCGAACCCCGAGACGATCGTCGGTTCGGTCCTGCCGTTCGGCGCGATCGGTGCCCTGCTCGCGAACCCGCTCTTCGGCGCGATCTCGGACCGCACCCGCACCCGCTGGGGTCGTCGTCGGCCGTGGATGGTCGGCGGCGTCATCGTCTTCGTCGGTGCACTCGCCTGGCTCGCCTTCTCACCGAACGTCCTGCAGCTCACCCTGGCGTGGGTCCTCGCGCAGGTCACCGCCAACGCGGTCCTCGCCACCCTGACCGCGAGCTTCGCCGACAACGTGCCGGAGTTCCAGCGCGGCAAGGCCTCGAGCGTCATCGCGCTCGCGCAGAACACCGCGATCCTCGCCGGTCTGTACCTGGCCGTCTACCTGGTCGGCAACCTGCCGATGCTCTTCATCGTCCCGGGCATCATCGCGATCATCGCGATCCTCGTCTACTCGTTCGTGGCCCGCGACGAGCTGCCCACGACGCCGATCAAGCCGTTCAGCTGGGTCAACCTGATCAGCTCGTTCTGGACCAATCCGATCAAGCACCGCGACTTCGGGCTCGCCTGGTGGGGGCGCTTCCTCATCACCTTCGGCACGTTCATGTTCACGACCTACCGCCTGCTGTACATGGAGGACCGCATCGGCCTCCCGCAGAAGGAGGCCGTCGGCATCGTCGCGTTCGGTGTGCTCCTCTACACCGTCGCCCTGCTGGTCAGCGCCGCGCTCTCCGGGTGGGTGTCCGACCGCATCGGCCGCCGCAAGGTCTTCGTGTGGAGTTCCACGGCCCTCACCGCCGTCGGCCTGGTGATCCTGGCGCACGTGGACACGGTCGGCGGGTTCTACTTCGCCGAGATCGTGATGGGCTTCGCCTTCGGCATCTACTCCGCCATCGACACCGCGCTCATCGTCGACGTGCTGCCCGACCCGGAGCGCCCCGGCAAGGACCTCGGCGTGATCAACATCGCGAACGCGCTGCCGCAGTCGCTCGCCCCGGCCGTCGGTCTCTTCCTCCTCGGCGTCGGGGGCGGTCAGAACTACACGCTCATGCTCTGGGGCGCGGGTGTCGCGGTGATCCTCGGCGCACTCGTGATCTTCCCCATCAAGTCGGTCCGGTAGACGGCGCACCAGCGCACGGTCCTGGAGGCGCGACCCGACTCACGAAGGCGAGTCGCGCCTCCAGGCGGTCACCGCACACACCGCAAGCCTCCCTGAAAGGACCAGCCATGGCACCCGCCATCTCCCTGCAGCTCTACACGGTGAACGCCGCGCTGGAGCCCGACCTCGACGGCGGCGTCCGCCGCCTCGCCGACATCGGCTTCGACACGGTCGAGGCGTTCGCGTTCGTCGACCGAGCAGCGCAGCTCAAGGAAGCGTTCGACGCCCACGGCATCACCGCGAAGACCGGCCACGCGTTCCTCGTCGAGGAGACCATCCCGCTGCCCGACGGCACCGTGATGACCGCTCCGTCGCACGCCGAGACGTTCGCCGCGGCGAAGGAGCTCGGCCTCGAGATCGTCATCGACCCGTTCGTCGGCCCCGACCACTGGACCACCCGCGAGGGCGTCGAGCGGGTCGCGGCCCGACTCAACGCCGCCGCTGCCGAGGCGGCCGGGCACGGCCTCCGTGTCGGCTACCACAACCACGACCACGAGCTCCGACCGCAGATCGACGGCCGGCCCGCACTGCAGGTGCTCGCCTCGCTGCTCGACCCGGGCGTGGTGCTCGAGCTCGACCTGTACTGGGCCTCCGCCGCGGGCATCGACCTCGTGCCGTTCATCGAGGAGCTCGGTGACCGCATCGTCGCCGTGCACGTCAAGGACGGCCCCATGCGCGACGACATCTCCACCGCGACGATCCCCACCGACCAGACCCCGGCCGGCCAGGGCGACGTCCGGCTCGCCGAGGCGCTGCGTGCCGCGACGGCTCTCGAGTACGCCGTGATCGAGTTCGACGGGTTCGCGGGGGACGTCTTCGACGGGGTCGCCCAGTCGTACGAGTGGCTCGCAGCGCAGCTCGCACCGAGCGGATCGGCGGTGTCCGCATGACCCGCACGGGCAAGGTCGGCATCGGCTTCATCGGCGCCGGCATGATCAGCGAGCAGTACCTCGCGAACCTCACGACCTTCCCCGACGTCGAGGTCGTCCGGATCGGCGACATCGACACGGAGCGTGCTGCGGCGTCGGCGGCGAAGTGGGGCGTCGCGGCCTCCGGCGACGGTGCGTCGGTCCTCGCCGACCCCGACGTCGAGATCGTCATCAACCTGACGCTCCCGGCCACGCACGTGGCGGTGTCCACGGACGCCCTCCGCGCGGGCAAGCACGTGTGGAGCGAGAAGCCGATCGGGGTCGACCGCGAGTCCGCTGCGGGCCTGGTCGCCCTCGCCGACGAGCTCGGGCTCAAGCTCGGCATCGCGCCCGACACCGTGCTCGGCCCGGGGTGGCAGACCGCCAAGCGGGCGATCGAGGCCGGCGCGATCGGCACGCCGCTCACCGCGGTCACGAGCATGCAGTGGCAGGGGCCGGACGTCTTCCACCCGAACGCGTCGTTCCTCTACGCCAAGGGCGCCGGCCCGCTGTTCGACATCGGCCCGTACTACTTCACGGCGCTCGTGCACCTGCTCGGGCCGATCGACTCCGTCGTCGCGACCGGGTCGCGGTCCCGCGAGACCCGGGAGCTGGTCGTCGGGCCGAACGCGGGCCAGTCGTTCCCCGTCGAGGTGCCCACCCACGTGTCCGTCCTGTCGTCGTTCGAGCAGGGTGGCAACGCGCAGTCGTTGCTGTCGTTCGACACCCCGCTGTTCCGGCACGGCGTCTTCGAGGTCAACGGCACCGAGGGCACGATCGTCCTGCCCGACCCGAACACCTTCGGCGGCGGGCACCCGGTCCGGATCGCCCGACCGATCCCCGTCGGCGCCTCATGGCCGTTCGAACAGGAGTGGGAGACGCTCCTCGACGAGGAGCCGACGGTCGGCCGGGGCCTCGGTGTGCTCGACATGGCGCGGGCCATCCGCGGCGGCGGTTCGCACATCGCGACCGGTGCCGTCGGCTACCACGTGCTCGACGCGATGGTCTCGGTGGAGGAGTCCATCGAGCGGCGGTCGTTCGTCGAGGTCGAGTCCACCGTCGGGGCGATCGCGTCCCTGCCGGAGGACTTCGACCCGTTCGCTGCCACGCTGGAGACGGCGCCGGCTGGCGTCTGACGGCCGGGTCACACCAGCCAGGAGGCCCTGCTCACGTCCGCCGCGTGCGGAACGTGCGCAGGGCCTCCCGTCGTGTCCGTGGTCACCAGGGGACGACGCCCGCGTCCTCGAAGAAGCCACCCCGCGGGCCGTCGTCCGGCAGCGTCGCGAGCCGCACCGCGGTCGCCGCGCCCTGCGCGGCCGTGCGGTCGCCGCTGAAGCCGTTGAAGTCCGTCGCGACGAGCCCCGGGCACGCGGCGTTGACGACGACCGGGGTGTCCGCGAACGCCCTCGCGTACTGGGTCGTGATGCCGTTGAGGAACGTCTTCGACGGGGCGTACGCAGCCATCACCGGACCCGGCTGGCGGCCGAGGGAGCCCATGCTGCTCGACGCGTTCACGATGCGCGGCGCGGGGGAGCGGCGCAGCAGCGGCAGCATCGCGTTCGTCACGCGGACGACGCCGTAGACGTTGACGTCGACGACCTGCCGGACGACGTCGAGGTCGAGCGTCGTCGGGTCCTGCGTCCACGTCACCGGGTCGAACGGTCCAGAGATCCCGGCGTTGTTCACGAGGACGTCGAGTCGGCCGAAGCGCTCCTCGACCTCTGCTGCGGCATCCGCCACGCTCTCGTCACTCGTCACGTCGAGCCGGACCCCGTGGGCGTCGACCCCGCTCGCCCGCAGTCGTTCCACCGCTTCCTCGCGACCGGTGTCGCTCCGTGCGCCGACGAGCACGCGCATCCCCGTCGCACCCAGCTGCTCGGCGATCGCGTACCCGATGCCCTTGTTCGCGCCGGTCACCAGCGCGGTCGTCTTGTCGTCCATGTGCTCGATCGTCCGTCCGGGGTGGTTCCCGCGTCCAACACCGATCGGGTGGGTGGTGATACTCGCCGGGTATCGGTCGGCGTAGGCTGCCGGTCGTGGACGATGTCGAGACGCGCGAGCTCCGGTACTTCGTCGCCGTCGCCGAGGAACTCCACTTCGGCCGCGCGGCGCTCCGGCTCGGGATGGCGCAGCCGCCGTTGTCGCGGGCGATCCGGCAGCTCGAGGAGCGGATCGGCGTCCGGCTCTTCGACCGTGACCGTCGTGGCGTGACCCTGACCGACGCGGGGTCGGCGCTCCTCCGCGAAGCCCCGGCCGCCCTCGACGCCGTGCGCGCGGCCGTCCGGCGGACCCGACGCGCGGGGGCACCGGAGCAGCGGCTGGTCCTCGCGACGAAGGCCGGGTCGTCGCACGAGTTCCTGCAGGCGCTGCTCGACGCGGCCCCCGAGGACGTGCCGGTCGACGTGGTGCTCTGCGAGATCGGTGAGCAGGCGGGACTCCTCCTCGACGGCACGGCGGACGTCGCGGTGATGCACCGGCCGTTCGACGACTTCGCCGGGATCGAGTCGGTCGACCTGTACTCCGAGCCGCAGGTCGCGATCGTCCCCGCGTCCCACCCGCTCGCCGACCGCCGGTCCCTCACGATGGCCGAGGTGTCGTCGGTCCCCGACCTGCCGATGGCGCGGTGGCCCCTCGCCGACTGGACCTACCCGCCGGGACCGGGGCCGGAGGTGCACTCGCAGTCGCAGCTGGCGCAGCTCGTCGCGCTCGGTCGGACGCTGCTCGTGATCCCGCGCTCGAGCCGGGCCTGGCAGTGGCCCGAGCACGTCGCGGTGCCGGTGCTCGACGCGCCCCTCGCGACGACGGTGCTCGGGTGGCCGGTCGGGCGGGAGACGCCGGCGGTCGCGCGGCTCGTGGCGACCGGGCTGCGGATCGGGGAGGCCGCGGGCGCGGTCAGCGCCTGACGGGGCCGGTCAGCGCCTGACGGGTCCGGTCAGCGGCGCGTCGCGTGCTGCCGCAGCGCGACCACCACGCGGTCGAGGAAGTCGTCGACCTCGTCCTGGCGGTAGCCCTCGCGGAACTTGGTCGGCTGGAAGCGCGCCAGTGTGACGTCCTCGGGCGTCAGCGGGTCGACCGGACGTCCGGCCTCGTACCCGGCCAGGGTCGCGCGGACCCGGTCGAGGAAGTCGTCGACCTCGCGCTGGTCGTACCCTTCGCGCCACTTCGTCGGTGCGAACTTCGCGTTCGCCACATCGCTCGCGAGCATGCTCTCCCCCTCGTGCCGGACCCCTCGTGCCGGCGTGTTCGACGATCCTCGCACAGGTCACCCGGCGGGTGTGTCCGTCCAGACCCGGTCGATCGGCACCTCGTGGCCGAGCACCGCGACCGCCGCACGGTGCCCCGAGTACAGCGCGCCGGCCACCGTCGCCGGGTCGTCGGTCCACGTCGCCTCGCCCGCCAGGTGCACGCGCCCCGCGATCGGCACCGCGAGGTCGTCGTGGTCGCTCGTCGTCGACCCCGGCAGCATGTGCGCGTACGAGCCCCGGGCGAACGGGTCGTCCTGCCACGCCGTCACCAGCACCGACGTCGGCGTCCCCACGGCGTCGCCGTACAGTCGCCGGAGCTGCTCGAGCACCGAGTCCTCGACCCGCTCCTCGCTCCAGCCCCGGATCGCCCGCGCTGCCGGACCGGCCGCGAAGGTGAGCAGCGTCGGCACCCCGTCGAGCCGCGTCAGGTCGTACCAGGAGTGCCACCACCGTCCGGCCGGACCGAGCTGCCGGACCGCGTAGACGTCGGCGTCCCAGAACCGCTCCGGGAACCGCAGGACGACCTTCTCGAAGGCGTTCATCCGCAGCCGTCCGAGTGCCTGCCGGTGCCGTGCGGGCAGCGGTGGCTCGATCACGAGGTCGCCGGCCTGCAGCACCCCGACGGGCACCGTGACGACGGCGGCCTCGGCGTGGAACGGGCCGCGGCTGCTCGTGACCACCACCCCGCCGTCCCCGTGGTCGATGCGCTCGACGACGTGCTCGAGCCGGACGTCGAGTCCCGCGGCGAGGTGTGCGGGCAGGGCGTCGTAGCCGTCCGGGAACACCACCTCGTCGCCCGCGATCGTGTCGTCGTCGAGCCCGTGCGCGGCGAGCTCGTCGCTCGGGACCCCGTACTGCTCCTCGCTCCGGTGCTCGAGGTGCTCGCTGACCCGTTCCGCCCGCTCGGCGTTCCAGCCCTGCGCCGCGACGGCCCGGGCGACCACGTCGCGGTAGCAGTCGAGCGGCGCCGATCGCTCGACCTCGTCGGCCAGGGCGCGGTCGACCGTGCGCACGTCGTCGGCGAAGCGGGCGGCTGCACCGGCCTCGAGCCGACGACCGTCGGGCCCGTGGTACGCGATCGGCCGGCTGTCGACCTGGTACCCGCCGACGGTGAACTCGACCGTGCGGATGCCGAACGCGGCGACGGCGTCGGCCACGGGGTTGTCCTCGACGCCGTGGATCCACGAGGCGCCGAGGTCCGTCACGTGCCCGTCGGTCCGGTCGGTGTGGACCCGACCGCCGATCCGGTCCCGGGCCTCGAGCACGACGACCCGGCGCCCGGCCCCGGCGAGCACCCGTGCGGCCGCGAGCCCCGCCACGCCCGCACCGATCACGACGACGTCGGCGTCCTCCATGCTGGTGCTCCTCTCGGGACTGGATCAAGATTGACACAGCCAGGTGCGGAAATCGTTGCTGAGGTCTAGTTTCAGTGCTCGTATCCACAGAGTCGTGGAGCGACGGCGACGGTTTCCGTCGGTCGCCATCGAGAGAGCGTGGTGGTCATGCGAGACGAACGGGTCGTGACGGTGTCGACCGAGACCGTCGGCACGGAGAAGGGACTGCGACCGGGGGCCATCGGCCTGGTCGGCAGCGTTGTCATGGGCATCTCGTCCACGGCGCCCGCCTACAGCCTGGCCGCGAGCCTCGGGTTGGTCGTGGCCAGTGGGGGAGCGCTCCTCGCCGGGGTGAAGGCCCCGGCGATCATGCTGCTCGCGTTCATCCCGATGTGGATGATCGCCGTGGCCTACCAGGAGCTCAACCGCGAGGACCCCGACTGCGGCACGACGTTCACCTGGGCGACCCGGGCGTTCGGTTCCGTGACGGGGTGGCTCGGCGGGTGGGGGATCATCGCCGCGGACGTCATCGTGATGGCGAACCTCGCCCAGATCGCCGGCTCGTACGGGTACTCGTTCGTCGGCGTCCTGACGAACGACCCGGCGATCAGCGCCCTCGGGAACAGCACGCTCTGGTCGACCGTCGCCGGGGTGGCCTGGATCGCCGTGATGACCTTCATCTGCTACGTCGGCGTCGAGGTGTCGGCCCGGCTGCAGTACGTCCTGCTCGGCATCGAGGTGCTCGTGCTTGTGATGTTCGCTGCCGTCGCGCTCGTGCGGGTCGGCACCGGCAACGGCGTCGAGGGTTCGATCACACCGTCGCTGTCGTGGCTGTGGCCGAGCGGCATGGACTTCGGCTCGGTCATCGCCCCCGCCATGCTCACGGCGATCTTCATCTACTGGGGCTGGGACACCGCCGTCTCGCTCAACGAGGAGACGAAGGACCCCGAGAAGACCCCCGGTCGCGCAGCCGTCATCAGCACGGTCCTGCTCCTCGTCATCTACGCCCTCGTGTCGATCGCGGCGATCGCGTTCGCCGGCGTCGGGACGAAGGGCATCGGCCTCGGAGCGCAGGGCAACGCGGACGACGTGTTCTCGGCGATCGGCCCGGCGCTCTTCGGCAACTCGTTCCTCGGGCACGCCGCGATGGCCCTGCTGTCGTTCTCGATCCTCACCTCGGCGTCCGCCTCGACGCAGACCACGATCATGCCGACCGCCCGGACCTCGCTCTCGATGGCGGTCTACAAGGCCCTGCCGTCGCACTTCGCCCGGATCCACCGGCGCTTCCTCACCCCGACCTGGTCGACCATCGGGATGGGCATCGCGTCGATCGGCTTCTACGTGCTGTTCACCGTCATCTCGACGAACCTGCTCACGGCCCTGATCGGTTCCGTCGGCCTGATGATCGCGTTCTACTACGGGCTGACCGGCTTCGCGTGCGTCTGGGTCTACCGACGGACGCTCTTCAGCACCGTGCGGAACTTCGTGATGCGGGGGCTCGTCCCGTTGCTCGGCGGCCTGACGCTCGGGGTGACGTTCGTCTACGGACTCGTGCAGTTCGCCCAGCCCGACTGGCTGCAGGGCGACGACGGGAAGGACGTCACGATCCTCGGCATCGGAGCGGTCGCCGTGGTGGGTGTCGGCGCGATCCTCATCGGTGTCGTGCTGATGGTCGTCTGGTGGGTGCGGTCCCCGGACTTCTTCCGGGGGCGGACGCTCACGAGCACGAGCAACATCCTCGTCCTCGACGGCCCGGCTGGCGTCCCGGAGCCGACCGTCATCGCGCCCGACTTCTCGAACCTGCCGACGGGCAGCATCGCGGTCGACGAGGAGACCGGCAAGCGGTTCCGGCGGACGCGGTCGCGTCGCCGCGACGACGACTGATCTCGCGCACCGGCGGCGGACGGGAGGCGCGGGGCGGGCCCGCACCGTGCCTCCCGTCCGTCAGCCCACCAGCTCGCGCCGCAGCGACCGCAGCACCGGCAGGAGCGTCTCCAGACCGCCGGGACCCACCTCGAACGGGCGGCCGAGGGCCGTCCGCGGCGGCAGGACGAGCTCGCCTCCACCGACGAGGTCGAACCAGAGCGCGTAGTCGACGCGGGAGCCGCGTGCGTCCTTCGTCGCGAGGTCGATCGTCCGGATCCGCGACCAGGGCAGATCGATCACCGGCGCCTCCCGGTCCGGCGTCCATCCGTGCATGCCGGCACGATCGAGCGTCCACACCTCGGGACGGGGACGCGGGAGGTCCTCGGAGGTCCGGATGCCCTTCGTCAGCACCGGCAGGAAGAACGCGGGTTCGCGACCGCTCGCGCGGATGCGGGCGAGTGTCCGTCGGTCACGACGTCCGCTCCACCAGGTGCCGACCGACATCACGATGCCGACGACGATCAGGAACAGCTCGACCAGGACGACGCTGCCGACGCGGCTGCTCCGTTCCCTCTGCTCGACGAAGGCCGGCGAGCCGAACTCCGCGACGATGAGTGCCGGCGCACCCAGCACCAGGATCGCCGCTGCCAGGTGGATCGGCCACTGCCGCGGCGCGGTCCCGTCACGGAGCCGTCGCACCCACCCGTCCGTCACGTCCTGCACGGTCCCATCCTGCTCGGACGTCGGTCGGTGCGGTCAGTGCCGGTGGGACCGCCGCCGGCCGAGGATCGCGTCGATCACCCGCGAGAACCGCGGACGCCGCGCCACCGGCTTCGTCTCGATGGAGCGGGTCGGAGCGCGGAGCGCGAGATCGTGCAGCATGTTCCGCTTCGAGCCGTCCCAGTTCGCGAACAGGTACGCGCCCCCGAGGAACGACAGACTCCGCACCGGCGTGCGCTTCCACGAGTCGGCCGCGACGTAGTACCCGGCGTGACCGGCGTGGATGTGCTTGATCACGGTGTCGACGTCGATGACGCTGGTGGTCGTCACGACGGCGGTGATGCCCGTTCGGTCACGGGCGACGTACTCGATGAGGTGTTCAGACACGAGGGCTCTTGGTCGGGTCGGGGCCCGTCGAGGTCGGGGAACGCGACACGACGAGGCATGGCCGGAATCGTCGTTGCTTCCGAAACCAAGAATACGCCGAGAACTCTGTGCAGGGCGAGGAGGAACCTGTCCGGATGCGCACCGTGAACACCACCGGGGGGATCCTGTTCGCCGCCGTCCTGGCCGTTGCCCTGACCGGGTGCAGTGGCGGGACGACCGCCGGCCCCACCGCCACCGCCACCCGCACCGTGACCGCCACGCCGACTGCTGTCGCCGAGAGCCCGACCCCGACGTCGACTCCGACCCCCACGCCGACGTGCGGCCCGTCGAGCGGTGCCGAGGCCGCCGCCCAGCCGATCGCCGACCTGCCCCTGCCGGCCGGGCTCGAGGACGCGAAGTGGGACGCCGCACGGGCCGACACGTCCGGGTACGAGGCGTGCGCCCCGCTGTCCTGGGTCACGGTGAGCCTGGACCTCGCGACCGGCAGCTCGCCCGTCGCGATCCTGCTCTTCCACGACGGCCGGTACCTCGGCACGGCCACGAAGGAGCAGTACGGCTTCGTCCCGGACATCAGCCGGACCGACCCGTCGACGATCGCGGTGGCCTACCGCTACGCGAAGCCGGACGAGTCGACGGCGGACGCGAGCGGTCGGGCGGATGCGACGTTCCGGTGGGACGACGCTGCCGGGCGCGTGGTGATGACGGGGCAGGTGCCGCCGGCCGGCTGAGCCGCGACGCCGCGACGCCGCACGCCGGCTGCCGTTCGCCGTGGGCCTGGCATGCTGGACGCCATGCCGTTCCTCCGCACCGCCTGGCCGGGCGTCGCGCTCGCCCTCGTGATCGGGCTCGCCGCCACCGTCGTCGGCCGCGAGGTCCCGGTCGTCGGTGGCCCGGTCCCCGCGGTCGTGCTCGGCGCCCTGGTCGGGTGGCTCGTCCGCCGACGACGACACCACGACGGCACCGGCGCGGGCTCGGGCGGCGATCTCGGCCTGCTGCAGCCCGGCGTGAAGTTCGCCTCGAGCCGGATCCTGCAGTTCGCCGTCGTCCTGCTCGGCGCCCAGCTCTCGATCGCCGAGGTGCTCCGCATCGGCGGCGAGACGCTGCCCGTGATGCTGACGACCCTCGTCGTGTGCCTCGTCGCAGCCTGGGGGATCGGTCGGCTGCTCCGGGTCTCGAGTGCCCTCCGCACGCTCATCGGCGTCGGGACGGGGATCTGCGGTGCCTCGGCGATCGCGGCCGTCACGCCCGTGATCGGCGCGGTCAGCGCCGACGTCGCCTACGCGATGTCGACGATCTTCCTGTGCAACATCGCCGCCGTCTTCGTCTTCCCCATCGTCGGTCACGCACTGGGGCTCTCGCAGCACGCGTTCGGCGTCTTCGCCGGCACCGCGGTGAACGACACCTCGTCGGTGGTCGCCACCGCGACCGTCTACGGTCGCCAGGCGACCGACACGGCGGTGGTCGTGAAGCTGGTCCGGACGCTCATGATCATCCCGATCGTCGTGGGGCTGGCCGGCCTGGAGGCGCGGCGCACCTCCCGCGCGCAGCCCACCACCGACGACGGGTCTGGCCGCGCCGGGGGCGTCCGCGTGTTCCGGTTGGTCCCGTGGTTCCTGATCGGGTTCCTCGTGGTCGTGCTCCTCCGCACCCTCGGGGTCCTGCCGGCCGCAGCGGCCCCGGGGTTCTCCACCGCCGCGACGTTCCTCATCACGGTGGCGCTCGCCGCGATCGGGGTCTCGACGGACTTCGGCGCGCTCCGGCGGGCGGGGTTCCGACCGATGCTGCTCGGGATCGCGCTGTGGGTGCTCGTGGCGGGGACGAGCCTCGGCGCGCAGGCGGTGTTCGGGCTCCTCTGACGGCGTCGAGGCTCACACGATGCGGGAGTCGATCACCGCCCGGTCGCCCCGGTACCGCGAGAACCCGTACTCCACCGGGGTCCCGTCGGCCAGGCACATCAGCCGCTCGATGTGGAAGATCGCCTGCCCCGGATCGATGTCGAGCAGGTCCGCGCTCCACTGGTCGGCGTTCACCGTGCTGAGCAGCAGTCGACGAGCGACCGGCCGCTGCCCGACCCGCCGCACGAGCACGTCCGGCACGTACTCGGTGAGCGGCTCCGACACGAGGTCCGGGAACCGCTCCTGCGGCACCCAGCTCGTCCGCACCCGGCTCGGCTCCCCGTCGAACGAGATGAGGCTCTCGACGAAGTACGCGGCGCTGCCGTCCATCTCGAGGTTCCGCCGGACGGTCTCGGGCGCCGGCACGAGCTGGACGCACAGGTGCACGATGCTCAGCCGCGGGGAGTCGAACACGCTGCCGCCGGTGTTCTCGCCGTAGATCGTGACCTCCTCGGTGGTCCGGGCGAGGCTCACCGAGGCCACCGGACGCACGCCGAACGTGCCCGACCGCGGTGCCCGGGTGAGCAGGCGCTGTTCCTTGAGGAGCGTCAGCGCCGCGCGCAGGACGTTCCGCGTCGTGCCGTACAGGTCGAGGAGCTCCCACTCGTACGGCAGCGGTCCGGTGAACCGACCGGCGACGATGTCCGCGCGGATGAGGTCGGACACCTGCCGGGCGGCGTCCGAGCGTCGGTTGAAGCCGATCCAGTGCCCGGGCGTGACGTCGCCGATGGCCATGTCCGTCCACGGCGGGACCGGACGACGTCCCGCGGTGCCGTCCAGTCGGTCGTCGGGTGCGACGTCGGTCACGAGACCACCCCCACGGTCGTGGTGTCGCCGGTCCACCCGGCCCACCGGAGGAACTCCCGTGCGAGGCGCACCGGGTAGTCGGGTGCCTGGATGTCGATGGACACGAACACCCGGCGGTAGAAGGTCGGACCGCCGAGCAGGTCGACGGCGATCCCGAGGTCGACGTCGGGCCGCAGGTCGCCGGCGTCCATCGCCCGCTGGAGCATCGCGTTCACCCGGACCCGTCGGTCGAGGTGCCACGCGGCGACCGCCTCGGCCACCCGGGGCTCGTGCGAGGCGAGCTCCACGATGAGCGGCAGCGCCCGGCCGACCGGGGTCGCGACGAGCGCGTGCACCCAGCCGCGGGTGAGCCCGAGGACGCCCTCGTCGATCGGGGCGTCGAGGATCGTCGGGATCGACTCCTCCATCAGGCGGATGACGGTCTCGGTGAGGAGCACGTCGCGACTGGACCAGCGCCGGTAGATCGTCGCCGCCCCCACCCCGGCGGCGTCGGCGACCGCCCGGATCGTGAAGGCACGGGGGTCGCCCTCGGCGAGGATCGCGATGCACGCCGTGTACACGGCCTCGTCGACCGCGGCGTTGCGGGGCCGTCCGCGGACCGGGGCCTCGGTGCTCACGCGGCGCTCCAGAGCGCGAGCACCCGGTCGATGCCCCACACCTCGCCGATCTTCGCCTGGATGTCGAACAGGTTCGCCTCGTGCACGCTCGGCTGCCGGTCGCCGACGGCCTCGCGCACGACGATCGGCACGAAGCCGTGCTGCATGGCGTCCGTCGCGGTGGCCCGGATGCACCCGCTCGTCGAGAGTCCGGCGATGAAGAGCGTGTCGACTCCTCGTGCGACGAGGTCGGCGGCCAGCGAGGTCCCGAAGAACGCGCTCGGGTACTGCTTCGGCACGAGGGTGTCCCCGTCGACCGGCGCGAGCCCCTCGATGAACGCGCCGGTGGACGTGCCGGGGAGGTACGCCGCGAGGGCCGGCACCTTCCGGAAGAACACCCCCGCGTTGGAGCCGTCGGCCGACAGCGCCATCGTCGTGACGGCGACGTGCACGCCGGCCGCCCGGGCCGCGGCCGTGAGCTCGCGCATCCGCTCGACGGGTTCCTCGACGCCGGCGTACAGCCCGCACGCCGGGTCGACGTAGGCGTTCACCGGGTCGACGACGACGAGCGCCGCCCGTCGGCCCGGTTCGAGCGCACCGGTGTAGCCGGCCGAGACGTAGTCGTCGTGGTCGTCGGTCATGCGGTCCTGCTTCCGTCGTGGGGCTGGCTGGTGGGGGCCTGGAGGCGCGGCGCGACCCCGGCACGTCGGCCGGCGGTCGGCCCGTGCGCGCGGTCGGTGCCGGTCGTGGCGGTCATGCGCTCGTTCCCGGCTCGGGCACCGGGCCGGACGTGTCCGGTCGGAGCGGTGCCTGGCGGTCCGGGGGGCCGAACGGACCGAACGCGACGATGAGCGCGCCGACGACCGCACACCCGGCGAACGTGAGCGCGGCGGTGCGCACGCCGTCGACGAAGGCCTGGACGTCGGTCGCCGGCAGGCCGAGCAAGCTGCCGTCGTACGCCGCGGCCTGCTGCGCGGCGGAGAGCCCGCTCGTGGCGATCGCCAGACCGAGCGCCGTGGAGAACAGGAAGCCCGCGTTCTGCAGCGCCGACCGGATGGCGTTCGCGATGCCCCGACGGTGCTCCGGGACACGGGTCATCAGGGCCGAGGTGCTCGGCGTCATGAACACCCCGGTGCCGACCCCGACGGCACCGAGTCCGACGGCCGTCACGGCGTAGGCACCGTCGTCGGCGAGCGACCCCGCGAGCACCGCCGCCCCGACCGCGATGAGCAGCATGCCGATGGTGGAGAGCGTGCGCGCGGGCACCCGGCGGGCGAGGACCCCGGCGCTCGCCGCGGCCACGGTCGTGCCGATCGGGGTGGGGAGCACCCAGAGCGCGGCCTCGACGGCGTCCTTGCCCGAGACGGCCTGGAACGACAGCGACGCCAGGAGCACGAGGGCGTAGCTCGACAGCGCGCAGAGGCCGGCGGCCGAGAAGAGCGTGATGGTCGCCCGGTCGCGGAAGATCGCCGGGTCGACGAGCGGGTGCGGGACCCGGCGCTGGGTCCACACGAACACCGCTCCGAGCAGCACCGCGCCGGAGGCCATCGCGACGACGGGGACGGCGGCCCAGCCCGCGGAACCGCCGACCGACACGGCGCCGACCAGCAACCCGACCGCGGCCACGGAGAGCACCGAGCCCGGGACGTCGAGGCGTTCGCCGGAGCGCGGCCGGGCGGTGCGGGGGATGAGTCGCAGCGACCAGACGAGCCCCGCGAGCGAGATCGGGACCCCGGCGAGGAAGATCCACCGCCAGCCGAACGACTCCGCGACGAGGCCGCCGACGACCGGACCGATGACCTGTCCGACGGCGGCGACGGTGGCGTTCAGCCCGAGGCCGAGCGACAGGATCGACTCCGGGAACACGTCGGTGAGGAGCGCCGTGGTGTTCGTGACGATGGCCGCGGCACCGACGCCCTGCACGAGTCGGGCGGCGAGCAGGACGGCGGCGTCCGGTGCTGCACCGCACGCGAGCGAGGCGAGGAGGAAGACGAGGATGCCGGCGATGTACAGACGGCGACGCCCGACGAGGTCCGCGATCCGGCCGAAGACGAGGATGAGCGTCGTCGTGGTGAGCATGTAGCTGAGCAGGACCCAGCTCGACTGCAAGGCGGAGGCGTCGAGGTCGCGGCTGACGTCGGGGAGCGCGACGAGCAGGGCGCTCGAGGAGATGAAGACGAGGACGACGCTCAGGCTCGACGCGCAGAGCACCTGCCACGCGCGTCGGCGGGCGCCGTCCTCGTCCGTGGTGCGGTTACTGATCGGTCGACCCTCTCGTGGCGGATGCCGGCGGCACCCGGTGGTGGTGGTCGGTGACCTCCTGGAACGCGGCTGCGGCGGACAGGACGAGTCGGTCGTCCCACGGGCGTGCGACGAGCTGCACGCCGACCGGCAGACCGTCCGGCGCGGTCCCGGCGGGCATCATGAGCGCCGGGAAGCCGACGTAGTCGAAGACCCGGGTGTTCCGGGGGATCACGTCGTGCAGGTTGTACGGCACGCCGTCGACCGTCATGGTGAGGTCGTCGAGTCGGGGCGCCGTGGCACCGATCCCCGGCGTGAGGACGACGTCGACCCCGGCCTCGTCCATCCGTGCGACCATCGCGGCCTGCACGAGCGGACGGCGTCGGAGGGACCGGAGGTAGTCCGCGGCCGTCGGCGTGAACGCGACGTCGAACCGCGCACGGGTGCCGGCGTCGAACAGGTCGGCGGTGGCGGCGTTGGCCTCCTGGTTGGCCGCGAGTTCGCCGTAGAAGACGGTCCAGCACTCGGCGTCGATCGCCTCGAGGTCGTCGAACTCGATCGGCACGATCTCGGCCCCGAGTGCCGCGAACCGGTCGACCGCGGCCGCGTGCGCGTCGAGCACCGCACGGTCCACCCGCTCGGTGAACCAGACCCGGGGCACGCCGATGCGCATCCCCGCGATCCGTCCCGGTGCCGCCTCGACGAGCGGGACCGCGGTGTGCGTCGTGGGGTCCTGCCCGTCGCCACCGGCGATCACGGCGAGCACGAGCGCGAGGTCCTCGGCGGTGCGGGCCATCGGTCCGACGTGGTCGAGCGTCCACGACAGGCTCGCGACGCCCGTGCGCGGGACGAGGCCGTACGTCGGCTTGATGCCGGTCGTCCCGCACAGCGCCGACGGCACCCGGATCGATCCGCCGGTGTCCGACCCGAGCGCGAGCGGGACGATGCGTGCGGCGAGGGCGGAACCGGAGCCGGTCGACGACCCGCCCGTCCAGCGCTCGGGGTCCCACGGGTTCCGCACGGCGCCGTACCGGGCGTTGTGCGGGCCGCCGCAGGCGAACTCGGTCGTCGCCGCCGTGAACACCGGGATCGCCCCGGCCGCACGGAGCCGGGCGACCACGGTGGCGTCGGCGGGGGCCACGCGGTCACCGGTCTGCAGCGAGCCGCTCGTGACGACCGTGCCGGCGACGTCGATGATGTCCTTCACCGCGAACGGCACGCCCTCGAGCGCACGGGCCTCGCCCGCGGCCCAGCGCCGGGTCGACTCGACCGCTGCCTGCTCGGCGCCGTCGACCAGGCGGAGGACGGCGTCGGACCACACGTCGTCGCTCGTCCAGTGCGGGGCGAGGGCTCCGACGACGGCGGTGGGGGTGGTGGAACCGTCGCGGTAGGCCGCGAGCAGCTCGGTGACGCTCGCCGCTGCGGGGTCGGACGCCGTCGCGGCGGTGGACACCGTGGACGCCGGACCGGGGGCGACCGGTGCTGCCGGCGTCGGTGCCGCGTCGATCGCGGCCGCGAGGAGCCGGGTGAACAGCGCCTGGCTGTGCCCGGGCTCCGCCGGCAGGGACGACGGGGCGGCCGGGAGCGGGTTCGCACGGCTGTCGTGCAGCGCCTGCTCCAGCTGGGGCGCGATCGTCCCGCGCACGACGGCGAACACGTCCGTCACGCCGGCACCGCCGCGGCGTGGGCGTCCGCGAGGTACCGGAACACCCCGGGCTGCCGGTCGCGCCCGAGCGGGAAGTCCTCCCGCACCGCGGCCACCTCGGCGACGTCGAGCGTCGCCCGGACGATGGGTCCGGCCTCGTGCGCCGGGGCGGAGACCACGAGCTCGCCGCGGGGCGACACGACCGACGAGCGGCCGAAGTAGCTCACGGTCTTGCCGTCCACGGTCTCCTCGCCGCCGCGGTTCGGGGCGACGACCCAGGTCTGCGTCTCGAGGGCGCGCACCTGCAGCTCCTGCGTGAAGAGCGTCTCGCGGAACCCCATCGAGGAGACGAGCACGAGCATCACCTCGGCGCCGGCCGCACGCGATGCGAGCCAGTACTCGGGGAAGCTCCGGTCGTAGCAGATGAGCATGCCGAACCGGGTGCCGAGCGCGTCCAACACGACCGGCCCCGACCCCGGCGCGAAGTAGTGCTTCTCGTCGACGTCGGAGATCGCGTTCGTCGGGATCGACGTCTTCCGGTACGCCGGCACGCGGTCGCCGTGCACGTCGGTGCCGTGGACGAGGGAGCCGTCGGCGTCGATGAGCACCGCGCTGTTGTACTGCGCGTCGCCGGCGTCCTCGTAGAGGCCGAAGACGACCGCCGTGCCGAGTCGCCGCGCGGCCTCGGCGAACCGTGCCGTCGCCGGACCGGGGACGGGCTGCGCCCAAGCCTTGCGGCTGTCGTTCCGGACGCCGCAGAAGTAGGGTGTCGTGGTGAGCTCGGGGAAGACGACGAGGTCGGCGCCCTCGGCGGCCTGCTCGAACAGCGCGATGAGGCCGTCGAGCGCGGCGTCGCCGTCGGCGGGGATCTGCCCGGCCTGGACGACCGCAACCTCGAGGGTCGGCGCCGTGCTGCCGGCCGTCATGCGGTGACCGCGCTCGGGGTGACGGCGGGCGCCGACGACACGACGCCCTCGCGGGTGCGCATGAGCGGCTGGATGCGGGTGCCGAAGTCGTCCATGCCCTGCAGGAAGTCGTCGAACACGAGCATGATGCCCTTCGTGCCCGCGACGTCGGCGGCCTCGTCGAGCATCGCCGCGACGTGCTCGTAGGAGCCGACGAGCGTGCCCATGTTCATGTTCACGGCACCCTCCGGCAGCGAGATCCGCTTCGCCGTGTTGCCGTCCTCGCCGTTCGTGTCGGTGAGCGCCTGCCCGGTCATCCAGGCGATGGCCTCGACGTCCACGCCGTCGCTGTAGCGCTGCCACTTCTCCTGCGCGGCCTCGTCGGTCTCGTCGGCGATGACCATGAACAGCACGTAGGAGCCGACGTCGCGTCCGGTCTTCTCCCGCGCGGCGAGGAGCGCCTCGTTCTGCTCGGCGTACGCGGTCGGGGTGTTCACGCCGACGCCCATCGAGAAGTTGTAGTCCGAGTACTCCGCCGCGAACGCCATGCCCTGCGAGGACTGCCCGGCCGAGACGATCGGGATGTGCGACGTCGGCTTCGGCAGCATCCGGCAGTCGTCCATCTGGAAGTACTCGCCCTGGAAGTTGCTGACGCCGTCCTCCCACAGCTCCTTCATGACCTGCATGTACTCGGTCTGGTAGGCATACCGACGCTTGAAGTGCACCTCGTCGCCCGGCCAGAGCCCCATCTGGTCGTACTCCGCCTTCTGCCACCCGGCGACGAGGTTCAGCCCGAAGCGGCCGTGCGAGATCGAGTCGACCGTGGCGGCCATGCGTGCGGCGATCGCCGGCGGGATCGTGAGGACGGCCGTGGTGGCGAACAGGCGGATGCGCTCCGTCCGGGCAGCGAGGCCGGCCATCAGGGTGAAGGACTCGAGGTTCTCGTCCCAGAACCCGCTCGGGCCGCCGAAGCCGCGCAGCTTGATCATCGACAGGGCGAAGTCGAAGCCGTACGACTCGGCCTTCTGCACGATCTCGAGGTTGAGGTCGAACGAGGGCTTGTACTGCGGCGAGGTGGTGGAGATGAGCCAGCCGTTGCTGCCGATCGGGATGAAGACTCCGATGTCCATGGGGGACTCGCTTTCTGTGTGTGGAGGAGGGTCAGGACTGCTTGGCGGCGGCCTTGGCGGCGCTCGCGACGGAGTGCCGTCGGATCGTCTGGGAGACCGCGACGGCGACGATGAGCGCACCGCCGTAGAAGAGCTGCTGGACGAAGTTGTCGGCGCCGAGCATCTGGAGCCCGACGACGCCGGAGAACAGGAAGTAGACGGCGATGAAGGTGCCGATGGCGTTGAAGCGCCCGGGGATGATCGCGGTGGCCCCGAGGTAGCAGGCGGCGAACGCGGGGAGCAGGAACGACTGCCCGCTCGAGGGGTCCGCCCCGCCGAGCGTGCCGGCGTAGACGACCCCGGCCACCGCGGCGGTGAGGCCCGCGCCGACGAACGCTCCGACGCGGAGCCGGCGGACGTTCAGGCCGGAGAGCTCGGCGACGGTGCGACCGGTGCCCACGAACAGGAGCCGTCGACCGACCGGGGTGGCGCTCAGGACGATGAGGACGACCACGGTGGCGATCAGGCCGTAGACGAACGCCAGGGGCAGCCCGGCGAGCCCGCGCCACCCGACGGTCGCCTGGACGAGCGCCGGGTCGATGCCGGTCACCGACGAGGACGCGCTCATCCACTGGATGATCCCGATCATGAACGTCGAGGTGCCGAGCGTCACGATGAACGAGTCGATCCGGAACGCGACCGTGAGCAGGCCGTTCACCAGGCCGACGACCACGCCGATCGCCAGGCCGACCAGGATCGCCGGCAGCAGCGGGATGTCCATCTTGGCGTTGAGGACGGCGATCGTCATGGCGGAGAGCGACATCGTCGAGGCGCCGGACAGGTCGAACTCACCCGCGGTCAGGGGGAACAGGAAGCCGAGCGCCAGGATGAGCAGTACGGACTGGGACCCGAGGATGTTCTGCAGGTTCCCCAGGGTCGGGTAGGTGTCGGGGAGCGCGATGCTGAACGCGATCACGATGACGAGCCAGGCGCCGAGCAGTGCGTAGCGCTCGGTGTGCCCCCACGAGAAGCGCGGGCGGGTGGGGCGGACGATCGACGTCTCGAGGGCGGGTTCGGCGGTGGTGGACATCAGGCGGTCTCCTTGACGGGGGAGGAGTCGGGGGAGGAGGGAGCGGGATCGACGAGGCTGGCGACGACGGCCGCCGCGATGACGTCGCGGTCGATCCGGTCGCCGGTGAGCACGTCGTGGACGCGGCCGTGGGCGAGGACCACGACCCGGTCGCACATCTGGGCGAGCTGCTCGTAGTCGGTCGAGGCGCAGACGATCGAGACGCCCTGGTCGGCGGTCCGGCGGAGCATCGAGAAGATCGCCGCACGAGCGCCGACGTCGATGCCCTGCGTCGGCTCCTGGAGCAGCACGAGCCGTGGGTCGTCCTGCATCCACTTCGCGAGGACGGCCTTCTGCTGGTTGCCGCCGGAGAGCGTGCCGAAGAGCGCGGAGGGGTCGGCGGGACGGACGTCCCAGTCGCGGACGAGGCCCTCGACGTACGACCGCTCCCGTGCCGGCGAGAGCCCGAGCAGTCCGCGGAGCTTCCCGAGGACGGGCAGGGTCACGTTCTGCTCGACGGACAGGGTCAGGGCACCGCCCTCGCGCTTGCGGTCGGCGGGGACGTAGACGACCCCGCGGGCGATCGAGGTCGCCGGGCTGGTGGCGCCGAGGTCGACCGTGGCGTCCCGGACCGTGAGGGTCCCGGTCGCCGCCCGGGCGCCGTACAGGCCTGGAAGCACGTCCTCGACGCCCGAGCCGGCGAGCCCGGTGATGCCGACGACCTCGCCGTCCGCGACGTCGAACGAGAGCCCGTCGACGACACCGGCCCGGAGGTCCCGGACCGTCACGACCGCGTCGCCCGTGGTGGCGGGGCGGGCACTGCGTGCGGCCGCGCCGTCGAGCCCGCGTCCGACGATGAGCGAGACGAGCTCGTCCGCGGTCGTGGTCGCGGTGTCCCGGTGCGCCTGGACCCGACCGGCCCGGAGGACCGTGACGCGGTCGGCGTGCTCGAGGACCTCGGACATGTCGTGCGACACGAGGAGGGCCGACGTGCGGCCGTCGGACACGAGGTCCTTGACGACGCGGAAGAGCAGGTCCGCGTCCTCCTTCGGCAGGAACACCGTCGGTTCGTCGAGGACGATGAGCGCCCGGTCGTCACCCAGTTCGGCGACGGCCCGCAGGATCGCGACGAGCGCCTTCTGCGTGTCGGTCAGCTCCTCGATCCGGGCCCGCGGGTCGATGTCCACGCCGTAGCGGGCGAAGAGCTCCGCGGCCGCCCGGTGCTCGGCGCCCCAGCGGACGAACGGACCACGGCCGGCGACGACGGTGGCGAGCCGGAGGTTCTCGGTCACCCCGAGCGACGGCACGAGGGCCAGGTCCTGGTGCACGAAGCTGATGCCGACGCGGCGGAAGTACCCGGGAGGCACCGGCAGCGGGAGCCGGGAGCCGCGGACCTCGATCGTCGCTCCCGGGTCCGGCGCGTAGGTGCCGGACAGGATCTTGATGAGGGTCGACTTGCCGGAACCGTTCTCGCCGAGCAGCGCGTGCACCTGGCCCGGACGGACCTCGAGTTCGACGTCGTCGAGCGCGGTCAGTCCGCCGAACCGCTTGGTGAGCCCGCTGATCCGCAGGACCGGCGCGGTGGTCGCACCGGCCTCGACGACCGCAGCGGACGCTGCGGGGCTGCGCCGTGCCTCCCGGGTGGCGCTCACTTCGCCGGACCCCAGATCTCCTCGTACCCGGTCTTGTACGCGTCGCCGTAGCCCTTGCTCGGCGCGGGCGGGGTACCCGCCTCGTCGACGTTGTCCTTCGTGAACACCTTGAGCGGGGTCTGCTCGTCGCCGTCCTCGATGATCGGGGTGTCGGTCAGGACGCGACCGGCCTGGTCGAGCGTGGCGTAGGCGAGCCACTCCATGTTCTCGCCGATGTCCATCGTCATGACGTTGCCCTCCTGCAGGATCTTCATCACCGCGGGCGTCCCGTTGTACGAGGACGTGAAGACCTGGCCGGTCTTGCCGGCCGCCGTCACCCCGGCCTCGACGAAGAGGGCCATCGAGTCGTACACGGGCAGGACGTAGTCGAGGTTCGGGTCGGACTGGATCGCGGACTGGACGGTCGACGAGATCTTCGTCGCCCAGTCGGCGACCGGCACGTTCGTCACCTTCACCTTGCAGCCCGAGCAGTACTCGTCGAACTCCTCCTGCATGGCCTTGACGATGCCGTCCGACGGCGGGACCTCGGACGAGGTGATGATGAGCACGTCACCCGCGCCCTTCGTCTCCTTGATGGCCCAGTCGGCGTTGAGCTTCGCGGCCTCGTGGAAGGGCGCGGTCACCTGGGCGGCGACGAGGTCCTGCAGCTGGTCGGGGAGCGCCTCCCCCGTCTGGTACGTGTGGCTGATGAGCACCGGGATGCCGGCGGCCTTCGCACGCTTGAGCGCCGGGACGATGAGCTCGCCGTTGACGCCCTGCGCGAGGACGATGATGTCGGCCTTCCGGCTGATCGCCTGGTCGATGCCGGCGGACTGCTCGGTCGGCGTGCCCTGGTTCGTGTACTCGATCCACTTCGCGCCGTACTCCTCGGCGAGCTGCTGCCCCGCCTCGTCGACGGACACGATGAACGGCACGGCGGACGAGTTCGGGATGTTGAAGATCGTCTTGCCCGCGATCTTCGACATGTCGAACGGCTTGCCCTCGAAGGTGAACTCCGGGTCGACGCTCGCCGCCGTGATCTGGCTGGTGGCGTGCTCGACCCCGGCGGAGTCGTCGGACGAGTCGGTCGAGGCCGTCGAGGTGGCGGAGCAGGCGGACAGGAACAGCACACCGCTGAGTGCGGCGGCCAGGAGCGCGGGACGTGCGAGCCGCGTTCGGGTGGGTGCGGGGGACGACATCGGTCGAGGACCTCCAGGACGTGGTGCGGGGACGGGTGACGGGTGCGGGTGCTGCCGGTGCTGCGGGTACGCCGAACACCCCGCGGCGCGAGGTGGGCGTGACGACGAGGGGCGTCGGTCACTTCGGGGTGTGGGAGAGCGCTCCGCCGGGGGCGATGCGTCGGGGATGACGGGGCCGCTCCGGTGGGGCTGATGCGAATGTAACGGGCTGCGGGCCGCCAGCGGGTGCCCGGCGGTAACGGTCCTGTTAGGCGTTTGTTTCGCCGGTGTTAGGCCACCGGCGCCACGGCGTCGACGAGCCGCCGTGCCGCGCCGTTCCGGGGCGGGCGATCCCGCCGCCCCACCCCGGAGCGGTGCGGATCCGCGCGTCCGTGCGGCGGCGCCGCCCGGGCGAAACACCCCGGAAGCAATCGCGCCGACTTCCGGTAACGCGTCTCTCACAAGTCGGCGGTCGGCCGAGCGGACCCCGCTGGCGGAATGCGACGGACCCGTCCGGAGCGGCGCCCGCTGACCAGGGCATTCCCCGCCGTGGCATCCGGCGCCCCCTGGCGTAACCCACCCGATACGGGCGCGCCACGGAGGCGAAACGAACGGCGGATGGACTGCAGTCGCACACCGTCCCCGACCGCAGGAGCAGATCGATGATCACCACCGTCGTCGCCGGCAACCCCAAGCCGGCATCGCGGACGCTCGACGCGGCCACGGTCGTGCTCGAACGCCTCACCGGTCGGGCACCCGACCACGTCGTCGACGTGATCGACCTCGGCCCGGGTCTGCTCGGCTGGGGCGACGACGCGGTGTCGGAAGCGGTGCGCACCGTCGCCGCGTCCGACCTCGTCGTCGTCGCCTCGCCCACGTTCAAGGCGACCTACACCGGCGTCCTCAAGCTCTTCCTCGACCAGTTCGCCACCGGGGACGGCCTCGCCGGTGTCGTCGCCGTCCCGCTCATGCTCGGCGCCGGCCCCGCGCACGCCCTCGCCCCCGAGGTCTTCCTCAAGCCCGTGCTCGTCGAGCTCGGTGCGACCGTCCCGGCTCCGGCCCTGTACCTCAACGACAAGCAGTACTCCGAGCCCGCATCGACCGAGGTCTGGCTCGCCCGGTGGCGCGACGTCGTCCTCGGCGCGACCGCGAGCCTCCAGGAAGGAACCCGCTCATGATCAGCCCCTACTCGCCCGAGGCCCCCGACCTCGGTGCCCTCCGTCAGGCGTTCTCCGGCTTCCCCTGCGGGGTCGCGGCGCTCGCCGCCGTCGTCGACGACGAGCCCACGGTGCTCGTCGCCTCGTCCTTCACCGTGGGGGTGTCGCAGGACCCGCCGCTCGTGATGTTCGCGGTGCAGCACACGTCGTCGACGTGGCCGGTGCTGCGTGCGGCCGGCACGATCGGGGTCTCGATCCTCGGCGAGGGGCACGCGCAGGTCACCCGGCAGCTCGCGTCGAAGGACAAGTCGGTCCGGTTCGTCGGTGTCGACACGACGGTGTCCGAGTCGGGGTCGGTCTTCCTCGAGGGCGCTCCGATCTGGCTCGAGTGCGCCGTCGAGCACACCTACCCGGCGGGTGACCACGACATCGTCGTGCTGCGGGTCCTCGGACTCATGTCGGACTTCGCGCACAGCCCGCTGGTCTGGCACCGGTCCGCCTTCGCGACGCTCAGCGCCTGAGCGCGCTGACGCAGGGACGGGAGGCGCGGTGCGGGTGAGCAGATCCGCTCACCCGCACCGCGCCTCCCGTCCGGTCCTGCGGCGTCAGCCGCGCAGTGCCTCCGTCAGCTTCACCCGGCTGCCGGTGCGCAGCAGCGCGTTCTCGTAGATCCGGGCGCCGACGACCACGACGAGCACGACCGAGACCGCCACGATGACGAGGGACAGGATCGGCTCCCACCACTCGGCGGTCCCGAGGAAGATCCGCATCGGCATCCCGATCGGCGCGCTGAACGGCACGTAGGACATCACGCCGAGGATCGTCGGGTTGTTGTACGCGACGATGATGAGGATGTACGGGATCATCACGAGCATCATCACGGGGGTGGTGACGCTGCCGACGTCCTCCTGACGGGAGACGAGCACCGCGGCCGCCGCGAACAGCGAGGCGATGAGCACGAAGCCGATCGCGAAGAACCCGACGAACCAGAGCATGCTCGGGCCGAGCACCGTGAACATGTTGTCCTGCCCGGTGACCGCGAGCGTCACCGCCGCCGCGATCGCCACCGCGACGATCTGCGCGAACGCCATCACGCTGTTGCCGAGGACCTTGCCGGCCAGGAGCGCCCGGGCCGGGATCGCCGCCATCAGGATCTCGACGACGCGGGTGGACTTCTCCTCGACGACGCTCTGCGCGATCGACTGACCGAAGGTCACGGCGGACGCGAAGTACACGACGCCGAAGGCCAGCGCCACGATGTAGATCAGGCCGCCGGGGATCGCGTTCGGGTCGAGCAGCTCGATGCGGGGGGAGACGCTCAGCGCCTGGACGACGTCGGTCGGGGCGTCGTCGAGCCCCACGACCTTGTAGCCGAGCGGGTCGTCGGACGGCAGGACCGCCGCGTCGACGTCACCGTTCTCGACGAGTCGTTCGGCGGCGGCAGCGGTCGGCGCCTCGGTGACGTCGAGCCCCTTGCTCGTCGGCAGGCTGACCCCGTCGACGACCGCGACCGGGGTAGTGTCGCCCGCCGTGGCCTTGCCGACGATGCCGCCGACGACGATCGACGCGACGACCATGAGGATGAGGATGCAGGCGGACACGACGAACGCCTTGCTGCGGACGCGGGCCTGGATCTCGCGCGCGGCGACGAGCCGCACGGACTGGACGAACGAGCCGTTCATCGGACGACCTCCCGGAAGACCTCGCTGAGCCGCGGGACACGCGGCGAGAACGACCCGACGGTGCCGTGCTGGACGGCCCGCTGCAGGACGCGCTGCGCGGTGGCGTCGTCGGCCTCGAACACGGCGTAGCCGCCGTCGAACTCGCGGACGGTGACGCCCGGTTCGTCGCGGAGCCAGGCGACGTCACCGTCGACGAGGAGCTCCCACGCGGCGGGGCCGGCCTGCTTCCGCAGTTCGTCCTGCGGACCGGCGGCGCGGATCGTGCCCCCGGCGATCACCACGACGTCGTCGCAGAGCCGCTCGACGACGTCCAGCTGGTGGCTCGAGAACAGCACGGGCACGCCGCCCGCCGCTGCCTCGCGCAGGACGGCGAGCACGACGTCGACGGCCATCGGGTCGAGGCCGGAGAACGGCTCGTCGAGCACGAGGACCTCGGGGTCGTGGGCGAGCGCGGCGGCGACCTGCACGCGCTGCTGGTTGCCGAGGGACAGCTTCTCGACGGCGTCGGTGGCGTGCGGCGCCAGGCCGAGCCGGTCGAGCAGGTCGGTGGTGCGGCTCGCCGCGGTGCGCTTGTCGACGCCGTGCAGCCGGGCGAAGTACGTGATCTGCTCGGCGACCGGCATCTTCGGGTAGAGCCCGCGCTCCTCCGGCATGTAGCCGAAGCGGCGACGGTCGGCCGGGCCGATCGTGGTGCCGTCGATGGACACGGTGCCGGCGTCGGCCTGGAGCACGCCGAGCAGGATCCGCATCGTGGTGGTCTTGCCGGCGCCGTTGCCGCCGACGAACCCGGTCAGGCGTCCGTCGCCGACCGTGAACGTCACGTCGTCGAGCACGCGGCGGTCGCCGTACTGCTTGGTCACCCCGTCGATGGTGAGCATGTCGTTCCCCTCTCGCGGCGGTTCACTCCGCCTGCGTCGACGCTATTGCGCGGGGTGCGACGGGCGCCTCCGGCTGGCGACGGGGATCGGGGCACTGCGGGCTCCGCCGCGTGGGGGAGCGCGGGTCGGACGGGGGTCTAGGCGGGGGTTCCGGCCACGCCGTGCTCGAAGGCCCAGACGACCGCCTGGATGCGGTCGCGCAGACCGAGCTTCTGGAGGACGTTCGACACGTGGGTCTTCACGGTCGCCTCACCGACCCACAGCTCCGTCGCGATCTCGGCGTTGCTCAGCCCGCGGGCGAGCAGCCGGAGGACCTCGGTCTCACGCTCGGTCAGCCCTGCCGTGACGACCGCCTCGTCGCCGTCCGGTGCCGCGGGCGCCCCGGAACCGGCGGTCGCGCGGCTGATCACCCGGCGGGTCACGTCCGGGGCGAGCAGCGCGTCGCCGGCCGCCACGGTGCGGACGGCGTCGATCAGCCGCTCGGGGGAGGCGTTCTTCAGCAGGAACCCGCTCGCCCCGGCCTCGAGCGCCTGGAAGAGGGCGTCGTCGTGGTCGAAGGTCGTCAGGACGAGCACGGCCGGGGGCTCCGGGAGCGCGGCGATCCGGCGCGCCGCCTCGAGCCCGTCGACGTTCGGCATCTGGACGTCGAGGCACACCACGTCCGGTCGGAGCACCCGCACGGCCTCGACCGCCTCCGCGCCGTCAGCGGCCTCGCCGACGACCCGGAACCCCGGCTCGGACTCGAGGATGACGCGGAACCCGGCCCGGACGAGGTCCTGGTCGTCCGCGAGCACGATGGTCAGGTCGTCGGCAGCCATGCTCGCACCAGCCAGCCTCCCCGGGCGCGCGGCCCGATCTCGATCCGTCCGCCCACCGCGGCGACGCGTTCGCGCATCCCCACGTGGCCGAGTCCGCTGCCCGCGGTGTTCCGCGGTGCCCGGTCGCCGTGGCCGTCGTCGGTGACCTCGACCTCGACGCCGTCGTCGAGGTACCGCACCCGGACGTCCGCCCGGGCCGTCGGGCCGGCGTGCTTGAGGACGTTCGTCACGGCCTCTTGCGCG
Organism: Curtobacterium sp. BH-2-1-1; assembly: GCF_001806325.1. Taxonomy (NCBI): domain Bacteria; kingdom Bacillati; phylum Actinomycetota; class Actinomycetes; order Micrococcales; family Microbacteriaceae; genus Curtobacterium; species Curtobacterium sp. BH-2-1-1. The sequence continues at coordinate 2,423,287 of NZ_CP017580.1, forward strand.
ATCCGGTACGCGACCGCCGAGACCGTGGGCGGGACGTCGCGGACGCTGCCGACCACGACGTACTCGGTCGGGTGCCCCGCGGTCCGGGCCGAGTCGGCGAGCTCGCCGATCCGGCCGAGCCCCTCGGTGCTCGGAGCGGCGCGGACGTCGTCGCCGCCGTCCTCGTCGGCGCGCAGGGTGCCGAGCATCCGGCGGAGCTCCTCGACGGCGGTCCGGGCGCTCTGCTCGACCACGCCGAGCGACGCCGTCGCCTGCTCGGGGTCGTGGCCGATCACGCGTCGAGCCGCGCCGGCCTGCACCCCCATGAGTGACACGTGGTGCGCCACGACGTCGTGGAGTTCGCGGGCGATGCGCACGCGCTCGATCGTCACCGCCTGGGCAGCGCTCCGCTCGCGTTCGGCGGCGAGCTCGGCGGTGCGGAGGTCGAGCTCGTGCTTCGCCACCGCCGACGCCCAGGCCCGGTTGCCGGCGTACCAGGCAGCGCCGAAGTAGATGACGTTGATCACGATGTTGAGCAGCGAGAGCGCGATGTACGGCGGGATGAGGCCGCCGTCGTCGTTCGGCAGCGCGTTCGGCACCGCCCAACCGAAGGCGATCGCGACGAACAGCCAGGCGAACATGCCGCCGATGACCACCCAGCGCACGAGCTCGGCGCGCACACGGTCCGAGCACCACGCACCGACCGTGTACAGGGCGATGAACAGCGTGAAGTTCACGAGGAAGACCTCGGGCACGTGCAGGATCTGCGTCGCCGCGAAGGCCAGCGCCGAGACGACCGCCATCGTCATCGGCCAGCGGCGGCGGAACGCGACCGGTGCGGCGTTCGCCACGACGAGCAGTGCCGAGACCCACCACGCTGCCTGGTCGTCGCCGTAGGTCCCGGCCGACCCGTAGAGCATCGTCGTGATCGCCAGTCCGGCGCCGAGGACGAGTGCGAGGAGGGCGTCCTGGCGGAACTCGCGGCGCCCCACCGGCAGCCGTGACCACTCCGCGGTCGTCCCCATGGTCACCACGGTAGCGGGTGCGGTGGTCGGAGTAGCCTGCCGCCAACCGAACAGGGGAGGCACCATGCAGTTCCTCGTCAACGTCATCGACGACGGGCAGGCCGAGGCCGCCGGTCGGACCGAGTCCGCGACACGGACCGAGGCGGACGCGGTCGACGCGCTCAACGAGCGGCTCGGCGACGCCGTCGTCTTCGCGGCCGGGGTGTCCGCGCCGTCGGACGCCGTGGTGGTCGACGCCCGTCGCGCCGAGCCGACCACGACCCCGGGGCTCGTCGGGGACCCGGCCGAGTTCGTCGCCGGGTTCTGGGTCATGGACCTGCCGGACGCCGAGACCGCGCTGCGGGTCGCGCAGGAGGCGTCGGTGGCGTGCAACCGGAAGATCGAGCTGCGCCCGCTGCTCTGACCCGCGCACCGAGCACGGCACAGGCGGCCGTCACGAGCGCCCCGGCCCCGAACGTGCCGAGCGACCCCAGCGGTTCGACGACCGCTCCGGCCGCCGCGGCACCGCCGGCCTGGCCGAGGACGAGCGCCACGAAGAGCACCGAGGTGCCGGCCGAGGACCGCTCCGGATCGACCTCGGTGGTCCACGCGATCAGGGCGCCGGTCGCCGCCGTGTACCCCCAGCCGAACACGGCGCACGCGACGAGCGCCACGGGCGTCCACTGCGGCACCGTGCCGAGCGCCAGCACACCGAGGGCGACGGCGGCGGTGGTGAGCGTCCACTGCGTCCGGGCACGCAGCCGACTCGTCCACCGGGCGGTCGCCACGACGGCGGCACCGCCCGCGCCGAGCGCGATCCACGCGGACACCGAGACGGCGACCGGTGCGCCGGCGTCGACGAGCACCGAGCGGCCGTAGGTCCACACGACCGCCGACCCTGCGCCGAAGAGCAGGGCGAGCACGAGGACCGCACGGTGCGCCGTCCACCACACGCGGTCCGGGGCCGGTGCTCGCTTCGTGGGGGTCTGCCCGGCCGTCGCCGTCCGGCGGGACGACCACGAGGACGCGAGCAGGACCACCCCGACGACCAGCGCCGCGATCCCGGACCACGTCCAAGCGGTCCGCCAGTCGGGCAGGAGCACGAGCGCGAGCACGCCCGCGGCGACGAGGCCGGGGCCCGTCCCGGCGTTCACCACGGCCTGCGCCCGGCCCTGTGCCGGCTGCGGCACGAGGGTCGTCACGAGACTGACGAGTGCGGGCGAGGCCAGTCCCGCGCCCGCCGAACCGACGACCGACGCGATCGCGAACGCCGTGGGGTCGCCGGCCGCGGCCATGCCGAGTGCACCACCGCCTGCGACGACGGCGGCGACCGCCACGAGGACCCGGGGCACGCGGCCGGCACAGCGGTACCCGACCACGGCGCCGACGCAGTACATCGCCGAGGCTCCGGACGAGACCCACCCCGCAGCGTCGGCGCGCAGCCCGAGGTCCCGCTGGACGTCGGGCAGGAACAGCCCGTACGCCAGCCGGACCAGGCCGTACGTCGCGGCGATGAGGCCGAGGCCGCTCCCCAGGAACACCGACTGTCGTAACGAAAACGATCGTTTCACTTTTGAGAGCCTAGGGTGCTCTCATGGCGATGCGTCCAGGAACCGAGCAGAAGCTGCTCGACGCCGCGGAGGAGCTCTTCTTCACCCGGGGCATCGCCGCGACGCCGATCGACGCCGTCCTCGAGCGCGCGGGGATCTCGAGCGCCACGCTCTACCGCGGGTACGCCAGCAAGGAGTCGCTCGTCGCCGCGGCACTGGCCCGTCGACACGACGACTGGCTCGCCACCTGGGACCGGGCCGTCGACGCCGCCGAGGACGACCGCGGCCGACTGCTCGCGGTGTTCGACGCCCTCGACGCGTACCGCTCCACGCCGTCGGGGTCGCGGTGGTGCGCGTTCCTCGGCACGGCAGCCGAGTACGTCGACGCCCCGTCCGACGTCCGCGCGGTCCTCGACCGCGAGACGGACACCCTGCGGCGACGCCTGACCGAGTCGGCCGAGCCCGTGGTCGGCGCACACGCCGGGGCGCTCGCCGAGCAGCTGCTGCTCCTCGTCTCGGGGTACCTCGCGATGCGCCTCCGCGAACCGGGCCTCGGGACCGCTACCGCGCGTGCCGTCGCCGACGCGCTCCTCGGGTCGGCGGAGCGACCGGTTCCTGCGCGACTTCACACCTGACGTCCGCGTGTACCCGAGGTGCTCCGGTACCCGACTCGGTAGCTTGCCCGGTGTGCAGCGGATCTCCTCGACCCTCGTGACGACGCGTGTGACCGCGGACGGCATCGTCCCCCTCGCATGAGCAGCTCGCGCGCGGCCCGGATCACCCGCCGCTCCCTCCTCGCCGGCGGCGCCGCGGTCGTCGTGGCCGGTGCCGCTGCCGAGGCCGTGAACCTCCGGCTGCTCCCCGGCCGCTCGACGATGTACCGCGTGCTCGGCCTCGACGGACCGGCGGGCACCGTCCCCGACGTCACGCCGGTGCCGACGGTGTCCGGGTCGTTCACGTCGCGCGCTCGGAAGGGGGTCGAGGTCGGTTGGACGATCGCCGCGCCGCAGTCCGACCGGCCCCTGCCGATCGTGGTCGCCCTGCACGGCTACGGCGACGACCACGCGGACTTCTTCGGCTCCCACCTCGGCTACGACCGGTTCCTCGCCGCGCACGTCGCCGCGGGCGGAGCGCCGTTCGCGATCGCCGCGGTCGACGGCGGCAACCGCTACTGGCACCGGCGCGCGGACGGCGACGACCCTGCCGCGATGGTCGTCGACGAGTTCCTGCCGCTGCTCGCCCGCCGCGGGTTCGACACCGCACGGCTCGCGTTCACCGGCTACTCGATGGGCGGCTACGGCGCGCTCCACCTCGGCGGCGTGCTCGGCTCGGCGCGGGTGCGTGCGGTCTCCGCGATCAGCCCCGCGCTGTGGCGGTCGGCGGGGGAGACGGCGCGGGGCGCGTTCGACGACCCCGCGGACTTCGCCGCGAACACGGTGCTCGGCCGACAGCCCTCCCTCGACGGCGTCGCGGTCCGCGTCGACTGCGGCACCGGCGACGGGTTCGAACCCGCCGTGCGTGCGTACGTCGACGGCTTCGCGACCGCACCGGCCGGCGGGTTCGAGCCGGGCGGGCACACCACCGCCTACTGGCGGCGGCTCGCGCCGCAGCAGCTGCGGTTCCTGGGCCGGCACCTGCAGGCCTGACCCGCGCCGACGGCGGCCTGGAGGCGCGGGGCGGCCCCGCACCGTCCCTCCAGTCCGTCGGCTGGTCGAGCCCACGGCCGTTCCCGGCTCCGTCGCTGACCGTTCCGGTTCACGATCCCCGGGATCTGCGAACCGGAACGGTCACGGCGCGGACGACTTCAGCGGATCCCGCGCAGGCCGCGCACCGCGTCGGCGGCGAGCTCGGCGAGCCGTCAGGCGCGACCGCGGTTGCGGCGGCGGATCTCCTTCGGCGCCCGGCCGGCCATGAACGAGCGAGCTGGGTCGACGAGGAAGCCCTGGCGCAGTGCCTCGCGGCCGACGAGCATCCGGAAGCCCATCTGGTCGCGGTTGCTCAGCGTGACCTCGGCCTCGAAGACACGCCCGGCGAGGGACATCTCGGTGAGGACCACGATGCGCTCCTGGGTGTGCCCGGTGGAGCTCCGGACGATGCGCCGGTCGTGCACGTCGCACTCGATCGTGACGGCGTCGGCGTCGGTGTCCTGCCAGGGGTGCACCGAGAAGCGGACCCGGTCGCCGGGGAGTTCCTCGAGGTCGAACGCGTGCAGCGCTGAGCTGCGCGCACCGGTGTCGAGCTTCACCTTGATCCACGGGATGCCGAGGCTCGGCAGGGCCGCCCACTCCCGCCAGCCGGCGACCACGAGACCGCCGTTCGGGGACTTCGGTACTCGGGCCATGTGCCCATCCTGTCGCATGCTTGGATGGAGCGTCGCCGTCGATACCAACCCCGGAGCCTCCCCGATGAAACTCGCCATCCTGTCGCGTGCGCCGCACGCGTACTCGACGGAGCGCCTCCGGGCCGCCGCGATCGACCGCGGGCACGAGGTGAAGGTGCTCAACACGCTCCGGTTCGCGATCGACCTGACCGGCGACGACCCCGACCTGCAGTACCGCGGCAAGCTCCTGTCCGACTACGACGCCGTGCTGCCGCGCATCGGGAACTCGATCACCTACTACGGCACCGCAGTGGTCCGGCAGTTCGAGCAGATGGACGTCTACACGCCGAACACGGCCAACGGGATCACGAACTCGCGCGACAAGCTGCGGGCGAACCAGATCCTCTCGCGGCACGACATCGGCATGCCCGCGACGACGTTCGTGAACGGCCGCGCCGACGTCCGCGGGGCGATCGAGCGCGTCGGCGGAGCGCCCGTCGTGATCAAGCTGCTCGAGGGCACGCAGGGCATCGGCGTGATCCTCGCTCCCGAGGCGAAGGTCGCCGAGTCGATCGTCGAGACCCTGCACTCCACGAAGCAGAACGTGCTCATCCAGAGCTTCATCTCCGAGAGCCGCGGCAAGGACATCCGCGCGCTCGTCGTCGGTGACCGGGTGGTCGCGGCGATGCGGCGGAGCGCCTCCGGCGACGAGTTCCGGTCGAACGTGCACCGCGGCGGGACGGTCGAGAAGGTCACGCTGACGCCCGAGTACGAAGAGGCCGCCGTCCGCTCGGCGCAGATCATGGGCCTGCGGGTCGCCGGCGTCGACATGCTCGAGGGCAACGACGGGCCGCTCGTGATGGAGGTCAACTCCTCCCCGGGGCTCGAGGGCATCGAGCGTGCCACCGGCCTCGACATCGCCGGCGCGATCATCGACTTCATCGCGAACCAGGTGGCCTTCCCCGAGATCGACGTCCGGCAGCGGCTCTCGGTCTCGACCGGTTACGGCGTCGCCGAGCTGCTCGTGCACACGAACGCCGACCTCGTCGGGAAGACCATCAAGGAGTCCGGTCTCTGGGACCGCGACATCACCGTCCTGACGCTGCATCGCGGCTCGGGCGTCATCCCGAACCCGCGCAGCGGCGTGGCCCTCGAGCCCGGCGACCGCCTGCTCTGCTTCGGCAAGCTCGAGGAGATGCGCTCGATGATCCCCGAGCGCCGGAAGCGCCGTGCGAAGGTCCGCAAGCTGCCCAAGGAGCCGCGTCAGCCCGAGGCGTGAGGCACATCCGGAGTGCACTGTCCCCCGCCTGTCAGCGCATCCGGATCGCGTACCCAGGCCAGATGCGGAAGTATGTGTCGGTGACGATCATGACGGAACGGCCGGTCGACCAGGCGACGAGCACCGAAACGGAGCGGCCCGGCAACGCCACGGCCAAGCACGACAACGTCGCGCTGCTCTCCGTCGCGACGACCGTGGCGGAACGCGTGACCACCTCGGCCGACATCGAGGAGAAGCTCCGAGGGGTGCTGCGACGCCTGCGCCTGCCGATGGGGCTCCTCGAGCGCGTGGCCGGGGTCAAGGAACGCCGGAACTGGGGCGAGGGCCAGTCCTTCCAGGACGCCGCCATCGACGCCGGACGCCGCGCCATGGCCGAGGCGGGCATCCGCCCCGAGGACGTCGGCCTGCTCATCAACACGTCGGTGACGCGCCCGCACCTCGAGCCGTCGGTCGCCGTGCGCCTGCACCACGGGCTCGGCCTGCCGTCGTCCGCGATCAACTTCGACATCGCGAACGCCTGCCTCGGGTTCGTCAACGCGATGAGCGTCGCCGCGGGCATGATCGACTCCGGCCAGATCAAGTACGCGCTCGTGGTGGACGGCGAGGACGCCGACCAGGTGCAGCTCAACACCATCGAGCGCCTGAACCAGGGCGGCCGCAACCGCAAGGACTTCATGAGCGAGTTCGCCAGCCTGACGCTCGGGTCCGGCGCCGCCGCGGCCGTGCTCGGCCCGGCGGACATGCACCCGGGCGGCCACCGGATCGTCGGCGGCGTCACCCGCGCGGCGACGCAGTGGTACGACCTCTGCGTCGGCAGCGTCGACGGCATGTTCACCGACGCGAAGATGCTCCTCAAGGGCGGCATGGAACTCGTCGTCGCCGCCTGGAACGAGGCACGCTCCCACTTCGACTGGGCCGACATGGACCGCTACGTGCTCCACCAGGTCTCCGACGTGCACACGAACGCCTTCGTCGAGGCCATCGGCGTCCCGCGCGACAAGGTCCCGACGACGTACGAGCGCTTCGGCAACGTCGGTCCGGCGTCGATCCCGATCACCCTCGCGGACGAGGTCGCCCGCGGTGCCATCCGCCCCGGCGACCGGGTGTTCCTCGGCGGTGTCGGCTCCGGCATCAACACGGCGATGATGGAACTGCGCTGGTGAGGTCCGGCCTCCCGCGCGTCGCCGCTGCCACGGCTCCGGCGACGCCCCCGCCGCCCCTGCCCGGACTCGACCCCGCCTGGTCGCGCATCGTCACGGTCCCCGCCGCTGCGGATCCAGGAGGCACGGCTCGCCCCGAGCGGTCGTGGCACCTCCTCGACACGGCCGGCGCCCTGGCCGCGCTCGGTGTGGAACCCGTCGGCACGCTGCTGTGCGTGCACGGCAACCCGACCTGGTCGTACCTGTGGCGGTCGGTGCTCCGCACCTCGCTCGACGTCGCCGCCGCCGGTGGTCCGGCGTGGCGGGTCGTCGCGGTCGACCAGCTCGACATGGGCTTCTCGGAGCGCACCGGCGTGCAGCACGGGCTCGCGGACCGCGTGCGGGACCTCGGCGCGCTGACCGACGAACTCGGGCTGTCCGGCCCGGTGGTCACCCTCGGGCACGACTGGGGCGGTGTCGTCTCCCTCGGCTGGGCGGTCGACCACCCGGACCTCGTGGTGGCCGTCACGACGTGCAACACCGCGGTGCACCAGCCCGACGACGCCCCGATCCCCGCACCGCTGCGGCTCGCGCTCCGTCCGGAGATCCTCGGCCGTGCCACGGTGCTGACGCCGGCGTTCCTCGAGACGACGCTCGCGATCGCCCACCCGCGGCTCGACCGTGCCACCGCCGATGCGTACCGCGCGCCCTACCGCGGGGCGGCCCGTCGCGGGGGCGTCGGCGGGTTCGTGGCCGACATCCCCGTCGACGCGACGCACCCGAGCGCACCCGAGCTCGACCGGATCGCTGCCGGCGTCGCCGCGCTCGAGGTCCCCGCCCTCGTGATGTGGGGGCCGCGCGACCCGGTGTTCCTGGAGCGCTACCTCGACGACCTCGCGGAGCGGCTGCCGCACGCGGACGTCCACCGCTTCGAGGGCGCCGGGCACCTGCTGCCGGACGACGCCGACGTCGCCGGGACGGTCGTCGAGTGGCTCGGTGACCACCTGCCGGACGGTCGCGTGCCCGTGGGGGCCGAGCCGTCCCTCCTGGCCCGCACCCATGACGACGCCGACGTGCGCCGCCCGCTCTGGGCCGCACTCGACGAGCTGCGCGACAGCGACGAGGCCGCGCTCGTCGAGATGGCCGCCGCCGGCGGTCCCCGGACCATCTCGTGGCGGTTGCTCGCCCGTCGGGTCGACGAGATCGCGGCCGGACTGGTCGACCTCGGCGTCCGCGCCGGTGACCGTGTCTCGCTCCTCGTCACCCCCGGCGCGGACCTGACCGCCGTCCTGTACGCCAGCGTGCGCATCGGGGCGGTCGTCGTCGTGGCCGATGCCGGGCTCGGCCTGCGCGGCCTGACCCGTGCGGTGCGCGGTGCCCGTCCCGACTGGATCATCGGCGCGCTGCCCGGCCTCGGGGCCGCCCGCGCGCTCGGCTGGCCCGGTCGACGCATCGCGACGGTGTCGTTGCCGGCGCCTGCTCGTCGGGCGCTCCGGGTCGAGCACACGCTCGTCGAGGTCGCACGACGCGGAGCGCAGCGCCTCGCACGGGGCACCGCGCTGCCCGGTGCGCCGTCGTCCGAGGCGCCGGCCGCGGTCCTCTTCACGTCCGGGTCGACGGGGCCGGCCAAGGGCGTCGTGTACACGCACGGGCAGCTCGGCGCGGTCCGCGACACCCTCGCGGCGCAGTACGACATCGGCGTCGGCACCGGCCTCGTCGCCGGGTTCGCCCCGTTCGCGCTCCTCGGTCCCGCGCTCGGCGCCCGGTCGGTCGCACCCGACATGGACGTCACCGCGCCCCGGACCCTGACCGCTCGGGCGGTCGCCGACTCGGTCACCGCGGCGGACGCCACCGTCGTGTTCCTGTCACCCGCGGCCGTCGCGAACGTCGTGGCGACCGCCGGTGCACTCACGGCAGCGGACCGTGCGGCGCTCGGTCGCGTGCGGCTGTTCCTGTCGGCCGGTGCACCGGTGTCGGCCGAGCTGCTGACCGCGGCCACCGAGCTCATGCCGAACGCGAGCGCCCACACGCCCTACGGGATGACCGAGGGGCTGCTGATGACCGACGTCGACCTCGACGGCGTGCGCGCCGCAGCCGCCGACGCCCCGGACGAGGACGGCATCTGCGTGGGCCGACCCGCCACCGGCGTCCGCGTGCGGATCGCCCCGCTCGACGACTCCGGCGAGCCGTCCGGAGCGCTCACCGAGGACCCGGGCGTCACGGGCGAGATCGTCGTCGCGGCGCCGCACGTCCGCGAGCGGTACGACCGGCTCTGGCGCCAGAACCGGGTGTCGCGGCTCGGTGTGGCGGACCCGCGCGGGCACCGCACGGGCGACGTCGGCCACCTCGACGATGCCGGTCGGCTCTGGGTCGAGGGACGCCTGCAGCACGTGCTCACCACGGCGGACGGGGTCGTCACGCCCGTCGGTCCCGAGCAGCGGATCGAGCGCGTCCCCGGTGTCGGTCGTGCCGGGCTCGCCGGCATCGGGCCCCGCGGCACGCAGCAGGCCGTCGCCGTCGTGGAGACGACCGGTGGGCGCCGCACCCTTCGGCCGACGCTCGCCGAACCCGACCTCGCCCGGGCCGTCCGGGCTGCCGCGGGGATCCCCGTCGCCGCGGTGCTGACGGTGCCCGAGCTCCCGACCGACATCCGGCACAACTCGAAGGTCGACCGTGCACGGCTGTCCCGGTGGGCGGCCTCGGTGCTGTCCGGTGGACGGATGGTCCGGCCGTGAGGGTCCTCGTCACCGGTGCGAGCGGGTTCCTCGGGCAGGCGACCGCCGCGGCCGTGCGTGGTGCGGGGCACGAGGTCCGGACGTTCCAGCGACGGCCCTCCGGGGTCGAGGGAGTGTCGGACGTGCTCGGCAGCATGACCGACCCCGCAGCCGTGGCCCGGGCCGTCGACGGCATCGAGGCGGTCGTCCACCTCGCCGCCAAGGTCTCGCTCGCCGGCGACCCGGACGACTTCGTCCGCGTGAACGTCGACGGCACCCGGACGCTCCTCGACGCTGCACGTGGCGCCGGGGTCGAGCGGTTCGTGTTCGTCTCCTCGCCCTCGGTCGCGCACACCGGGTCGTCCCTCGTCGGCGCGGACGCCGGACCCGCCGAGCCCGCGCGGGCCCGCGGCGACTACGCCCGGACGAAGGCCGCGGCCGAGCTGCTCGCACTCGCCGCGGACGCCCCCGGGTTCGCCGTCGTCGCCGTCCGCCCGCACCTCGTGTGGGGGCCCGGTGACACGCAGCTCGTCGGCCGGATCGTCGACCGTGCCCGCACGGGGCGCCTGCCGCTGCTCGACTCCGGCGCCGCGCTCATCGACACGCTCTACGTCGACAACGCCGCGTCCGCGATGGTCGCCGCGCTCGACCACGCCGCCGACGACGGGGTGCACGGCACCGCGTACGTCGTGACGAACGGGGAGCCCCGGCCCGTCGGGGACCTGCTCGCCGGGATCTGCACTGCGTCCGGGGTCCCGGCGCCGCGGGTGCACGTGCCGGCCGGGGTGGCCCGGTTCGCAGGGTCACTCGTCGAGGCGGTCTGGCGTGTGCGTCCGGGCGAGGACGAGCCGCCGATGACCCGGTTCCTCGCCGAGCAGCTGTCGACGGCGCACTGGTTCGACCAGCGGCGCACCCGTCGTGACCTGCAGTGGACGCCCGCGGTGTCGATCGACGAGGGGCTCGGCCGGCTCGCTGCCGCTCAGGCTTCGTCGGCGGCGACGTAGACCCAGGCCGTCGCGCCCGACCCGAGGGTCACCTCGACGCGTTGGTGGTCGGCGACCTCGTGGTCGTCGACGGCCCGCATCTGCCACTCGTGGCCGAGCGTGAGGGACGCGCCCTCGACACGGTCCTCCGGGGTGCCCCGGCGCAGGATCGGGTGCCGGTCCGAGCCGCTCGTCCGGATCACGCGGGGGTCGGTGATCGTCACCCAGTCGAGCCGCCAGCCGGGGAGCGAGTCCTCCGTGGTCGGCACCGGCCCGCCGAACAGGGTCTCCTGCACCTCGGGCTGCCGGAGGGTGCCGTACGAGAAGACGAGGTTCACACCGACGTTCGGCGCCGGGCGACGTGGACGTCGGGGAGCGATCGACGGCGCGGACGTCCACACGATCGCTCCCGCGAGCCCGGTCAGGCCGAGGTGGAGCAGTCCGACGACGCCGAGCACACTGCCCCAGATGATGCCCGAGTCGTCGCCGGTGCAGCGGTACTCCGGCCAGGTCTCGTCCGCGCCGAGACATCCGTACCGGTTCGAGAGCCCGACGACCAGGCCGACGAGACCGACGACGATGCAGAGCAGCGCGAACGCGCCGAGACCGATGACCCACCGCTGGGCAGGGGAGAGACGACGCACGGAGCGACCGTAGCGGACGGGAGGCGCGGTGCACGTGACCCAGATCGGGTCACGTGCACCGCGCCTCCGGTGGTGTCAGTGCTTGGTCGCCTTGGCGATCTTCTTGCCGAGCTTCTTGCGTGCCTTCCGCGAACGCGGGTCGTTCCACAGCTCGCGCGCGGTCTGGGTCTTCGACTTCTTGTTCACGGGGCGGGTGGCGCGCGCGCCGAACCAGAACCCGATGAAGACGATCGCGCCGATGAGGATGATGCGGTTGCGCATGGGGACTCCTTCGATGGTGGTGCGGGCGGCCGAGGACCTCAGCCGGTGAAGCGGTTCCAGAGCTCCGTGACGATGGGCCACACGTCGCCGGCGCGGTCGGCCGAACCGACGGCCACCAGGACGACCGGGACCGCGGTCACGGCGATGCTGACCAGGACGGCGAGCACGACGGCGATCGTCGCCGTGGTGGTGTGCCGTCGGGTGAACGCCAGGAGCAGCAACCCGAGGACCACGACGGCTCCGAGCAGCGCCACGATCGTCACCCGGACGAACGGGAACGGGACGAGTCCGGCGGTGGTGGCGGTGACCCCGCCGAGGAACCCGACGAGGGGGAGGAACGCACCGAGCAACGTCCCGAGGACCAGAACGACGCCGATGCCGCTCGCGATCCAGACGCCGCGGGGGCGGGGCCGCCGGACCTTCGTCCGGCGGTTGCCCGACCACGCGGTGGTCACGAGCGGTCCTGGCGGTGCCGACCGGCCTGCGCGTCGGTGTCCGACCCTGCCGGTGCGTCGTCAACGGCCGCCTGTGCGGCTGCGTCGGCCGACTCGGCCGCTGCTGCGGCTGCGTCCTCCGCGGCGTCGGCAGCGTCCTCCGCTGCCTCGGCAGCCGCAGCTGCACGATCCGCGGGCGCCGCGGACTCGGTGGCAGCAGGTTCGGTCACGGTGTCGACGACGGCGTCACGTGCGCCGGCCGCGGCGTCCTTCGCCGAGTCGGCGGCGTCCGCTGCCAACTCGGAGGACCGGACGAGCGCCTCCGCTGCCGCGTCCCGGACGTTGCCGGTGGTCTCGGCTGCGCTGTCGACGGCGCGCTTCGTGGCGTCGGCGGTCACGTCGGCCGCACGGCGGGTGGCGTCGGCCGTGGCATCGGCCGCCTTGCCGGCCTGCTCGACGGTGGCCTCCGCGGCGTCGCGGGTGGCGTCGGCGGCCTGTCGAGCGACGTCGGCCGTCGCCTCGGCGGTGCGCTTCGTCACGTCGGCCGTGGCGGACGCGGCGCGCTTCGTGGCGTCCGCGGTGGCCGTCGCGGCCTCCTTGAGCGCCTCACCGGTGGCGTCGGTGGCTCGCTTGGTGGCGGTGGCGGTGGCGGTGGCGGCCTGCTTGACCGCATCGCCGGTGGCCTCTGCCGCCCGGCCGAGCGGCGACTGCTCGTCGTCGAACGGGCCGTGCACGTCCAGCACGCGGACGTCGACGGACGTCGGGACGTCGGAGACCTGGCGCGTGGCCGCGGTCACCTGCTTGCGGACCTCGTCCGCGACGGCGATCACCGGGTGCGGGTAGCTGACGACGACGGAGACCCGCACGCCCAGCGCGCCGTCCTCGTCGTCGACCTGCACCCCAGCGGTGCCGGCGCTGCGGCCGAGCTGCTGCCGGAACTGGTCGGCGGCGCGGGCGGCGATCCCGCCGAGGTGGTGCACGCCGGGGACGCCCAGTGCGGTCTCCGCCGCGGTCCGGGCCACGATCGCCACGGTGCTCGCGTCGTCTGGGAGCGGCTGCGTGAGCTCCGCGGGCAGGGCCACCTCGGTGACCTGTGTGTGCGAATTCGGGTCGTGCTGCATGGTTCCTCCTCGTTCGGTCCGCCGGAACGCGTCGGGGCACTCGACAGGCGAGTGCCCCGACACGGTTCGTGCGTCCTACTTCTTGAAGACGTCCTTGACGTCCTCGCCGGTCTGCTTGACGCTCGCGGCGGCCTGGTCCTTCTGGCCCTCGGCGACCTTCGAGTCGTCGTTCGTGGCCTTGCCGACCGCTTCCTTCGCCTTGCCGGCGAGGTCCTGAGCAGCGTTCTTGATCTTGTCGTCGAGTCCCATGACGGGTCCTTTCTTCGGTCGGGCGCGTGCCCGATGGGTGGTGGTCTGGTGGGCCGGGAGGCCCGGGTCACGTCCGGCTGACGGCTGTCAGTGGACGCGGGTGGGTTTGGCGAGGGTGGAGCGGGTGCCGCCGGTGAGGTGGACGAGGACGGGGATCTGCCGGCCGAGGGTGCGGTCCAGGACGGTGATGGCGTGGTCGACGGCGGTGAGGACGGTGACGGCGTCACCACCACGGCGGACCGCGACGCGGATGCGTGCGGCGCGTTGCCGTCGGACGAGGTACGTGTCGACGCGGGCGCTGATGACGTCGCGGACGCCGTCGAGTTCGTGGTCGACGACGTCGCGGACGAGAGCGACGTTGACGGTGACCTGGTCGTCGCCGGAGCGTTCCCGGACGGCGACGGACGTGCCGCCCCCACCACGGGTGAACACCCACACCAACGCCAGCACGATCACCACGGCGCAGGCCGCGACGATGATCCACAGCGACGACGCCGGCACGGTCAGGTTCCGGGGCAGCTGGATGGTGCCGGAGATCGCGTCGCGGACGGCGGGCAGGACGCCCGCGCCGATGGTGATGCCGACGATGACCGCGACGAGGCCGAGGATGAACAGGATGATCCGGTTCAGGGTCCGGTTGCTCTTGGTCATGCGAGGGTTCCCTTCTCCTCGACCGTGACGCTGACGCGTCGGCCGAAGCGTTCGTCGAGCCCGGACAGGCGGTCCCGGACGGCGTCGCGGATGACGGTGTCGTCGACGGGGATCCCGCTGACGGGCACCACACGGACCGTGGTGGAGCGTCCGCGGGCGGTCGCGGAGGCGTTGCCCTCCGGGACCCCGGCGGCCATCCCGGCGGCGTTCGCGGCGGTGGAGGCGAGGATGCGGGTGTCGATGACGACGGCACCACGGTCGTGGTCGATGACGGAGCGGTGCTGCCGGCCGGGCTTCAGGGCCAGGACGATCAGGACCACACCGAGGACCAGCAGGACCACGGCGATGACCTCCGCGATCGTGACGAACGCGGCGTCCGGGCGGAGCGCGGCGTCGACGACGGTCTGCGGGTCGGCGAGCAGCGGGGGCCGGCCGATGGCGGCGAGGACCGCTTCGGTGCCGATCCACGCAGCGACCAGGGCGAGCACCACGAGCGACACCGCCACGGCGGTCGAGCGGGAGCGGTGCACGCTCCGGCGACGGATGCGTCGTTCGACGGAACCGTTGCTCATGATGGCCTCCTAAGCGATCCGGGACTGGTGCTCGCGCACGATCCCGGTGAGTTCGATGTGGGCACTACCGACGCGGCGGCCGGTGAGTTCCCCGACCCGGCCCTTGACCTCGTCCGCGACCCGGGCGGTGCGGGTGACGATGTCGTCGCCCGCGGCGATGGGGCCGGTGATGTCGAGCGCGAGCGCGCCGGCGGTGTCGCCGAGACCGACGCGCACCCGCTTGGCGGGGGCGCCGAGCCGTTCGGCTGCGACGGCCCGCGCCAGCGAGGTCAGTGCGCGAGCGGTGATCTCGACGCGGCCCGGGACGTCCGGGCCGGCGTTCACCGGGAGCTCCGGCGTCCGGTCAGCACGTCGGCGAGGGCACCCCGGTCGATGCGGCCGGTGACGAGGGCGGCCACGAGAGCCCCGACGGCGCCGAACACGACCACGAGCACGAAGCCCCAGAACCCGAACTGCAACGCCACGACGGCGAGGATCGCCCCGATGAGGGCTCCGATCAGTGTGTTGCTCATGCGACTCGCGCTTCCTTCTTCTCGTCGTCCTTGTCGTCGTCGTCACCCGGGATGAACACGTCCTGCACGGTCACGTTCACCTCGGCGACCTCCATGCCCACGATCTGCTCCAGCGCACGAGCGACACCGGCGCGGACACCGTCAGCGACCTGCTGCAGGGCGACGGGGTACTCCGCGACGATCACGATGTCCGCGGCGACCTGCTTCTCGCCGACCTCGACCTTGACGCCCTGCCCGAAGTCACGCTGCCCGATCGCGTCACGGATCGCACCGATCGCACGCGCGGCACCGTTGCCGAGGGAGTGCACCCCGTTCACCTCACGCGCAGCGATCCCGGCGACCTTCGACACGACGGTGTCGTCGATCGTGGTCTTGCCGGTGACGCCGCCGGTGTGGGTGCCCGTGTTCCGAGCGACCCCCGAAGCCGTCGCAGCCGAAGCAGTCGTGGTGGTCGTGGTGTCAGCCATGTTCGTTCCTTCCGTTGACCCGCCGGGCGTTCCCAGCGGTTGCTGTTCACGGATGAGACGGGGCCCACCAGACGTTCGTCACACGGAGGTGATCGGATTCAGGAACTTTTCAGAGACACCGCCGGATGCCTGTGTTTCCGTACCCCGGCTGGTGGGACGTTCAGCGGACTGCGCTGATTCCGTCCGTCTGGTTGCGTCCTGCAGCACCACGGATCGACCGCACGGCCGCCATCGGGGACTCGCCCCGTTCCTCCAGGAAGAGCTGCTGGAGCCGGCGCGGACGCACGCCCGCCGCGTCGGCGATCGCCTGCAGCGTCACCGGTTCGTCGGGGTGCGACTCGATGAACTCGACGGCCCGGCGGAGCCGCCAGGAGGCGCGGCCCGGCTTGGCGGCGCGCGACGAGCGGAGCGTCGTGGCCGGGTCCTCGCCGTACCGGTCGCGGTACGCGCCGGCGAGGCGGCCGTGGTTCGTGAAGCCCCAGCGTCGGGCGATCTCGGTGACGCTCTCGTCGCCGTCCGAGTGCAGGAGCTCGCGTCGGACGCGGTCGAGCCGGTGGTCGCGGAGGAACCGGTGCGGGGTCGAGTCGAGCGTCCGCGCGAAGACGTCCTGCAGCCCCCGCTGGCTGAGCCCGCACGCGGCGGCGATCTCGGGGACCGAGGGGCGTTCGGCGGCGTGCTCCTCGATGAACCGCACCGCGTCCCGCAGACGGTTCGCCACCGGGACGTCCGATCCGCGGTTCCGGATCGGGAAGGTGTCGAGGACGACGACGGCGAGCCGCCGGTTGAGGGCCGTCCGCATCGGTCCGAGCACGCGGTCGTCGACGAGCATCGGGCCGATCTCGCGGACGAGGTGGCGGAGGGGTTCCTGGCGCGCGACGGCCTCGTCCTGCTGCTCGAACAGGAGCGGCCCGTCGGGGAGGGCGAAGCCGAGGTCCCGCCCGACCGTGCGGAGGAACCGGTCGGCGATGTGCACGCCGTTGTAGACCGTGCCCGTGGACTCGAAGCGGTAGGCCTCGGACGCCGAGGCGATGTACGGGCTCCCGGGCTCCACCACGCGTGAGCGGTCCGCGAAGTGCATCTCGAGCTGGCCCCTGGTGAGCCAGAACACGACGTGGTCGTCCCGCGGGCCGATGACGCCACCGCGCTTCCCGCCCTCGGCGCGCATCGTGCGGAGCGTCAGGTCGTCGTCGCCCACGACCGTGTACTCGTAGCGGGCGTCCTCGGTCGCGAACGTGTCGGAGGCGAAGTCCGAGCCGTGGTACTCGGCCTCGAAGATGTCGGAGTAGTCCGAGCCGTCGGCGTCCGCGAACCGCAGCCTGCGGAAGCCGTTCGTCGCCGCCTCGGTCATGGGCGCATCCTGCCATGGTTGCGCGTTCGGCGTCAGGGAATACCCTAGGGGGGTACCGTATTGACCATGACGGAGGCCAGCATGCACGAACACGTCGGCTACATCGGCGACAAGGACGACCTGCTCAAGCGACTCCACCGAGCCGAGGGCCAGGTCCGCGGCATCGCCCGCATGGTCGAGGACGAGACGTACTGCATCGACGTCCTCACCCAGATCTCCGCAGCGAACCGGGCGCTCGAGCGTGTCGCCCTGTCGCTGCTCGAGGACCACCTCAAGCACTGCGTCGCCGAGGCCGTCGCCGAGGGCGGCGAGGCCGCCGACGCCAAGGTCCGCGAAGCCAGCGAGGCCATCGCCCGACTCGTCCGCTCCTGAAGGGAACCACCATGAACACCGAACTGCTGCTCGTCGAGGGAATGACCTGCGACCACTGCGTGATGAGCGTCACCGAGGAGCTCACCGAGCTCGACGGCGTGTCCGACGTCCGGGTGCGACTCGTCCCCGGCGGTGCGTCCGAGGTCACGGTGACGTCCGACGCCCCGGTGCCGTCCGACGCGCTCCGCGCCGCGGTCACCGAGGCCGGCTACGAGGTCGTGCGGTCGTGACGGACGGCGCGGTCGAACTCGACATCACGGGGATGACGTGCGCCTCGTGCGCGAACCGCATCGAACGGAAGCTCGGCAAGCTCCCCGGTGTCACGGCGACCGTGAACTACGCGACCGAGAAGGCCACGGTCTCCGGCAGCTCGGACACCGGCGCGCTCATCGCGGCCGTGGAGTCGGCGGGGTACGGGGCGTCCGTGCCCGCCCCGCCCGCACCGGACGGCTCCTCCGCTCCGCGCGAGGACGATGCGTCCGCGGCGCTCCGGCAGCGCCTGGTCGTCTCGGCCGTCCTCGCCGTCCCCGTGGTCGTCCTGTCGATGGTGCCCGTGCTGCAGTTCCCGAACTGGCAGTGGCTGGCCCTCGCACTCGCCGCTCCCGTGGCCGTGTGGGGCGCCCTGCCCTTCCACCGTGCTGCGTGGGTGAACGCCCGGCACGGTGCCGCGACGATGGACACCCTCGTGAGCGTCGGCGTCCTCGCGGCGTTCGGGTGGTCGCTGTACGCGCTGTTCCTCGGTGACGCCGGGATGCCCGGCATGCACATGACCTTCTCGTGGTTCGCCACCGACTCCGAGGCGAGCGACCTGTACCTCGAGGTCGCGTCCGCCGTGACCGTGTTCATCCTCGCCGGGCGGTACATGGAGGCCCGCGCGAAGCAGCAGTCCGGGGCCGCGCTCCGTGCACTGCTCGAACTCGGGGCGAAGGACGCGACGGTGCTCCGCGGGGGATCCGAGTCCCGCGTGCCCGCCGCCTCGCTCGTCGTCGGCGACGTGGTCGTCGTGCGGCCGGGGGAGCGGATCCCGAGCGACGGCACCGTGCGCGAGGGCTCGTCGGCCGTCGACCTCAGCATGCTCACCGGCGAGTCCGTGCCGGTCGAGGTCCGCCCGGGCGACGACGTCACCGGCGCCACGATCAACGTCGGCGGGCGGCTCGTCGTCACGATCACCCGGGTCGGAGCCGACACCGAACTCGCCCGCATGGGCCGTCTCATCGAGGACGCGCAGACCGGGAAGGCTGAGGTCCAGCGCCTCGCCGACCGGGTGTCCGGCGTCTTCGTCCCGATCGTCATCGGGCTCGCGGTGCTGGCCTTCGTCGGGTGGCTCGTCCTCGGCGGCTCTCTGACGGCGGCCTTCACCGCGGCGGTGGCCACGCTCATCATCGCCTGCCCCTGCGCGCTCGGACTCGCGACCCCGACCGCGTTGCTCGTCGGGACCGGCCGGGGATCGCAGCTCGGGATCCTCATCGGCGGTCCGCAGGTCCTCGAACAGACCCGTGGCGTCGACACGATCGTCCTCGACAAGACCGGCACCGTCACCACGGGGTCGATGGCCCTCCGCTCGGTCACCGGCACGCCGGACACCGACGACGCGGCGGTCCTCCGTCTCGCCGCCGCGGTCGAGGACGGCTCCGAGCACCCGGTCGCGCGCGCGATCGTCACGGCCGCACGGGCCCGCGGACTCGACGTCGCCGGTGCGACGCAGTTCACCGCGACGCCCGGCGCCGGCGTCCAGGCGGTCGTCGACGGCGAGGTCGTCCTCGTCGGGACCGTCGCCTGGCTCGAGGCGTCGTGGGCGATCACGGTGCCCGACGCCGTGGCGCAGACGGCCCGGGACGCCGAGGCGGACGGCGGCACGGCGGTCGTCGTCGCGACGGACGGCCGCGCGCTCGGCGTGGTCGTCGTCGCGGACACGGTCAAGCCCGAGGCTGCCGACGCCGTCCGGCGCTTCGTGGTGCTCGGCCTGCACCCGGTACTGCTCACCGGCGACAACGAGGGCGCTGCCCGAGCCGTCGCCACCGCGGTCGGCATCGACGAGGTGCACGCCCGCGCCACCCCGACGTCGAAGCTCGAGACCGTCCGTCGCCTGCAGGCCGAGGGGCGCAGCGTGGCGATGGTCGGCGACGGCGTGAACGACGCCGCAGCCCTGGCCGCTGCCGACCTCGGCATCGCGATGGGGGCCGGCACGGACGCGGCGATCGCAGCGAGCGACATCACGGTGGTCAGCGGCCGCCTGACGGTCGTGGCCGAGGCGATCCGGCTGTCCCGGGCCACCCTGCGCACGATCAAGGGGAACCTGTTCTGGGCGTTCGCGTACAACGTGGCGGCGATCCCGCTCGCGATGGCGGGGCTGCTCAACCCGGTGCTCGCGGGTGCCGCGATGGCGTTCTCGTCGGTCTTCGTCGTGACGAACAGCCTGCGCCTGCGCCGCTTCACCCCGCTGCCCTGACCACCGCGCCGCGGGTCCCGCGCGGGGCCCGCGGCTCGGTCTACCATGAACCTGCCCGCCCCCGCTGGGGGATGTGGAAGTAGAAGCCGGGATCCCCGCCCTTTGACGGGACCCGGCTTTCGCGCTGTTCGGAGCTCGATGCGGATGAGTTCGACCGCGTTCGCGAGTGCCTGCAGCCATCGGTCGTCCCCGGTGTGCGCGTCGCCCACCGCGCCGACGATCTGGTCGGCGATCCACAGCATGGGCTCGTCGAGTGGATTGCCGTGGTCGACGCGCATGCCCCTCGGCAGGCCGCCACGACCGCGCAGCGCATCGATGGTGCGGCGGTCACGTTGCATCAACGAGGGTGTGCGTGCCTCCAGCGTCGTGTGGATCACGTGGTGCCGTTCGCAGAGCTCCCACGCCAGCCGCTCGAGACACAGCGCGCGGGCTCGTTCCTGTCGCTTCGGGTCCATCGGCGTCCCGACCACCACCACGTGCTGGACGTCGAACCCCCTGATGACGGAGATCACGCGCCGCCGGTGTGGTCCGTCGATGTCCCGCCAGTGCAACTTCCGGCGTGTGTTCTGGAGTGGCCGCAGGGCGTCACGGTGTGCTTCGCTCGCTCCAGGAGCGGCGACGACGCCGCCGAGGAAGTACGCGGGGGGTTCGGCGTTCGCGACGCGGGCACTCTCATCGATCCAGGCGTGCAGCTCCATGTCACTCCCCGGCATCCGGCCACGATTGCACGGCTGGACCGGGTGGACGACTTCGCCGGTATTTCGCCGATGCGGTTCGGGCAGGATGGGGGCATGGTGCAGCTACCAGGAGTCCTCGGAGCCGCCGGGCCCGTGCACATCGCGCCCATGGCCGGGGGACCGAGCACCCCGGCGCTCGTCACGGCCGCGGCACGGGCGGGCTCGTTCGCCCAGCTCGCAGCCGGGTACCGGACGCCGGAGTCCCTCGCCGCCGAGGTCGCGTCGGTCCGCGCATCCGGGACCACGGCGTTCGGTGTGAACCTCTTCGTGCCGAACCCGGTACCGATCAGTGACGCCGAGTATGACCGCTACCGGCGACTCCTCGCGCACGAGCCCGGCGCCGTCCCGGTCCCGAAGCGCGAGGACGACGACGCGTGGGAGGACAAGGTCGCCCTGCTGCTCCGAGACCCCGTGCCCGTGGTCTCGTTCACGTTCGGGCTGCCCGACGCCGCGACCGTGCAGGCGTTCCGGCGGCGGGGCACGGTCACGGTGCAGTCGGTGACGGACCCCGACGAGGCGCGGGCGGCCGAGGACCACGGCGTCGACGCTCTCGTCGTGCAGGGCGTCGCCGCCGGCGGGCACTCGGCGGTGCTCGACCCTGCACGGGTGCTCCACGACCGGCCCCTGCCCGACCTCGTGCGCGCCGTGGTGGCGGCCACCTCGTTGCCCGTCGTGACTGCCGGTGGGATCGGCACGTCGGGTGACGTCACCGCTGCGCTCGCCGCCGGTGCCAGCGCCACCGCCGTCGGCACCTTCGTCCTCCGGACCGACGAGGCCGGCACGAGCTACACCCACCGGAACGCGCTCGGCGATCCCGCGTTCCGGGAGACCGCGCTCACGCGGGCGTTCACGGGCCGACCGGCGCGGGCCCTCGTGAACGACTTCGTCCGCGCCCACACCGACGCGCCCCTCGGCTACCCGGCCCTGCACCACCTCACCAAGCCGATCCGCGGTGCGGCCGCGGATGCCCGCGCCCCCGAGCGGCTCCACCTGTGGGCGGGACGCGCCTGGCGCGCCGCACCGACAGGCGCCGTCGCGGACGCACTCGCCACGCTGGTTCGGTGACGCGCGCAGCGAACGCACCCCGTGCCTCCCGTCCGGCGGTGCGCGCCACCCGTCGGACGGCGCTACGCTCGAAGACGGTCCGCGACGCAGCGCTGCGGTGACCCGCGGGCTTGTACGTCTTGAAGGTGATCCCAGGAGGACCCAAGTGACCGAATCCGCTCCCGTCGACCCCACATCGACCGACGGCTGGAAGAAGCTCGCCGGCATCGCCGACGGCTTCACCCCGGACCTGCGAGGGTGGTTCGACACCGACCCCGGTCGTGCCGAGCGCTACACGTTCCAGGCCGCCGACCTGACCGTGGACCTGTCGAAGGGCCTCGTCACCGACGAGATCCTCCAGGACCTGCTGCAGGTCGCGAAGGACACCGGCGTCGCCGAGCGCTTCCAGGCGATGCTCGCCGGTGAGCACATCAACGCCACCGAGGACCGCGCCGTCCTGCACACCGCCCTCCGCCGCCCGAAGGGTGCCTCGCCGGCGCTCGTCGTCGACGGCCAGGACGTCGACGCCGACGTGCACGCCACGCTCGACAAGGTCTACGCCTTCGCCACGAAGGTCCGCGACGGGTCTTGGACCGGTGTCACCGGCAAGCGCATCGAGACCGTCGTGAACATCGGCATCGGTGGCTCGGACCTCGGCCCGGTCATGGTCTACGAAGCCCTGAAGCCGTACGTGCAGCCCGGGCTCGAGGCGCGCTTCGTCTCGAACATCGACCCCGCGGACATCTACGAGAAGACCGCCGACCTCGACCCCGAGACCACGCTCTTCATCGTCGCGTCGAAGACCTTCGGCACGCTCGAGACCCTGACGAACGCCCGCCTCGCGCGGCAGTGGCTCTGGGAGCGGCTCGGCCTCACCGACGCCTCCGACGACGAGAAGTCGAACGCCGTCGCGAAGCACTTCGTGGCCGTCTCGACCGCGCTCGACAAGGTCGCCGCGTTCGGCATCGACCCGGAGAACGCCTTCGGCTTCTGGGACTGGGTGGGCGGCCGCTACTCGGTCGACTCCGCCATCGGCACGAGCGTCGTCATCGCCATCGGCCCGGAGAACTGGGAGCAGTTCCTCGCGGGCTTCCACGCCATCGACGAGCACGTCCGCACGACGCCGCTCGAGCAGAACGTCCCCGTCCTGATGGGCCTGCTCAACGTCTGGTACTCGAACTTCCTCGGCGCGCAGAGCCACGCGGTCCTGCCGTACACGCAGTACCTGCACCGCTTCGCCGCGTACCTGCAGCAGCTCACCATGGAGTCGAACGGCAAGCGCGTCCGCTGGGACGGCTCGCCCGTCACCACCGAGACCGGCGAGGTCTTCTGGGGCGAGCCGGGCACGAACGGCCAGCACGCGTTCTACCAGCTCATCCACCAGGGCACGCGACTCATCCCGACGGACTTCATCACGGTCGCGAAGCCCGCTCGTCCGCTCAAGGACGAGACCGGCGACGGCGGGGCCGTACAGCCCGGGCAGGACGTGCACGCGCTGTTCCTCGCGAACTTCTTCGCGCAGACGAAGGCGCTCGCGTTCGGCAAGACCGCGGACGAGGTCCGCGCCGAGGGCACCACGGACGAGGCCATCGTCTCCGCCCGCACGTTCACGGGCAACAAGCCGTCGACGTCGATCCTCGCGCCGGAGCTCACCCCGAGCGTCCTCGGCCAGCTCATCGCGCTGTACGAGCACATCGTGTTCACCGAAGGCACCATCTGGGGCATCGACTCGTTCGACCAGTGGGGCGTCGAGCTCGGCAAGCAGCTGGCGCTGCAGATCGCCCCGGCGGTCGACGGCGACCAGGCTGCGCTGGACGCGCAGGACTCCTCGACGAAGGCGCTCATCGCCAAGTACCTGGAACTGCGCGGCGAGTAACGCACGCACCTGACTGACGGGAGGCGCGGTGCCGGCTGGCACCGCGCCTCCCGTCCGTCTGCTGGTCGCCCTGCGGCCGGCGGCCGTTTCGCGCTCACCGACAGTCCACGCGCCGCCGGGACCGTGAAGTGTCGGTGGGCACGAAAGTCCGGCCGGCCGGCCGCGCTACTTCTTGCCGCCGCCGAGCAGGCCGCCCAGGCTGCCGAGGATGCCGCCGACGTCGAGGCCGCCGCCCTTGCCGCCGCCCGCCCCGCCGGCCGCACCGGAGCCGCCGCCGAGGAAGCCCCCGAGCAGCCCGCCGATGTCGAACCCGCCACCGCCCGACTGCGTCGTCGCCTTCTGGTTCCCGAGCTTGCTCAGCACGATCGGCGCGACGAGCGGGAGCACCTTGCCGATGATCCCGCCGAGGTCCACGCCGCCGCCGGTGCTGCCGAGCGCCGCCGCCACGTCCTGCTGCTTGCCGCCGAAGACGTTGGCGACGATCTTGTTGCCGTCCTCCTCGTCGACGTCGTCGATCGTGCTGGGGTCCGGCTTCGCGGCGTGCTTGTCGAGGGCCTTGTCGAGCGAGGCCGCGCCACCGTTCTCCACGTTCTTCTGCAGCCCACCGACGAGCGCCGGGACCGCCTGGCTCACGGCGTTCCTCGCGGTCGCCTCGTCGATGCCGAGCTTCTTCGCGATGTCGCCGATCGGGATCGCCCCGAGGAGGTCGTCGAGTCCTGCCATGGTCGTCCACTTCCGTTCGTGGTCGTCGGCTGACCGTGCGGGAGCGCACGAGGTGCCGCTGCTGGCTGGAGGCTATCCGGAACCCGTGCGCGCGGTTCGTGTGCGGCGCTGTCGGCCGCACGGGTTACCGTCGGAGCATGGAGCGTTCGGAGATCCTCGCCGCGGCGGCTGCCGCGCACGCCGCCCGCATCGCCGAAGCCGGCGGTGACGACGCCGCCGCCCGCGAACGGGCCGAACTCGTCCGGAAGCGGGCGGACGGGCTCGTCGACCGGATCGAGCGGAGCGAAGCCGCGGACGACGCCGCGCGTGACGCCGACCGTCGGCGGGCGGGAGAGGCCGACCGTGCCGCCTCCCGGACCGAGGGCTCGCTCTCGGACTGGCACCGGATGGGCACGCGGCGCGGGGTCACGCCCGACGAACAGGTCCGCACGGCGTGGACGGTCACGGGCGTGCCGGAACCGGGTGACGCGCGGGCACTGGCGAACATCCTGCTGTCGACCGCGGGGCACGCCGGACGCGTCGCCGACGCCGCACGGAAGAACCCACGACTCTCGGGTGCCGCGAGCGCCGCGGCGCGACGGACGGTCCGGCGCTACACGGACCACGGTGCGGACATGGCGTCGTTGGGGGACGTGCTGGACGAGCCGGCCGACGACGACGAATGATCGCTGACCAGGACTTTCGTGGAGCGATCCAATCGTCATGTTGTCTTCATGACCGATTGACAGGACATGGATTCGGGTTACGATCCTTCCAAGCGATGCAGCCTGATCACTGACGAAGGAGTCACCCGCATGGTCGACATCAAACCGACAGCCCCGAGCGTCCCGCTCCCGCCGGTCGGACAGGGTCCGCACGTCCGCCGCCTCGGCGTCCTCGCGCTCGTCGCCACGTTCGGCGGCCTGCTCTTCGGCTACGACACCGGCGTGATCAACGGCGCGCTCCTGCCGATGAAGCAGGAGCTCGGCCTGACGAACCTCACCGAGGGCGTCGTCACGAGCTCGCTCCTCTTCGGTGCCGCGATCGGCGCCATGCTCGGCGGTCGGATCGCGGACGGCTGGGGTCGCCGCAAGACGATCATCCTGCTCGCGGTCACGTTCTTCGTCGGCACCCTGATCTGCGTCTTCGCGCCGGTGTTCGGCGTGATGGTCGTCGGTCGTGTCCTGCTCGGTCTGGCGGTCGGCGGTGCGTCCACGGTCGTCCCGGTGTTCCTCGCCGAACTCGCCCCGTACGAGATCCGCGGGTCGCTCTCCGGCCGCAACGAGCTCATGATCGTGATCGGGCAGCTGGCCGCCTTCGTCGTGAACGCGATCATCGGCAACCTCTGGGGTGAGGGCAACGGCGTCTGGCGCGTCATGCTCGCCGTCTGCGCGCTGCCCGCGATCGCGCTGTTCGTCGGCATGCTGCGCGTCCCCGAATCACCGCGCTGGCTCGCGTCGAAGGGCCGCAACGACGAGGCGCTCGAGGTCCTCGGCCAGATCCGCTCGAAGGAACGTGCCGAGGCCGAGCTCGAGGACATCAAGCGCTCGAACGAGTTCGAGTCGAAGGTCCAGCAGCAGAGCGGCTGGCGCACCCTGCTCGGCAACAAGTGGCTGATCCGCATCGTGCTCATCGGCGCCGGCATCGGTGTCGCCCAGCAGCTCACCGGCATCAACTCGATCATGTACTACGGCCAGACCGTGCTCATCGAGTCCGGCTTCCAGCAGTCGGCGGCACTCATCGCGAACATCGCCCCCGGGATCATCGCCGTCATCGGTGGCGTGATCGCGATCTACAACATGGAGAAGATCAACCGGCGCACGACGCTCATCCTGGGCTACTCGCTGACGACGGTCTGCCACTTCCTCATCGGCATCGCGTCGATGACGCTCGTCGAGGGCAACCCGGCCCGCCCGTGGGTCATCCTGTTCCTCGTCGTCGCGTTCGTGGGTTCGATGCAGACGTTCCTCAACATCGCCACGTGGGTGATCCTGTCCGAGATCTTCCCGACGCAGATCCGTGCGCTCGGCATGGGCATCGCGGTGTTCTGCCTCTGGATCGCGAACGCGTTCCTCGGGCTGTACTTCCCGACCATCGTCGCCGCGACCGGCATCACCGGGACCTTCTTCGGTTTCGCGATCGTCGGCGTGCTCGCCCTGCTCTTCATCTGGAAGTTCGTCCCGGAGAGCCGCGGTCGCACCCTCGAAGAGGTGGAGGAGGGCGTCACCACCGGCAACATCTTCACGGTCCCCGCGAAGCAGGCACGGCGGTAGACAGACCACCACAACGGACTGGAGGCGCGGTGCCAGCTGGCACCGCGCCTCCAGTCCGTTGTGCTGTCGCGTCTACGGGCGCAGGAGCACCTTGCCGACGCGGCCGGCGGTGTCCGAGGCACGGACCGCGTCGCGGACGTCCTCGAAGGCGAACGTCTCCGCGACGGGGAGCGTCAGCGAACCGTCGAGCACGCGGGTGATGAGCTCGCCGAAGAGCTGCCCCTTCGTCTCAGCAGGCATCGTCTTGCTGACGACGCTGCCCCAGAACCCCTTCACCGTGAGCTGGCCGAAGATGACCTTGCCGGACGGGATCTCGAGCGTGGGGGAGGCCATCGCGCCGAACACGACGAGGGTGGCGTTCTCGCCGAGCACGCTCGCGATGTCGCCGGCGGCCTTGCCGCCGACGGACTCGACGCCCGCGACGATCGGCGCGCCGCCGGTGATCGCGGCGACCTGGTCCTTCCAGTCGTCCGCGTCGGTGGCGACGATGCGCTCGATGCCCTGCTCGCGGAGCTCCTCGACGCCGGCGGCGCGGCGCACGAGCCCGATGACGTTGATGCCACGCGCGGCGCCGAGCTGGGCGACCATGCGGCCGACCGCACCGTTCGCGGCGTTCTGGATCAGCCAGTCGCCCTCGTGCAGGTCGAGCGAGTGCAGCAGGCTGATCGCGCTGAACGGCATCGAGACGAGCTGGGCCGCGGCCTCGTCGGGCATCGCGTCGGGCACCGGGACGAGCCCGGCGGCGTTCGCGGTGTAGTACTCGGCCCAGACGCCGAACGCCCCGCCGGCGACGCGCTGGCCGACCTGCAGGTTCGTGACGCCCTCGCCGAGGGCCTCGACCACGCCGAGCGCCTCGGTGCCGGAGGCCGCTGGCAGGTCGGGCTTGAAGCCGTACGTGCCGCGGACGGTCCAGAGGTCGTGGTTGTGGATGGGGGAGAGGACCGTGCGGACGAGGACCTCGCCGGCGCCGGGGGTGGGGACCGGGCGCTCCTGCACGCCGAGGACCTCGGCCGGCTCGGCGAAGGTCTCGTGGACGACGGCGCGCATGGTGGTGGGGGTGGTGCTCATGGACTAGTCCTCCGAGACGGTGATGGTGACGTCGATGTTGCCGCGGGTCGCGTTCGAGTACGGGCAGACCTGGTGCGCGGCGTCCGCGAGGGCCTGTGCCTGGTCGTGCTCGAGCCCGGGCAGGACGACCTCGAGCAGCACGGCCAGCTGGTAGCCGCCCTCGCCGTTCGGGCCGATCTGCACGCGGCCGCCGACGGAGGAGTCGGTGATCTTCACCTTCTGGCTGCGGGCGACACCCTGCAGTGCCGAGTGGAAGCACGCGGCGTACCCGGCGGCGAAGAGCTGCTCGGGGTTGGTGCCGGCGCCGGAGCCACCCATCTCCTTCGGGATCGCGAGGTCGAGCGCGAACGAGCCGTCGCTGGTGGCGACGCGGCCGTCGCGGCCGGCGCCGGTGGAGAGGGCCTCGGCGGTGTAGAGGGCTTCCATGGTGTTCCTTCCTTCGTGGGGTCAGTGGTCCGCGGCGGCGCGGTTCGGCGTCGCAGCGGCGTGCATGGTCTCGGTCAGCCGGTGCAGCGTCGCGATGAGTTCCGTCGCGGCGTGCTCGTCGGGCAGGCCCATCCCGGCGGCGATCGTCGACGGGATGTGGGCCAGTTCGCCGCGGATCGAGCGGCCGCGGTCGCCGAGGGTGATCGTGACGACCCGCTCGTCGGTGCTGCGACGTTCGCGACGGACGAGGTCCGACTGCTCCATGCGGCGCAGGAGCGGTGAGAGGGTGCCGGAGTCGAGCTGCAGGTGGTCGCCGAGACCGGAGACGGTCTGGTCGCCCTCGATCCACAGCGTCACGAGGACGAGGTACTGCGGGTAGGTGAGTCCCCACGGTTCCAGCAGGGTCCGGTACGCCTGCGTGGTCGCACGGCTCGCCGCGTAGAGGGAGAAGCACACCATCTCGTCGGTCACGGGCATGTCACAAGCATCGCACGCAACTCAGTTGTGCACAACCGTATCGGGGACACCTGTTGCCGATCTGTCTCGGTCACGCCCCGGTCGACCGCCCGTCGTCACCGCCGTCCCGACCGCGGCGAGGACGACGCCGATGCCAACGACCTGCGCGGACGAGAGCGTCTCCCCGGCGCGTCTGGCCGAGTGAGCGCCCCGCGTCGCCCCCGGCGCGGGGTTCGGTGCGGCGGACGGGAGGCGCGGGGCGGGGCCGACCCGCGCCTCCCGTCCGTCAGTCGGTCGCGTCGGCGGTCGTCGGGGCGGCGTCCGATCCGGCCTCCTCGGTGTCCTCGGGGCGGCTGCGCAGGCGCAGGGTCGCCGCGAGGCCGAGCACCAGGAAGCCCGCGGCCGACCAGGCGGCCGCGCGCGTGCCGTCACTGAACGCCTCGGCCGCAGCGGCTCCTGCCGTCGGACTCTGCTCGGTGAGTGCCGCGATCGACCCGCCGGAGGACGCGACCACGGCATCGGCGATCTGCGACGCGGCCGCGCTCGAGGACCCGGCGTCCTCGAGCCGGTGCTGCAGCAGCGTGCCGGTCGACGTGAACAGCACCGTGCCGAGCGCCGCGATGCCGAGTGCCGACCCGATCTGCCGGGCGGTGCTCTGGGCGCCGGAGGCCTCGCCGCTGCGCTCGACCGGGACGTCCCGCAGCACGACGCTCGTGAGCTGCGCGGTCGCGAGCCCGACACCGAACCCGTAGACGAACAGGCACGGCACGATCGCCCACCACGGCGTCGACGAGGTCACGACGAAGCCGATCGCCGCGACGCCGACGATCTCCGCGGCGATGCCGATCCGGACGATCCGCAGCGCGCCGATCCGCTGGCCGGCCGTCGCCGCGAACCCGCTCCCGACGAACGACCCGATGGCCAGGGCGAGCAGGACGAATCCGGTCTGCAGCGCCGAGTACCCGAGCACGTTCTGCAGCCAGATCGGCAGGGACAGGATGATGCCGAACTCGCCGAGGGACACGATGAGTGCCGCGATCGACCCGTTCCGGAACGACCCGATCGTGAAGAGGTCGAGCGCGATGAGCGTGGAGCGGCCCGCGCGCTGTCGCCGCCTCGTCCAGAGGACGAACGCCACGCCCGCGACGACGCAGAGCGCGAACGCGTAGGGGATCGGGGAGAGCGGTCCGGGCCAGGTCCAGTCGCCGACCGTCAGCCGGGTGGCGTTCGACCACCAGCCGTACGTGCGTCCCTCGATGAGGCCGAACACGAGCGAGGCGCTCGTCACGACGCTGAGGACGGCGCCGACGACGTCGATCCGGCCGGCGTGCACGGTGTCGCGGGACTCGCGGACGGTCAGGGATGCGCCGACGACGATCGCGATGCCGAGCGGCACGTTGATGCCGAACGCCCACCGCCACGAGAAGTCCGTCGTCAGCCAGCCGCCGAGGAGTGGGCCCACCGCGACCATGCCGCCGATCGTG
The DNA here is from genome assembly GCF_001806325.1 of Curtobacterium sp. BH-2-1-1. NCBI lineage: Bacteria > Bacillati > Actinomycetota > Actinomycetes > Micrococcales > Microbacteriaceae > Curtobacterium > Curtobacterium sp. BH-2-1-1. The sequence goes on from NZ_CP017580.1 coordinate 2,453,401, forward strand.
GAGCCCCAGACGGCGAAGGCGATCCCGCGCTCGCGGCCGGTGAAGGTGGCGTTCACGAGCGAGAGGGTCGTCGGCAGCACCATCGCGCCGCCGACGCCCTGCACGATGCGGGCGAGCACGAGCAGGTCGCCCGTCGGGGCCAGTGCGGCGAGGACCGAGGCGAGCGCGAACACCGTGACGCCCACGATCAGCAGGCGCCGCCGGCCGAAGCGGTCGGCGAGCGAGCCGAACACGAGCAGGAGCGCCGCGAAGACCAGGGTGTAGCTCTCCTGCACCCACTGCACCAGGGTGGAACCGATGTCGAGGTCGGCCACGATGCTCGGGATCGCGACGTTCACGATGGTCGAATCGACGATGATGAGCGAGACGGCGATGCTGATGACGACGAGTCCGGCCCAGCGTCGGCGGTCGGGGGTGTGGTGGGTGCTCACGGGGCGGCTCCTCGGGTAGTCAGCATGCTGACTATCACCGTACGCCCGGAACGGCGACCTCGTGGAGCGCGCTCACGGGCGGGGTACGGACACCGTCGAGCGCGTGCATGGCCGGGACGGTTAGGCTGACGTGACCCACGATGACCACCAACGACCTCGACAACTCAGCGACCACTGGAGCCGGCCCCACCCGCCGCACCGGTAGGGCGTCGTCCCACGGCAAGACGATCCTGATCGGGGAGCACGCCGTGGTCTACGGCGCACCCGCGCTCGTCCTGCCGGTCATCGACGCCGTGGTGGTCGCGACGGTCACGCCGATCGACGACGCCGAGGGGCACCACCTCGAGTCGACCGTGCACACCGGCCCGCTCGACCTCGCCCCCGCTGCCGTGATGCCGACCGTCACCGCGGTGACCGCAACGCTGCGGCACTTCGGCGTGGCGGACCGCCGCTTCCACGTGCGCGTCGACAGCGAGGTCCCCACCGCTCGCGGCATGGGATCGAGCGCGGCGGTGGCAGCCGCGGTGACCGCGGCGGTCGCGGACGCACTCGGCGAGACGCTCGACGCCGAGGCGCACCACGGACTCATCCAGGAGTGCGAGCGGGTCGCCCACGGCCGACCGTCCGGACTCGACGCCCGCGGGGTCGTCGCCGACGCACCGGTCTGGTTCGAGGGCGGCCGCATCGAGCCGGTCGAGCTCGGCGCCCGGTTCGCCTTCGTGGTCGCCGACACCGGGGTCCCCGGCCACACGCGCGAGGCGGTGTCCGCCGTCCGTGCCCGTCACGACGCCGACCCGGACGGCACCGGCGCCGTGATCGACCGGATCGGCGCACTCGCCCGACGCGCGCGGGCGACGCTCGTGGACGGCGACGCACAGGCGCTCGGTGCCACGATGGACGCCGCGCACGAGCTGCTCAGCGACCTCGACGTGTCGAGCGACGACCTGGACCGGCTCGTCGGCGCCGCGCGTGCGGCCGACGCCCTCGGCGCGAAGCTCACGGGCGGGGGCCGCGGCGGGTGCGTCATCGCCCTCGCCACGGACGTCGACCACGCGGACCGCATCGCGGCCGCACTGCGCGGCGCGGGTGCCGCAGCCACCTGGACCACCACGATCGGAGACCGCGCCTGATGACCGCCACCGCCGTCGCGCACCCCAACATCGCCCTCGTCAAGTACTGGGGCAAGGCGGACGCCTCCCTCGCCCTGCCGGCGACCGGCAGCGTCTCGATGGGACTCGACGTGTTCCCGACGACGACGTCGGTGACCGTCGGGGTCACGGCGGACGACACCCTCACCCTCAACGGCTCGGCCTCGACCGACGGGGCGCTCGTGCGGGTCACGCAGTTCCTCGACCTCGTGCGCGAGCTCGCCGGGTCCTCGGCGCGGGCGTCGGTGGTGTCCGAGAACACCGTGCCGACCGGAGCCGGACTGGCCTCGAGCGCCTCGGGGTTCGCGGCGCTCGCGACCGCGGCCGCGGCGGCGTACGGTCTCGACCTCTCCGCGCGCGACCTGTCCCGGCTCGCCCGACGCGGCTCCGGTTCGGCCACACGGTCGATCCCCGGTGGCGTGGCGGTCTGGCACGCCGGCGACGACGAGGGCTCCTACGCCGAGCCGATCCCCGCGCCGCCGATGGCCATGGTCGTCGTGACGATCGACGCCGGCCCGAAGGCGATCGGCTCGCGCGAGGCGATGCGACGCACCATCGCGACGTCGCCGTTCTACCCCGCCTGGGTCACCTCGACCACCGAGACCGTCGGGGACATGCTCACCGCCTGCGCCGCGGGGGACTTCACCCGCATCGGCGAGCTGACCGAGAGCAACGCCCTCCGCATGCACGCCACGATCGAGGGCGCCTTCCCGCCCATCCGCTACCTCAACGCCCGCAGCGTCGCCGTGTTCGACGCCGTGGCCGAACTCCGTGCCGCCGGGGTCGAGGCGTACGCCACCGCCGACGCCGGCCCGAACGTCGTCGTGCTCACGAAGCCCGAGGACCGGGGCGCCGTCGCGTCCGCGCTCGCGGGCTTCGGCGACGTGATCGAGTCCGGTACCGGACCAGGCGCGCGCCTGCTCGGCTCCGAAGTCCCTGCGACGCAGGACCCGGAGGCACCCGCGCCGGGTGTCGTCCGACCAGAGGAGTCCGCCGAGTGATCGAGTTCCGTGCCCACGGCAAGCTGTTCGTCGCGGGCGAGTACGCCGTCGTCGAGCCGGGCCAGCCGTCCGTCATCATCGCCCTCGACCGCGCCATCACCGCGCGCGTGCGCGAGGGCCACGGCGCCGGCAGCGTGCACTCCGAGGAGTACGGACACCTCCCGCTCACCTGGACCCGCGCCGAGGACGGCATCGCACTCGACACCGAGCACCACCCGTACGACTACGTGATGGCGACGATCGACCTCGTCGAGAAGCTCCGCGCCGAGCAGGGCATCGCACCGCGGTTCCACGACCTCCGCATCCACAGCCAGCTCGACGACGCGAGCGGCCGGAAGTTCGGGCTCGGGTCCTCCGCGGCGGTGACCGTCGCCACGGTGGGGGCCCTCGACCGCTTCTACGGACTCGGGCTCTCGCAGCGGAAGCGCTTCCAGGTCGCCCTGCTCGCCACGATCCGGGTGAACCCGCGCGCATCCGGCGGGGACCTCGCCGCGAGCACCTTCGGCGGCTGGCTCCGCTACAGCGCGCCGGACCGCGAGCGGCTCGCGGCGCAGCTCGACACCCGCACCGTGACCGAGATCCTCGGCGACGCGGACGCGTGGGAGGGCTTCGACGTCCAGCGGCTGCCCGCCCCCGAGAACCTCGAGCTGCTCGTCGGCTGGACCGGTTCGCCGGCCTCGACCACGAAGCTCGTCGGTGTCGTCCGTCGGCACCGCAACGGCGGCTACCAGGCGTTCCTCGACGAGAGTCGCACCTGCGTCGACGACCTCACCGTCGGCCTCCAGACCGGCGACGCCGAGCGCACCCTCGGGGCACTCCGGCGCGCCCGTGGGCTGCTCCAGCGCCTCGGCACGTCGGTCGGCTCGCAGATCGAGACCGAGCGACTCGCGACCCTGTGCGACGTCGTCGAAGCCGCGGGCGGGGCGGCCAAGCCGTCCGGTGCCGGCGGCGGCGACTGCGGCATCGCGCTCGTCCCGGCGGACACCGACCTCGCCGGCATCCACCGCGCCTGGGAGGCGCACGACATCAGACACCTCAGCGTCGCGGTGCAAGCGCCCGAAGGGAGCGTCGATGACTGACCTGCTGACCCCGATCCCCACGAAGTGGGTGGGGCCGATCCGCATCAGCGGCAACGCGGTGGAGGGCGAGCACGAGGTGCCGCTCGCCACGTACGAGTCGCCGCTCTGGCCGTCCGTCGGCCGCGGTGCCCGCATCTCGCGCATGGTCGAGGGCGGCATCGTCGCGACCGTCGTGGACGAGCGCATGACCCGTTCGGTCGTCGTCCGTGCCGACAGCGCGGCTGCGGCACACCTCGCGACCGGGCGCATCCTCGCCCGGCAGGACGAGCTCGAGCAGATCGTCGCCGGCCAGAGCCGCTTCGCGAAGCTCATCGAGGTGCACCCGGAGATCGTCGGGGACCTGCTGTTCCTGCGCTTCGCGTTCACCACCGGCGACGCCTCCGGGCACAACATGGTCACGCAGGCGGCGGACAAGCTCCTGCCGGCGATCCTCGCGTGGGAGCCGGGCCTGCGGTACGTCAGCGTCTCGGGCAACTTCTGCACCGACAAGAAGGCCACCGCGGTGAACGGCATCCGCGGACGCGGCCGGAACACCGTCGCCGAGATCGTCATCCCGGGCGAGGTCGTCGAGAAGCGGCTCCGGTCGAGCGCGGCACGCATCGCCGAGCTCAACGTCGCGAAGAACCTCGTCGGGTCGACCATCGCCGGGGCCATCCGCTCCGCGAACGCCCACTACGCGAACATGCTCCTCGGCTTCTACCTGGCTACCGGGCAGGACGCGGCGAACATCGTCGAGGGGTCCCAGGGCATCACGAGCGCCGAGGACCGCGACGGCGACCTGTACTTCGCCACCTCGCTCCCGCACCTCATCGTCGGCACGGTCGGCAACGGCAAGGGCGGGGACCTGCCCGTCGTCGAGGACGCCCTCGTGCGCCTCGGCTGCCGCGAGGACCGCGAGCCCGGTGCGAATGCCCGCCGGCTCGCCGCCCTCTGCGCCGCGACCGTCCTGTGCGGGGAGCTCTCCCTGCTCGCCGCGCAGACCAACCCGGGCGAGCTGATGGCCGCCCACGTCGCGATGGAACGTCGCGGCGCGAAGCCCGCCGGAGGTGCAGCGTGACCCGCATCGGCATCCACGACCTCGCCGTCGCGACCGGGCACCACGTGCTCGAGCTCGACGACCTCGCCGAGCGCCTCGGGGTGGACCCGGCGAAGTACCACGTCGGCATCGGACAGGACGCGTTCAGCGTGCCCGCTCCCGACGAGGACATCGTCACGATGGGCGCCGCCGCTGCGAAGGAGCTCATCGACCGGCACGGTGCCGACGGCATCCGCACGGTGCTCTTCGCCACCGAGTCCGGCGTGGACCAGTCGAAGGCCGCCGGGGTGTTCGTGCACGGCCTGCTCGGGCTGCCGCAGAACGTCCGCGTCGTCGAGCTGAAGCAAGCCTGCTACGGCGGGACCGCTGCCGTCCAGCTCGCCCTCGGCATCGTCGCGCGTGCTCCGCGGGAGCGCGTGCTCGTCATCGCCGCCGACGTCGCGCGCTACGACGTCGACACCGCCGCCGAGCCGACGCAGGGTGCCGGCGCCGCCGCGATCCTGATCGCCGCCGACCCCGACCTCATCGAGATCGAGCCGGCCGCGGGTGTCTTCACCGCCGACGTCGACGACTTCTGGCGGCCGAACGACCGCTCCACCGCACTCGTCGACGGCCGCCTGTCCGTGAGCGCCTACGTCGACGCGTTCGTCGGGGCGTGGGACGACCTCGCGGCGCAGGGCGGCCCGGCGTACGAGGACATCGTGCGCTTCGTCCACCACCAGCCGTTCACGAAGATGGCGCTCAAGGCGCACCGGAAGCTCACGCAGCACGTCGGGGTGCCCTTCGACGAGTCCGAGCTCGCCCTCGGGTTCACGTACAACAAGCAGACCGGCAACACCTACACGGCGTCGCTCTGGATCGGGCTGGCCGCACTGCTCGACCTCGACGACGACCTCGCCGGGGAGCGCATCGGCCTGTTCAGCTACGGGTCCGGCAGCGTCGGGGAGCTCATCACCGGCATCGTGCAGCCGGCGTACCGCGAGCACCGCCGTGTGGGTCGGGTCCGCGAGCTCCTCGCCGCCCGGGTGCCGCTCTCGGTCGACGCCTACCGCGAGCTGCACGCCGCGGGTGCCGCGACGAGCGAGGACGTCGAGCGTCCGCGGGTCACGGCTGCGCCGTACCGCTTCGCCGGCGTCCGCGGCGGCGCACGCCGCTACGAGGCGACGCGTCCCTGACGTGAGCGCGCGTCCCTGACGCGACCGACTGACGGACGGGAGGCGCGGTGCCGGCCGGCACCGCGCCTCCCGTCCGTCACGACTCACGCCGCTGCGGACACGACCTCGCGTTCCAGACGCTGGTAGCTCGTCTCCATGCCGTCCGTCATGCCGGTCGCGAGGATCATGTCCCGCTGCTCCCGGTCGGGGTAGGTGATGCGGAGCGTCATGAGCGTGACGCCGTCGGCCTCGTCGAACTGCAGGTCGTTGACGTTGGCCGGGAACGGCGCACCGGTCATCCGTTCGGTCGTGACCATGCGGCGTTCCGGCTCGATGACGAGGTTCTCGCCCTCGAACCCGAACGCCTCGCCCTCGGTGTCCCCGACGGGCGCCCAGGCCTGCCGGAACGAGCCGCCGACGACCAGGTCGTTCTCGCACACCGTCATCTCCCACCCGTCCGGGCCGAGCAGCCATCGGCGCATCAGCTCCGGCTCCGTGTGCGCACGCCAGAGCAGGTGCCGCGGCGCCGCGAACGCGCGGGTGATGACCACGTGGGTGTCGTCCACGATCTCGGTGACCGTGCCCCGGCCGAGGGCGTACTCGCGGAGGTCGGCCAGCACCGTGTCGAGCTGCCCGAACGCCTGCTCGTAGCCGTCGAGCATGCCCATCTCGAGCATGGCGTCGAGGTCGGCGGAGGACGCGAACGACGTCAGCACCGTCACCCGTGACCCGCTGTCGACGGTGTCGAACGACAGCACGGTCTCGCTCGCGGGCAGCGAGTCGTCGACCGTGCCCTCGGCGTCGGAGAACAGGTCGCGGAAGGCGATCCGGCGGGGCTCGTCGACCTCGGACACCTGCCAGAGTGCGTGGAACCGTTCGTTCTCGGGCGAGGTCATCCGGTAGTGGGCGACGCCGCCGGGACGGAGGTCGAACGACGTGAACGTGGCGGGGAACCCGGGCGGGCCCCAGAAGCGTTCGAGCTGCCGGGGATCCGCGAACGCTGCCCAGAGGCGTTCGACGGGGACGGGGAACTCGGCCACGAGGGTCATGGTGAGCTCCTCGGGGTCGGTGTGGACGGACGTGGTCGGCATCAGTGGCTCCCTTGCGTTCGGTCGTCGCCGCGCGGCGCGCGGTCTGCTCCCAGCAGTGCGTCGAGCCGGTCGATCCGGCCGCGCCAGAGGTCCGCGTAGCCGTCGAGCAGCCCACGGACGCGATCGATCTGTCCCGGCTCGGCGCGCACGATGCGGGTGCGGCCCCGGGGTTCCTTGGTCACGAGTCCTGCTCCTTCGAGGACGGCGACGTGCTTCTGGACGGCGGCGAAGGACATCGCGTAGGCGTCCGCGAGCGCGCTCACGGACGCCTCGCCGACCAGGGTGCGACGGACGATGTCGCGTCTGGTCGCATCGGCCAGGGCGTGGAAGACCCGGTCGACCTCGGCATCGCTCAGTTCGGTTCGTGCAACCATTTGGTTGTACGTTACGACGGTCCTGCCCGCCGCACAACCCCCGCGGTGTACAAGGACGCATGGGTCAGCTCATCTACGACGGAGAGCCGCTCGACCTCCGGATCGACGACCGAGCGCTCACACACCTGCAGATCGTCATCGTGAACATGCTCCGGCGGGAGCACCGGTTCGCGTTCTCGTGGAAGGACGACGCCGTCCACGGCAACGGGCGCAGCACCATCTGGATGCACCCGAACGTGAGCCTGCACTTCAAGTTCTCCGGCAGCCGGGTGCCCCGGATCAACCGCAGCTGGCTCGAGGACCTCTACGCCGCCGCCACCTCGGGCTCCGGTCTCGTGCTCACGCCGGAGCCCTCGGACACGAGCACGGCGGACGACTCGGCGTGGTCCCGTGCGGTGGTGCCCGGCGACGCGGACGACGACTCCGGCACCGACGACGCTGGATAGCACACAGCCCGTGAACGGTCAACGGGTCGCGCACGTCCGTGCAGTCTGAGTACGGTGGGCGTACCGCGCGAGTGATCGACTCCGGCCCAGGGAGCCGGTGACGGTGGCTCCGCGGTCGGAGGGGGGAACCACGCGACGCGCGAGGAGTCCCGGATCAGGGGCCTCCCGGCCCACAGCGCCCCCTCGCCGTCGCCCCGGTCGCGGATTCGGGTTCCGCACCGGGGCGACGGGCGTGGCACCGGCCGCGCGCGCCGCTCAGTACACGTCGCGGACGTAGCGCTTGCCGCGCCGCATGTCGGCGAGGTACGCCTGCGCGTCGTCCTCGCCCTTGCCCCGCTGGCTCCCGATGACGGCCAGGAGCGCCTGCTCGACGTCCTTCGCCATCCGTGAGGCGTCACCGCACACGTAGAGGTGCCCGCCGTCCTCGAGCCACGAGTAGAGCTCCGGGGCCTGTTCGAGCATCCGGGTCTGCACGTAGACCTTCTCGGCCTGGTCGCGCGAGAACGCCAGGTCGAGGCGATCCAGGACGCCCTGCTCCTGCAGCTCGGTGAGTTCGTCCTCGTAGACGAAGTCGGTGTCGCGGTGCTGGTCGCCGAAGAACAGCCAGTTCCGTCCCGTCGCCCCGGAGACCGCACGCTCGTGCAGGAACCCGCGGAACGGTGCGATGCCGGTCCCCGGGCCGACCATGATCATCGGCGCGGACGGGTCGGCGGGGACCCCGAACGACGCGTTCGGCTGCAGGTACACGTCCACGGTGCCGTCGGGGGCGACCCGGTCGGCGAGGAACGTCGACGCGACGCCGGCGTACATGCGGTGCGGGTCCCCGTACCGGACGGACGCGATCGTCAGGTGGATGCGGTCCGGGTGCGCGAGCGGGCTCGACGAGATCGAGTACTGGCGCGCCTGCAGCGGTCGGAGGTTCGGCAGGAGTTCGTCGAGTCCGGGTGCCGCGGGTCCGGCGTCGCGGAGCAGGTCGAGGACGTCGCGACCCCACAGCCAGCGGTCGAGCTCGTGCTTGTCACCGTGCGAGACGACGGCGGCGAGCTCGGACGACGGTGCGCGCTGGACGAGGTCCGCGATGAGGTCCTTCGAGGGCGTCCGGATCTCACGGTCGGTCCGCAGGACCTCGGTGACCGGGCGGCCGTCGAGCGTCTCGGAGCCGTTCGCGCCGACCTGCTCGAGCAGCTCGCCGACGAACACCTCGTCGTTGACCGGCACGACCGCGAGCGCGTCGCCCGCCGAGTACTCGATCCCGGAGTCGCCGAGGTCGAACTCGTAGTGCCGGATCTCCTTCGCGCTGCGCGGCGAGGAGAGCAGCCGGTTCTCGACCAGCATCGACGGGTACGGGTTGCGCTTGTTCCACTGGGCACCGGGCCTGGAGGCACGGCTCGCGCCCGCCCCGCCGGCCGCGGTCGTCGCACCGGTCGCCGCCACCGCCGTGGTCGCGCCGGGCTGCACGCCCGCCTCCGCCGCCAGACGGTCGAGCACCGCCGCCGTCCAGAGCGCGGCCGGGTCCTCGTAGTCCACGTCGCAGTCGACGCGGTCGTGGATGCGGGTGGCGCCGAGCTGCTCGAACCGGGTGTCGAGGAGCTTGCCGGCCTGGCAGAACTCGTCGTAGCTCGTGTCGCCGAGCCCGAGGACCGCGTAGTGCAGTCCCTCGAGCCGCGGCACGGTGGTCGCCTGGATCGCGTCCCAGAACAGTCCGGCGTTGTCGGGCATCTCGCCCTCGCCGTACGTCGAGGTGACCACGAGCACGTGCGACATCCCGGCGAGCTGCTCCGGCGTGACGGCGTCGAGCGCGGTGGCACGACCGCCGAGCCCGCGGGCCTTCGCGCCGGCGACCAGCTCGTCGGCGAGGAACTCCGCGTTGCCGGTCTGCGTGCCGAACAGCACGTCGATCGTCGTCGTCGGGGCGCCGCCGGAGGCCCGCTTGCCCGCGGCCGCGATGCCGGCGATGAACCCGGCGAGCCAGGACTCCTGGGCCTGCGAGAACGGTGCGTCGACCGGGATCAGCGATCCGGTCGGGGGGAGCAGGCTCACGCGGACACCGCCTCGGTCGGCGCCTGCGGTGCACGGCGGGCGATGTCCTCGAGCGCCGCGTTCGCGAGCAGCTCGTCGAAGCGGGCCTCGCGGACGCGGCCGTCGTTCTTGGCGTTCTGGTGCATGATCCACCCGGTGGTGCCCGGCGCGTCCATGCTGCGGTTGTTCCGCTGCGTGAGCGCGCGCTTGTAGTCGTCGAGGCGCTTGATCGCGATGAGGGTCGCGAGCTCGTCGTCCGCGAAGCGGTCCAGCGTGCCGCGCAGGTACTTCACGACGCGCTGCTTGACGAAGAAGTCCTCGGTGAGGATGAGGTTCTTGACCGCCTCGGTCACCCGGGGGTCGTTCGGGCCCGCCGCACCGGGGACCCGCTCGAGCGCGAGGTCCTGGGCGACGCCGAGCACCGTGTACGAGGACAGGAGCGAGAACATGTCGTCGCCCTGGTCGCCGAGCGACGGCGCACGGCCACCGAGGACGGCGCGCTGGTCGCGGTAGTCGACCTTGAACGCGCGGAGCTTGTCCGTCGCGATCGAGGTCGCCAGCTCGTCGAGCAACTCGTTCCGGCTCGCCGCGGCGAGGATCTCGCCGGCGTCCTGGGTGAGCAGGAGCGCCCGGGGCATGCCGACGAAGACGTGCTGGCGGGTGGTCTCCCACTCGGCGAGCAGACGCTCGGCCAGCGCCGAGCCCGTCGCCTCGAGGTGCCACTCGAGCAGCAGGCGCGCCGCTGCCTCGTGGAAGGCCCCGCGCTCGGTGTCGGTGACCGGGAACACGAGGAGCGAGTCGGTGCTCGCGCGCTCGGTGACCTCGCCGGAGGGGTCGTACTGGTACAGGAACCCGCCGGACATGCCGTTGCCGAGGCCCTTGCCGAAGGTGCCGAGGTTGAACACGGCACCGCCCGTCATGTACTCGCAGCCGAAGTCCCCGACGCCCTCGACCACGGCCGTCGCGCCGGAGTTGCGCACGGCGAACCGGTCGCCGGCCTCGCCCTCGACGAAGGTGCGGCCGCCGGTCGCCCCGAACAGCGCGAAGTTGCCGACGAGGACGTTGCCGCCCTGTCCGGCACTGCCGCCACCGGGGGCGCGGACGATGATCCGGCCACCGCTCTGGCTCTTGCCGACGCCGTCGTTCGCGGTGCCGGTGTGCTCGAGCACGATGCCGTCGTTGTTGAACACGCCGTACGACTGCCCGGCCGACCCGAGCGTGCGGATCGTGACCGCGCCGTCGACGAGCCGGCGGCGTCCGCGGTCGTCCGTGGTGATCGCCGGGTGCCCGGACAGGTCGGTGTCGCGCAGCTCGTGGTTGAGCAGGCGCTCCACGTCGATGCCGAGCTGACCGCCGACGGACTTGTCGCTGTTGCCGAGCAGCACGCCGTGCACGAGCACGTGCGCCTGCTCGTGGTCGACGAGGGCCGTGCGGACCCGCTCGAGCAGCGCGTCGTCGGTGTGGAAGTCCTTCTCGAGGTACTCCGGGTCCTCGACGACCTTCTCGGGGACCTGCGCGAGGAGCGCTCGGACGTCGAGGCGCCCGACGCTCGCCGGGTGGTCGAGGAGCTGCAGCAGGTCGGTGCGACCGCGGGCCTCGCGCAGGGAGCGCAGGCCGAGGCGGGCGAGGATCTGCCGCACGTCGTGGGCGATGTTGAGCAGGTACTGCGCGAGCGCACGGGGGTCGCCCTCGAACGCCTCGGCGTTCGTGGTGAGACCAGCCGGGCACTTCACGTTGCAGTTCTTCGCCATCACGCAGCCGAGCATCATGAGCGCGGTCGTGCCGAACTCGAAGCTGTCGCCGCCGAGCAGCGCGCTCGTGACCACGTCGGAACCGGTCTGGTGCGCGCCCGAGCAGCGGAGCGTGACCTTCTGGCGGAGGCCGTTCGCGACGAGCGCCTGGTGGACCTCGGCGACGCCGATCTCCGCCGAGCGGCCGGCGTACTTCAGGCTCGTGACGGCCGCGGCGCCCGTACCACCGGTGTTGCCCGCGACGTTGATGACGTCCGCGCCGGCCTTGGCGACGCCGACCGCGATGGTGCCGATGCCCTCGGAGGACACGAGCTTCACGATCACCCGGACGCGGGCGGCCTTGCAGTCGTGGATGAGCTGCGCGAGGTCCTCGATCGAGTACGTGTCGTGGTGCGGCGGCGGCGAGATGAGCTCGACGCCGGGGGTGCCACCACGGGCCGCGGCGATGTCCACCGTGACCTTCGGCGCGGGCAGCTGGCCGCCCTCGCCCGGCTTCGCGCCCTGGCCGATCTTGATCTCGAGCTCCTCGAGCATCGGGTCGGCGAGGTAGCCCGCCCAGATGCCGAACCGTCCCGAGGCGAACTGCTTGATGCGCGAGCCGCGGATCGTGCCGTAGCGGGAGTGGTGCTCGCCGCCCTCACCGCTGTTCGACATGCCGCCGACCATGTTCGTGCCGTGCGCCACCGCCTCGTGCGCGGTGGCGACGAGCGCGCCGTGGCTCATCGCGCCGGACGCCAGGGTCCGGGTGATCTCGTGCGCCGGCTGGACCTCGTCGAGCGCGACGCTCGCCGGGGCGTGGTCGAGCAGTGCGAGCAGCTCGACGGCGGAGCCGGTGGCGCGGAGCGTCACCTGGGTGTCGTCGACGGAGTCGACGTCGACCTGGCCGGGGTGCAGCAGCGCGAGGCCGTCCGCGAGGGCCGCGTGGCGCAGTGCACCCGTGGTCCCCGTCGACGTGAGCTCGAGGCGGAAGCGAGCCGTGCCTCCTGGAAGGTCCCCGTCGTCGGTCGGACGCGAGCCGGAGAGCCCGCGCACCGTGACGCTCGCGTTGCCGGTGGTCGAGAAGCGGCCGAGCTCGCGGGCGAAGTCCTCTGCCGTGTCGATGCCGGTGACGTCCGCGGGCAGCGCGAGGACGTCGCGGAGGGCCGCGGGACGGCGCGAGCGCTCGTCGTGCGTCGTCTGCAGGAACGTGACGTAGCCCGGGGTGATCCGGTGCGCGTCGATCTCGGCGTCGCTGAGCCGGTCGTAGCCCGTGTTCCGGTAGGCGGTGTCGGTGATGCCGAACGCGTCGTCGAGCTGGCCGAGCGTGAGGAGCCGCAGCGCCTCGGAGTCGCCGGAGCGCTCGAAGGCCGGACGCTCCTCGGTCATGCCGCCGAAGCCGCGTACGCTCGCGACGCCGAACGAGTGCCCGGCACCGTCCGAGCGCTCCTTGAAGAGGCCGAGCATGGGCACCTGGCCCTCGGACTCGACCGTGCGGGCGCGCTCGTGCCAGTCCGTCGCCGCCTGCGCGATGCGGGCGAACCCGACGCCGCCGACCGGGGCCTGCATGTGCGGGAAGACCCGGGCGAGCAGGTCGTCGCGGGTGTCGAGGTAGTTCGGCTCGAAGAACTCGCCGCCGATGTAGCTCTCGGCCGTGCAGAGCCCGACGCGGCCCATCGTCTTCGCGAGGGCCTTCTCGGCCGCCTTCCGGAAGTGCTTGAGGGCGAGGTCGGTCGCGGTCAGTTCGCCGGCCGGGGCGGGCGCTGCGGGGTACTTCTCCTCCGCACGGAGACGTGCGGAGAGGCTGTACACCGCTGCGGCGCCGAAGCCGAGCGCCGTCGCAACGTGGTGTGACGATGGCAGCTGACCGGACTCGGCGACGACGGAGATCCGCAGCCGCAGGCCGGTCTCGATGAGCCGTTGGTTGACGGCGGCGACGGCGAGGATGACGGGGAGGGGCGCGTGCGTCGACGACACGTTGCGGTCGGTGAGCACGGCGATGCCGCCGGTGCGCTCGGCGAAGGCGGCGACGGCGTCGGCGAGGTGCTCGGTCGCGGTGCGGACCGCGTCGGCGTTCGCCTGCTCGTCGCCGAGCACCGGCACGTAGAGCATGTCGAAGCGCTCGAGCGGCACGATGTCCTGCTCGCGCAGCCGAACCATGTCGAGGTGCCCGAGGATCGGGGACTCCACGACGAGCTGCCGCGTCGCCGAACCCGTCCCGTCGGGCTTCGCGCCGAGGGCGACGCGCATCGACATGCCGTCGGCCTCGCGGATCGAGTCGAGCGGCGGGTTCGTCACCTGGGCGAAGCGCTGCGAGAAGTACTTCGCCATGCCGCCCTCGGTGTCGCTCAGGGCGTTGATGGCGTTGCCGTAGCCCATCGCCGAGATCCGCTCCGAGCCGTTCTGCAGCATCGGGTCGAGCATGAACCGGAAGCTCTCCTGGTTCAGCGAGTACGCCACGTAGCGGCCCGCGAGCGACAGGTCGCCCTCGTAGCCGAGCGTGGTCGTCGTGCGCTGGTACTCCGGCGCCGGCACGTCGTCCAGGTTGACGCGGGCGGCGTCGAGGAGCGTCCCGTACGGCTTCCGCGCGGCGAGCATCTCGAGCACCTCGCGCGTGCGCATGAGCGTGCCGGTGCGGTGGTCGACGACGAGCATGCCGCCCGCCTCGATGCGGCCGCGGTGCACGACGTCCTCCGGCTCGAACTCGACCTGACCGGCCTCGGACGACACCATCAGGTACTCGGCGGTCTGCACCGAGCGCAGCGGGCGCAGGCCCAGTCGGTCGAGCCGGGCGCCGACCACGTCGCCGTCGCTGAAGATCACGGCGGCCGGGCCGTCGTTCTTCTCCTCGTAGAGCGAGAAGAACTCGAGCATGTCCCGCACCGCCGGGGTCAGCGTGCGGTCGTTCTCCCACGCCGGGGGCATGAGCGAGACCACGGCCTCGACGATCTCGAGGCCGTCGTCGAACACCCGGCTCTGCAGGGTCTGGTCGAGGCGGCTCGAGTCGGACTGGCCGGGCGGGCGGACGATGCTGCGGGTCCGTGCACGGGCGAGGGCCTCGTCGGACAGCCGGTTCTTCCGGTCGGTGTTCAGCTCGCCGTTGTGCGCCATCAGACGGAACGGCTGCGCCATCGTCGGGTGCGGCTCGGTGTTCGTCGAGAACCGGGTGTGGAAGTAGAGCGTCCGGACCGAGTGGCGCGGGTCACGCAGGTCGGTGAAGTAGCCGATGACCTCACCGGAGTTCAGCCGCCCCTTGAGGATCTGGGTCCGGGCGCTCAGCGACAGCGGGTACAGGGCGGCGTGCTCGGCGCGGTCGGCGGCGGCCTGGCCGTACGACACCGCCTCGATCGCGAGGAGGGCGCGGTTGGCGGCGGCGTCGACCTCGGCGCGGGTCCACGCCTCGGGGGCACGGAAGACCCACTGCACGATCGGCAGCTGGTACTGCTCGGCCTCGGGACGGGCGACGGAGTGGTCCACCGGGACGTCACGGACGAGCAGGAGCTCGAAGCCCTGCTGCTCGATGGCGTCCGTGACGGTCTGCTGCGCACGGGCGCGCTCGGCGTCCGCAGCCTTGCCCGCGCCGCTCGGCACGAAGCAGTTCGCGACGCCGAAGTGGCCGGCGCGGAGCTCCTCGCCGGTGATCGCGCTGAAGAACTCCACCGACAGGTCGATGCTCACGCCCGCGCCGTCACCGACACCCTCGGCGGACTTGCCGCCGCGGTGGGGGATGGCGCACAGCGCTTCGTCGCCCTTGCGGATGACGTCGTGGCTCGGCGTCCCGTCGAGTCGGGTGATGAAACCGACGCCGCAGTCGCTCGATTCGCGGGCAGGGTCGTAGAGACCGAAGGAGGAGGGGTTCACGTGTGCAGGTCCAGTGGGGCGTTGCCGGCAGCGGACGGCCAGGCTGCATCAGTGGAGCGCTCGCCGCGGGCAGACCGATGGTGGCAGTCGGGCCCTGTGGGGTTGTGGTGCGGTGAGGCGATGCTACGGCGCGGTATACCGCCCGCGCAACACCGCGGGGCCGGGGTGCGCGGCGCGGGCGCGGCGGGGGTGTGCGGCGCGGGTGCGGCCGGGGTGTGGCGCGGCGTGCGGCGCGGGTGCGGCCGGGGTGCGGCGCGGTTCGCCTCCGCACAACGAAAGTCACTCCGCGCCGCGGATCCCCGTGGCGCGGAGTGACTTCGGTTGTGCGAACACGCGGCCGCGGCCCGGCCAGCGGCGTCAGGCGGCGTGGCGCTCGTCGACCGCGATCGGCTCGGTCGCCGCCGTGCTCGCGTCCGCCGCCGGGGTCGTGCCCGGGCGGATGAGCTCCGGACGACGCCGGGACCGGAACACCCACGCCTTGAACAGGACGAAGCGGACCAGCGTCGCCACGAGGTTCGCGGCCGTGAGCACCACGATCTCCGCACCGTGCGACGATCCCGGTGCCGCCGAGTGCAGGATCACCAGCGACCCGGACGTGATCGCCCACGCGATCCCGAACACCACCAGCCCCTGCACGTGGTGCCGCCCTGCGCCGGCACGTCCCCGCACCCCGAACGTGAAGCGTCGGTTGAGTGCCGTGTTGCCGATCGCGGTGACCAGGAGCGCCAGGAAGTCCGCCGTCTGGGCGCCGATCGCCGGGCGGAACAGGGCGTAGAGCACGGCGAACGCGATCGTCGACAGCACCCCGATCGCCCCGAATCGCAGCACCTGCCCGACGATCCCGACGTGCGGCGGCGTGAACGGACGGCGGCCGATGGCGTCGTACACCGCACCGATCGGCACCCGTCCGGTCGCGAGCCCGCGGGAGACCCGCCACATCCCCTTGAGGTCCTCGGTCGCGGTCGAGGCGATGTGCACCGACGAGTTCACGTCGTCCACCCAGTCGACCGGGACCTCGTGGATCCGCAGTCCGGCGTGCTCGGCCAGCACGAGCAACTCGGTGTCGAAGAACCACGCGTCGTCCTCGCACAGGGGCAGGACGTGTTCCGCGGCCTGCCGGGTGATCGCCTTGAAGCCGCACTGCGCGTCCGAGAAGGACACCCCCATCGTGGTGCGGAGCAGCAGGTTGTACGAGCGGGAGATGAACTCGCGCTTCCCGCCGCGCACCACGCGTGACGAGCCCGCCAACCGGGTGCCGATCGCCACGTCCGAGTGCCCGGACAGCAGCGGGGCGACGAGGGGTTCGAGCGCGGCGAGGTCGGTGGAGAGGTCCTCGTCGACGTAGACCAGCACGGTGGCCGGCGACGCTGCCCAGACGGCCTTGAGCGCACGGCCCCGGCCTTTCTCCGGCAGGTGCACCGCGTGCACGTCCGGCAGCATCGCGGCGAGGTCGTCGGCGATGCGTGCGGTGTCGTCGGTCGAGGCGTTGTCCGCGATCGTGATGCGCCAGGTGTTCCGGAGCGACTTCCGGCAGAAGGTGTGCAAGCGGCGGACGTGGGCGGCGAGCGTGTCCTGCTCGTTGTAGCAGGGGACGACGATGTCGATGTCGAGGGTGTGGTTCGTCTCCGTCATACCGCACATGCTCGGGACCGGGCATACGGGGACCGCAGCAGCCCGCTGTGCCGCGTCTAAGAACGCGCGTGCGGCCACCGTGCGCAGTCCGACGACGACTGCGCACGGTGGACCACGAGCAGTCGTCGTCAGAGCGCGCACCCGTGGCCGGACAGCACGGAGCGGACAGCGCGCACCGTGGCCGGGCAGCACGGAGCGAACAGCGCGCACCGGGTCAGCGCGCGAACAGCACCTGCACGGCCGCGATGACCACGAGCACCGCGATGGGGACGCCCGCGATCCAGACCCCGGCGCGCACCTGCGTCCGCCGGATCGTGGCCGGCGCGTGCGACGTCCGGGCGAACTCGGTCGCCGCGACGAGCTCCGGGGCCGCGGCCGGCGGCGCGGGCTCGGGCTGGGGCCGGTCGTCCTCGAACGCGGGCACCTCGACCACGAGGTCGTCGGCGCGCGGCCGCTCCGGCAGTCGTGCGAAGTCGTTCGGCATGCGGACCCCCGTCCGTTCCCGTCCAGTGTGCCACGGCACCGACGGCACCGACGGCACCGACGGCACCGACGGCACCGACGGCTTCCGCGCCAGCCGCGCGCCCACCGGCGGCCGAGCTGCGGGTCAGCCCTGGACGGTGAGCGCTCCCGACTGCAGGACGACCCGCCCGTCCTTCGGCAGCCACACCTGGAGTCCGCCGACCTCAGCGACCGAGAACCGCGACCGCTCGGAGTCGAACAGCTGCGTCACGGCCCCGGACGGCGGGAAGCGTCGGTCGTTCCCGACCACGATCGCGACGTACGGCCCCTGGTCGGCCCGGGTGGTGCCGCGCTCGGCGACGTACGGCACGAAGAGCCCCGGGGTCGCCGACACGAACAGGATCTTGCCGTCCGGCACGTGCTGTTCCTCGAGGTAGTCCCCGAGCAGCGCGATGCCCGTCGGGTGCTGGCGTGCGATGTCCTGGCTGAGCCGGACGGACGGCACGACGAGCGAGACGACCAGCACGAGCGACAGCGCCGTCGCGACCGGGACCGCCCGCCGCACCGGCACACGCGGCAGTCGCGCCAGCCCGATCGCGGCCAGGACCAGCAGGAACGGCATCCACGCCGAGTAGTACGTGGGCAGCGCGATCTTCGCGACGACCACGTAGAAGCCCACGAGCAACGCCAGGGCGATGCCGACGTACGCGACGAGCCGGTCGGCCCGGATCGCCAGCGCTGCGACGACCCCGACGGCGAGGACGACGATCAGCAGCACCCCCGTGCCGGCCTCCATGAAGTGCAGGTTCGCCCACCACGGGGCGAACCGGTAGACGGTGCCGCCGATGGTGATCGGGTGGCCGGTGGTGTTCTGCCCCTCCTGGAACTCGATCATGTACCGGATCGCGGACCGGATGCCCATCGGCACGTACGACACGACGAACACCAGCCCGAACGCGGCCGCCCACATCGCGCCGCCGACGAGCAGTCGACGCCATGCCCGGAACAGCACGGGCAGCAGCAGGAACACCGGCAGCAGCACCACGGTGGAGACCTTCGACGTCACCGACAGGGCCATCAGTGCACCGGACACCGGCGCGAGCCACCACCGGTCGCCGCGCATCCACACCCACGCCGTGGCCACCGCGAGCACGGCGAACGCGGTCATCACCGGGTCGAGCAGTGCCAGACGGTCGACACGCGGACCGGCACCACCGCGCGGCGTCAGCCACCAGAGGGCGGCGGCGAGCAGGGCGCCCCAGTAGCCGATCTCGCGCCGCAGCCACCAGTCCAGCGCGACGCCGACGCCGAAGGTCAGCAGGGCGACGAGCACCCGTGGACCGATCGGACCCTGCCCGGCGACGAGCTGCGCGAGACCGAACAGGTACTTCGCGGTCGGGGGGTGCTCGCGGTTGAACGAGAAGTCGCCGTGCACGTACTGCCACCCGGCGCGGAGGTAGATGTCCTCGTCGCCGGTGATGTTGGGCCCGCCGATGTTCCAGAAGCACTGGTAGAGGGCCCAGAGCAGGACCACGGCCGCCACTCCTGCCCGGATGCGGAGGTCACCGGCGAGTGCGGACAGTCGTGAGGGCACCGTCCGAACCTAGTTGCTCGGCCGCTCCCGAGCGAACCAGCCCGGTCAGCCGGCGTCCGGTGTCCGACCCGGCAGATCGACCGTGAACGCCGTCCGTCCCGCCTCCGAGGCGACTCGGACGAGCCCGTCGTGCGCGGACACGACGGCCCGGACGATCGCCAGCCCGAGGCCGCTCGTGCCGTGCTCGCGGGACCGGGACGCCTCGCCCCGGGTGAACCGGTCGAACAGCGTCGGGAGCACCTCGGCGGGGATGACCGGTCCGTCGTTCGCGACCACGAGACGCACGACGTCGCCGGTCCGCTGCAGGGAGACCACCACGGACGTGCCCTCCGGCGTGTGCGTCCGCGCGTTCGCCAGCAGGTTCGTCACGACCCGCCGCAGTTGCGTCGCGTCCGCGGACACCACGAGCGGGTGGTCGTCCAGCACCTGCAGCGTCCACCGGTGCCCGGGTGCGGTCGCGCGAGCGTCCATCGTCGCCTCGACGACGATCGACGTCAGGTCGACCGGCTCGCGCGCCGGTGCCGGGCCGGACGCCAGGGCGACGGCGTCGAGCCGAGCGAGCAGGAGCAGTTCCTCCACGAGGTCGCCCATCCGCACCGCCTCGCGCCCGATCCGGTCGACGTTGCGGCGGACCGCGTCGGCGTCGTCCGACGACGCCGAGAGCTCGGCGTACGCCCGCACGGTCGCGATCGGGGTCCGCAGCTCGTGCGACGCGTCGGCGACGAACGTCCGCATGCCCGTCTCGGCCTCGCGTCGGACCGTGAGCGCCCGGGCGACGTGTCCGAGGAGGCGGTTGAGCGCGGTGCCGACCTGCTCGACCTCGCGGTTCGCCGCGAGGTCCCCGGCCGAGACCCGCACCGGGATGTCCGTGTCCCCGCGCTCCAGGTCGAGCTCGGTGACGTCGGACGCCACGGCCGCCACCCGTTCGAGCGGGCGGAGCGATCGCCGGACGAGCAGGGTCAGCGCCCAGGCCGCGACGAGCAGACCGATGACCGTCACGACACCGATGACGAGCAGGAGGCGGGCGATGGCGGCGTCGAGGTCGCCGAGCGGCAGCGCGGTCACGAAGACGTCGCCGTCGTCGCCGACGGCCTGCGCCCGGTAGGTGCCGAGCTTCCCCAGGTCGACCGTCACGGGGTCGCCGTCGCTGGCGATGCGCGACAGGGTCGCCTCCTGCGCCGACGACAGCCCGTGCTGCCGGCCGCTGCTGTCCGTGTACCCGCCGAGGACGGTCGCGCCGTCCCGCAGGATCGCGACGACGGTGCCGGCGGACTGTCCGGGAGCGCCGATGAACGCGTTGTCCGGGTCCGAGCCGGAGCCGGTCGACGGGGGCGGTGGCCGTTCGCCGTCCGGTCCGCCGACGGTCCGCTCGGCAGCGGTCGCGAGTTCCGCGTCGAGCCGGTCGACCAGGTACCCGCGGAACGCGACGACCGTCACCGCTCCGAAGACGACGTTGGTCGCGACGAGCAGGAGCGCCACGGCCGCCACGATCCGCCACCGCAGCGACGGCACGCGCCGCCGACGGTCGGTGCCGTTCCGGGCCCGGGAGGCGCGGCTCGCCGTCCGCGGTCGGCTCACGTCGTCGGCCGGAGCACGTACCCAGCTCCGCGGACGGTCTGCAGCATCGGCTCGCGTCCGGCGTCGAGCTTCTTGCGCAGGTACGACACGTACATGTCCACGAGGTTGGACGACGTGCCGAAGTCCATCCCCCAGACGTTCGCCAGGAGTTGCTCCCGGGAGAGCACGCGGTTGGCGTTCCGCGCGAGGTGCCGCAGCAGCTCGTACTCGGTCGGGGTGAGGTCGATCGGTTCACCGGCGCGCGTGACCGTCCTGGCGTCCTCGTCGAGCCGGAGGTCGCCGACACTCGTCCCGGCCGGACTCCCGACGGCCGCGACCCGGGGCGACGTCCGGGCCAGGATCCGCGCCCGGACGAGCAGCTCGTCGATGCCGAAGGGCTTGGTCAGGTAGTCGTCGCCGCCGCCCGTGAGTCCGGCGAGCCGGTCCTCGGGGGCGTCCCGCGCCGTGAGGAACAGCACCCGCACGTCGTCCCGGGCGTCCCGGAGTCGTTCGAGCACCTCGAACCCGTCGATGTCCGGGAGCATCACGTCGAGGACGACCACGTCGGGTCGGAAGTCCCGGGCGGCGAACAGCACGTCACGCCCGCGGTGCACGGCCCGCACCTCCCAGCCGTCACCCGCGAACGCGAGGGCGACGGCGTCCGCGAGGGCGTGCTCGTCGTCGACGACGAGGGCGCGGACGGGCGAGCCGTCGGTGCGCTGCAGCGGTTGCCCGGTCACGCCCGCGAGCCTATCCACCGCGCCCTCGTCGTCGATCACTTCGTGCTGCTCAGGTCGTAGACGGTCTGGCCGCCGACGGTCGTGGACTCGTAGTTCGCGGCGACCCACTCCTGGATGGCCGACGCCGTGGACGAACCGCCGCCCATCCCGCCGCCACCGGAGCCGGAGGAGACGTAGTACCCGATGTCCCCGTCGGCGACGTACGCCTTGAACTGGGCGAGCGTCGGCGCCGGGTCGCTCGACCACCCGCCGATCGCCATCACGGCGGTGTCGGTGTCGAGTTCGAGCTGTGCGGCCGACTGCGAGCCGTTGACGGCCGCGGCCCACTTCGCGTCGGACGCCTCGAGGAGCTTCTGCAACGCCGACGAGGTCGTCGACCCGCCACCGCCCATGCCGCTCGGGGCGCCGTCGGTCGAGCCCTCGGTGGTGCCGTCGGTCGTCCCGCTCGAGCCCTCGGTGGTCCCGGAGGCGCCACCGGGCGCCGTCCCGTCGGCACCCTCCGGCGCCTCGCCGGTCATGCCCTCCGGCGGGGTCCCGCCTGGACCCTGCTGGGAGCCGTCGTCGGAGGTGGAGCCGCCGCTCTCGGAACCGGAGGTCGACCCGCCGGGTCCACCCGCGCCTCCTGGCATGCCACCCGTGCCACCGCCGCCCATGCCGCCGGAGCTGCTGCCCGCCGGACCGACGCTCGGGATCGAACCGGAGTGCGCGACGGTCGTCGTGGCGAGGGCGTAGGCCGTGGTGCCGCTGAGCCCGAACAGGGTGCCGGCGAGGACGCCGATCGTGACGAGCCTGCGGAGCGACGGCACACTGCCCATCACGACGAGCGCTGCCGACAGCAGGCCGCCGGCCAGCATCACCCAGCGGAGCCAGGGCAGCCACGTCGGGTTCTCGTTGAGCAGGCACCAGCCCCAGAAGGCCGTGACGCCGATCATGGCGGCGAGGCCGATGCGGCCGGTGAAGCGCTCGCGGGCGTGCCAGAGCAGCGCGCCGCCGGTGCCGACGAGTCCGGCGATCGCCGGGGCCAGCGCGACCGTGTAGTACGGGTGGATCGTGCCGGACATGTACGAGAAGACGAGTCCGGTGACGAGCAGCCAGCCACCCCAGAGCACGAGTCCGGCGCGGGCCGGGTCGGCCAGGTGACGGCGGCCGACGACGACCAGGCCGACGATCAGCGCGATGAGTGCGGCGGGCAGGAGCCACGAGATCTCGAGGCCCATCTCGGACGAGAACAGCCGGTTCAGACCCGTCGAGCCGCCGAACGAACCGCCCGCGGTGCCGCCGGTCATGCCGCCGCCTCCGCCGCCGTTGCCCGAGCCGCCGAAGATCCGACCGAGGCCGTTGTAGCCGAACACGAGGTCGAGCACGGTGTTGTTCGTCGAGCCGCCGATGTAGGGGCGGGACTCGGCGGGCCACAGCCACACGGCGACCACCCACCAGCCGGCGGCGACGACGAGGGACCCGGCGGCGATGAGCAGGCCGGCGACGCGCCGGCCCCAGGTGGTGCGAGCGGCGAACAGGTACACGAGGCCGAACGCCGGCAGGACGAGCAGCCCCTGCAGCATCTTCGTCAGGAAGGCGAACCCGAGGGCGACCCCGGCGAGGGCGATCCACTTCCAGCTGCCCCTCGGGAGCGCCCGCACGGTGCAGTACGCGCCGGCGGTCATGAGGAGGACGAGCAGCGCGTCCGGGTTGTCGAACCGGAACATCAGCGCGGCGGCCGGGGTCGCCGCGACGACGAAGCCCGCGAGCAGCGCGCCGACGTTCGCCGTGGTGGCCCCGAGCCGGGCGAGCGTGCGGCGGACCGTGCCCCACACGAGCGCGACGGACCCGACGGCCATGAGGGCCTGGGGGAGCAGGAGGCTGAAGCTCGAGAAGCCGAACAGCCGGGCGGACAGCACCATCACCCACAGCGAGGCCGGGGGCTTGTCCACCGTGATGAAGTTCGACGAGTCGAGGGAGCCGAAGAAGAACGCCTCCCACGACTTCGTGCCGGCCTGCACGGCGGCGGCGTAGAAGCTGTTCGCGTACCCGGAGACGCTGAGGTCCCAGAGGTACACCACGGCGGTCACGGCGAGGAGCGCCCAGAACGCGGGCCGGAGCCAGCGGGCGTCCTCGCGCTCGCCGAGGAACAGGCGGGCGACGGGCTTGCGGCGCCGATCCCGCGCGTCGGTGCGCGCGGTCTCGCGTCGATCGGTCACGGGTATCGGGTACGTGGTCATGGCAGTGAGGATTCCGGGCGTTCCCCGACTGTCACCCTGCGTCGGCTATGCGCGCCCTAAGACGCGCGGCGCGCAGTTCACGCGTACCGCTGCGCCGCGCGCAGCGCCGCCCCCGTGTACGAGCCGCCGAACAGGAACACGTGCAGGAGCAGCGGCGCGAGCTGGTGCAGCTCGACCCGCTCCTGCCACCCGGCGGCGAGCGGGGACTCGGCGTCGTAGGCGGCGAGCACGGCCTCGAGCCGGGGGAGTCCGAAGAGCCCGAGGAGCGCCAGGTCCGTCTCGGCGTGCCCGCCGTGCGCGATGGGGTCGATGAGCACCGCTCCCGTGGGCGTCGTCCCGTCGACCGGGTCCGCGTCCGTCGGCCAGAGCACGTTGCCCGCCCAGAGGTCGCCGTGCAGCCTCGCCGGCCGGTCCCCGACGAGCTCCGGCTGCGGTGACCCGAGCGTCCCGTCCTGGACCCGGTCGGCGACCCGGTCGAACACGGCTGCCTGGGCGTGGTCGAACCCGCCGGCGTCGACGATGCGGCGGACGAAGTCGCGGATCCGGTACTCCGCGAAGAACTCGCCCCAGGTCGCGGGCGCGTGCGCGGCGTCGACGAACGGCGTGCGGGAGCGTCCCATCCGCAGGGGCGTGCCCGTCGGCCAGCCGGAGGGCGGCGCGCCCCAGTGCTCGGCGCCCGCGGCGTGGGTGTGCGCCAGGGACCGCCCGAACCGCTCGGCCTGCCGTGTCGACGGCGAACCGTCCGGGATCAGCTCGAGGTCGAGGACCGTCGGGCGGGGTCGACCGAGCACGCGGGCGATCCGGGTGCCGCCGTCGGGTTCGGCCTCGGCGAGCCAGTCCAGACCGGCTGCCTCGGCGGCGGCCTCGTCGGGGGAGGCGAAGGTCTTCACGTGCGTCTCGGCCATCGCCCCATCCTGCCGCTGTCGCCTCCGTACCGGGTCAGACCGCGTCGACGAGCGCCCTCGCCAGCGGGTGCCACTCGCGGGACGTCGGTCCGCTCAGCACGAGCGTCCGTGAGAGCCGCCGGGCCATCGGCACCATGACGAGGTCCGGCGGCAGCATCACCCGCCCGAGCGTCGGCACGATGGACACGCCCTCGCCCCGCTCGATCATCCCGAACATGGTGCTCATCTCCCGCACCCGGTGGGCGTACCGGAACGGCTGCCCGTCGAGTTCGTGCAGCCGCTGGATCTGGTGCTCGCACCCGCCACCGCCCGCGACGAGGCCGTCCTCGTGCAGGTCGTCGAGCGTCAGCGCGGGGAGGTCGGCGAGCGGGTGGTCGCGGCGGACCACCGCGGCCATCTCGTCCTGCGCGACGACCACACCGCCCGGTGGCACCGGCGTCGGGTCGACGAGCACGGCGGCGTCGACCGTGCCGGCCTCGAGCCACTCGGGCATCTCGTCGTCGTCTCCCTCGTAGACCTGCACGTCGACGTCCGGCAGCGTGACCGCCCACAGCTCGCGGAGCCGCGGCAGCAGGCCCTGGCAGACGGTGGGGACGGCGGCGAGGCGCACGGTGCCGCGCGCCGTGGCGGGCCGGACCACTGCCTCCAGGGCCTCGACGGAGGCGAGCACGCTGCGGGCGTGGGCCAGCAGACGGTCGCCGAGGGGCGTCGTGACGGCGGCCGCCCCGCGCCGGACCACCGGACCGCCCACCTCGCGCTCGAGTCCTGCGAGGGCGTGCGACACGGCGGACTGCCCGACGCCGAGCACGGACGCCGCGCCCGTGAAGGAGCCGGCGTCGACGGTGGCGACGAACGCGCGCAGCTGGGGTACCGAGACGGTCATGCGTCTTCCTCATCCGTTCATGAGCGACATGCGTTTGCCGCATGCGCCGACGATGTCGACACTAGGCGACATGAACGCGGTCCTCTACCTCCTCGTGGCACTGACCTGGGGCTCGAGCTTCCTGTTCGCGAAGATCGGGCTCGACGGGCTCGCACCGCAGCAGGTCGCCACGGTGCGCACGGTCCTCGGCGCGCTCACGCTCGTCGCGGTCCTGCTCGCGACCCGCCGGCGCTGGCCGCGGGAGCCACGGGTCTGGGGACACCTGCTCGTGGTGTCGGTGTTCCTCAACGCGGTGCCGTCGTCGCTCATGGCGTGGGCGGAGCAGACCGTGCCGTCCGGTCTCGCGAGCATCTACAACGCGACGACGCCGATCATGACGTTGGCGGCCCTCGCGGTGCTCGTGCCGTCCGAGCGGCTCCGCGGACGGCAGGTCGCGGGCATCGTGCTCGGGATCGTCGGCGTCCTGGTGCTGGTCGGTCCGTGGAACGTCATCGGGGACCCGGGGGTCCTGGCGAGCGTGCCGGGGCAGGTCGCGCTGCTCGGGATGACCGCGTGCTACGGCATCGGCCTGGCGTACCTGCGGCGGGTGGCGGTCGGCAGCGCGTACGACCCGGTCACGCTCGCGACGGTGCAGCTGACGCTGGCCTCCGGACTGCTCCTGCTGGTCGCGCCCGTCATCGCCACGGGTCCGGTACGGCTGGACTGGAGGATCGTGGGGGCGATGGTCGCGCTCGGTTGCGTGGGCACGGGGCTGGCCTACGCCTGGAACACGCGGCTGGTGCAGGCGTGGGGAGCGGGTCGCGCCTCGACGGTCACCTACCTGACGCCCGTCGTCGGGGTGGTGCTCGGCGTGCTGGTCCTCGGCGAGCACGTCCGGTGGAACGAGCCGGTCGGGGGACTCGTGGTGCTGCTCGGCATCGCGCTGGCGTCGGGCGTGGTGGGCCGGCGGCGTCTGGGCGTGCGGGCTCCCGCCTGAACGGGGGCCGGATCCGAGAGCGACCGCGGCCGTAGGATCAGGCCGAGAAGTCGTCCACGGAGTCGTCGACGGAGACGGAGACCGGTCATGACCGCCACCCACCACACCAGCGCCACCGCCTCGGTCGCAGCGATCCTCGCCGAGTCCGCAGCGCGGTACCCGGACGACGTCGCCGTCATCGTCGGCGACCGGCACACCACCTACGCCGAGCTCTGGAGCCAGACGCTCGCGTACGCCGGTGCGCTGCGGGCCCGCGGCGTGGGACCGGGCGACCGTGTGGCGATGCTCGTCCCGAACGTCGAGGACTTCCCGCGGGTCTACTACGCGACCCTCGCGCTCGGAGCCGTGGCGGTCCCCGTGCACGCGCTGCTCAAACGACGCGAGATCGAGTACGTCCTGCGCGACAGCGGCGCCGCGCTGCTCGTCTGCGCCGCACCGCTGCTCGGCGAGGGCGCGGCCGGTGCCGAGCTCGCCGAGGTCGACGTGGTGACGGTGCTCGCCCCGGCCGACTCCCCGGACCGACTCGAAGCGCTCGCGCAGCAGGCGGAACCGCTCGACACCTACGTCCCCCGGCACCCGTTCGACACCGCGACGATCCTCTACACGAGCGGCACCACCGGCAAGCCCAAGGGTGCGGAGGGGTCGCACTTCTCGCTGCTCGAACAGGTCAACACGAACCTGATGACGACGTTCGACATGCACCGCGGGGACGTCCTGCTCGGCGCCCTGCCGCTCTTCCACACCTTCGGGCAGACCTGCACGATGAACACCGGCTTCCGGGTCGGCGCGACGATCGTCATGCTGCCGAAGTTCGACGGCGACACAGCGCTCGCCGCGATGGTCGAGCACGGGTGCGGCATCTTCATGGGCGTCCCGACGATGTACATGGCGCTGCTCGACGCGGCGACCCGCTCCGATGCCCGTCCGACTCTGCGGTACGCGATCTCCGGCGGCGCCTCGCTGCCCCTGGCGGTCCTCGAGCGGTTCCAGGACGTCTACGACGCGCCGATCCACGAGGGCTACGGCCTCACCGAGACCTCGCCGGTCGCGACCTTCAACCACGTCGGTCGGCCGCCACGCCCCGGCACGATCGGCACCCCGGTGTGGGGCGTCGACGTCGAGATCGCCGACCCGGAGCAGCACGACGCGATCGTGATGCTGCCCCACGGCGAGATCGGCGAGCTCGTCATCCGCGGGCACAACCTCATGAACGGGTACCTCGACCGTCCCGAGGACACCGCCGCCGCGATCGTCGACGGGTGGTTCCGGACGGGCGACCTCGGGACGAAGGACGACGACGGCTACCTGACGATCGTCGACCGGACGAAGGACATGATCATCCGCAACGGCTACAACGTGTACCCGCGGCAGGTGGAGGAGGTCCTCGCGACCCACCCCGACGTCACGATGGCCGCGGTGTTCGGCGTGCCGCACGAGCTGCACGGGCAGGAGATCGAGGCGGCCGTGGTGCTCCGTGCCGAGGCGACGGCGACGCCGCAGGAGCTGATCGACTTCGTCGCCGCCGAGATCGCCGCCTACAAGTACCCCCGGGCGGTGCACGTCCTCGACGCGCTGCCCCTCGGCCCGAGCGGCAAGGTGCTCAAGCGCGAGCTCGTCGACCGGTTCGGCGCGGAGGTCCCGGCGGCCGGGTGACGTGGACGTGGACACCGTCGTGCGGTCACCATCGCCGGCCGACCTCGCTCGGGGCCTGGCGGCGCTGCGGTCGTGGCAGCGCGACGACGCACTCGTGCAGCTCCACCCCGGCGACCTCGGGTGGGCGTGGCGCCACGGGGCCGACGCGGTCGCGCGTGCGGTGCGCCTCTGGGAGGTCGACGGGCAGATCGTCGCCTTCGGCTTCCTCGACGGACCGACCACGCTCCGCATGACGGTGGCGCCCGAGCGCTGGACGGACCCGGACCTCGCGCGCGCCCTGGCGGCCGACGCCTCCGACCCCGGCACCGGCGTGCTCCCGAGCGGCCCTGCGTCGATCGAGGTACCGGACGGCACCGCCCTGCGCGGAGCGCTGCACGCTGCGGGATGGGGCGACGGCGAGTCCTGGACGCCGCTGTCCCTCGACCTGGCCGCGCCGGTCGGAGCACGCGGGTCGTCGCTGCACGTCGAGATCGTGCACGGTGCGGACACGTCCGACTTCACGGCGGTCCACCGCTCGGCCTGGGACAACGGGTCGTTCACCGACGAGCGCTGGAGGGCGATGTCCGCCGGTGCACCGTTCGCGGAGGCTCGCTGTCTGCTCGGCAGGGACGACGCCGGGGAGCCGGTCGCCGGGATCACGGTCTGGCCGGCGGGCCGCGGCCGTCCCGGACTCATCGAGCCGCTCGGCGTCCACGCCGCCCACCGCGGTGCGGGACACGGGACCGCGATCTGCGTCGCCGGTGCGGCGATGCTCCGCGAGGCGGGAGCGTCGATCGCGTGGGTCTGCACCCCGAGCGACCTCGGCAGCGCCGTCGCGACCTACCGGGCGGCCGGCTTCACGAGGCTCCCGGAACGGCTCGACTGCGTCCGGCAGGCCTGAGGCGAGTGACTCGGCGGGTGCCGCACGTACGCTGGCACCTGTGACCCGGCCACGCCGACCCTCGACCGCACGGTTGCTGTTCGCGTCGTCGCACCCGGGGCCCACCGTCACCGTGACCGTGCTCGCGACGGTCATCGCCGTGGCGGTCGGGCACGCGTGGTGGACGGTCGTCCTCGTCGCCCTGACCGTCGTCGCCGGGCAGCTCTCGATCGGGCTCGCGAACGACTGGATCGACGCCGATCGCGACCGGGCCGTCGGCAGGTCGGACAAGCCCGTGGCGCAGGGGTCGATCGCCGTCGGCACCGTCCGTGGCGCGGCGTTCGGCACCGCCCTGGCGTCCGTCGTCCTGTCGGTGTTGCTCGGGCCGGTCGCCGCCGTCGCGCACCTCGTGCTCGTGGCCGCGGGGTGGGCGTACGACGCGGGGCTCAAGCGCACGGTCTGGTCCGTCGTGCCGTTCGTGGTCGCATTCGGGCTGCTCCCGGTCGTGGCGGTCTCGGCCGGGCCGGACGGCGACTGGCCGGCGTGGTGGGCGATCGCGACGGGGGCGGTGTTCGGCGTCGCGATCCACTGCACGAACGTGTTGCCGGACCTGGTCGACGACGCGGCCACCGGGGTCCGGGGGTTCCCGCACCGACTCGGGCTCCGGGGCGCGGGCGTCACGGCGTTCGGGTCGCTCGTCGTGGCGGCGCTGCTCGTGCTCGGTGGTCAGGTGCTCGGGGACGATCCGGTCCGGGGCGCGGGGGTGGTGCTCGCGGTGCTCGGGACCGTGGTGGTCGTCGCGCTCGCCGGGGTCGGGGTGCGGCTCGTGCTGGCCGGGCGGGCATCGCGGGTGCTGTTCCGGCTCGTCATCGCGTCGTCGCTCGTGCTCGTCGTCGAGCTCGGCCTCGCCGGCGCCCGCCTGGTCGCCTGACCCGCCGCCCGCGCGCCCCCGCGACCCGTCACGCCCACCGCATCGCGTACACACCGGCCAGCGCATCCGCGGTCGGGAGGGACAGGACCGTCCGGAGCAGCGCCTCCCGTCCGGCCGCCCCCACCCTGCCGAGCGGACGGCCGAACGGACGTCCGAGCGCCATGTTCACCTCCGCCTGCCGCGCCGCCCGCCGCGCGACCGCCTGCTGCCGCCGCGCGTACTCCGGCCACGGGCCGGCGCTGCACGAGGCGACCGCCTCCGCGAGGAGCGGCGCGAGCTCGGCCGCGTCGAGCCACCCGAGGTTCATGCCCTGCCCGCCGATCGGGCTGATCTCGTGCGCCGCGTCCCCGGCGAGGACGACACGGCCGACGCCGACCCGCTCGGCCTCCCGGCGTCGGACACCGAACCCGCTGCGCATGCTGCAGGACGTCGGGTCCGGCCGGGCACCGGTGCGTGCCGCCACGATCGCCGCGAGGTCCGCCGCACTCGGCGACGGATCGTCCGAGGACGCCAGGAGCACGACGTACCGACGACGGTCGCCGGGCAACGGGAAGGACTCGACCACGCCGGCCGGTCCGACGTCGACGAGCGCGTCCGTCCGGGCAGCGGGGTCCTCGACGTCGGCGAAGTCCCCCATCGCGTAGCGGTCCGGGTAGTCACGACCGGTGGTGGCGATGCCGAGCAGGTCCCGCACGGTGCTCCGCGAGCCGTCCGCTCCGATGACGAACCGGGCCCGCACGGTCACCGCGCCGTCGGGGCCGGTCCCGACCGCGTCGACGTGGTCCGGGTGCCGCTCGAGCGCCGAGAGCACCGTGCCGGTCCGGAGCGCGTCCGGCGCTGCCGCGGCGAGCCGTTCCCGCAGCAGGGTCTCGGTCCGGTGCTGGTCGAGCGTCGCGACGTACGGGTGCGTGGCCGACGCGTGGTCGAACGTCAGGGCGCCGAGCTCCCGGCCACGGCTGCGCGCGACCCCTCGGCGGACCCGGACGGCCTCCGCGAGGACCGGCCCGTCCAGCCCGATCGCCGCGAACGCGTCGAGGGACGGCGGGTGGATCCCGATCGCGCGAGAGCCCGTCGGCGCACCCTCGCGCCGTTCCCACACCACGACCTCGAGCCCGCGGGCCGCGAGGAGCGCCGCGGCGAAGAGGCCGACGGGCCCACCGCCGACGACGAGGACGTCGACGCGCTCCGTGGTCACGGCCCGAGCCTACGGACGGTCGGCGCAGCGCCCACCCAGCCGATCGGCGCCCCGGGGTCATCCGCTCGACCGAAGCGCTCCACCGGGGCCGTCCGCGATGCTGGGGTCGTGCCCTTCACCGTCAGCCACGCGGTCGTCGCCCTGGCCGCCCGCCGCACCCCGCTGCCCGTCGCGGCGGTCGCCGTCGGAGCCATGGCGCCGGACGCCGTCCTGTTCGCGCCGTTCCTGCCGCCCTACGTCGTGGCGCACTCGTGGGTGGGCGTCGTGACGATCGACCTGGTGGTCGCGCTGGTCGTCCTCCTGGCCTGGTGGTACCTGGTGCGGCCGGCGTGGGCGGCGGCCGTGCCGGGCGTCCGCGAGCGGCTGCCGGCGAGCTGGTCGTCCCCTCCGCGTGCCGGGGACCGGCCGGCCCGCCGGGCGGTCGCGGTCGTCGTCGCCTGTCTCGTCGGGAGCGTGACGCACGTCGTGTGGGACGCGTTCTCGCACCAGGCCGGGTGGGCAGTGCAGGCGATCCCGTTCCTCCGCGAGGGCCCGGCGGCCTACCCGGTCTGGGCCGGCGTGCAGGACGGTTCGAGCGTGCTCGGGTTGCTCGGGCTCGTCGTCGCGGCCGTGGTGTGGTGGCGACGGAACACGCCGCGTCGGATGCCACCGGTCGCTCGGCCGGAGGCCGCGGTCGTGGTGGCCGCGGGCGCGATCGTCGTCCTCGCCGTGCTCGGGATCGCCGGTCGGGTGCTCCTCGGCGGCGGTGGCGTCGCCGGGATCGTCACCGAGCTCGCCTTCCGGTTGCCGGTGGTCGTCGCGCTGGTGCTCGTGGTCGGCGCCGTCGGACTGCTGGTCGGACGCAGCCGTCGCACCCGCTGACGCGGACCCCGGAGGCGCGGTGCAGCCGCCGTCGGTCGTGTCGCGTCCGGCAGGCCGCGGGTCGGGAGGCGCGGTGCACGCGCCGTCGGTCGTGTCGCGTCCGGCAGACCGCGGGTCGGGAGGCGCGGTGCGGGGCCGACCCGCGCCTCCCGTCCGTCAAGCGGTCGCGTCCGCCGTCTCGCGCGCGGACCGGTCCGCGGCGACCAGCCGCCGGGCCTCACGGAAGCGCTTCCGCAGCCGCTCGACCGGCACCTCGACCGCGTAGGCCGCCCCGACCGCGACCAGCAGGGCCGCCCCCACGAGCCACACCGTGCCCCACGCCCCGATCGCGAACGTGCCGAGCAGCGCGATGACCACGGGGTGCCAGAGGTACGCCGAGTACGACACGCGACGACCGAACCACGACACCGGCGTCCACGCGAGCGCGGCCGACAGCGGGGACCGCACCGACACCAGCCCACCGATGAGCATCGCCGAGATCAGCCCGGTCACCGGGAGCACGACGCCGAACGACCAGGCGTGCTGCGTCCAGTCATCGTCGATCCAGAACTGCACCGCGGCGAGCAGCCCGATGCCGAGCCAGGTGCCGACGTGTCCGGCGATCCCGGACGCCCACCTCCGGAAGCGCTCGTCGTCGAGGAGCAGTGCGAGCAGGCACCCGGTCGCCAGCGGCACGACGCCGAGCACGGGGGAGAAGTACACGTCCGGGGTCGCGCCGCTGTTCGGCGTCCGGTAGCTCAGCCACGACGCCGCTGCGGCACCGACGATCACGACGCCGAGCCCGGTCATCAGCCAGCGCCGACGCGACCGCAGTGCGAACAGGAGCACGAGGACGGGCGGCCAGACGAGGTAGAACTGCTCCTCCATCGACAGGCTCCACGTGTGCGCGAAGACGCCCTGCGTGGTGTCCCAGTACGAGCGGAAGAGGTTGCCGGTGTAGCTCAGCGCGATGAACGCCGCCTCGCCGGGGGAGAACGAGGCGCCCTTGTAGTCGCCGACCCAGTTCCACAGCGCGAGGCCGACGATGACGAGCGCGAGCAGTGCCGGGTAGAGGCGGAGGAGTCGCTTCGTCCAGAACGAGCCGAGCCGGATGCGCCCGGTGCGGCGGTGCTCGCCGAGGAGCAGCGTCGAGATGAGGAACCCGGAGAGCACGAAGAACACCGTCACGCCGATGAACCCGCCCTCGAACTGCGGCACGTGCAGGTGGTAGAGGATCACGATGAGGATCGCGACCGTCCGGAGCCCGTCGAGCGCCGGAGCACGGTTCGTGAGCGGCGGCGGGGGCGTCGGTCGTGCGTGCCTGCCGTCGGTGTCGGCCGGAGCGGATGTCGTGCGGGTCCGCTCCG
Source organism: Curtobacterium sp. BH-2-1-1 (assembly GCF_001806325.1). Classification (NCBI taxonomy): domain Bacteria; kingdom Bacillati; phylum Actinomycetota; class Actinomycetes; order Micrococcales; family Microbacteriaceae; genus Curtobacterium; species Curtobacterium sp. BH-2-1-1. The sequence goes on from NZ_CP017580.1 coordinate 2,486,581, forward strand.
GCGAGGTCGTGGTGATGGCCACGGACGCCTCCTGCGCGATGCTGTCGATGGGGCCACGGGCCGTCGGGCCGTGACCGGATCGTTACATGATGCTCGCGGAAGGTAAGAGCCGTCTCAACGACCGGGGTGCACCAGGGTCGTCAGGGCGTCGAGCCGTTCGTGGGCGATCGTGGCGAACGGGCGGTCCTCGTCGTCGGCGATCCACTGCGCGAACGACAGGTGGAACACGGTGACGGCGGTCTCGGCGGCGATGGTCGCGGCGGGCTCCGGGACGCCGCGGTCGCGCAGGACCTCACCCAGTCGGACCTTCAGGGTCGCGAGCTTCCCGAGCTCCCGTTCGCCGAGTGCGGGGTTGCCGTCGATGATGCCCTGGCGTGCGCGCGACCACGGGCGGCGCTCGTCGGGGAAGAACGCGCCGCTGGCGTCGAGCGCGAGCCGGACGAGGTCGAAGGGCGGGGTGCCGGCCGGTGCGGCCTCGATCGGGGTGGTGAACATGCCGAGGAAGTCGTCCTGCCCGGCGAACAGCACTTCACGCTTGTCGGCGAAGTGTCGGAAGAAGGTGCGCTCGGTGACCTCGGCCGCGGCGGCGATCTCGGCGACCGTCGTCTCGTCGTACCCCTGCTCCGCGAAGAGCTGCAGGGCAGTGGCCTGCAGTCGCTCACGGGTCCCGGGTTGCCATCGCGCCATGTCCGCAGTCTACTGATGACAGCGACTGACATCGAGTGCTACGGTGACGTCAGTTCATGACATCACCGCCGTGGACACCTGCGAAGGGAAAGCACATGCACGTGTTCGTCACCGGGGCCTCCGGATGGATCGGCTCCCACACCGTCGACGAGCTCCTCGCCGCCGGACACACCGTCACCGGCCTCGCCCGCTCCGACTCGTCGGCCGCCGCGCTCGAGGCGAAGGACGTCGCCGTCGTCCGCGGTGACCTCGACGACCTCGACGCCATCCGCCGCGGGGCCGCCGCGTCCGAGGGGGTCCTGCACCTCGCGAACAAGCACGACTGGGCGAACCCGGCCGCCACGAATGCCAGCGAACGCGCCGCGGTCGAGACCATCGGCGAGGCGCTCGTCGGCACCGACCGGCCGTTCGTCGTCGCCTCGGGCGTCGCCGGACTCGCACAGGGGCGCCCCTCGACCGAGGCGGACCCCAACCCGTTCGTCGGCCCGGACAGCATGCGCGGCGGCAGCGAGAACCGCGGGTTCGACTTCGTCGACCAGGGCGTGCGCACCATCGCGGCCCGCTTCAGCCCGACCACGCACGGCACCGGCGACCACGGGTTCATCGCCGCGATCGTCGGCGCCGCACAGCGCACCGGCGTCTCCGGCTACATCGGCGAGGGCACGAACAGCTGGGCCGCCGTGCACGTCACCGATGCCGCTCGGCTCGTCCGGCTCGGCCTCGAGCACGCACCCGCGGGCACGAAGCTGCACGCCGTCGCCGAGACCGCGATCCCGACCCGGGCGATCGCCGAGGCCATCGGCGACGCACTCGGGCTGCCGGTGACCTCGATCGATCCCCAGGACGCGCTGTCGCACTTCGGGTTCATCGGCCAGTTCTTCGGCATGGAAATGTCGGCGACGTCCGAGGCCACGCGCGAGCTCCTCGGCTGGGAGCCCACCGGGCCGGGGCTGCTCGAGGACATCGCCGCCGGCGCCTACTCCGACGTGCGGGTGGCGTAGCGCGACCCACCACCGGCCTGGAGGCGCGTGGCGGCCCCGCCCCGCGCCTCCAGGCCGTCCCCGGTCCGGACCACCGCGCCCTTGGTGAGCAGAAATGGTCGGGTCCCGTCTCCGGACCCGACCATTTCTGCTCACCAAGTGCGCGCGCGGGGCGCGGGGGCGCGCCCGCGGGGCGCGCGGCGCGCCGCGGGCGCGCCTACTCCGCCTTCTGCATCTGCCAGGGCTCGGGCTCGCGGTCGCCGTTCGGCCGCACGGGCCGGACGTCGCCGACGATCGGGATCGCCCGCTTCCGCATGAACCAGAGGTACCGCACGAAGAAGTGCGACAGCGTCGACAGCCGGTTGCCGTTGCCGAGCAGCGACGCGATGTGCACGGCCACCCACGCCGCCCAGGCCACGGGTCCGACCATCGTGATGCCGCCACGGAGCTGGGCCACCGCGGCGTTCGTGCCGATCGTCGCCATCGTGCCCTTGTCGAAGTACTTGAAGTGCTCGGTCGGCTTGCCCGCCATGAGCCGCACGATCTGCCGCGCCGAGTGACGACCACCCTGCAGCGCCGGCTGGGCGAGCTGCGCGAGGGCGTCGTCCTGCGCGGCGATGTCACCGGCGGAGAAGATCCGCTCGACGCCCTTCACGCTGAGGTCGTCGTTCACCTGGATGCGTCCGCCGTGGGTCTGCGGCATGCCCCAGCCGGAGACCTCCTTGTGCGCGGCCACACCGGTCGCCCAGATGACCTGCGACGCCGGGATGAACTCGCCCTCGGCCGTCATCACACCGTCGGGCTTGACCTCGGAGACGCCGGTGTTGAGGCGCAGGACGACACCGCGCTTGCGGAGGACCTTGGCCGCGTAGCGACGCAGCCGCGGGGCGAACGGCTTGAGGAGCTCGCCGCTGCGGTGCACGAGGGTGATCGAGATGTTGCCGCGCTCGATCTCGGGGTACGCGCCGACGAGGGCCTGGTCGCGGAGTTCGGCGAGCGCACCGGCCATCTCCACGCCGGTCGCGCCACCGCCCACGATGACGATCTTGATCTCGTCGGGGCCCTGGTTGGCTGCGGCTTCCTCGAGGCGGGTGAACAGCTCGTCGCGGATGCGGAGCGCCTGCGAGCGGGAGTACATCGAGTAGGCGTACTCGTACGCGCCGGGCGTGCCGAAGTAGCTCGTGTTCACGCCGTTCGCGAGGATCAGCCAGTCGTAGTGCAGGTGCTCGCCGTCGGACATCTCGGCGACCCGCTCGACCGGGTCGATGCCGGTGAGCAGCCCGTGCCGGAACTCGGCGTTGCTCTGCTTCGCGCGGAGGCTCCGGAGGAAGTACGTCACGTCGCCGGCGTTCAGCCCACCCGTCGCCACCTGGTACATGAGCGGCTGGAACATGTTGTAGACGTGGCGGTCGACCAGGGTGACCCGCACCGGTGCGTCGGCGAGCTCGCGCATGGCCGCGACACCGGCGAATCCACCGCCGACGATGACGACGTGCGGGCGGGTGTCCTGGGGCATGCTGACTCCGGCTTCCTCGGATGGTGAGATGGTCACCACCGAGGGTACGCGCGGTTCGGACAGTCGTTCGACGGCCGGGAGGCGCTGCGCACCTCCGTCAGGCGTCGAGCCGCGCGTAGGTGCTCACGACGTTGCCCTTGCTCGTCACGGTGCTGTCGACCAAGCGCAGGCGCGTGGGTGGGTCGGTCGGCTCGAAGAGCCTGCGGCCCGAGCCGGCGATCGCCGGGTGCACCATCAGCTGCAGTTCGTCGAGGACTCCTGCGAACAACAGGCTGCGGACGAGGGTGACGCTGCCGCACACCGCGATGTCGGCGCCGTCCCGCTGCTGCAGCCCGCGGACGAACTCGGGGACGTCGCCCGTGATCCGGGTGCTGTTCTCCCACGCCAGGTCGTCGCCGAGCGTGGTGGACGCCACGTGCTTCTCGATCGGGTTGATCCACTGGCCGAAGGGATCGTCGGGGTGGGCGGGCCACCACTCGGACCACTCCAGGTAGCTGTTCCTGCCCAGGAGGACCGTGTCGGTGCGGGCCATGAACGCGCCCATGCCCGCACCGAGCTCGTCGTCGAATGAGTCGTACTGGAAGGTGTACGGGTCCTGCACGACGCCGTCGACCGACGTGAAGAGTCCAGCGGTGACCTTGCGCATGGTCGGAGCGTAGCCCTCAGCTGTTCGCGGAGGAACCGCTCGTGTCCGATCCGGTGCCGGTGCCGGTGCCGGTGCCGGTCCCGGTCCCGCCCTGCGTGCCGTTGCCCGGGAACTGGCCGGTGCCGCCGCCGGGGAACTGGTTCGTGCCGCCGTTCGTGCCCGGCACCTGCGTCGTGGACTGGCTCGTGCCGCCGCCGATCGCGTGTCCGATGGCGAAGCCGATGCCGCCACCGACCAGCAGTGCCGCGAGGCCGACCCCGACGGCCAGCACCTGCCAGAACCACGGCGGTCGCGGGCCGCGCCCGCGCCGGGGCGTCGCCGCGGAGCCGTACCAGGGCGTCGCGCCGTTCGGGGCGCCCGGGTTCCACGAGCCCGCCGGAGGGGCCGGTGTCGCGTACGGGGGCTCGGGCGCCGGCGCCGGCGCCGGGGCGTCGAGCGTCGCGGTCGATGTGGGCGTCGGTGCGGCGCCCCAGCCGGCCGGGCTGGCGGGGTACGGCGTGGTGGGCTGGTGGGCTGCGGGGTCCACGTCGTCGCGGGACTCGCGGGACTCGGGGTTCACGGGGGTGCGCTCGGTCATGAGGACGAGTACAGACCGGTCGCCTATGTGCGGGCGATGACGACGCTGGAGCGTCACTGTGCACGGCGCCGTCCGCGTAGCCTCGCATCGTGCGCGCGAGAGTCGAGACCGTCCGGATCGACGGGCTCCCCGTGCGCCTGCACACCCTCGCGCCCGCCGGCAGGGTGCACGACGCCCTCGCCCCGACCGTCGTGCTCGTGCACGGCATCGGGATGTCGCACCGGTCGTTCGCACGGTCGCAGCGGGCGCTCGCCGCGACGCACCGGACCGTGAGCGTCGACCTGCCGGGCTTCGGCGGGCTCCCGGCGGCCGGTCGGAGCCTCACCATGACGGAGCTCGGGGACCTCGTCGTCCGCGCCGTGCGGTCCCGCGGGGCCGGGGACCTCGTGCTCGTGGGGCAGTCGATGGGGACGCAGGTCGTCGCCGAGGCGGCCCGCCGGCACCCGGACGCCGTCGCCTCGGTCGTGCTCGTCGGCCCGGTCATCGCCGCCGGTCGTCGTCGGCTGCTCACGCAGGCGCTCGACCTCGGGCGGGACGGCTTCGTCGAGGGCGCCCGGATGAACGCCGTCCTCGTGACCGACTACCTGCGGAGCGTGCGGCAGTACGTGCCCGAACTCCGACCGATGCTCCGCTACCGCCTCGAGGACACCGTCGCCGAGCTCGCGCAGCCGGTGCTCGTCGTCCGTGGCACCGAGGACCCGATCGCGCGCCACGACTGGTCCGCCCGGGTCGCCGCCACCGCCCCCCGCGGGGCGTTCGTCGAGCTGCCGGGGCCGCACCACGTGCAGGAGCGCCAGCCGGTGGCGTTCGCGCGGCTCGTGGGGGAGTTCCGCCGCGTGCAGACCCTGGAGGGGCTGCGGTGACCGACGCGACCACGTCGGGGACGGACGGGACGCGCACGGACCGCACCGCGCCTCCCGTCCACGTCTCCCTGCTCCGCCGCACCCGGTGGGCCGTCCTCGACTGGTGGTACGCGATCCGCTGGCAGGTGCGGAGCCTCGGGCCGACGACCGCCGACGACTACCGGAGCGGCGACGGCCAGCCCGTCGTCGTCGTGCCCGGCGTCTACGAGACCTGGCACTTCATGCGTCCGCTCATGGACGCCCTGCACGACCGCGGACACCCCGTGCACGTGCTGCCGGTGCTGCGGCACAACCTGCGTCCGGTGCCGGAGTCCGCGGCGGAGGTGCTCGCCTACCTCGACGAACACGACCTCCGCGACGTCCTGCTCGTCGCGCACAGCAAGGGCGGGCTGATCGGGAAGTACGCGATGACGCGCCTCGACGACCACGCGCGGATCGACCGCATGGTGGCGGTGTCGACGCCGTTCGCGGGCTCCGGGTACGCGCGGCTCGCACCCGTCCGGCACCTGCGGGCGTTCCGGTCGAGCGACCCGGTGCTCGCCGGCCTCGCACGGGAGCTCGACGCGAACGCCCGGATCACCAGCGTGTACGGCGTCTTCGACACGCTCATCCCCGAGGGCAGTGCGCTCGCCGGGGCGACGAACGTGCGGGTCCCGGTCGGCGGGCACTTCCGCATCCTCGGCGACCCGCGGACGCGTGCGGCGGTGCTGGCGGCGGCGGACCCGGACCACCCGGGCACGGCCGAACCCCGGCCGAGCTCCGGCCCGCCCCCGGCCGAGCCCCGGCCCGGCCCGACCCCGGCCTGAGCCCTAGGCGCCCGGCAGGAACAGGCAGAACGGGTGCCCGTCGGGGTCGAGCAGCACGCGGACGTCCTCCTGCGGCTGGAACGCCGCCTGCCGAGCGCCGAGTCCCTCCGCCCGGTTCACCGCCGCTGGCAGGTCCTCCACCTGGAAGTCGAGGTGCAGCTGCATGCCGGGGGCGTCCTCGGTGCCGGGCCACGTGGGCGCCACGTAGGCGGGTTCGTACTGCACGGAGAGGCCCGGGCCGTCCTCGGGGCGGATGCGCGCCCAGGTCGGGTCGTCCTCGTGGACGGTCCAGCCGGTCAGCGCGCCGTAGAACCGGGCGAGCGCCAGGGGGTCCGGCGACTGCAGCACGGTGGCGGCGAGCGTCGGCATCGACGGGTCGGCAGCGGTCATGCGGCGGAGCGTACGCCGGACCCGCCCGCCCCGGTCAGCGCGTGGCCACGCTCGCGCGCTCGACGATCCGGTGCGGCACCACGACGGTCTCGGGCGGAGCCTCGCGGTCCTCGATCCGCCGGGTGAGCAGGTCGAGCGCCGCCGTCGCGAACGCCCCTCGGTCGAACGACACCGTGCTCAGCGCGGGGATCGCGTACGCGGCCCCGTCGACGTCGTCGAACCCGATCACGCTCACCTGCTCGGGGACCCGCACGCCACGCGCGGCGAGGACGTGCAGCACCCCGAACGCGATCGAGTCGGTGAACGCGAACACCGCGTCGGGCAGCGGGTGCTCGTCGAGCCACGCCGCGAACGCCGACGCCGCCGCGCTGGTCGACCACGCCGGCAGCGGGACCCGCAGCTCCGGGTCCGCACCGATGCCCGCCGCCGCGAGGCCCGCGAGGTACCCGCGCTCCCGCAACTCGCTCGTCGCGGTGGCCTCGACGTCACGGGCGGCACCGACGATCGCGATCCGACGGTGGCCCCGGCCGACGAGGTACGACGTCACCTGCTCGGCCGCGGCACGGCTGTCGACGTGCACCTGGTCGACGTGCTCGGGCTCCACCTCGCCGATGACGACGGTCGGGGGCAGCCCCTCGGTCGAGGCCAGCACGCTCGCGCTGAGCGACACCGGGTTGAGGATCAGCCCGTCGACGAGGTGTGCCCGGGCACGCGAGACGAGGTCACGCTCGCGGGCGGGGTCGTTCGCGGTCTGGTCGAGCTGCACGGTCCAGCCGCGCTCCCGCGACAGCTCCACGAACCACTGCGCGAGTTCGGCCGAGTAGGCGCTGGCCATCTCGGGGAGCGTCAGGGCGATCGCACCCGAGCGTCCGTTGCGCAGACCCCGGGCGGACAGGTTCGGCACGTAGTCGAGCTCGGCGAGTGCCTGCTCGACCCGTGCGCGGGTCTCCGGGCGCACCACGACACCGCCGTTGATGACGTTGGAGACGGTCTTCGGCGACACCCCGGCGAGGGCAGCCACGTCCCGCACGGTCGCGCGCATCGCCACGAGCGTAGCGCGGCTGCGGCTCAGGGACGCACGTACCGGTGCACGTACGTGGTGTAGCCGACGGGGACGGTCGCGCTCCCGGCGGTCTCCGGATCGTCGTCGAGCACGCGCCGCACCCGGTCGAGGAGGGCGGTGCGCTCGTCCGGCGGCAGCACGATGACGTAGCTGCGCGAGGCGACCATGTCGAGGAACGCCGACCGGTCCTGCTCGTGCACCCACGGGAACCGCTCGTGCTCGACGGCGCCGTCGTCGAACGGTGCTCCGACGACCGGCGCTCTCTGGACGCTCGCCCGCGACTCGGGCTGGGACAGGATCGCGCTGATCCGGGCGGACCAGGGCCGGGTCTCGTCGCGGACGTTCCACACCAGACCGAGCACGCCGCCGGGGCGGAGGACCCGGGCCACCTCCAGCGACCCCCGCACCGGGTCGACCCAGTGCCACGCCTGCGCGAAGGTCACGGCGTCGGCGCTCCCGTCGGCGAGGGGGATCGACTCGCCGGTCCCCGCGAGCGCCCGCACGTCGGGCAGCACCGCGGTGAGCCGGTCGCGCATCGCCGGGTCCGGTTCGACGGCGACGATCTCGGCGGCGCGTCCGACGAGGCTCCGCGTGAACTTGCCGGTCCCCGCGCCGACGTCGGCGACGAGTCGGGCGTCCGCCGGTAGGAGCCAGCCGACCGCCGCCTCGGGGTACCCCGGCCGTCCGCGCTCGTACGCATCGGCAGCGGCTCCGAACGAGTTGGCGTACTCCTCGAGGGTCATGCGTCCAGCATGCCCCGCCCGGCCGGGTGGCGGACCGGAGGCGCGGGTCGGGCCGGTCGCGTGCCTCCCGGCCGGCCGTGTGACGGACTGGAGGCGCGGGTCGGGGCCGCCACGCGCCTCCCGTGCGCAGTGGGGTCGCCGGGCGACGCGTCGCTCACGCCGTCGGGACGGGCACCGTCCTGCCGGTCCGCACCGACTCCTGTGCCGCGAGGACGATCGACAGCGTCCGCAACCCGACCTGCACGTCGGGCTGGGGCTGCGCGCCGGCCCGCACCCCGTCGAGGAACGTCCGCAGCATCGGCACGTCGTGGTCCGCCCCGTACCGCAGCTCGATCGGCCGGCCGCCGACCGCGTCGAGCCCCCTGGCCGCCGCGCCGAAGAAGTCGACCGACACCGTGCCGCCCGTCCCCGCGACGTCGAGCGTCAGGCCGCCCCACGCGGGCGCCGTGTCCGGGCGGCTCCACGAGCAGTCGACCGCGACGACCATCCCGGTGTCGTAGCTCACCGTCACGAGCCCGGCCGTCTCGGCCCGTGCGCGCTCGGCGTGCAGCACGCGGTTCGCGACGGCGGTGACGGACACCGGTCGCGCGCCGGTCAGCCCGTCGACGAGGTCGGCGACGTGCACGACGTGGTCGACGATCGCGCCGCCGCCGCTCAGCGCTGGGTCCGTGAACCAGTCGCGCGTGAGCGGCAGCATGCCGTTGTTCGCACCGCGGACCGAGAACACCGTGCCGAGTGCGCCCGAGGCGTGCGTGGCCCGCAACCGGTCGAACGCCGACGCGAACCGCACCGGGTAGGCCATCATCAGCGTGACCCCGGCGCGCTGCACGGCGTCGCGGATCGCGAGGCCGTCCTCCCACGAGGTGGCGAGCGGCTTCTCGCAGAGCACGTGTGCGCCGGCGGCGGCGGCCCGTTCGACGAACTCGCGGTGCCGTGCGTTCTCGCTGGTCACCACGACGGCGTCCGGCCCCCAGGCGAGGAGGTCGTCGACCGTGTCGGCGTGCGCGACGCCGAGCGCTCCGGTGAGGTCGGCGCCCCGGAGTTCGCCGAGGGTCGTGCCGGTCGAGACGCCGCCGGGGTCCGTCCCGCGCACCTCGACGTCGGGCATCGCGGCGAGCGCCGCGAGGTACCCGATCGCGTGCGTGTGGGCGAAGGACAGGACGCCGACGCGGAGGGTCACAGCGTCACCTCCACGGGTTGTCCGGACTCGATCGACGCCAGGGCGGCGTTGGCGAGGCGCACCGCGACGGCACCGTCCGCCGCACTGACGCGGGGGAGCGGCCCGCCGTCGAACGCGGCGACGAAGTCTGCGAGCTCGAGGGCGTACGGGTCCTCGGCGGGGTCGACGGACGGCAGGAACCCGTCGACAGCGGTCGGGGTCGCGAGGTCGGCGCGGGTGTCCTCCTCGGCGAGGGACGAGTGCGACAGGCTGCCGCGCGTGCCGGTCACCGAGTACTCCGTGCTGAAGGCCAGGTGCGGTGGTCCCCAGAGCCCGGCGACGTGGCTGATCGCGCCGGACGCGTGCGTGAGGAGGACGTGCGCGGCCTCGACCGGGTGCTCGTCGTCGCCCGTGCGGACGGTGACGGCGGACACCCGGGTGACCGGACCGGCGACCCAGCGGGCGACGTCGAGGTCGTGGATCATCTGGTCCATCACGATGCCGCCGGACTGTGCGCGGTCGCCGAACCACGCGACTCGGGTCGGGAACGCCCCGGAGCGGGAGAAGCGCAGGACGGCGAGGTCGCCCAGGAGGCCCGTCGTGACGGCCTCGTGCAGCCGCCGGTACGCGGGGAACCAGCGGACGACGTGCGCCGGGTAGAGCTGCAGGCCCGCGTCCGCCGCCCGGGCGACGAGGTCGTCGGCGTCGGCGTCGGTGCGGGCGAGGGGCTTCTCGGAGACGACGTGCCTGCCCGCCGCGAGTGCCGCACGGACGACGGTGGCGTGGGCCGGTGTCGGGACGACCACGTCGACGACGTCGACCGCGGCGAGCAGCTCGTCGAGCGAGTCGGCGACGGTGATCGTGCTGCCGACCCGTGCGGCCTCGTCCGCGAAGGCGGCGGCGAGCGCGGGCGCACCGTCCTCCGAGTGCACGACGAGGTCGCCCAGGCGGAGGAGCCCGGGGACGTGCGCCACCGCGATGCCGCCGGCGCCCACGAGTCCGATCCGCCGGCGTGGTCGGGGTGCTGACTGCAGCGTCATGGAGCCAGCGTAGAGGTCCGCCGGACGCGGTGCGGCGATGCGACCCGGCTTCGTCCCGATGGACCGTTACAACGATGGAAACGTTTGGCAACGGGTTGCCGCACGGTTGCCGTCACCGCCAGGGTCGCTCCAGGAATCCAACGGAGGGGGCCACCGAGTGACGAAGCTCGACGACCGTGCGACGGACCGCACGAGGACCGCTGCACAGCGCGACCCGGGAGCGGCACCACCACCCGACCCCGGGCTCCGGCGGCGCAGCACGTGGCAGCGGATCCGCCGTGACCGCGTCCTCCTGCTCATGGGCCTGCCCGGCGTCGCGCTCCTGCTCGGGTTCCACTACCTGCCGCTGCTCGGGAACCTCATCGCGTTCCAGGAGTACCTGCCCTTCGTGCCGCTCGGCCGCAGCCCCTGGGTCGGCGTCGAGAACTTCTCCGTCATCTTCGACGGTGACCCCGAGTTCCTCCGCGCCCTCGGCAACACGCTGCTCATCACGCTCGTGCAGGTCGTGTTCGTGTTCCCGGCGCCGATCATCCTCGCGCTCATGCTCAACTCGCTGCTCTCCGAGCGGATCAAGCAGGTCGTGCAGTCGGTGCTGTACCTGCCGCACTTCCTGTCGTGGGTGATCGTGGTCGCGGTGTTCCAGCAGATCCTCGGCGGCTCCGGGCTCGTGAACAACGCCATCCGCGCGGCCGGCGGTGACGCGATCGACTTCCTCGGCAACCCGAACGGGTTCATCGCCCTGCTGACCAGCCAGGTGATCTGGAAGGACACCGGGTGGGCGACGATCCTGTTCCTCGCGGTCCTCAGCCAGATCGACGCGAGCCTGTACGAGGCCGCGAAGATGGACGGCGCGAGTCGCTGGCGGCAGCTCTGGCACGTCACGCTGCCCGGCATGCGCGGCATCATCATCCTGCTGCTCATCCTCCGGCTCGGCGACTCCCTGACCGTCGGGTTCGAGCAGATCCTCCTGCAGCAGCAGGCCGTCGGCCGGGCCGCGAGCGAGGTCCTCGACACCTACGTCTACAACAACGGCGTGCTCGGCGGGCAGTGGGGCGTCGCCGCAGCGGTCGGGCTCGTGAAGGGCGTCGTCGGCGTCCTGCTCGTCCTCGGCGCCAACAAGCTCGCGCACGTCTTCGGCGAAGCGGGCGTCTACCAGAAGGAGGCGAAGTGACCGCCACGCACACCGTGACCGTCCCCCGGACGAAGAAGCGCCGCCGCGGTGGCCCGGACGCACCCCCGCTGCCCGGACGGCTGCTCACCGGGTTCGTCCTGCTCATGATCTGCCTCGTCGTCATCCTGCCGTTCGTCGGCATCGTGTCGACCAGCCTCGCGCCCGTCGCCCAGGTGAACGACGCCGGCGGGTTCGTGATGTGGCCGCAGGGACTCGACCTCGGCGCGTACCAGAGCATCTTCGCCGGCGGCGTCGTCACCCGCGCGATGCTCGTCAGCATCGGGATCACCGTCGTCGGGACGCTCATCAGCCTGTTCGTCAGCGCGATGCTCGCCTACGCCCTGAGCCGTCCGGGGTCGTACGGCTCCGGGTTCGTCCTGAGCCTCGTGCTGGTCAGCCTGCTGTTCGCGCCCGGGCTGATCCCGAACTACCTCGTCGTGAAGGAGTTCGGGCTGCTCGACTCGTACTGGGCCCTGATCCTCCCGACGGCCCTCAGCGCGTTCAACGTCATCGTGATGCGGTCGTTCTTCATGGCGATCCCGAAGGAGCTCATCGAGTCCGCCCGCATCGACGGCGCCGGCGACTTCCAGGTCTTCTGGCGGATCGTGCTCCCGCTGTCCAAGGCCGTCCTCGCCGTGATCGGCCTGTTCTACGCGGTCGGCTACTGGAACGCCTTCTTCAACGCGCTGCTCTACATCAACGACACCGCGAAGTGGCCGCTCCAGCTCGTCCTGCGCACCTACGTCATCAACAACGCACAGCTCGGCGGCGCCGACCTCGGCACGTCCTCCGACGCGCTGCCCCCGCAGGCCTCGATCCAGATGGCGATCCTCGTCGTCTCGATCGTGCCGATCCTCATCGTCTACCCGTTCCTGCAGCGGCGCTTCGCCAAGGGTGTCCTGACCGGCGCGGTGAAGGGCTGACCATGACCACCTCCATCAGCCGCCGCGCGCTCGTCGCGGGCGGACTCGGGATCGCCGCCACGACCCTCCTGGCCAGCTGCTCGACCGTGACCCGGTCCACCGACGTCCGGGCCATCAACAAGGCCGTCCAGCTGCCGGACTACGTCCCGTGGACCGGCGGCCCCGAGCCCGTCCTGCCGAAGACGAGCCCGCTCATGCCGAGCGCCTTCCGGAAGATCCCGGCGACCCTCGTGCCGACCAGGGGCAAGCCCGGCGATGGTTCGACCGTGCACGGCAGCGTTCCCACCAACTCGCCCGTCCCGCCCTCGAAGGGGAGCAACCCGTACTGGCAGGGCCTCGACGAGCGGATGGGGATCGACCTCGACCTGACGATCACCCCGAACGCGGACTTCGGCAACAAGTTCGCCACCCAGGTCGCGGGCGACACCCTCGGCGACGTCTTCACGATCAACCAGGCGTTCTCCTACCTGCCGCAGTTCCTCGAGGCGAAGGCCGCCGACCTCAGCCCGTACCTCTCCGGCAACGGCGTCCGCGACTACCCGTACCTGGCGAACCTGCCGACGGCGTCGTGGCGCGGGACGGTGTTCTCGGGCGGCATCTACGGCGTCCCCGTGCCCCGGGGGCCGCTGACCTCGCAGGCGCTGCACCGCCGCCAGGACCGCTTCGAGCGGCTCGGCGTCGACCCGTCGTTCTCGAGCGTCGACGAGTTCGTGCAGCTCTGCCGGCAGGTCTCCGACCCGCACGCGAACCGCTGGGCCCTGGCCTCGGTGCCGACGAGCATCCTCGCGCCGATGCTCGGCCTGCCGAACCAGTGGCAGGAGCAGGGCGGACGGCTCATCCACATGTACGAGCTCGAGGAGTACGTGGAGCTCCTCGACGTGTCGCGCCGGCTCATCGCCGAGGACCTCGTCCACCCCGACAGCGTCACGGCCTACAACGGCAAGGTCTGGTTCGTGCAGGGCTCCGCGCTGATGCTGTCCGACACGTACAGCGCGATCCCGGGACTCCTGCAGCAGGCCACGCCCGGCTCCGGGTTCGAGCTGACGATCGCCCCGTTCGTCGGACCGTCCGGAGGCGCCGCGAAGCCCTGGTTGGGTGACCCGAACAACACGATCACGTCCGTGGCCGCGGGCTCCGAGTCTCGGGTGCGGATGCTCCTCGAGGTCCTGAACTGGTGCGCCTCGCCGTTCGGCACCGAGGCCTGGACCTACCGCAAGTTCGGCATCGAGGGGCGCGACTTCGAGTACCGCGACGGCGCCCCGGTCCTGACGAAGACCGGCAACAGCGAGACCGCGCTCGGCGAGTTCCCGCTGCAGTACTTCACCGAGTGCCCGCTGCCGCTCTACTACGCGGGCAACCCGACGATGACCGACACCGTGTACGAGTCGCTGGCGTCCTGGCTCGACCGCGGCCTGCCGAACCCCGTCTACGGCCTGTACTCGCCGACGAACTCGACGAAGGGACCGGCGGTCGGCACGTTCGCGACGAACGCGATCAACGACGTGCTGCTCGGGCGGGCGAAGGTCTCGTCGTGGCGGGCGACCGTGCGCGACTGGCGCCGCCGGGGCGGCGACGCGATCCGCCGCGAGTACGAGCAGGCGCTGGAGGCGCGCGCCGCCTGACGCGGCTGCTGACGGACGGGAGGCGCGGGTCGGCCCCGCCCCGCGCCTCCCGTCCCCCAGACCGGCGCGCCCACCCCCCCCACCGGACCCCGCTGGCTCGCGGACGTTCGCATCCGCCTCCGGTCGTGACCGTTCCGGTTCGCGGAACCCGGAAATCGCGAACCGGACGGTCACGGGTCGCGCGGATTGCCCGAACCCGGCGCGCTCCGTGCCCTACGCTCGGGCTGTGGGGAAGCGCGGCATCTACGTCGAGACGGTCATCGACGCGGACGTCGACCGGGTGTGGGCGGCGACGCAGGACCCCGAGCAGCACGTCCGGTGGGACGTCCGCTTCTCCGAGATCGTCCCCGAGCCGGCGGACGCCGACGGTGCCGCCCGCTTCACGTACGTCCGGCGCTCCCCGGTGCACGACGTGCACGGCACCGGCGTGAGCATCGGCGAGCGACGTCGTGCGGACGGCACCCGCACGTCGGCACTGCGGTTCGCGACCGACGACCGGTTGTCGCCGATCCGGGCCGGCCGCGGCTACTGGCGGTACGTCCCGACCGACGACGGGCGCACCCGGTTCGTCACCGGCTACGACTACGACTCCGGCTGGGGCCCGCTCGACCTGGTGGTCCGGCCGCTCCTCGGCTGGGCGACCGCGTGGAGCTTCGACCGGCTCCGGATCTGGCTGGAAGGCGGGGCCGAGCCGGAGGCCTGGCCGCTCACCTCGGTGCTGCAGCCGTGGCAGCGGGACCGGCCCCGCGCCTCCAGGACCCGCCGCGCGCCCGTCGGTGGCACCCGGCGAGGCGACCAGCTGCACGACGCGCCCGCCACCCTGGCAGCGCTGCCCGACCCGGGAGGCGACCGATGAGCTCGGTGTTCGAGGAGGCGCTCGGCGCCGACTTCCAGCGGCTGCACCCGCAGATGCGCCGCAGGTTCGGCGTCGGTCTCGACGCCGCCGAGGCGTGCACCGGCCGCGGCGTCATGACGTCGATCCGCCGGGGACCGTGGTGGACCGTGCCGTTCCTGCAGATCGGGCGACTGCGGAACATCCTCGTCCCGGACGTCGGGACGGACGTGCCGTTCACGATCGAGAACTACCCCTACCGCGACCGGTACGGCCGCGAGACGGTGACGTTCGTCCGGACCTACACGACCAAGCCCGGGCGGACCGCTCGGTTCGACGCCACGATGGTGCTCGTCGACGGCCGGGTGCTCGACTACCTCGGTTCCCACCAGCACCTCGCGGTGGACCTCGACCTGACCGTCGACGACCGCGGTGGCCTCGTCCTGACCTCGGACGCGCAGCGGTTCTACGAGGGGCCGATCGCGTTCCGTTTCCCGATGCTGTTCAGCGGTCGCGCGACCCTGCACGAGTGGTGGTCGGACGACGACCAGGCGTTCCACGTCGACCTCGAGGTGCACAACCGCGTCTTCGGGTTCCTGTTCGGCTACCGCGGGACGTTCACCTGCGAGTGGACGCCGGCGACCGACGCCCCCGAGCGGTTGAAGCCGCGGCGGACCGAACTCCGGACCTGACCGCGGCGGCGGGCACCAGGGTGTTCAGCGGCGGAGCCACCCCGCCTCGGCGAGCACCGTCTGGAGCTCGTCGACGAACCGGGACCCGTGGAAGCCGTCCGTGACCGCGTGGCTCACCTGGAGCGCGAGCGGCATCAGGGTGCGTCCCTCGACGAACCGGTACCGGCCGATGGTGAAGATCGGCAGCAGGTGGTCCCAGCCGTCCCGCACGTGCAGGGCGAACCCGGTGAAGGACGCCCCGGGCAGGGTCGAGATGTCGAACACGTTCCGCGGGCGGTCCTCCTGCGGGAACATCCGGTGGTCGTCCCGGTAGCGCTCCATCGTGGCGACCGCGGCCTCGTGGAAGCGTGCCGGATCGTCGTCGTACGGCACGGTCAGCACCGAGAACGTCTCGGTGCTGCGGTGGAACACGGTGAACATCGGGTGCACCACGTCCCAGACGGCGGGCGAGCCGTCGTCGAGCAGCTGCATCCGGAACTCGGCGTGCCGGTTCACCACCGAGGCGATCGCCCAGATCTGCGACGCGTACGTGCGGCGGTCCGTGGCGCGCACCGTCTCGGCGAAGTCCGTGACGTCGAGCTCGACGGTCATCTCCCACGTGCAGGGCACCCGGTCGCGGTAGTGCTCGAAGTGTTCGCGTCGGGGCCAGCGGTCGAGGTCGACGGGGCGGAGCTCGGTCATGGGACCAGCTTCGTCGCGAGCGCCTGGTCGAGTGCCGAACGGTCCCCGTCGATCGTCACGGCGACCGCGTCGAGTGGACGCCGGCCCCAGAGGACGAGCAGCAGGTCCTCCGCCCGCCCCGTCACCCGGACCTCCGGCCCGGCACCCGCCGTCCCGACGAGCTCCGCCTCGCCGTCGGCGTCCGGGAACCGGAACACGACGGTCTCCGACAACGGGTCGACGCGGCCGAGGCGCACCTGGCGCGGGTACAGGTCGCCGACCACCTCGCGCACGCCGTCGGCCGCGGTGTCGGCCTGGAGGCGCGGCTCGCCCCCGACCGCCTGCTGCGCGTCCCACAGGTGGATCGTCGTCTCGTGCAGCTGCCGTCGTGCCCACGTGCCGGCCGTGTCGGGTGGGTAGATCGCGCTGCACGCCGCGTCCGCGGCGCGCGCGCGGAGCGCGGCCACGAGGCGGTCCGCGCCGGCGCGGAACCGGTCGGCGAGGTCGGCGGGCTCCGGCGCTTCCGGGTCGTCCGGCTCGGTTCCGGTGAGCTGGCCGAGGGCCCAGCGGTGGACATCCGTCAGGTGCCCGGCGAGGTCCGTCAGCGTCCACCCCGGGCAAGACGGCACCACGGAGCTGTGGTCGCCCGTCCGGAGCACCGCCTCGAACCCGTCGACCGCCTCCGCGAGCAGGTCGATGTGGGCCCGGTAGGTGGATCCACCGGCGTCGGTGAGGTCGATGCCGCTCGAGCGCAGGGCAGCACGGAGTCCGTCGACCCCGGTGAAGTGGTGGACCCGCATGCCGAGTGCGACGGCCCCGGCGAGCTTCGACTCCGAGTCGTCGGTGAAGAACACCTCGGGTCCGTCGAGGTCGAGCGCGTCGAGCACGTGCCGGAAGGCCCGGACGTCGGGCTTCGCGAACCCGATCTCGTGCGAGCTGTACAAGGCGTCGACCCGGTCGCGCAGGCCGAACGAGGCCACCTCGGCCGGGATGCCGTCCGTGCCGTTCGTGAGCACCGCCGTCGTGTACCCGGCGGCACGGAGCTCGTCCGCGAGGGCCAGCACCTCGGCGTCCGGGGTGAACGGCTGTCGGCCCCAGGCCTCGGCGGCGTCATGGTCGCCGATGCGCTCGCCGACGGCCCGGACCCACTCGGTCCGGGTGATCCGGCCGGTCGTCACCTCGTCGATCAGGGGCGCGGCGAACGCCACCGCCTCGATCGTTCCCGGTGGCAGGCCGTGCGCGCGTTCGATGGCCGCGACGTGCTCCGGGTGGAAGTGTCGGATGACGCCGTCCAGGTCGAACAGGACCGCGCGGATGCCCGTCACGAGCCGTCAGTCGTTCGGACGGATGAGGCAGAACGGGTGCCCGGCCGGGTCGAGGTACACGCGGAACGTGTCCGTCCCCGAGCCCGTCGCCGTCGCCCCGATGGCCAGGACCGCGGTCTCGCCGGCGTCCAGGTCGTCGACCTTCACGTCGAGGTGGCTCTGCTGCGGGACGTCCTGGCCGGGCCACTCGGGGGCGCGGTACTCCGCCACCTGCTGGAAGGCGAGGATCGGCCGGTGGTCCGTGAAGGGGAGCGCGACCTCGGTCCAGTCCTCGTCGAAGCCGACGATCTCGCCGCCGAGCAGTTCGGCGTAGAAGCGGGCGAGCGCGCGAGGGTCCGCGCAGTCGAGGACGATGACGTCGAGTGTGCCGATCACAGGAGTGCTCCCGTCGTGAGGATGGTGGAGGTGAACAGGACCCAGTCGTTGATGATGTGTGCGCCCGTGCTGACGGCGATGTTCTTCGTGCGGATGTACGCGAGCGTCAGGACGAGTCGTGCGACACCGATGACCAGGAGCGCCTGGGCGAAGTTCCAGTCGTAGGTCGGGAGGTGCGCCGCACCGAACCAGACGGCGGTGACGAGCCAGGCCACCAGGACCGCCCGGTTGCGGGACATCCCGCCGCGGAAGCAGAACGACATCACGGCCAGGAACGGCAGGATCGAGAAGAGCTCCTCGCCGAACAGCTGGATCGCCGTGCCGAGGTAGAACGCCGTGATCTCCGCAGCGCCGTGGACGCCGTCCGTCGCGCCGTTCGCGTTCGCGCCGAAGACGTACTTGACGAGGATGCCCATCGCGAAGCTCACGACGATGTTCGCGATCGCGAACAGCACCATCGTGAGGACGTCCCGCCCCGTGGTCCGCTGGAAGATCCGCGACCAGTGCCGCCGGGTGAAGACGATGAACACCGCGAGGGGGATCGCGGCGAAGAGGAACCGGGGGACCAGCGACTGGACGTTGTCCGCCGCGGGGGTGAAGCTCAGGACGAGGAACCCGACGGCACACGCGGCGATCACCGCCACCCACTGCAGGATCGACAACGGCAGCGGATCACCGTCGTAGTACGGGAAGTCCCGCCCGTCCCTGCGCTCGATCGCCCTGCCGTAGCGGGCTTGCACCCGTTCCGGCCCTGCCGTCGTCCCCACCATGTCCCGAGGCTAGCGGGATCAGCGGACGGCGGCCAGCGCCTTCGTGATGCGCTGCAGCGAGACCGTCTCGGCGGTGCCGAGCTCCTGCGCGAACAGACTGAGCCGGAACTCCTCGAGCATCCAGCGGGCGTGCACGAGTTCCGGGTGCGCTCCGACGGACGGCGGGAAGGTGCCGCCCGCGTCGACGTACCGGTCGGTCGCGACGGTGACCTCGCGCATCCACGTGGCGTCCCGCCCGGGGTTCTGCAGGAGCTTCTGCACGCGGGCGTCGACGCCCTGCAGGTACACCCGGATGCGCCGGAGACGATCGAGCCCGGCGACCGAGACGAACCCCGGGAACACGAGCCGCTCCATCTGCTGCCGCATGTCCGTGAGCGCCGGCAGGAGCGACATCGAGTTCGCCTGCTTGAGCGACCGTTCCGCGGCTCGGTGCGCGGCGAGGACCGCGGCCACCTCGGACACGGCGGTGAACATCGTGTCGACGACGGTCGCGGACACGGTGTCGCGCACGGACTCGAAGTCGGTCTTCGTGAACACCAGCCCGTCGGGGTGCTCCCGGCGGATGCCGGCGTCCACGACCGCCGCGAGGACGTCGTCGAAGAGCGCCGCGGTGGAGGGGTACGGGCTGGCGGCGAGCGCGAGCTTCTCCTGCGCGGTCAGGTGGGACTGGATGTAGGAGACCGGCGAGGGCACCGCGTGCATGACCAGCCGCCGGACACCCGCGGGCATCCGCACGGCCCGGTCGGACGGCGTCGCGAGCAGCTGGACGCCGACCGTCGCCTTCGGGCCGTCGCCCTCCTCCACGAGGGACGGGTACGCGCGGATCACGCCACCCGCCTGCTTCGTGTCGAGCACCTGCGGCAGGTCGTCGGGGGGCCAGGCGGTGAGCCCTGACCGCTCCACGGCACCACCGGAGGCGGCGGACGCGACGCGAGCCGCGCCTCCTGGACGCCCTGCGGCGCGCGTCGTCGCCGAGGCGACGCTCTGCTGCGTCCGGTCCTTGAGCTTCGTCTGCAGCGCCGAGAGGTCCTTGCCGGCCTCGACCCGACGGCCGCGTTCGTCGACGATCGCCCACGTCGGCAGGAGGTGGGCCGGTACCCGCGAGAGGTCGAAGTCCGACTCCGACACCGGCACGTACGTCATGCGCTGGATCGCCTTGGCGAGGGTGGCGCGGAACGACTCGGTCGGCTCGGTCGGGGCGTCGTCGGGGAGCTCGGCGACGATCTTCTCGGCCCAGTCGGCAGCGGGGACGACGTTCTTCCGGATCTGCTTCGGCAGGGACTTGATGAGCGCCGTGACGAGCTCCTTGCGGAGGCCGCGGACCTGCCAGTCGAAGCCCTCTTCGCGCATGCGGGGGAGCAGCGCGAGCGGCACCTGCACGCTCACGCCGTCGTCCTGTGCGCCGGGTTCGAACCGGTACTTGATCGCGAGGCGCTGGTCGCCGCTCCGCCACTGGGTCGGGTACTCCTGCTGGTCCTGTGCGGCCTCGGCCGCGTCTTCGTCCAGCAGGTCCGACCGGCGCATCGTGAGCAGGTCCGGCTGCTCGCGTCTCGTCTGCCGCCACCAGCCCTCGAAGTCGCGCGTGGTCGCGATGTCGGCCGGGATTCGGGCGTCGTAGAACTCGAAGACCCGCTCGTCGTCGAAGAGGATGTCGCGGCGACGCGTGCGCTCCTCGAGCTGTTCGAGCTCGCGCCGCAGCCTGCGGTTGTCGCGGTCGAACGCCTGCTGCGCGTCCCACTCGCCCTCGACGAGCGCGTGCCGGATGAAGAGCTCACGCGAGTGCTCCGGGTCGACGCGCTTGTACTGCACGCGGCGGCGCTGGACGATCGGGACGCCGAACAGGGTGACCCGCTCGTAGGCGACCGCCGCACCCTGCTTCTTCTCCCAGTGGGGTTCGCCGTAGGTGCGCTTCAGGAGGTCCCCGGCGAGCGGCTCGACCCACGCCGGGTCGATCCGACCGACCGTCCGCGCGAAGAGCCGACTCGTCTCGACGAGTTCGGCGGCCATCACCGCGTCCGGCTGCTTCTTGGCGAGGACACTGCCGGGGAACACCACGAACCGGGTGTTCCGCGAGCCGAGGTAGTCGCGCTTCTCACGGTCGCGCAGACCGATCTGGCTGAGGAGTCCGGCCAGCAGGGAACGGTGCACCGCGTCGCCGTCGTCGGAGCGCGCCTGCCCGATGCGGACGTCGACCTGCTTCGCCGCACGGGAGAGCTGCCGGTACAGGTCCTGCCACTCGCGGATGCGGAGGTAGTTCAGGAACTCGGCCTTGCACAGGCGGCGGAACGCACTGGACGAGAGCTCGTCCTGCTTGTCCTCGATGTGGTTCCAGAGGTTGAGCAGGGTGAGGAAGTCGCTCGTCGGATCGGCGAACCGGGAGTGCAGCTGGTCGGCGTGTGCGCGCTTCTCGAGGGGGCGCTCGCGCGGGTCCTGGATGCTCAGTGCGCTGACGACGGCGATGACCTCGCGCCCGACGCCCTGCCGACCGGCCTCGAGCACCATGCGTCCGAGCCGGGGGTCGATGGGCAACCGGGTGAGCTGCTTGCCGGTCTTCGTGATCGTGCCCGCGGCGTCGACGGCTCGGAGCTCGCGGAGCAGGTCGAGGCCGTCCTTCACACCCCGGGAGTCCGGCGGCTGCAGGAACGGGAACGCCTCGATGTCACCGAACCCCAGCGAGATCATCTGCAGGATCACCGCCGCGAGGTTCGTCCGGAGGATCTCGGGGTCGGTGAACTCCGGACGGCGTTCGAAGTCGTCCTCGGAGTAGAGCCGGATCGCGATGCCGGCGCTCGTGCGGCCCGCGCGACCGGAGCGCTGGTTCGCGCTCGCCTGCGAGATCGCCTCGATCGGCAGTCGCTGCACCTTGGCCCGCGGCGAGTAGCGCGAGATGCGGGCGGTGCCGACGTCGATCACGTACTTGATGCCGGGAACCGTCAGACTCGTCTCCGCCACGTTGGTCGCGAGGACCACTCGGCGTCGGATGCCCGGTGTGGTGCGCCGCTCGAAGACCCGGTGCTGGTCGGCGGCGGACAGGCGACCGTAGAGCGGGAGGACCTCGGTACCGGGGTAGCGTTTGCCCTCGATGGCGTCCTGGGCGTCGCGGATCTGGTTCTCGCCGGAGAGGAACACGAGGACGTCGCCCGGGTCCTCCTGCGCGAGTTCGTCGAGCGCGTCGGTGATGCCCTGCATCGTGTCGCGGTCGTCGGCCGTGCGCCCGCCGTGGTCGTCCGTCCGCGGATCGTCCTCGTCGCCTTCGTCGTCGCGGTCGGCGTCGTCGGCGTCCTCCGCGACGAGCGGGCGGTACCGGATCTCGACCGGGTAGGTGCGGCCGGAGACCTCGATGATCGGTGCCCCGCCGAAGTGCTGCGAGAACGACTCGGGGTCGATCGTCGCACTCGTGATGATGAGCTTGAGGTCCGGCCGACGGGGGAGCAGCCGCTTGAGGTAGCCGAGCAGGAAGTCGATGGTGAGGGACCGCTCGTGCGCCTCGTCGATGATGATCGTGTCGTACCGCTTGAGGTCGCGGTCGAAGTGGATCTCGTTGAGCAGGATGCCGTCGGTCATCAGCTTGACCCGGGTGTCGGAGGACACCTTGTCGGTGAAGCGGACCTGGTACCCGACGAGTCCGCCGAGCTCGCCCCCGAGCTCCTCGGACACGCGCTCGGCGATGGTCCGGGCCGCGATCCGCCGGGGCTGGGTGTGCCCGATGTGCTCACGTCCGAGCTCGAGGCAGATCTTCGGCAGCTGGGTGGTCTTGCCCGACCCCGTGGCACCGGCGACGATCACGACCTGGTTGTCGCGGATGGCGGCAGCGATGTCGTCCCGCCGCTGCGACACCGGCAGTTCGGGCGGGTACGTGATGACGGGGGTGGCAGACATGAGCCCTCCAGGATACCGCGCCGGGGGTCGGTGGGTCGCTAGCCTGTCGTGCGGACTCGATCGCCGAGGAGAGGAACCGGCCGGTGCACGTGTGGATCCGCCCGAGCGCGCGTGGTGCGGTGCGAGGAGCGGCAACCGCTCGGGAGCGGCCCTGGGATGCACTGGCCGCGGTCCGGACGCTCGACGCGGAACTGAGCACCGGCCGACGGTTCTGGGGTGGGACGGTCTCGGTCGCACTCGCGGTGCTCGGAGGCGCGGTGCTGTTCGGGGTCGGCGGCGCTCGGAGCGGTCCGGATGTCGTCGCAGTGGCGATCACTGCCTCGCTGCTGCTGGGAGCGGCGCTCTGTGTGGGGATCGGAGTCCTCCGTGCACGGCACGCCATCGTCGAGGCGTTCGTGACGTGGTCGTCGATGTCGGCGCCGCTCGGCCCTTCGTCGGTCTTCACCGGGCAGCTCAGCGGGAAGAGAATCGCTCGTACGGCGCTCGCCGCCGTGCTCTTCATCGCCGCTGCGTTCAGCTGGTCGTCGGTCGCGGCCGGCCCGTGGGCGTCCGATGACTGGTCGTTCCGCCTGTCCGCCGTTGTGTGGGGTGTCGCCAGCACGGTCGCGATGCTCGCTGTCGTCGCGACCGAGGTCCGTGGGAACCTCGCTCGGACCGGGCGCATCGCCCGTGGCCGGCTCTGAGCGCCCCTGACTCCGCCGATTCCGGGTGTCGCCGCCGGTCGGGCCGCGAGCTGGTCACGCGCTGAGCTGTGCCGTCAGCTCGTCGACCGACCGCGCGGGCAGGGCGCACACGCGGTCGTGGCAGACGTACCCGGCGGGGTCGAGCCCGTCACGGGACTCGAAGAGCGTGAAGCCCGCGGCCGACCAGTCGGCCGCCTGCGCCGGGGTCACCGTGGCGACGACGGTCCCCTGACGCCGAGCGCCGCGGGCCGCCGCACGGATCGGGTCGTCCGGGTCCGACGCGACCACGACGACCTCGCGCGAGGGACGCTGCAGCGCGAGCGCAACCCCGAGGGCATCGGCGTGCCCGAGCGGCCGCTCCGTCCCGGTGACGGCCCGGTCGGCCACGAGCGACAGCGCCGCCGCCCGGTACGACTCGTTGCCGGTCAGCGCGGCGAGCGTCGCGGCGGCCGCGGCGAGTGCGACCGTGCCGGAGCGCATGGCGGTCTGCGGCTGCTCGCCCGTGGCGGTGCCGGCTGCCGCGAGCACCGGGTCGGTGTCGAACCGCCCGGCCAGGCCGTCGTCGACCAGCGTGCGCGCGACGTCGGCGTGGGGGCGCTCCCCGGTGACGAGGGCGAGTTCGAGGAGCCCTTCGGCGAGGAGTCCCACGTCCTCGATGGTGGGCGCCGCCGTCGACGCGCCTCGCGGAGTGCTCGACCGCACCGACACGTGTCCGTCCGTGAGGTGCCCGGCGACGATCGCGTCGGCCGCACCCCGTGCGAGCTCGATCATCTCGGCGTCGCCGTGGCGGGCCCCGGCGATGGCGAGCCCCCGGATCGCCAGGCCGTTCCACCCGGTGAGCACTTGGTCGTCGAGCGGCGGAGGATCGAGCCGCCCACGCTCGTCGAGCGGGAGTCGGTACCACTCGCCCTCGACCCGCCGGCCGTCGATGGTGGACTCGCTGTCCTGCGCCGCGACGAACACGCCGTCCGCACGCCGGAGCGTGTCCCGCAGGAAGTCGGCGATGCCCCGGGCCTGCTCCGCCCCGGCCACCGCGAGCAGTCCCGCGTTGTCGTAGAGCATCCGCTCGTAGTGCGGCACCGACCAGTCGCGCTTGGTCGCGTACCGGAAGACCCCGCCGTCGGCGTCGGTCAGCTCGCTCGCGCGGATCGCGTGCAGGGAACGTTCGAGCAGTGCGGACGCCCGAGCGTCGCCGTCGGCGGCGACGTCCGACAGGAACTCGAGGAGCGGCGCGCTCGGGAACTTGGGGGCACCGCCGAAACCGCCGTGCGTGGTGTCCTCGGCTCGTGCCAGTTGGTCGACGACGGCTCGGACGTCGTCGACGCTCGGGAGGCGCGGCTCGTCCCCGCCACCGTCCGCGCCACCGCGGGCGGTCCGGTCCGCCTCGGCACCCTGCCGGATCGCCGCGGCGATCGCACTCGCGTTCGCGTCCACCTCGTGCCGGCGCTCGGTCCACGCGTCGAGCACCGCCGCCAGGATCTGCCGGAACGCCGGCACCTGCCCGACGGGCGACGGCGGGAAGTACGTCCCCGCGAAGAACACGTGCCCGTCCGGTGTGAGGAACGTCGTCAGGGGCCAGCCGAGCTGCTGCGTGAAGGCACTCGCCGAGGCCATCAGGCTGGCGTCCACGTCCGGCCGTTCTTCGCGGTCGACCTTCACCGCGACGAAGTCCTGGCGGAGCAGCTCGCCGATGCCCGGGTCGGAGAAGCTCTCGCGCGCCATGACGTGGCACCAGTGGCACGTGGCGTAGCCGACCGACACGAGCACGGGGACGTCGCGCTCGCGGGCCTCGGCGAAGGCTTCCGGGCCCCACTCACGC
Organism: Curtobacterium sp. BH-2-1-1; assembly: GCF_001806325.1. Taxonomy (NCBI): domain Bacteria; kingdom Bacillati; phylum Actinomycetota; class Actinomycetes; order Micrococcales; family Microbacteriaceae; genus Curtobacterium; species Curtobacterium sp. BH-2-1-1. Next base: position 2,511,802 of record NZ_CP017580.1, read on the forward strand.
CAGTCCACCGGGTTGTCGGCGTGCTGGCGGAGGTACGGGCTGACGGCGGATCCGAGGCGGTTGTCCGTCATGCGTCCAGCCTGCCTCGACCGTCCTGGGTGCGCTGCGCTCAGTCGCGATCTGTGGACGGATCCGCGGTGTCCACAGGGAGCCGCAGACCGACCCAGCCCACGAGCGACGCGAGCTGCGCGGCCACGTCGACCGGCGACCGGGAGTCGGTGTCCACCCGGGTGACGTCGCGTCGGACAGTCGAGTCGAGCCTCCTGGCCGTCCGCGTGCTGTGCGCCAGCTGCGCCTCGGGGAGGTGCCCACCGGATCGACGGCGCAGCCGGTCGGCGGTCGTCGTGTCGCCGGCGCGGAGCAGCACGGCGGTCACGACGGGGTCGTCGCCCATCGCCTCGGCCAACGCGTCCTGCTCCAGCACCGACACGGTGTTCGTGTACACGAGCCGGTGGTGGCCGAGTTCGCGGTACCGGGCCCACATCGCGGCGAGGTTCCGTTCGGCGAGGCGGGCCTCCGGGTGCTCGACGTGCGGCGCGGGGTGGGCGAGGTCGAGGAAGTCGCCCTCGATGACGGCGTGCTGCACGTCGGCGGCGACGAGCAGGTCGTGCAGTGCCTCTGCTGCGGTCGACTTCCCCACGCCGGACCTGCCCCCGATGAAGAGGACCTCGGTGCGGGGCACGGCGTCAGTCCCCGCTGAGCGACAGGAGGGCGAGGGCGGCGTCCTCGGGGCCGTAGTCGAACAGCCGGTCCCAGAACGGGTCGTCGGCCCACGGCACGTCGCTGCCGGCCGGGACCGCGTTCGCCGTCTCGACGAGCCAGTCGAGCTCCGGCCGGACCGCCGTCGCGAACACGGGCGGCTCCCACCCGAGGGAGCGTGCGGCGGTGGTGTCGAGCACGAACGGCGTCGGCGTGGTCCACGGGGTGGTGCCCACGAACGCGGGGGCGTCGGCGTCGAGCAGGACCTCGTCGAACGGGTGGTCGAGGTGACCGGCGATGGTGCGGACGATCTCGAGCACGCTCGGCGCGGTGTCGTCGGCGACGTTGAGGATGCGGCGGTCAGGTGCATCGGCGACGAGGCGGACGAGGGAACCGATGCCGCTGGCAGCCGTGGTGTGGTCGACGCTGCGGCCGTGGTCGGCGAGGAGGATGCGCTCCCGACCGTCCAACGCTCGCCGGACGACGAACCACTCGCGGGGCCGACCGATGCCGACGCCGTACACCTTCGATGGCCGGACCACGGTGACCGGGGCGCCGTGGTCGAGCAGCACCTGTTCGGCGGCGACCTTGGCGGCGCCGTAGCCGTCACGACCGGTGGGGTCGCCGTCGCCCGCCGTGACGGTCGGCTGCAGCTCGGTCACCGCGCCGCCGAACACGGGCTTGTCCAGCGAGTTGGCGTGCCGACCCTGCTCGTCGGCGTACACGGCCTTCGATGACACGAACACGGTCGAGCCGACGTCGTCGAGGAAGGGCAGGAGCTGTCGGGCGTCGTCGCGGGTGAGGCCAACCGTGTCCACCAGCAGGTCGGCGCCGGGGCGGAGGAGGTCGCGGAGGACGGCGGTGTCGCGACGGTCGCCCGGGAGGAACGTCGCTCCCGCCGCGGTGAGTTCGTCGGCGACGGGGCCACCGCGGCGGGCGACCACGTCCACCTGCCAGTCGTCGCCGCCGCGTCCGGAGGCGTCGAGGAGCGCACGCGCGACGGCCGAACCGATCCCGCCGGTACCGCCGAGGACGACCGCGCGTCTGGTGCTCATGGGTCAACGGTAGTCGGCGCGGGCGCGGGCGCGGGCGCGGAGTCACCCGAGACGGCCGCCGGTGTGACCGGTGTCGGCCGCCGGTGTCACCGGCGTCGGCGCTCGGGGTCGTCGGGCTAGGAGGCCAGCGCCTCGGGCTCGCGCCGCCACCAGTCGAGCAGGGACCCGTCGTAGACCCGGACCTTCTCGTGGCCGAGCACCGTCAGCGCGAGGGCGTCGACGCACGCGGCACTGCCGACACCGCAGTACGTGACGATCTCGTCGGCGTCGAGCACGGATGCGAAGGCCTGCTCGAGGGCGGGACGGCGCAGGTACGCGTTCGTCGTGGGGTCCACGAGCGTGTCCACGGTGATCGGGGTGCTGCCGGGGACGATCGGCGGGTGCTCGGCGCCGAGGGCGGACTCGGGCGCGGCGAACACCAGCGACGCGGGCTGCTCGCCCGAGACGGCACGGAGGACTCGTTCGTGGTCGGCCCAGAGCGGACGCTCCTCGCCCGCGAGGAAGGTCGTGGTCGCCGTCGCGTCGCCCACGTGCGACGCCGGGGTCGACGCTGGATTCGGCGCCGATCGGAGCGCACCGACGCGCACCGGGCGACCCTCGTCCCGCCACTTCGTGAAGCCCCCGTCGAGCACAGCGACGGAGTCGAAGCCGAACGAGCGGAAGATCCACCAGAGCCGCGCCGACCACTCGCCGACGCTGTCGTCGTAGACCACGACCGTCGAGGTGTTCGTCACGCCGAGGTCGCCGGCGGCGGACTCGAACCGCTCGGCGCCGGGTCGGGTGAACGGGACGTCGGCGTCGGGCGTGGAGAACGCCTCGACGAGGTCGGCGTGCCGGGCGCCCGGGACGTGTCCGCGCTGCTCGTAGGAGTCCCGCGCCGTCTGCCACGTCGTCTCGAGACCGGTCCCCGCGGTGTGCACGGACGCGTCGAGCACGACGAGCTCGTCAGCACCGAGGTGGTCTGCGAGCCACTGCGTCGACACGAGCGGCGAGGTCAGGACGGGGGCCATGCCGGAAAGGGTAATCGGCACCCCTGACGTGTGCGAGGGAAACCGACACACGACGCAACCGGGCCGCGTCCTGCGGCGGATCGTCAGACCGGACGGAGCGGTTCCGGCGTGCCGGCGGGGACCTCGACGCGGATGCGGTCTCCGGGGCGGACGACCCCGCCGGTGACGACGACGGCCATCACGCCGCCCTTGCGTTCGACCGAGCCGTCCTCGGCGCGACCGAGCACAGCGCGCAGGAGCCCGGGCTCGAAGTCGTTGATCTGCTGGCAGGGGTTCCGCAGGCCGGTCACGCGGACGCAGGCGTCGTCGCCGAGGTGCAGGAGCGTGTCGGTCGGCAACCCGAGCAGGTCGACGCCGCGGGTGGTGACGTTCTCGCCCATCTGGCCCGGAGCGACTTCGTACCCGGCCTCGGCGACCTCGTCGAAGAGTTCGGTGTGCAGCAGGTGGACCTGCCGCAGGTTCGGCTGCGAGGGGTCCCGCGCGACCCGGGACCGGTGCTGGACCGTGGTGCCGGCGTGTGCGTCGCCCTCGATGCCCCAGCCGGCGACGAGCACGACCTCGTCCACGACCGGCTTGCTGAACCGGTGGTCGGTGTCGCGGCTGACGGAGACGACGGCGGCGTGATCTTCCTGGTGTTCGGTCACCCCTCGATCCTGGCGCGGATCGGGTCGGGGCGCGAGGGTGTCCCGCGCGGAGTGCCGGGAGTGTCGACGCCGAACGACAAACCCGTTGTCGTACGACCTCGATCATGTCGCTGCCGTCGGACCGCGAATGCTCGCGAACGCAACGAGCGACAACGCCGATGTCGTGCGCCGTCGACCATGTCGTTCGGCGTCGGCGTCGGCGCCCCCGCCCCGCCCCGCCCCGCCCGCCACGCCGCACCCGCGCCCGCGCCCGCGAGCGACGAACGGCCCGCCCCGGAGAACCGGGACGGGCCGTTCGTGTCGAGCGGGACGGGTCAGTGCGCCGCGGTCGGGATGCTGCCCGTCGTCGCCGCGCTGGCGTGCTCGAGCTTCGCGAGCCGCACCGACTGGCGGTTGATGAGGAGCCCGCCGGCCAGTGCGACCAGGACGAGCACGCCCGCCGAGATGCCGAACGCCACGTGGTACCCGTCGAGCACGGCCTGCGCCTGCTGGAGCTTCGTCGGCGCCGCGGAGAGCCCGGAGAGGCTGTTCGCCACGACGTTCGCGAAGATCGTCGACAGGAGCGCGGTGCCGATCGAGCCGCCGATCTGCTGCATCGTGTTCACTGTCGCCGAGGCCACGCCAGCGTCCGCACGGGCGACCCCGGTCGTCGCGGTGTTCATCGCGGACGAGAAGATCGTGCCCATGCCGAGGCCGATCACGATGAGCGCCGGCAGGACGGTGCCCGCGTAGGAGCTGTCGAGGTCCGTGCGGAGGAGCAGCAGCAGACCGATCGACGCGACGAGACCACCGGCGAAGATGAGCACCTTCGGCCCGACGCGGGGGAGCAGGCGACCACCGATCTGCGTCGCCGAGATCATGATCGAGAGCGGCATCGGCAGGAACGCCAGACCCGTCTGCAGCGAGCTGAACCCGAGGGTCTGCTCGAGGTAGTAGGTCAGGAACAGGAAGATGCCGAACATGCCGATCGCCACCAGGCCGATCGCGATGAACGAGCCACCGCGGTCACGGTCGAGCACGACCCGGAGCGGCAGCAGCGGGTGCGCGACGCGGGTCTCGATGAAGACGAACGCCGCGATGAGCACGACGCCCGCGGCGAGCATGACGATCGTGACCGGGGAGTCCCAGCCGTTGGTCTCGGCGTTGGAGAAGCCGTAGACGACGCCGACCAGGCCAGCGGTGATCGTGAGGACGCCGGCGACGTCGATGCGCGGGCGTTCGACCTTCGGCGGCTTCGCCATGAACACCAGGGCGCCGATCACGCCGAGCACCGCGAACACGACGTTCACGTAGAGGCACCAGCGCCACGACGCGTACTCGGTGAGCACGCCGCCGAGAAGGAGGCCGATCGCGGCACCGGAGCCGGCGATCGACCCGAAGATGCCGAACGCACGGCCGCGTTCCTTCGGGTCGCGGAAGGTCGTCGTCAGCATGCCCAGCGCGGAGGGGGCGAGGAGCGCGCCGAACACGCCCTGCAGTGCACGAGCGGCGACGAGCAGGCCGAACGAGTCCGCCAGGCCGCCGAGCACGGACGCCACGGCGAAGCCGACGAGCCCGATGATGAAGGTGTTCTTCCGGCCGAAGAGGTCGCCGAGCCGCCCGCCGAGGAGCAGCAGCGACCCGAACGCGAGCGAGTACGCCGTGACGATCCACTGGCGCTGGTCGGTGCCGAAGTCGAGGTCGGCCTGGGCCGAGGGCAGTGCGATGTTGACGATCGTCGCGTCGAGCACGACCATCAGCTGCGCGAGGGCGATGACCGCCAGGGCGATCCAACGGTGGTTGCTCTTGTCGGGCGTGGAGCCGGAAGTCGTGGGTGCTGTCCCGGTGGGGGTCGGCACGGTCTGTTCTGCCGTCACGGCAGCCTCCTTCGAGAAGGTGGAGGGGTGGTGGAGCACGCGCCGTCGGGCGCTCCGGGAGAGGGAGGGATGAAGCGGATGCGATGCATCCGCTTGTGACCAGTGTAGACCGAAACGGAAGGTCCGCATCCGCTTATTCCCAGAAAGTTCAACTAGCGTCGAGGCCGTGAGCACCACCGACCTCGAGCGCCCCCTCCGCGCCGACGCAGCACGCAACCGCGAGCTGATCCTGCAGACGGCACGCAAGTGCTTCGCGGAACGCGGGTTGTCGGTCACGCTGAACGACATCGCGCACGAGGCCGGGGTCGGCGTCGGCACGGTCTACCGCCGCTTCGCCGACAAGGACTCCCTGATCGAGGCGCTGCTCGCCACCAAGTTCGAGGCGATGAACGACGCCGCGGCACGTGCGGCGGACGAGTCCGATCCGCGCGAGTCCCTGCGGGTGTACCTGATGGGCGTGTTCGAGTTCCGGGCACGCGACCGGGCCCTCGCCGACGCCATCGTGCGTGCCGGCAAGTCGCGTCCGTCGATCGTGCAGGAACGCGATCGACTCGAGACCCAGGTCTCCGAGATCATCCGCCGTGCGCGGGACGCCGGCGTCGTGCGGGTCGGGTTCGACTACCGCGACCTGCCGATGCTCACCTCGATGGTCGGCGCCGTCGCGGACACCACCCGCGCGCACGACCCCAACGCGTGGCGGCGCTACGCCGAGGTCCTCATCGAGGGCGTGCTACCGGGCGAACGGGAAGCGCCCATGCTCGGCGAGCCGCTCGACCGTGAATCGATCGAGCGAGCGCTGCACGCGCAGTCCTGACGCCGCGCACGCCGCAGTCCCGGCACCGCGGCGGCCGAGCACTACAACCAGCTCGGCACCCAGTAGTGCGACCGGACGAAGTCCCACGGCATCTGCATGCCGGTCCACATCGGGAACCAGTACGCCGACGCGAGCACCACGACCCCGAGGTACACGCCGACCCAGACGACCGCTCGGGTCCGGCGTGGCCGGAGATCGTCCCGTGAACCGAGCACCAACCCGATCGCCGCGGCGAGCGCCATCACCATGAAGGGCTCGAACGAGACCGTGTAGAACTGGAACACCGTCCGGTTCACGTAGAGCAGCCACGGCAGGTACCCTGCCGCGACGCCCATCAGGACGAAGGCGTACTCCCACCGGCGGCGCAGGATCCAGAGCACCAGCAGCGCCACGGTCGCGATGACGGCCGCGTACCAGATGAACGGGTTCGCGATGCCGGTGATGGCCTCCCCGCAGCGGGTCGCCGTGCAGCCGTCCTGGCCGGCGTTCGTGCCGACGTAGTACATCGACGTGGGCCGCTGCATGAGCAGCCAGAGCAGTGGGTTCGCCTGGTACGAGTGCGGGGTGTGCAGGCCGATGTTGAAGCCGTAGATCTCGGACTGGTAGTGCCACCAGTTCTGCAGGCTGTCCGGCACCCACGACAGCACGCCGGTCCAGCGCTGCCCGCCCGTGGCGATCCAGTCGCGGTCCCAGCCGTCCTTCGACACGAACCACCCGGTCCACGACGCGACGTAGGTGACCGCGGCGATCGGCACCGTGAGCAGGAACGACGCCGGTCCCTGTTGCAGCCAGGCGCTCGAGGACCAGAACTCGATGCCGGCCCGCTTCCGCAGCATCATGTCGGTCAGGACGGAGTACACCGCGAAGAACGCGAGGAAGTACATGCCGGACCACTTCGTCGCGGTCGCGAGTCCGAGCGCCACCCCCATCGCGATCAGCCACGGACGCCACCAGAGCACCGGTCCCCAGAGCGTGTCGCGGCCGGCTGCCGTGCGCCGGGCGACCCAGGCGTCGAGCCGCTTGGACGTCCAGCGACGGTCGAGCAGCAGTGCGCCGAAGCCGAGCACCACGAAGAACGTCAGGATCCCGTCGAGCAGGCTCACACGGGACAGCACGATCGCCTGCCCATCGATCGCGAGCAGGAAGCCGGCGAGGGTGCCGACCAGTGTCGAGCGGAAGAGCGACCGGGCGATGACCGCCGTGAGGAACACGGTCGCGATGCCGAGTACCGCCACGGCGAACCGCCAGCCGAACGAGTTGTCCGCGCCGAACAGGAGCATCCCGAGGCCGATGAGGTACTTGCCGAGCGGCGGGTGCGCGATGAACTCTGCAGCGCTGGTGAACAGCGAGGTCTCACCGGACGCGAACCGCTGGTCCGTCGTCGGCTGGGAGCTGTCGGCGGGGTTGCCCGGCCAGGTGCCCTCGTACCCGAGGTGCACGATCGACCAGCCGTCCTTGACGTAGTACGTCTCGTCGAACACGAGCGAGTGCGGGTGTCCGAGGGCGACGAGCCGCAGCACCGCGGCCAGCAGCGTGACGGCCAGGGGCCCGGCCCAGCGCCAGACGGCGACGCGCCTGGCGGTGGAGAGCGTGCGCCCCCACCAGTCGTCGAGACGGGAGCCGACCGGCCCGTCGGGGACGGCGGTGCGGTCGTCGGTCAGCTCGCTGGTCATCGAGAGAGCATCCTACGGACCGACGCCATGTCTCCGCTGTCGCGCTCAGGCGACCACAATGGTCCCGTGATCGTGCTCGCAGCAACGCCCATCGGCAACCTCGGAGACGCCTCCCGGAGGTTGGTCGAGACCCTCTCGAACGCGAGTGTGGTCGCCGCCGAGGACACCCGCACCGCGATCCACCTCATGCGGGCGCTCGGCATCGAGAACCGCCCGCGCCTCATCGCCCTGCACGAGCACAACGAACGGGCGAAGGCGGCCGAGGTCGTCGAGCTCGCGCGGGACGAGGACGTCGTCGTCCTCACCGACGCCGGCATGCCCGCGATCAGCGACCCGGGCTTCCCCCTCGTCGAGGCCGCCGCGGCCGCCGGGGTCACGGTCACCGCGCTGCCGGGCCCCTCGGCGGTGCTCATGGCGCTCGCCGTGTCGGGGCTGCCGACCGACCGCTTCAGCTTCGAGGGGTTCCCGACGCGGAAGGGCGGGGAACGTCGGCGGCTCTTCGCGTCGCTCGCCGGGGAGCAGCGGACGATGGTGTTCTTCGAGTCGCCGCACCGGTTGGGTGACACGCTCGCGGACATGGCCGCGGGCTTCGGGGACGACCGGCGCGCGGTCGTCTGCCGCGAGCTCACGAAGCTGCACGAGGAGGTCCGGCGCGGGTCCCTCGCGGAGCTCGCGGCGTGGGCAGCCGACGGGGTACGCGGCGAGATCTGCGTGGTCGTCGAGGGGTCGACCGGTGCGCTCGACGACACGACGATCGAGGACGGGGTCCGGCTCGTGCTGGAGCGGGTGGCCGCCGGGTCGCGCATGAAGGAGGCGGCCGCGGCCGTCGCCGACGCGACGGGGCTGTCGAAGCGCGACCTCTACGAGGGCGCGCTGGCGGCGCGGTAGACGCGAGCGTCACCGGACTGGAGGCGCGGCTCCGGACGCGCACCGCGCCTCCCGTCCGGTTCTCCACAGGTGGCGCGCGGGGCGCGTCATGCGGCTCCCGCCCGCCCGTAGGATGGTCCGCATGTCCGACGGGTCCTCGTTCAGCATCACCACGCCGATCTTCTACGTGAACGACGTGCCCCACATCGGGCACGCCTACACCGAGGTGGCCGCGGACGTCCTCGCGCGCTGGCACCGGCAGCGCGGCGACGACACGTGGCTGCTCACCGGCACCGACGAACACGGGCAGAAGATCCTGCGGACGGCCTCGGCCAACGACGTCACGCCCAAGGAATGGGCCGACCGGCTCGTGACCGAGGCGTGGAAGCCGCTCCTCGACACCGTCGACGTGGCGAACGACGACTTCATCCGCACCACGGACGAGCGCCACGAGCGCGGTGTGACGGCGTTCCTGCAGAAGCTGTACGACGACGGCTACATCTACGCGGGCGAGTTCGAGGGCTTCTACTGCGTGGGCTGCGAGGAGTACAAGCAGCCGAGCGACCTCGTCCCCGGCACCGGTGCGTACGAGGGGCAGCAGGTCTGCGCGATCCACTCGATCCCGGTCGAGGTGCTGTCCGAGCGCAACTACTTCTTCCGCATGTCCGACTTCGAGCAGCGCCTGCTCGACCTGTACGAGTCGAACCCGCTGTTCATCCAGCCGGAGAGCGTCCGCAACGAGATCATCTCGTTCGTCAAGCAGGGTCTGCGCGACCTGTCGATCTCGCGGTCGAGCTTCGACTGGGGCATCCAGATCCCGTGGGACCACGACCACGTCCTCTACGTGTGGTTCGACGCCCTGCTCAACTACGTCACGGCGCTCGGGTACGGCACCGACGACGACGAGGCCTTCCAGCGCCTCTGGCCGAGCGTGCACATCGTCGGCAAGGACATCGCACGGTTCCACGCGGTGATCTGGCCGGCGATGCTCATGGCCGCCGGGCTGCCCCTCCCCGAGCGCGTGTTCGGCCACGGCTGGCTGCTCGTCGGCGGCGAGAAGATGTCGAAGTCGAAGCTGACCGGCATCGCGCCGTCGGAGATCACCGACACGTTCGGGTCCGACGCCTTCCGCTACTACTTCCTCCGCGCCATCACCTTCGGGCAGGACGGCAACTTCAGCTGGGAGGACATCTCCGCCCGCTACCAGGCCGAGCTCGCGAACGGCTTCGGCAACCTCGCCTCCCGCCTCGTCGCGATGCTGCAGAAGTACTTCGACGGTGCGGTGCCCGAGCGTGGGTCGCTGACCTCGTCCGACGAAGCGATCGACGCGCTCGCGGTCTCCGTCACCGAGCGCGCCGACGCCGCCATCGCCGCGTTCGCCCCGCACGAGGCCATCGCCGCGGTGTGGGAGCTCGTCGACGCGCTGAACGGGTACATCACCGAGCAGCAGCCGTGGGCGCTGGCGAAGGTCGACGCGCAACGCGAGCGGCTCGGCACCGTCCTGGCCACCGCGCTCCGTGGGCTCGGCACCGTCGCCGTCCTGCTCTCGCCGGTCATGCCGAAGGCGACCGAGAAGCTCTGGGCCTCGATCGGTGCCGGCGGATCGATCGCCGAGCAGCGGGTGGACCGTGCCTGGGAGTGGCAGGGTGCCTCGACCGTGGTCCCGCTCGAGTCCGGGTTGTTCCCGCGCATCGAGCAGTCGGAGCAGGGCGCAGCGTGACCGACGCCCACCTCCGCGCCCGTGGTGACGGCGACGGGTCCAAGCGGGACCTGACCTACCCGCCCCTGCCCGAGGCGCTCGTCGTCCCGGTCTACGACAACCACACCCACATGGAGATCGCCGACGGCGGCGACGGCGCGCTCGACTACCGGGAACACCTCGACCGCGCGTCGAGCGTCGGCGTCCGCGGTGTCGTGCAGGTCGGCACCGACCTGGCCACCTCGGAGTGGTCGGCGGCCATCGCCGCACGGGAACCCCGGGTCCTCGCCGCGGTGGCGCTGCACCCGAACGAGGCGCCGTCGCTGCAGGAACAGGGTCTGCTCGACGAGCACCTCGCCGGCATCGAACGGCTCGCGGCACTGCCCCGGGTCCGGGCGATCGGTGAGACCGGTCTCGACTTCTTCCGCACCGGCGAGGACGGCCGCGACGCCCAGGTCCGCTCGTTCGAGGAGCACATCCGCATCGCCAAGGCGCACGACCTCGCGCTGACGATCCACGACCGCGACGCGCACGACGCCGTGGTCGAGGTCCTCGACCGTGTCGGCGCTCCCGAGAAGACCGTGTTCCACTGCTTCTCCGGCGGTCCCGACCTCGCCCGGCTCTGCGCGGAGCGCGGCTGGTACATGTCGTTCGCCGGCACCGTGACGTTCAAGAACGCGGCCCCCCTGCGTGCCGCGCTCGAGGTCGCACCCCGTCACCTGATCATGGTCGAGACCGACGCCCCGTACCTCACGCCGACGCCGTTCCGCGGTCGCCCGAACGCGCCGTACCTCATCCCGCTCACCCTCCGGTCGATGGCCGAGACCCTCGGGACCGACGCCTCGATGCTCGCGGCACAGATCGCCTCGACCACCGAGCTCGTCTACGGCGCGTGGGACGCCGAGCCCGTGACGGTGGAGCAGTAGTGGCATCGCTCCTCGGCCCGGCGGAGATCCGGGACCTCGCGGCCCAGCTCGACGTCACGCCGACGAAGAAGCTCGGCCAGAACTTCGTGCACGACGCGAACACGGTCCGTCGCATCGTGGCGTCGGGTCGGGTCACCGCCGACTCGAAGGTGCTCGAGATCGGTCCCGGTCTCGGCTCGCTGACGCTCGGGTTGACCGAGACGGGCGCGTCCGTCACCGCGGTGGAGATCGACGGCCGGCTCGCCGCACAGCTGCCGACCACGGTCGCCACGATGCAACCGGCGGCCCGGCTCGAGGTCATCCACCAGGACGCCCTCACCGTCGCCGCGACGGACCTGCCCGAGGCGCCCACGCACGTCGTCGCGAACCTGCCCTACAACGTCTCCGTCCCGGTGCTGCTGCACCTGCTCGCGACCTTCCCGTCGATCGAACGGGCGCTCGTCATGGTGCAGGCCGAGGTCGGCTACCGCATCGCCGCGGGCCCCGGCAGCAAGGTCTACGGGGCGCCGAGCGTGAAGGCGGCCTGGTACGGGTCGTGGTCGATCGCCGGACAGGTCAGCCGGCAGGTGTTCTGGCCGGTGCCGAACGTCGACAGTGTCCTCGTCGGGTTCGACCGGCACGACCCGCCCGGGGACGAAGCACTGCGGGCGCAGGTCTTCGCGCTCGTCGACGGGGCGTTCCAGCAGCGGCGGAAGATGCTCCGCCAGAGCCTCTCCGGTGTCCTCGGCAGCAGTGCCCGGGCGTCGGAACTCCTCACCGCCGGTGGGGTCGACCCGACGGCTCGGGGCGAGATGCTCAGCGCCGACGACTTCGTGCGCCTCGGCCGGACGGTCCTCGCCGCGGCGGAGTGACCCCGGCGGCCGCGTCCGCCGTCGTGCTCCAGTGCCCGGGGCGCTGGAACCCCTCCGGCAGGACCGTGGCCGCGTCGCCCCGCGCCGCGTTGACCTGCATCTGTGTGAGGAACACCGCGCCACGGAGATCGGTGCCGCGCAGGTCCGCATCGCGGAGGTCCACGCCGAGCAGGTCGCAGCGGTCCAACCGGGCGCCCCGCAGGTCCGCCGCGATGGCGAGCGACCCGCGCAGCGTCGCCCCGCGCAGGTCGGCCCCGCGCAGGTCCGCGCCGACGAGGTCCGTCCCCGGACCGACCCGCTGGCCGTGGGCACCGACCGGACCCTGCCGACGCGCGATCGCACTCGCGTCGAGCAACAGCGGACGGACACGGTCGTACTCCGCGTCGACGTCGAGGGTGGTGAGGTCCTCCGGCGTCCCGTCGCTCAGCAGACGAACGTGCTCGAAAGCCGCGACCCACGGGGTCTGGTCGTGTGTCGCTCGCACGAGGGTGATCGCCTCGTCGAGGTACCGCAGGAGGTCGTGGAGTCGTCGGACGATCGGGAACGTGGCGAACATGGAGCGCCGCGTCTCGGGGTCGTCGCGCCACGAGCGGCCCGCGAAGGTGTGCCGGGAGACCTTCTGCCCGGCCCCCGAGCAGTCGAACACCGTGCAGCCGGAGAAGCCCCGCTCACGCAGGTGCGGGTGGATCCGGCAGCCGTCCGCGTCGTCGAGGTTCGTGCACGGGTCGCCGGCGTCCTTGTCGAACGGGAAGTCCGCGGACTTCGCGAACGCCAGGGCCACGCAGCACAGGCCGAAGCAGTTCGCGCAGTCGGCGCCGAGGTCCTCGCGTCGCCCCAGCTCGACCCGCGTCCGCGCCGCCATCAGTGGTCGTTGACCCGGACGACCGTCCCACCGGTCAGCGACAGCAACTGCTCGAAGGTCAGGGGGAGCACGCTGTTCGCGGTCCCGGCCGCCGACCAGACCGTGTCGTACTCGCGGAGCGCCTCGTCCACCACCGTGCGGATCGGGGCCGGGTGCCCGACGGGGGAGACGCCGCCGATCGGCTGCCCGGTGATCTCGCGGACCTGCTTCGCGGTGGCCATGGTGAGCTCGGTCGCGTCGATCTGGGCGGCGAGCAGGTCGGTGTCGACCCGGTGCCGGCCGGACGTCATCGCGAGCAGGGGTTCCCCGTCGGCCAGGAACAGCAGGCTGCTCGCGATCGCTCCCGGTTCGGTGCCGAGCGCGGCGGCGGCCTGCGCGGCGCTGTGGGTCGAGTCGGGGAGTTCCCGGGGGGTCGCGTCGATGCCGGCTTCGGCGACGATGCGCTGGACGGTGGCGAGGCGGTCGTTCATCACCGTCCATCCTCGTGGGAAGCGGTGTCGAGCGCGAGCACCTGCCCTGCAATCATGGAAATCCAACATGTTTGCAGACCGGATCCGTGCCCGCCTATGGTCGTCCCCACGAACCGAAGGAGACACCATGACCGTTCAGTACCGACCGTCAGCCTCCGACACCGCTCCGGCAGAGGTGCGTCACGGAGTCCGCGTGTTCACCGCGGCGGAGATGGCGTCGATCCTCACACGAACGCCGCCGCGCGAAGGGACGCGGGAAGAACGTCGAGCTCGGCTGCATCGCGCGCTGAACTCGTTCCAGGGTGACGTCAGGCCCGCACCGGTCGAACACTTCCGACGCACCGCCGTCTGAGCGGTGTTCGAGCCGCTCAGCCCGACGGCGTTCGGTGACCGCGGAGTGCTCACCTACTCCACCTGCACCGCGCGTCCGGACCAGGTACTCCTCGACAGCGGTTTCGTGCTGCGCGCCCTGAACCCCTCCGAGCCGGATCACGTCGAGGCCGTCGAGTTCCTCGACCGCCTCGACCTGATGGACACCACGATCCTCTCCACCACGCTCCTCGAGCTCGACGTGTTCGACGCGGCGTTCGACATCGGCCAGGACGCTGATGTCGACGTGGGGGCTCACCACCCGGGGAGCAGTTCAGGTCGCGACCGCGATCGCCGCCGAAGTCAGCGCCATCGTCACGTGCGACGTCGCGTTCGGCACCGTTCCGCGCGAGGAACTCCCGCTCCTCATCTCGCCTGACGGCGTCGATGCTGCGCGGCGACTGCGGTCCGGATCCGCGAGCTGACGAGATCACGAGCGTGAAGCGATCGCACCGCCCCTACGATGGCGGCATGACCGACGGGACGGTGCGATCGCACGCGCAGGGGATGGCCGCCGACAACGTGCTCGCGGCGACCGGTCGCACGCCGGACGACTGGTACGCCCGCATCGACGAGATCGACGGACGGACGATCGGGCACGCCGCCATCGCCGCCTGGATCGTCGAACAGGGCGTCGAGCCGTGGTGGGCGCAGGGCGTCACGATCGGGTACGAGCAGGCGAGGGGCCTCCGGATCCCCGGGCAACGATCGGACGGCTCGTTCGCGGTGTCGGCGTCGCGCCAGGTGCCCGGGGAGCGCGAGACGGTGCTCGACGGGGTCGTGCCGGTCTGCACGACGGCGTTCGGGTTCGCCCCGACCTCGGAACGCCGGGGCGGGAAGCGGCCGTCGGCGCGGTGGACGTTCCCCGATCGCGAGTCGGTGCTGCTCACCACCGAGGACGGCCCCCGGGCGGGCACGGTCCGGATCGCCGTGCAGCGGGAACGGCTCACCGGACCGGAACGCATGCCCGACGCCAAGGCGGAGCTCCAGGACCTGCTCGCGGCACTCTGAACCGGGGTCCCGAACGGGGCACGCGCAGATCGACCGGATGGCCCTAGGCTTCGACGGGTGTCCGCACCGCGTTCCCGTTCCGCAATCGTCCTCCTGCTCACGGCAGTGGTCGCAGGGTGCGCCATCGTGGTCTTCGCCGTGCTCGCGCTCCTCCGGGATCCGTCCGACGACGCCGCGTGGGTGGCCGTCGTGCTGGGCGGGCTGTTCGTCGCGTGGGGGATCACGTTCGACCGCCTTCCCGACGATGACGATGACGGGGACGGCGACGGTGACCTCCACCACCACGACCACAGCCACGGCCAGGGCTGGACGCCCCGCCGCCTCAACGCCGCCCTGTCGACCGGCCTGGTGATGACGGGCGCGTACGTCGTGATCCGCGCGCTCGGCCGCCCGGTCGACACGGCGCTGGTCGGGGCCCTCGCGTGGCCGGCCTGGCGACTCGTCAACCGGCTCCTCGACGGCGTGATCCGACGGCGCGGAGCCCGCGGCGAGGCGGACGGCGCCACCGACTGAGCGAGGCGGACGGCGAGCCGGTCGTCAGTGCCCCCGCGACGCCAGCGCCTCGATGAGCTGCTGCTGCGTCCCGTCCCGCTCCGACCACCGCAGCGGCAGCACGTTCTGCACCAGGATCTCCGGCGCGGCGCCGGCCTGCAGCAGCGACACCACCTCGTCGAGGAACGAGGACAGCGGCATCCCGCCGAAGTCGACGCCCTCGCCCATCAGGTCCGTGGCGACCGCCGGCGGCACGAGCTCGAGC
The DNA here is from genome assembly GCF_001806325.1 of Curtobacterium sp. BH-2-1-1. NCBI lineage: Bacteria > Bacillati > Actinomycetota > Actinomycetes > Micrococcales > Microbacteriaceae > Curtobacterium > Curtobacterium sp. BH-2-1-1. The sequence goes on from NZ_CP017580.1 coordinate 2,527,365, forward strand.
ACCGAGACGGGCGACCCGGTCAGCTGCTGGCGGAGCGACTGCGTGTACGAGTGCACCGCGGCCTTCGTGGCGCTGTAGGTCGGGGTCGCGGCGAGCGGTGTGTACGCCAGCCCCGACGACACGGTGACGATCGTCGACGCCGGACGGCCGAGCAGGTGCGGCAGGAACGCGTCGATGAGGCGGATGGTGCCGAGCAGGTTCGTCTCGACGGTGGCGACGGCGTCGGCCAGGTGTTCCGACGAGCGCAGGTCCTCGGCGCGCATGATGCCCGACATCGTGACGAGAGTGTCGAGCGACGGGTAGGCATCGATGACGGAGGCGGCCGCGGCGGTGATCGACGCCGGGTCGGTGACGTCGAGCTCGACGGTGCCGAAGCCGTACTCGTCGTGCAGCGAGTCGAGCAGCGCGCGACGTCGGCCGCCGATGACGACGGTGCTGCCCGCTGCCTGCAGGCGCTGGGCCAGCCCGAGGCCGATGCCCGAGGTCGCGCCGGGGATGAAGACGGTGGAGTTCGTGATGTCCATGACGACCACGATCCACCCGCCCGACCGCCCGAACCAGAGCGCCGTCATCGGGGGACCGCCGATCCCTGGCACGGTCGCCGGACCCGGTGCACGATGAAGGCATGGACCGCCCCGGGCTCGCCGACTTCCTCCGCCGCCGCCGCGAACTGCTGCGCCCCGAGGACGTCGGGCTCGGCTCCGGGCAGCGCCGCCGCACGCCGGGCCTCCGGCGCGAGGAGGTCGCCGCGCTGGCGGGGATGTCCGCCGACTACTACACGCGCCTCGAGCAGCAGCGTGGACCGCAGCCGTCCGAGCAGATGGTGGCGGCGATCGCCCGGGCGCTCCGCTGCAGCCTCGACGAGCGCGACCACCTGTTCCGCCTCGCCGGGCACAACGCGCCCGCACGGGTCCACCGTTCCGACCACGTCGACCCCGCGATCCTCCGGGTGCTCGACCGCCTCGAGGACACCCCGGCGATCGTGGTGAACGACCTGGGGGAGACCCTCGTCGAGAACCGGCTCGGGGCCGCGCTCCTCGGCACGACGACGGGGTTGCCGGGCAACGAGCGGTACCAGCCGTGGCGCTGGTTCATGACGGGCTACGAACGGGCGAAGTACGCGCCGGAGGAGCACGAGCGGCTCGCCCGGGCACAGGTCGCCGCACTCCGTGCAGCGGTCGGCGCCGCGGGGCCGACGGACACCCGGGCGGCGGAGCTCATCGCCGACCTCGAGGCGAACAGCGCGGGCTTCCGAGCGCTGTGGTCCCTGCACGAGGTGGCGAGCCGGTGGGAGGACCACAAGACGTTCGTCCACCCGGAGCTCGGCCGCATCACCGTGGACTGCCAGGTGCTCCACACGACGAGCCAGACGCAGGCGCTGCTGCTCTTCACGGCACCGACGGGCAGCGAGGACGCGGAGAAGCTCGAGCTCCTCGGCGTCGTCGGCCAGCAGACCTTCGCCCGCTGACGGAGTAAACCCGCGTCACACACCTGGCGACTCCCGGCAGGCCGTGCCTAGGGTGGCGAGGTGAGCACTCCCCGCGTGTACGTCATCCACGAGAACCCCGAGTGGTTCCCGCCGCTCGCCGCTGCCTTCGAGGCCGAGGGGGTCCCCGTCGAGGAGATCCTCCTCACCGAGGGACAGATCGACCTCGCAGCCGACCCCGAACCGGGCGTGTACTGGTCGCGGATGTCGGCGAGCTCCCACACGCGCGGGCACGAGCACTCGAAGGAGTACACCCGCGCGGTCCTCGGCTGGCTCGAGCGGGCCGGTCGACCGGTCGTCGGCGGCAGCCACGTCCTCGAGCTCGAGGTCTCGAAGGTCGCCCAGCACGGACTGCTCCGGAACGCCGGGTTCGACGTGCCCCGCACCACGGCCGTCTTCGGGCGCACGACGCTCAAGCAGGCGGCCCACGACTTCACCGGCGGCCAGGACGTGCCGTTCATCACGAAGCACAACCAGGGCGGCAAGGGCCTCGGCGTCCGCCGGTTCGACTCGCTCGCCGAGTTCGACGCCTACGTCGACAGCCCGGAGTTCGAGGAGCCCGTCGACGGCATCACCCTGCTGCAGGAGTACCTCACGGCCCGCGAGCCGTTCATCACACGCGTCGAGTTCGTCGGCGGCGAGTTCGTCTACGCCGTCCGCGTCGACACGAGCGCCGGCAGCTTCGAGCTGTGCCCGGCCGACGCCTGCGAGGTCCCGCAGGTCATCGCCGGTGCGGTCTGCGACGTCCCCGGCACCGAGGCCGCCGGGGCACCCCCGGCGTTCAGCGTCCGCACGGAGGTCACCGCCGAACACCCGCTCGTCCAGCAGCTCCGCGGGTTCCTCGCGGAGCAGCGGATCCAGATCGCGGGCGTCGAGTTCATGGAGACGACGGACGGTCGCACGGTCGTCTACGACATCAACACGAACACGAACTACAACCCCGCCGTCGAGGAGACCGCGCCGGCCTCCGGCCCGCGCTCCATCGCGCGGTACCTCGGTGGCCTGCTGGAGACGCAGTACGCGGCGCAGCTCACGGCCTGAGAACGCAAGATCCACCGGACTGGAGGCGCGGTGCGGGCCCGCCCCGCGCCTCCAGTCCGACCCTCCCCACCTCCCCAAGGAACTCACCCCGTGCGATTCGGATACTGGACCCCGCTCTTCGGCGGCTGGCTGCGCAACGTCGACAACGAGAACATGCCGGTCACCTTCGACTACGTGAAGCGGTTGGCGCAGCGCGCCGAGCGGATCGGCTTCGACCTGACGCTCGTGCCGGAGCTCAACCTCAACGACATCAAGGGCACGGCCGCGCCCTCGCTGGAGGCCTGGTCGCTCGCCGCGGCCATCGCGGCGACGACCGAGCGCCTCGAGATCATGGCGGCGATGCGTCCCGGGTACCACCTGCCCGCGGTGACGGCGAAGCAGGCCGCGACGATCGACGACATCTCGTGCGGCCGGTTCACGTTCAACGTGGTGAGCGCGTGGTGGGCGGAAGAGGCCAAGCAGTACGGCGGCATCTTCTCGGAGCACGACGACCGGTACAAGCGCACGGCGGAGTTCGTCGAGATCATGAAGGGGCTCTGGCGGGAGACGCCGTACTCCTTCCACGGCGAGTACTACGACATCGAGAACAGCCACCTCGAGCCGAAGCCCCGGGTCACCCCGCGCATCTACGCCGGCGGCGAGAGCGAGGCCGGCAAGGCGGCGATCACCGGGTACGCCGACGCCTACGTGACCCACGGCGGCACCGTCGAGGAGCTCCGGACGAAGATCGCCGAGATGAAG